>JAZSAT010000038.1:0-135099 GCA_045602025.1 Eubacteriales bacterium | reverse complement strand
GCAGTAATATTCTTGCTTGGTGACCGTGAGGATGTCAGCAAGAAGAATTATGCAGTCATCAAAGAATTGGGGCTTAAGTGCAGAGGCCGGGGTGGCTGGCCTTATTTTGAAAAATACCAGGTGGGTTTTGCACCGCAGGAGATTCCTGAGGATGAACTGGATATGCTTTTGGATGATCTGGGAAATCTTTGGGTGATGGTACATTTGATTGCGGAAGGGAAAATAGTGGTTGATTTTGCTAATCGTGAGGTGATGACTCGTACCTATAGCCCAAGTGATGATACGTTCTATTCTTATCCATCTAAGTTACAAAAACCACTCGTAGCAAAACACACAGTCATAACCATGCAGGATAATGAATGGTTAAACAACCTCCGAAAGCTTCCGTCAAAGGGCACGATTTCTTTGGATTGGTCGTATCTCCCAACGGTTGTGAAGGATGAAGGCGTTGACATTGTCCCAAGGCTGCTTATGGCGGTAGAAAATCAGTCCGGCTGTATATTATGCGCAACAATGCTTCCGCCTTCTGATGCGCCGCACGAGGACCTGGTGGACGAACTGATGGAATTAATCGAAAAACGCGGCAAACCTGCTGTGATAGAGATTTGCGACAAAGAGATCGAATGCTATATTGCTGACCTGTGTAAACAGGTGAAGATTCGACTGGAAGTAAAGCCACAGCTTAAGCAACTGTCTATGGCCAGAAGAGAAATGCTGAAGGAATTTCGGCGGACTTAACAGTGAAAACAAGGAAGAGAACTGATATGGATATTACCAAACAGGATTGGAAACTGTTTCGAAATAAAATTGCATCATGGCAGGAATCATATATGGCTCGGTTGAACCGGGAATACATAGAGATCCTGACGGGGGAAGGGAATCCGTCGGAGAAGTTTTGGAGCCTGGAAAAACGTATCAACAGAGATAAGAGAAACAGGGGCGTTATGATGCAGATGCGAAAGCAGTCGGTTGCCTTTGACTTGGCGGCGCTTATTAATGACGGTGTGATTACATTTGCTGATATTGAGAGTTTTAGCGAAGAACTAAAGGAAATAGTGCTATTTCTCTGTGGCAACAAAAATGACATGGAAATTATTAAGTGACGGCAATACATGAAAATTATTTATTTTCATGCTATACTACTGATTGCGAGAAAAGATGACCGGGAAACATTGAAAATCCCTGGGTTTCAGCTGTTTGCATAAAAGTACAATAAAGACAAAAAATAAGACAGTCGATTGACTGTCTTATTTTTATCCAATCCGAAGGATTGGCATGGCATCACCCGCAAGGGTGTATGGAATCAGTCGCTTTGCGACTGTATGGCATCACGCGTCAGCGTGCATTTGCCTTCGGATTGATTCCATACCACCTACGGCGGATTCCATCCAACACTGCGTGTTGATTCCATGCAAGGCTTCGCCTTGATTGGGAACGAAAGGATCAAATGATGAGCGTAAACTATCTTTTGAAATACTCAGAAGAGCTTGCAACAGGTATTGAGGAATTGTGTAAGTCTCTCAATGACAGAAGAGGGAATTCCAATACACTTTTTCAGTTGAAGAAATCTTCTTCCAGTGTTTTTGCAAACATTTCCGAAGCCCAATATCCTCAAAGCTTTCCGGATATGCTTTCTAAATTTGAGATCGCCCGCAAAGAATGCATGGAAACGGAATCTTGGTTAAAGCTTCTTTTGTCTTCTTCCGCTATTGATGAAACAACGTTCAAGAGATACCGCAACCTCTGTGGTAGAATCCGCAGAATGCTCACGTCCTCTTGCATTACAATCGAAAATAAGATCAATAAAAATAAGCCGTGAAAATCACGGCTTATTTTTGAAAATAATTATTTACTAAAGTAAATGATTCTTGACATTTAGTGCGATTTCGGATAAAATAATAATAGCGAGGAGGTGTTTTCGTGTATATCAACTATTCTAAGCTCTGGAAATTATTAGCCGAAAAGGGGCTTTCAAAATCGGATTTGATTGATTTGACAGGTCTCAGTTCTCGTGTTATTGCAAAACTTGCAAAGAATGAAACCGTAACAACAGATACTATTGCCAAAATTTGTACTTCCCTGAGATGTGATGTAGGGGATATGATGGAGTGCTCTTCGGAGAGTGAACTGTCTCTCTATCATTACAGTCGTGCTTTTGGGAAAACTGTTGAGGAAACGGATAGTGTGCAAAAAAGTAGTTTTGTGTGGAACGGGCAGAAATTTGTTTTGTATGTAACAAAGAAAAAAGCCACTAAGTCTACGAGAATTGATTGCGGCGAGGATAACACTGTCTATTGGACCCAATTTTACATAGCCGGAGGGCATAGCCGTCCAAGTGTTGTAAAAGCGCCTCTTGTGAAACCGCTTTTAGTGGCGGATACCATTACCATTGTTATTATCAAAGGCAAGCCCGGTACCATTACAGGACTTGACGAAGGAATTTGGGGATCTGCTAAAAACGGAAAATTGCGGGACAAACATCAAATTTTTGTGATGACTGAAGCAGCTTTTAAGGTTTTTGAGCCAAAGGAATGTGTTTCCTTGCAATGAATTAATTAAAAAACTACAATTTGATAGAAAATCAGGTTTTTCGACCGGTTCCATTTTGAGTGTCGGGCCCAGAAAAAAGGACTTCACGAAAAGTGAAGTCCTTTTTTCAACTAAATCCACCCTTGCAGGTGGGCGAAATCATCTTTGATGATGAAATCTCCTGCGGAGATGAAA
Organism: Eubacteriales bacterium; assembly: GCA_045602025.1. Classification (GTDB taxonomy): domain Bacteria; phylum Bacillota; class Clostridia; order Oscillospirales; family SIG627; genus RGIG5579. Next base: position 132,375 of record JAZSAT010000038.1, on the reverse strand, counting down.
TCCGGCTCGCCGCCGGATGGGTGGATTTAATTTCATCTGCGAAGCAGATTTCATCCGTGGAACACGGATTTCATCGTGAGCAAAGCGAACGATTTCATTAAAATCAAGGTTTTTAGTGGTTTGCATTTTTGTGTTTGTGTCCGCAGGACACAACATCGTTTGACCGCTTGCGGTCAACATCATTTTTCGCTTGGCGAAAACATCATTCCGCTTGCGGACACAAAACGATGTGGGCTGACGCCCAATGATGTTACCCCTTTACCACTCTTTACGTAAAAAAGCCGCCAGAGTGCGGCTTTTTTATTTTGTGTTTATATTTTCCCAAAAAAGTACTTGCATCTTTTCAAAAAAGGAGTATAATGGAAGGTATAAAAGACGCTTGACGAATAAAACAATAGTCGTTTGACGAATGATATAACGGACGCTTGGCGAATAATGCATTTGTCGTCTGACGAACATTGCGTAGAGAAAGGCCGAAGGCAAAAGAGGGGAAAAATGGATACAAAAGAGTATATTCAAATCAAAGAGGCAGCGGAGAAATGGGATATTTCCGTAAGGCGAGTGCAGAAGCTTTGTGCAGAGGGGAGGATCCCCGGGGTGGTGCGTATGGGCCGCGACTGGATGATCCCGCGGGATACGGTGCGCCCGATCGACGGCAGAACAAAAATGGGACGAGCTTCCCAGCTTCAGCAAAGCTATCTGGATATGCCCATGCCGAGAAAGACACCCTTTTTGCATATGACAAGCCTTTACCACACGCCGGGCTGCGGGGAACAGGCCATCGTTGACCTTGCGGGCAACCACGAGGCTCAGACCCTTTTCGCTGCGGAGATCGCTTATTCCCAAGGGGAGATCGATGCGGTATATGAAAGTGCAAATTATCTTTTGGAAAAGCATTCGGGCTTTTATGCGGTGCTTTCCGCAGGGATGCTTTTGGCTCAGTGTGCTATCTGGCGGGGAGATCTTGAAATGTGGCGCAAGGCTAAGATCCATATTTCCGAGGCGAAAGCGAAGGATGATAAGGACCGGGAGATTCTGACTCTTTGTATCTGCGCCGTAGACAGTATGCTTTACGATGTAAAGGAGTTCCCCGATTGGTTTAAAACAGGCTGCTTTGAGCTTTTGCACAAGGATTCTCTTCCGGCTGCCAAGGTGTATTATGCCAAGTATCTTTATGCCGCGGGCCATGGAATCGCATCCAAGACCATAGAGCTGGAGGGCATTACAGGTCTTGCACTGATGGGACTTTTGCCTGCCACCATTGAGCCTATGATCTCTCAGGCTATGGCAGATGAAACGGTGATCGCGGAGATCTATCTGCGCCTGACCTGCGCCGTTACCTATCACTACAGCAAAAACGAAGAAAAGGCGATGAGCCATATTGATAAGGCAATTGCACTTGCCTTGCCCGACCGTTTTTACGGTCTTCTTGCAGAGTATTGCCGTATTATCGGACCTTTGATCGAAAGAAGACTGCGTCTTGTGGATGAGGCGGCCTGGGCTGAGGTGAACCGACTGTTTAAAATTTATGTGGCAAACTGGTACAAGCTTGGCAGTAAGATCACGGGCCGGCAGATCATTGCCAATCTCTCCGAGCAGAACCGTGCCATTGCCCGCCTTGCCGCTTTTAAACTGAGCGATGCGGAGATCGGACGGAGAATGAATATGTCTGTTTCCGGGGTGAAGCAGGCCATTCGAACCATCAAGCAAAGGAGCGGTCTGGAGCGCGAGGATTTTGCGGCGATCCTTTAAACGGCATATAACCAAAATCCGTCAAAAAAGTTATATTTTTAAAAAATCGGTGTATCCGAAAGCGGCGAAAAAGTTATGTGAAGGAAAATTTTCTCTTGAAAAGTTTGTACTTTTTTTCCCTTTTTAGGTAATACCCAAGAAAATGAAGGTCTGCTATACTGTTATCAGCTCGATAGCGTATGGCAGATTTTCTTTTTGCTTTATGCTGAAAGGAGAAAAAATGTTAACGAAATTATTTTCCTCAGGCGGAGAGAAGAGCATCTCTTCACCGAAGGAAGGCGATCTTTTTAAGATCATAGAAATATATGGAAAGCGATTTGAAATACGGTACGGATTCTACGAAGAATCCGATCGGAACAGCAGATTTGCCGAGCCCATTGAAATCTACCCGGATTTTATCAGGGAGCCTCAATATACAGAAGAAGGCGTCCCGTTTGTTACGGCAATTCAGATGCCCTGTAGGCACTTCGGCGGTGAAAGAGATGAAAACAGCACTTGCGAAGAATGCTCCTTTTATCAGCACTGCGAGGAGATGCTCGGGATCTGCAGCTGCCCCGAAAACAAAAAAGAGGACCGACAGTGGCAAAACGAATAGCGAGAAAAATTCACCATTATATTATAAAAAAGAGAATTCCCAAGGAGGATAACAAAATGACAAAGAAAAGATTTTCCCAAAGAATGCTGAGCATGTTCCTGGCACTGGTAATGCTCCTTTCTTATTTGCCGCTGAGCGTATTTGCGGCATCTTCCCTTTCCAGAGCCCACATTACGGGAACCGTTACCGATCCCGGTACGGCAGACAGCTGGGAACACATGATGGGAACCGATACGGACGGCAACCGCTATGCAGGCCGCATGTGGGTGGATAAATCCGTTTTTAAAAACGGTGACACTGCAAATCTCGGAAACGGCGACTCCTTCCGGGTAGCTCTGGAGGAGGACGAGGCTTTCCAGATCGTTTTTTCCGCCCTCGGCTCTACCATGACCACAAAAGAAACCATCACCTCTACCGGCCCGATGGATGTGGTTCTGGTTTTGGACACCTCTACTTCTATGGACGATGAGGACGATGGCGGCGTGACCCGTCTTGAGCGTACCATTGCTGCGGCAAACGGACTGCTTGATGACCTTGCGATGCTTCACGATGTGCGCATTGCCATCGTTACCTATAACAGAGACAGCGAAACCGTTCTTCCTTTGGCAAAATACACAAACGGCATCGACCTTGTGGTTACCGATTATTATAACAACGGTTCTTCCGATGCAGGTGTTGTAACCGCTTACGACAACAACAGAACTGTTCTTGGTAAGGATAGCGGCTATACCATGGGCACGAACCTGCAGTCCGGTATTGACAGAGGTTTTAACATCTTAGCAAATGCTACCGGCGTTGACGGCCGTGTTCCCATTGCCATCGTTTTGACCGACGGCCAGGCAAACCGTGCAAGCCAGGAAGGCTTTTATGAGATCCAATCTCACAGCGGCAAGGACGGAACCGGTGCGAGCGGCAGAAATCTTTATCTGAGCACCCTTTTAAACGCAGCTTATACCAAGACCAAGATCGAAGAAAATTATAAGAAGGATGCTACCGTATACACCGTTGGCGTGGATGTTTCCACCAATGTTGTGGCAAGACTTCTCATGAACCCCGCAGACAGCACAAACGGCTTTAATGCCAGAAATTCAAACAACGATGTGAGAAGAGCTTACGAGTCTTTTCAGACCTGGAAAACAGGACAGGATGTAAGCTACAGCGGCTGGACCTTCGATCACAATTATCCCAAGCAGAACGGCTTGATCACCGATGCCAAGATCGGGGCAAACATCAACTATGCCGATACCTACTTTGATGTATCCAGCGCTGATCTGGAGGACACCTTCCAGCAGATCTACGAAGAGCTCTCCTCCGGTGTATTTAACCCCATTTCCAATAGCACCACCGTCTCCGGCGGCACGGGCGAGATCAATTATCCTTTGATCTATGTGGACTTTATCGGTCAGTACATGGAAGTAAAGGAGATCCAGACCATTTCTCTGTTTGGTTCTTCTTACAGCGTGATCAAAAATGCTGACGGCACTTATTCCGTAGACGAAAGAAGCGGCACGAACCCCACCACTGGTGAAAATTGGAATACTGCCAGCGATATTAAGATCTCCGTAACGAAAGAGATTGACGGTACTCAGAAGCTTCAGGTGGAAATTGACCGTGAGATCCTCCCGATCATTTTGGAGCAGGTAGTTTCCGAGACCATCGGAGAAGAAACCTCTGCCACCATTACCGAGATCCTCCAGGAGCCCCTTCGCGTGTTCTACACCGTAGGCATCTCCTCCGAGATCCTTCTTCCAAACGGCGAGATCGATGTTTCTAAGATCCAGGGCTATCCCAGCGAAAACGGAACGGTTTCCTTCTATTCCAACCGCTTTGGTGTGATGAATCCTCCTGAAGGACAGACCATAGTCAAGGGTGATGCGCATGCAGGCTTTAAGCCCTCCAAGGAAAACAGATACTACTATCATCAGTCCAATCAGGGTATCTTTACAAAGATCACCGACAAGGCAAGCGGAAATGAAGTTACCATCCCTGAAAATGACGAATACGGAATTGTCTGGAATGAAAGTAAGTACGACCTTACCTGGATGACTTATGATGCATACAAGGCAGCAAAGGATAGCGACAAGGTTTATACCTATGTGACCTATTTCCATCCCACGCCCTCCGGCACCGATGCTCCTACCGCAGCAGAGGAAGTAACCTATCTGGTATATAACGACTGGAAATACATGAAGGAATCCATCGCCTTCTACGATGCCGATAAGGAAGTTTATTTAAACGGCGGCAAGGCGGTAGAACTTTCCCAGGTAGAAAGCACTGTAAATGCATATAAGGCATTAAATCCCCAGGCTGAAATTTATGCGGTTTTGGGTATGGAATCTCTCCGCACCAGCCGACTTCACAACATGCTGGTATCTAAGGGCGCAAGCAATGTGACCGGCACTGCAGAGCATAGCTTCGTTCCCGAATATACTCACGATACCGCCACCGTGCACAACGGAAACGATGTGGTCGTATGGCTTGGTAACAACGGTAAGATTACCGTGAAGATCGATACCGGTATCGCTCTGACTAAGCGCGTTACCGAAGCCATCGGCGATCCGGATGATATTTACACCCTGACCGTTACCATGCTTTCTCCCGGCGCAAATCCCGGAGTTGTAGATGAAAACGGCAATGATGTTCCCTTTACTTATGTGGGCAATGTTCTTTCCGTAGGCGTCAAGGCGGGCGAGACCGTATACATCGACGGCATTCCCGAAGGAACCGAATGCCTCATTGGCGAAGAGGTTCCCACAGATGCACCTTACTATATTGAAAGTAAGACTGACCGCGTGACCGTACCCACGGTAGCGGAGGTTTTAAACGGCACTCCTCAGTTTGTTTCCGCCATCGTGAGAAATGCTCCTTATAAATACGGCGATCTGACTGTTGTTAAGGATGTTGACCATGATTTCGATACCATTCCTTCTGCAATGGCAGATAAAGCATTTACCTTTAAGGTACAGCTTCCCATAGAACTGAAAGGTAAGGAATATAAGGTAGATAAGACCAATGCATCTCTCTTTGCGGGAGATAAGGTTACCGTTCTTGATGACGGCAGCTTTGAAGTGGTTTTGAAGGATACCGAATCCATTACGGTGATGGATCTTCCCGCAGGCACCTCTTACACCGTAACGGAAACCTCAAATGTTGAAGGATATACCAACGATCCTGCAGGTCGCATCAGCGGTACCATCGCACCCGACGGTGACCACGATGCTCACTTTGTCAACATTTACAAAAATACTCCCATTAAGCCCAATGTTACCATTACCGGTACCAAGACGGTAAACGATATCAACGGCACCTATACCGCAGACGAAGACTTTACCTTTGTTCTCAGCGAGTATATCCCCGGGGCAAACGGAAGTGTCGGTTCTTACACCGTCCTTGCCGAACAGAAGGCAAAGAACAACGGAACATACACCTTTAAACTGATGGATGTTCTCACTTCTCCCTTAGAAATCGGCGAACACTATTTTATGGTAACGGAAAAGAGCGGCAATACCGACGGTATGAGCTACGATTCCTCCAGAGGTCTCTTTGTGGTTCGCATTACCGATACCGATGCCAACGGCATCCTGGAATACACGGTGGAAAATGTGGGCAATACCGCAGTCAGCGGCAACACGGTTACCAAAAACTTTGTAAATACCTATGATGTACAAAGAACCCACGCAGACATCAACATTAAAAAGTATTTGACAAACCTGACCGGCGTTGATCTCCCCCTGAATATGTTCCACTTTGAGCTTGTCAATGTGACAAAGCCCGTCGGCGACAGCACGGTGATCGCAAATAAGACTTTTACCACCGACGCAACCGGTGAGGCCACCATCCGCTTGAACGAGCTTACCGTAGGCACTTACACCTATACCCTGACCGAGAAGAACGAAGGTCTTCCCGGTATGCAGTATGATGCGGTTCCCCGCAATATTACCGTTACCGTGACGGAAACGGGCGGCGTTCTTACCTCCGCTGTTCAGATCGACGGTGCGGATACCGATACCGCAGAATTCCGTAATACCTATGCATTGAATGCTACCTCTCGCACCATTCGCGGTGAAAAGGTCCTTTTCGGCAGAGATATTCGCGACGGTGAATTTGAATTCAAGCTTTTCGAGACAGATGCCACCTTCACCCTCGATCCTTCTGCTACTCCGAAGGAAACCGTCAGAAATAACGGGAAAAACTTCTCCTTTACGGAAATTACCTACGACAAGGTAGGCACTTATTACTACTCTGTTAAGGAAAGCGTTCTCGGCGCAAAAGGTATGACTTATGACACCATTCACTACCATGTGATCGTGGAGGTTGGTGTAGACGGCGAAAACCTTAAGGTTCAGAATGTTTCCATCAACAAGATCGGTCATAACAGCGATACCACAGGCGGCATTGTATTTGTGAATGAATATCGCGCAGAAGAAACCGAGCATGTGCTCAGCGGTACGAAGGTCCTTCACGGAAGATCTCCGAGAAATGAAGAATTCTCTTTCGAGCTGTATGAGGTAACAGGCAGCGGCAAGACCAAGCTTGAGACCGTGAAGAACAAGGCAGACGGCACCTTCCGCTTTGCTCCCGTTTCCTTTACCAGAGCCGGCACCTATACCTACACTGTGGAAGAAGTAAGACCTGCTGTAGGCTCCAAGGGCGTGGATTATATCGGTGCAGACCATCCCATTACCGTGAAGATCCGTATTGTGGATGACAATGCAAAGCTGAAGGTAGATTCCGTTACCTTAGAGGATCAGAACGGCAACCCGATCACAGGCGGCATCCGCTTTGAGAACAATTACAAGGCAGAAAAGGCCAAGGCTCGCTTTAACGGCACCAAGCTCCTGGAAGGGGATATTACCGAAGACAAGAAATTTGACTTCAGATTCTATCAGACCGGAAGTGATTTCGATATCACCAAGGGAACTCAGATTCTTCCCGCAAAGAGCGTGACACTGACCTCTCAGAAGATCAGCGATACCTTCTTCTTCGAACAGGAATTTGATACTGCCGGCGTTTACTACTTTGCGGTAGCGGAAGATACCGAAAATCCCATCGATGGTATTGTTTACGACAGAGAGATCCACAGATTTACCGTTCGTGTTAACGATATCGGCGACGGACAGCTGAAAGCAGTCATTACTGATGTGGATACGGGTATTTCCACTCCTTCCGATGCACAGGTTTCGGTAGATACCTACTTTATCAACGCTACCTTTGAGGAAGTGACCGAGAAGGAAGTTTACAAGGCTGCGGATACCACGGTCAATATCGACGGCTCCAAGGTGAAGGCAGGGGAAGAGATCACCTACTTTATCACCTACAGAAACTTTACCGGCGAAAATGTTGTGGTAGACATTATGGATACCATTCCCGAATATACCACTTATGTTCCCGGCTCCGCTTCTCACGGCGGCACCTACCTCGGTACTCATTTAAGCTGGATCTTGAATGTGGCAAAGGACGAAAGCGTAACCGTTTCCTTTACCGTGAAGGTTGAAAAGACCCAGGAGATCGTTGCCAACATCGCAGTGGTTCTGGACGGTGTCAACACCTATCGAACCAATGAGGTCGTAAACCACACGGTGGAAGAAAAGCTGGAGAAAGAAGTATTTTTCGCAGAGGATCCTACCGTAAGCATTGACGGCAAGAAGGTTTACGCAAAGGACGAGATCCTGTATAAGCTTACCTTCATCAACGCAGAAGGAAACGATGCGGATGTAAAGATCGTCGATGCCATTCCCGAAGGCACTACCTATGTGGAAGGCTCTGCCGATAACGGCGGTGTATATTCCGGCGGCAAGCTTCTTTGGGATCTGAAGGATATTCCCGCTTGGGGTGAAATTTCCGTTTCCTTTAAGGTGCGCGTCAACGAAAACATCGGCGCAGAGACCATTCGTAACAAGGCTACCGCAAACGACGGCACCAATGATTACGAAAGCAAGTGGGTCACCAATTACACCGTAGAAGACGAAGTGGAAAAGAAGGTCTTCAAGGAAAATGATCCTCAGATCAATATCGACGGCAAAAAGGTTGAAGCAGGCGATGTTCTGGTATACACCATTCGCTACAAGAATACCGCGAAGGAAGAGGCATACATTACGATCATGGATACCGTTCCTCAGAATACGGTCTATGTAGAAGGTTCTGCCGATAACGGCGGTGTTTATGCAAACGGTTGTCTTCTCTGGACCCTTTTGGTGGAAGAAGGAAAAGAAGTGACTGTAAGCTTTCAGGTAAAGGTTCTGGATGAAAATGCCGATGTGAAGAACGAGGCAACTGTTTTAGAAGGAAAGAACACCTACATTACCAATGAAGTGGTCAATCCCTTCCATGTTCCTCAGAATCCCGCAGATCCTCAGAATCCTGCAGATCCTCAGAATCCCGGCGTTCCTCAGACCGGCGATCAGGCAAATCTGTATCTGTGGTTTGCACTTCTCTTTGTCAGCAGCGGCGGTTTGATCACCACCACTCTTTACGAAAGAAAGAGAAGAGAGAATCAGGCAAGATAAACTGAAAAAGTAAAAGCCACTACCGAATTTCGGTAGTGGCTTTCTTCTTTATTCCTTTGTGTTTTTCTGGGTGGCGAGCCGATAGTACTGATTGGGGGTAATGCCCTTTTGTTCTTTGAAGATCTTATAAAAATAGGGGAGGCTGTAAAAGCCCAAAAAGTCGCTGATGTCCTGCAGACGCATATCGTCGCTGATGAGCATCTGACAGGCCTTCTCGATCTTCAGAGCGTTGATGTAAGAAACGGGGGAAAGGCCTGTGATCTCTTTAAAGCGTTTTCGGTAAGATGTCTCACACATGGCGCATTTATCCGCAAGGAGAGGGATGCTGAATTTTTTGGTATAATGGCGGTTGATGTAATCAATGCAGCACTCGTCCTCATCGATAAGAGGAAAGATCTCATCGAGGATTTCATAGACCTTTCCCTTCAGCCTTGCGGGGGATGCGGACTGAAACAGATGGATCGCCTCCTGAAAAAGAGGAGACAGTCTTCCGTCGTCCTTGCAAAGAGAAAGAACCCTCGGCTCCAGATCGATCTCTTTGCCGTCCGGGTCGGTAAGGCGGAAGTTGATGACAGCGGGATGTGTGGTTTTACCCTCCGGTACCAAAAACCGAATCATATAATGAGCAGATTTTGGAAGGAGGATCAGATCTCCCGGGTGCTTCTGCTTTTTTTTGCCGTCGGGGAAGAGATATTCCACGGGGTAATCCGTCAGCAGCATCAGCCCGTTTTTATGCCTTGGTACCTCTAAATAATTGTACCTTGTGTCTGCGGTCCAGCTTCTGTAGGGACAGGCAATACCGTCAATGTTGAAATCTGTAGCGAATATTTTGTTCAAAGCTTGAAAATCCATAATAAATCACCCATTTCATTGTAACACAAAAAACCGAAAAATGGAATAACAAATTTTGTTTTATGGATTGTAGAACGGATATTTTTTGCTATAATCAAGGAAAAGGGACCCGAGTAACATCTATAAATAAGTATATTAAGGAGAGATATTATGCTTATCACCTTACAGGAAATCATCGAAATGGCTGAAAAAGGAGAATACTGCATTCCCGCTTTCAATGTGTACAACACCGAGACCGTAATGGGCGTGATCGCTGCAGCGGAGGAGCTTCGTGCCCCTGTTATCATGCAGCTGTATCCCAGACTGATCAATGAAGAGGTAGGCTATTATGTAAGCCCCGCCGCCATTGCTGCGGCAAGAAAGGCAAGTGTTCCCGTTTGCCTTCATCTGGATCATGCAGCGGGAAAAGAGGAAGTGTATAAGGCACTTCGCTGGGGCTATACCGGCATTATGCAGGACGGCTCGGCTTTCTCCTTTGAGGAAAATGTGGCTTTGACCAAGAGTGCTGTGGAAATGTGCGGCATTCTGGGCGTTGGTGTTGAGGGAGAGATCGGTCATGTAGGCTCTGCCGCCGATGACACCATGGGAGAATTTACCGATCCCGAGGAAGCAAAGAAATTTGTGGAAGAGACCGGCGTTTGCTGTCTTGCGGTTCTTGTGGGCAATGCACACGGTCATTACAAAAAAGAGCCCAAGCTCGATATTGAAAGAGTCAAGAAGATCCGCGAGGCTGCGGGAATTCCCCTTGTGCTTCACGGCGGCTCCGGTATTCCCGACGAACAGGTGAAAGCGGCGATCAAGGCAGGTATTCGCAAAATGAACATCGGTACGGATGTTTGCTGTGCTTTTGCAGAGGGAACGGCCGAAGCTCTTGCCGATCCCAAGCGTTCTCTTGCGGTGGATGTATTTATGAAAAAAGCCATTCAGACCGTAAAGGAGCTTGCAATATCCAAGATCCGCCTCACCGGTGCTGACGGCAAGGTAGACTGATATGGCAAAGATCGTAGGAATCGGTGCCAATGTAATGGACACCTTGATCCGACTGGATTCTTATCCCACTGAGGATACCAAGAAGAAGGCGGAGGAAATTACCCGCTGCGGCGGCGGTCCTTGCGGAACGGGCCTTGTGGCGGCGGCGAAGCTGGGTGCTCCGGCGGCCTACATCGGCAATTGCAGTGACGACGGGGCGGGGGAGTTCCTTCGAGGCGATTTTGAAACATACGGTGTGGATACCGAATGTATGAAAACGGTCCCCGATACCGACGGCTTTCAGTCTTTTATCTGGCTTTCCGATAAAAGTGCCACCAGAACCTGTGTGTTCCATCGTGGCACCGTACCCGGCACCGTGCTGAATGAAAAAGAAAAAGAAGCCATTGCAAAAGCAGAGATCCTTATGGTGGACGGAAACGATCTGGATGCTGCCGTAGCAGGTGCAAAAATTGCAAAAGAAAAAAATACCCTTGTGCTTTACGATGCAGGCGGAAGATACCCCGGCGTGGAAAAGCTTCTTTCTTTAACGGATGTTCTGATCCCTTCGGAAGAATTTGCCATGGGGCATACCGATTCCCGGTCAGCCAAAGAGGCGGCAAAAAAGCTTTGGGAAATGTACCGACCGAGGATTCTTGTGATCACCCAGGGGAAAAAGGGCGGTATCTACTACGACGGAAAAGAGATCCTCTCTTATCCCGCATTTCCCGTTGAGGCGGTGGATACCAACGGCTCGGGGGATGTATTCCACGGTGCTTTTGCCTTTGCTCTTACAAAGGGCTGGGATGTGAAGACAAGCTGTATCTTCTCCAGCGCCGTTTCTGCCCTCAAATGCACCAAGGTAGGTGCAAGAGGCGGTGTTCCCTCTTATGAAGAGGTAAAGGAATTTCTTACCGATCGCGGGTTTCTTTTGCCTGCGGAAGAAAAATAAGGACACGGAGAAAAAAGATGGATATGAAACATCTTCGCGAAAAAGCAAAGCTTGAAGCGGAATCCTTTTTGAAAAATGACGGTGAGTACCGCATGGGCTATGTGTCTGCGGAAAAGCCTCACCCCTTGACCCGTTACCTTTCTCAGACCTACGAAAGGTCTATGGAGGAGGGGGTACGCCTTCTGTTTCAGGTGGATCATGAGATGGCAAAGCGAGCCGAGAAGGCTCTTTCCGAAAGGGAATATGCCCTTTTTGCCGAAAAGGTGCGGGAAACCATCCAAAACGGCGGGAAGGTGGTCTTTTCCGGCTGTGGCTCCTCCGGAAGACTTTCCATGAGACTGGAGCAGTCCTGGAGAGGCGGGATCGAAAAGCTTTCAAGGCTTTATCCCGAGGAAAAGGATGCCCTTTTGAAAAAGCTTGATGCCGTAAAAAACATTATGACCGGCGGTGACTACGCGGTGATCCGCGCGGTGGAATCCTTTGAGGACTCCACCCTTTTAGGAAACCGACAGGCAAAAGAGATGCATTTTACAAAAGGGGATCTGATCGTAGGCGTGACCGCAACGGGCGAGACCACATCGATCCTCGGAAGCTGTACCGGGGCTCTGGAGGACGGTGCGGATGCTTATATGCTCATCTGCTCGGACCCGAAGCCCATTATCGAAAAAATGGCGCGGGCAAGAGAGGTCTACCTGAACCCGCGGTGTAAGGTGTTGACTCTCCCCTGCGGATCTATGGCCCTGACGGGCTCCACCCGTATGCAGTCCTCCTCCTTTGAGCAGTTTGCCGCTGCGGTGGCACTGGAGGGTGCGCTGTTTGATATTTTAAAGGAAGCGGGTGTGAAGGCAGAATTTCCCGGATATGCCTTTTACGGAAAAGCCTTTGTGGAAATGACAGGGCAGCTTTTGGAAGAAAAATGTGTTTCTCTTATAGCGAAATGCTCCGAAAGGGAAGAAGAGGTCTATCGGGCCGGTGGTTTGATCACCTTGTTTGCCGATGAATATCTTCTGGATGTTCTGACCGATACCACGGAGCGCGCTCCTACCTTTATGACGCCGCCCTTCCGTTCATCGGATATGCCGAATGACCCCGATTCCTGGGCCTTTGTGAAAAATCCTACCTGTCCCACGGACGAGGCCTGGAGAAAATGCTTCCTTCGGGAGCCGAATTGCATTGAATGGGAGAAAAAGGTATATGAGGATCTGGGGCTGACGGAGAATCAGATCGAAAAGATCCCCGACATCGGAAGAGGTGCTCTGAAAAAATTTATGATCGGAAACGAAGCGGATCCGCAAAGAGAAAAGGCTCCCTTGTCCTTTGCCCTTTGGGTGGATAAAGAAAAGGCACCCGAAAGCTTTTTGGAGCATGGAAAACGCTATTCGGATATGGGTGAAATGACCCTTTCGGAAGCAGGGCTTTCTCTCCCTGAAACGGGAATGGATCTTTTGGAGCATCTTGCTGTGAAAATGATGCTCAATACCCTTTCCACAGGGGTGATGGCGAGACTTGGCAGAATCTGCGGAAACTGGATGACCTGTCTTGCCATGAGTAACAAAAAACTGGTGGACCGCAGTGCGCGGATCGTATCGGACCTTTGCGAAGTCCCTTATGAAAAGGCACTGGAAGAAATTTTTTATGCAAAAGCCTTATCGGAGGCGGAGGGGACTCTTGTCAGTCCCGCACAGGCTGCCATCCGAACCTTTGGAATCAAATAAAAAGGAGCTTTGATATGGAAAAACCATGTAATATGTGCTTGAAACGGGTCAATACCGAATACGATGTTTATTTCGATATGGCTCTGACGATGCTGGAGGAGATCATTTCTCATAACGAAAAAGGGGAGAAAACGGTGATGATCGTCCCCGTTGGTCCTACCAATCAATACCCCATTTTGGCAGAAATGGTAAACCGCCTCGGCGTTTCTCTGAAAAATGTTCACTTTTTCAATATGGATGAATATATGCTTTCCGAAACGGAGGCGGTGGGGCCCGAGGATCCCTTGAGCTTTTACCGCAGAATGAAAACGGAATTTTACGACCTTGTCCGCGAGGATCTTGTGATGCCCGAAAGTCAACGGCATTTTCCCGAGCCCGGCAAGGAAGAGGAATACGACCGTATGATCGCTTCTCTTGGCGGTGTGGATATGTGCTTCGGCGGTCTCGGTATCAACGGACACATTGCCTTTAACGAGCCTCCGGAAGAGGAGATGTCCTGTGATGCGTTTGCGCGGCTCGGTACGAGAGTGCTTCCCATTTCAAGGGAAACAAAGACCATCAATGCATACGGCTATAACAGAGGAGACTTGCAGGGAATGCCCCAGTGGTGTATCACCGTGGGAATGAAGCAGATTCTTTCCTCTAAAAAGGTATATATTGCTTTGAACAGACCCTGGCAGGTGGGCCCCTTAAAGCACGCGCTTTTCGATGAAGAGACTGCCTTTGTCCCTGCCTCCCTCTTGCGTCGCTGTCCCTGTGTGACCTTCTGCGGTTATGGGGAAGTGATGGACTATATTAAGTAAAACACTGAAAAGGAGTACATAAAATGGAAAAATCTTTGATGTTTCATATGATCCGATCCGAGCTTGAGGATGCGGTAGGCGTAGAGAACGTTTCTACCTCTCAGGCAGAATGCGCTGTTTATTCCGTAGACTATTTCTGGTTGAGCCGCAAATGGCAGGACGCAGGGGAAAAAGGCCCCATGCCCGATATCGTGGTTCGTCCCGGCAGCGCAGAGGAAGTTTCCAAGGTTTTAAAGATTGCAAATTATTATAAGATCCCTGTGACTACCTGGGGCGGCGGCTCCGGCAGTCAGGGCGGCGCACTGCCCGTATCCGGCGGTATCCTTCTGGATGTAAAGCGTATGGATAAGCTTTTGGAACTCAATGTGGAAGCAGGATATGTAACCTGTGAGACCGGTATGATCTTCTCCGTTTTGGAGGATCTGGTCAATGAAAAAGGTTATTCTGTGATGCATCTTCCTTCCTGTATGACCTGTTGTACCGTGGGCGGTGCTTTGGCACACAACGGTATCGGTATTCTTTCCACCAAATACGGTAAAATGGACGATATGTGCCTGTCTCTTGAGGTGGTGCTTCCCAATGGCGATATCATTAACACCCTTCCCGTGCCCAAGCACTCTACCGGTCCCAATCTGATCCCTGTTTTTGTAGGCTCTGAGGGAACGCTGGGCGTGATGACCAAGGCAAAATTCAAGATCGTAAAGCAGCCCGAGGTGAGAATCCACCACGCTTTCCTTTTCTCCGATATTCACATCGGTTACGAGGCTTGCCGTGAGATCGTACAGGCAGTAAAGCCCTCCATCGTTCGTTTGTTTGACGAGGCGGAGACCGTTTCCATCATTAAAAAGGTTATCGGCTTTGAAAAGAAGGGATCTTTTTTGAACCTGACGCTGGAAGGCTACAAGAAGATCGTAGATGCGGAGCTTGAGATCGTTCTGGAGATCGCCAAAAAATACGGCGCGGAGGATCTTGGCACCGATTACGGTGAAAAGTGGTTCGAAAACAGAATCACCTTCTTCTATCCCGGTCACATTATGGACCTTCCTCAGATGTTCGGAACATTGGATACCGTTGCTACCCACGATAACATTGAAAAGATCTACCGCGCGATGAAAAAGACCGTGGAAGAGGGATTTAAAGAATACGGTGTTCGCTTTATTTCCCATAGCTCCCACTGGTATGACTGGGGTGCAATGAACTATTCCCGCTTTATTATCGACAATCCCCCCAAGGACCCCGAGGAGGCACTGCGCGTTCATAATCAGATCTGGAATGCAGGCGTCCGCGCCGCTTTGGAAAACGGCGGTGTTCTCAATGACCACCACGGCATCGGTCTGAAGCTTTCAAGACTGGTCAGAGAGCAGTACGGCCCTGCTATGCAGGTGCTGGAGGCTCTGAAAACAAAGCTTGACCCCAACGGAATTATGAACCCCTATAAATTGGGACTGTAAGATGACAGGAGGAAACGAAAATGATTAGTCAAAATGCGCTTCATCATGCGGAAAAATGCCGTTTTTGCTGGATGTGCCGCCATCTGTGCCCCGTTCAGCATCAGACCGGTAAGGAATTGAATACGCCCCGTGCAAAGGGACTTCTTCTCAGTATGGTAGAAAAAGGAACACAGGAATTTGACCGTGATATGGCAAAGGCTATGTACGAATGTCTTCTTTGCGATGCTTGTACCAATGACTGCGTTACCGGCTATCAGCCCCCTCTTTTCATTCGTGAGGCAAGAGGACAGGCCGTGGTAGAGGATGTAGCACCCGAGGAAGTAATGGTATTGGTGGAAAACGCTCTTTCCACCGGCAATATTTTCGGAGAAGAAAAGCCCGATTTTGCACAGGACGGTAAGGATGTGCTTGTTTACATCGGTGATGCGGCAGCCCACCGTGCTCCCAAAATGGCAAAGAATTTCCTGGCTCTTTTGAAAAAAGCAGGGGTTTCTGCCAAGGTTCTGGAAAAGGAGCCCTCCTCCGGCTTTATGCTTGCGGACTTGATCGGTTATACAGAAGAGGTGTCCGATCAGGCGAAAAAATGCGCGGCGGCCATTTCCGAAGCCGGTCTTCCCGTTGTGGTCCTTGACAGCTACGATGCGGAAATTATGAAGCAGAAGTACCCCGAATGGGGCTGTGAGATTAAAAATGATGTGATGACAGCAACTTCTTTTGTGGCGGCTCTCATCGAAGAAGGCAAGATCGAAAAGAAAAAAGCACTCGGAATCAAGGGTGCGTGCCATGACGATGACCGCCTGGCAAGAGTATTTCACGAATTTGAGCCTGTGAGAAAAATGGCGGAGGCTGCTGGATACGAAAAGGGCGAAATGTTCCTGAAGGAAAAGCTTGCCAAGTCCTGCGGTACTGTGGTAGCATATTCCTATATGCCCGAGATCACCACCCGTGTGGCACAGGGCCGCTGGGCAGATCTTCTCCGTACCGACTGTGAAGCGATGCTCACCGCAAGCCCTCAGGCGTATTTTATGTTTGAAAAAGCCCTGCCCGAAGGCAAAATTCTTGTGGATCTTTATGAGGCACTTTTATAAGATATGATGAAAAAAATCCTGGTGTGTATGAAAGCCGTGCCCGTCTCCGTGGCGGTGCCGGTGGACAGCAGATACCGTCTTGATCGGGAGGGTGTGGGACTGGAATGGAACCCCGCAGACCTCTCGGCTCTGGAGGCGGCCCTTCGCCTGAAAAAGGAAGAGGGCGAAGTGGTGGTCTTGACCATGGGCCCACCCAAAATTGAAAAGCTTCTGAAGGATCTTTTTCCTTTGGGTGTGGATCGTGCCGTTCTTCTTTCTGATGGAAAAAAGGCGGGTGCCGACACCTTCGCTACCGCCCGTACTCTAAAAGGGGCGGCGGAAAAATACGGTCCTTTTGATTTGATCCTTTGCGGCAGAAGAGCCATTGACGGGGAAACGGGTCAGGTGGCACCGTCCCTTGCAGCTTCTATGGACCTGCCTGTTATTTCCGATGTGGAGACGATCGAAGAAAAAGACGGTGAGATCCTTTTTTCGAGAAGACTTGAAGATGGGATTCAAAGATTTTCCTGTAAGGAAAGGATCGTTGTCAGCCTTTGCGAATATTCCTATCCCTTGCGCCTTCCCGGGATCCTTTCTATGCGAAGGGCAAAGGGGAAATGTGTGGAGATCCTTTCGGCAAAGGATCTTCCCGTAAAGGAAGAAGAGATGGGAATGAAAGGCTCCTTGACGAAGGTTTTATCCATGACACAGAATTTTCCCGGAAAAAGACAGGGGATCTGTGAGACCGATCCGAAAAAAGCCATGGAAGATATAATGAAGAAGATCCGCGAGGTGGCATTATGACAGAAATTTTTGTATTATGTCCCTTCGGAATCGAAAAGGGCCTTGTAAGTGAAGGGGCCAAAATGGGCCGTGTCAGGGTGCTTGTTCCCGAAAGGGATCTGGAAGAAGCGGCAATGTACGGCGCAGAATACATTCACCTCCTTCAGGGTGAGGTTCTTGACGAAGGCGACTTTGCCGCCTTTCTGGCAGAAAAGATCCTGTCTTTGGGCAGTCGGATCGTGCTTGCCCCTGCTACGGTGCGGATGCGGAATGTAATGCCGTATCTTGCATCCCTTTTAGGAGCGGGACTGACGGCAGACTGTACCGCACTTTCTATTCAGGGAGAAGATATTTTGCAGACCCGTCCCGCTTTCGGAAATTCCCTGATGGCGACCATTCGCAGCCTCAGTAAGATTCAAATGGCAACGGTGCGTCCGGGCACCTTTCGTGCCGAGAAAAGGCCATTGTTAAACCGTGAGATCTTTACGGAGGTCTATACGCCGAAAAAGGAAAGACTTTCGGCAAAAGAATTTATTCCCTTTTCCCGAAAAAAGCTTTTGACCGAGGCTGAGATCATTGTAGCGGGCGGTCAGGGCATTGGCTCTAAGGAAGGCTTTATGGCTCTTTCTCGCTTTGCGGAAAAGATCGGCGCCGCCCTCGGTGCCAGCAGAACGGCGGTGGATAACGGATTTTTGCCGTATCACTGTCAGGTGGGGATGACCGGTATTACCGTTTGTCCCAAAATTTACATTGCCGTAGGGATCAGCGGTGCGGTCCAGCACCTTGCGGGAATGGCGGGCTCGGAAACAATCATTGCTATCAACTCTGACCCAAAGGCTCCCATTTTTGACTATGCCGATTACGGCTTTGTGGGAGATTGGAAAAAAATAATTCCCAATTAAATGGAGGAATGAAAATGAATTATAAGAAAACATATGTACCTCAAAAGGGTTATGCCAAGGTTTGTACCAAGGAAAACAGCACCTGTGCCCGTCTGGAATTCGGTATGATTTTGCTTGACGAGGGGGAAAAGGTTACCCTGCAAACAGAAAATATGGAATTTTCCTTTATTTTCCTTTGCGGAAAAGCAGATGTAAAAACAGGAGAATATGAATGGGAAAATGTAGGGGGCAGAGAATCGGTGTTCGACGGTCCCTGTCACAGCGTATATGTACCGAGAAATTCTTCGGTTACCTTCACAGGCCGCGGCCCTGTTCAGATTGCGGCCATTTCCTCGCCCACCGATAAGGATTCCTTGCCTCAGTGGAAAAAGCCGGAAGAGGTAAAGGTAATGACCCTTGGCGAGGAGCCCTGGAAGAGAGACTGCCATATTATTGTCGACGGCGAGACCAATGCCAATTACCTGACCGTAGGGGAATCCTTTGTGATCCCCGGAAACTGGGCGGGCTTCCCCGGTCACAAGCATGACGAAGACAATATGCCCGCAGAATCCGTTGCGGAAGAGATCTACTTCTTCCTGTTTGATAAAGAGCAGGGCTTTGGCTTCCAGAGCCTTTACACTGCCGACGGCAGTATTGACGAGACCTATCGGGTAAAGAACAATGACCTTGTGGAATTCCCCAAGGGATACCATCTGACCATGACCGCACCCGGCTACAAAATGTATATCCTGTGGTTTATGGCAGGGGACATTCAGGGAATTCACAGAACCAACGATCCCGATCATGAGTGGATCCTTGGCTGATACGGAGCAGAAAATGAAAGAATATGTACTTGGTGTTGATATCGGCAGCGGATCGGTAAAGCTTACCCTCCTTTCCCGTACGGGAGAAATTGCGGGAAGTGCCGGCTGTGAATATCCTACCTCTTATCCCGCGCCCGGCTTTTGTG
This sequence comes from Eubacteriales bacterium, assembly GCA_045602025.1. Taxonomy (GTDB): domain Bacteria; phylum Bacillota; class Clostridia; order Oscillospirales; family SIG627; genus RGIG5579. The sequence continues at coordinate 113,082 of JAZSAT010000038.1, read as the reverse complement.
AGCAGGATCCCGAGGATTGGTGCAAAGCGTTTCAAAAGGCATTCTCCACGCTTCTTGAGAAAACAGGAGCTTCAAAAGAGGAGATCGCGGCCCTGGCCCCCGATGCCGCTACCCATACGGCGGTGCTTCTTGACGAGGATTTTCATCCCGTGCGCCCCGCTATTTTGTGGACGGATCAGCGAAGCAAAAAAGAGGTTTCCTATCTTTTGGAAAACCATTTGGATCTGCTCCGCGAAAAGACCCTCAATACCCCCACCACTATCTGGACTCTTCCGCAGCTTTTGTGGGTGCAAAATAATGAACCCGAAAATTGGAAAAGGGTGCGCCATATTCTCTTTGCCAAGGACTATTTGCGCTACCGCCTAACGGGACATTTTGCAACGGATATGATCGACGGAGCAGGCTCTATGTTTTTCGATGTGGAGAAAAACACCTGGTCTGAAGAAATCCTTGCCGTTGCAGGGATCGACGCTTCTGTTTTGCCACAGGTCCTGGATCCTTTGGAAAAAATCGGGAATGTGACAAAAAAGGCGGCGGAGGAATTCGGCCTTTCCGATCAAACGCAGGTTTTCTGCGGAACCACCGATACGGTAATGGAAATTTTGGCTTCGGGCAGTGTGGTGCCCGGTCACGCAACGGTAAAGCTTGCTACGGCAGGCAGAATTTGTGTGATCAGCCCAAAAAAACTGGATTCGGAATTTGTATTCAATTACCGCCATGTGGTAAAGGGAATGTGGTACCCCGGAACCGGTACGGCAAGCTGTGCCAACAGCTACCGCTGGTACCGTGATGTGCTTGGCAGAGAAGACTATGCCAAAATGGATATGGAGGCAGAAAAGGTTCCCGCAGGTGCTGAGGGACTGATGTTCCACCCATATCTGAATGGGGAATTGACTCCCTACAACGACCCTACCCTTCGGGCAAGCTATGTGGGCATCAGTGCTATGCACAAGACCCCTCACTTTACAAGAGCCACTCTTGAGGGAGTTGCCTTCAGCCTTCGGGACTGCCTTGAGACCCTTTACGGGCTCGGGGTAAAATTCGACAGGGTTCGCGTGATCGGCGGCGGTGCCAAGGGCCTTCTCTGGCGGCAGATCGTATCCGATGTTTTGGGTCTGACCTTAGAAAAAGTAAAGGTAGACGACTCCTCCTTTGGCTCGGCTCTTCTTTCGGCAGTGGGCCTTGGCTGGTATCGGGATTATGAAGAAGCCGCAGAAAAATGCGTCAAAATTGATTCGGTAACAATGCCGGATCCCGAAAACGGAAAGCTTTATGATAAGCTTTTTGTCCGCTATAAAAGGGTGCACGATGCCTTGGCGGATATTTATAAGGAAAATTAATTCTTCGTTTTAAAAAGGAGAAAAATATGCTTGATTACAAGGTGAAGATCGGACTTGCGCCTATGCGTCGCAATGTCAGTCCCCGTCCCAGCGGAACTCCCTTTGCCTGGGATGCAGCCGAAGAGCGGGGAGAAAAATTTGTTTCTTACATTGAAAAGCATTTTACATGTGAAAATGTAGAGTTTGTCAATACAAAAGACATCGGTTCCAAAGGCCTCATGTTTGACGATGCTACCGCAAAGGAATTTTCGGAGCGTTTCCAAAAAGAACAGGTTGATGCAGTCTTTATCATCAACTGTAACTTCGGAAATGAGGAAATTGCCGCAGATCTTGCAAGAAGCCTTGGAAAGCCTGTGCTTTTGTGGGCACCGCTGGATGAGGAATACCGTCCCGACGGTACCCGCACCACCGATTCTCAGTGCGGCCTATTTGGGGTATCCCGTCAGTTTCAGAGACTGCACATTCCTTTTTCTCATCTTCCCAGCTGCAAGGTGGAAAGCAAGGAATTTGCCCAGGGCTTTGACCGCTTTGTGAGAGTCGCTTGTATGGTGAAAAATTTCAAAGGAATGCGCATCGGTCAGGTGGGCGGAAGACCTATGCCCTTTTATTCCGTCATTTGGAACGAAGGGGAACTGCTTGAAAAATTCGGTATTAAGATCATCCCCATCAATTTTGCTCTCATTGAGCAGAAAATGAAGGCGGCTCCTGAAATCTATGCAGATGAAATCTGTGAATACGAAAAGTATTTTAAAAATAATTTTAAGCTTGACGATCTGACTCCGAAATTCATTACGCCTATGGCTACCCTTGCGGCGGTATATAAGCACCTTTTTGAGGAATATGATCTGGATATGCTTTCCGCAGAGTGCTGGACGGCAACCCCTGTGATGTTTGAGGGACTTGCGCCCTGTGCTGTTTACGGAATGCTCAACGATATGGGGTATCTGGTATCCTGCGAAAGTGATATTCACTGCGCTATGACCATGGCACTGTTAAAATGCGCCACCTTGGGAGAGGGAAGACCTCTCTTCGGTGAATTTACCGTTCGTCATCCGGAAAAGAAAAATGCCGAGCTTTTGTGGCACTGCGGTCTTTTCCCCTTATCGCAAAAGGCAGAGAGCGGGACGGACAGCGAAGCAAGACTTGTAAATCAGCGTGAATGGTTCCGCGGAAAAGACGGCACCTATACCCTGGCGCGCCTTGACCAGGAAAGCGGCGATTATATGATCCTGCCCCTTATTTGCTCCACCACCGAAGGCCCCAAGACCAGCGGTACCTATATCTGGGGCGAATTCGAGGATCTGCAAAAGGTGGAGGACCGCCTCATCGACGGACCTTACATTCACCATTTTGTAGAAGTGATGGGAGATTGGCGAGGAGAAATCGAAGAATTTTGCAAGTATTTCCCCAATCTTAAAGTAGATCACTCAATTTCTTAAAGTAAAAGAAAATTTGACACCGCTACAAAAAATTGCGGTGTCATTTTCAGTGGGAGGAGAAAAATGATTACCATTCAAAACGAATTTCTGACGGCGATTTTAAGCCCTGTGGGAGCGGAGCTGAAAAGCCTTTGTACGGAGAAAAATGAATATATCTGGCCCGGTAAAAAAGAAATCTGGGCTCTTTCCTGTCCCTTGATGTTTCCCGTTTGCGGCGGACTGAAGGAAGACCGTTATCTTCTTTCCGGAAAAGAATATTCCATGCCGAAGCACGGCTTTATTCGAGGCGAAAAATTTTCGGTGGAGGAGAAAACAGAAAATTCCGTTACCTTTTTACATACCTCCTGCGAAAAAACAAAAAAGCAGTTTCCTTTCGACTATGAATTGAGGGTGATCTATACACTGGAAGGAAAAACACTGAAGATCGATTATACCGTGAAAAATGAAAGCGGAGAGACGATGTACTTTAACATCGGTTCTCACGAGGGATATTTTACCCCCGAGGGTATTGAGGATTACGATGTGATCTTTCCCCAAAAGGAAACCTTAAATGCCTATGTGCTTTACGGAAACCTTTTGTCAAACCAGACCCTTCCTATCATCAAGGATCAAAACTATCTCCCTCTTTATGACAAATACTTTACGGTAGACGCTCTTGTTTTTAAAGACTTAAAATCTCGCTCGGCAACCCTTCGGAACCGAAAAACGGGAAAAGCGGTGCGCGTGGATTTCCCCGACGACCCTTATTTTCTCTTGTGGCACAAGCCGGGAGCACCCTATATCTGCCTGGAGCCTTGGAACGGCATTCAGGATATTGTAGGATCCGACTTTGATATTACGAAAAAAGAAGGAATCAAAGCCCTCGGGGCAGGGGAAAGCTTTTATCACACCCATTCCATTACCGTGGAAGAATAGGGAGGCAAGAAATGATTGACATTTTGAAAAAATTAAACCCCGAAATTTCTTTTTTTCACATTGAAGATAAAGAATTTGAGCCTTTCGGCAGAGTGATCAAAAATTTAGACTGTTCCGAAATTTTGCAGGAAGCAAAGAAGATTTTGTTTCCCGAGGAGGGTTCCTCCTATTTGCCCGCGGTGGAGAGCTTTGAAGTGCTATGTATTTCTCAAAAAATCAGAGATCATTTCTTTGGAACCCTTCCCACCCAGACGGGCTACTGCTTTGGACAAAATACGCTGATGAATGCCACCGAATGGCATTTTTCCAATGAGATCAACATTGCCACAACGCCTCTTGTTCTCCTTCTTGCAAAAAAGACGGATATTGTGGATAACAAGATTTCTTCTTCCAAGTTCAAGGCGTTTTATCTGCCCGAAGGCACGGTGGTCGAGGTGTATGCTACTACCCTTCATTTTTGCCCTTGTCAGGTGATGGATTCCGGCTTTGGGTGCGTTGTTGCCCTGCCCGAGGGAACCAATATTCCCTTGGAAAAAAAGATAGAGGACCCTGTGCTTTTCCGCAAGAACAAGTGGCTTTTATGCCACGAAGAAAACAAAGTCCTGATAGAAAAGGGAGTGGTTCCCGGTATCTCGGGGATCAATTTTGATATCAAATATAAATAAAGAAAAAGCCGTGATTTTCACGGCTTTTATTTTTGCATATGGGGATTATCGGTTCTTTCTAAAAGGTAATCTACGGAAATATTGAAATAATCTGCAATTTTGATCAGTTCTTTGATTCCCGGCTCCCGTTCGCCGGTTTCATAGCGGCTGATGGTGTTTTGATTGGTGTTCAGGTCCAATGCAAGCTTTAACTGGGATATGCCTTTGGCTTTGCGGATTTCTTTTAATCGCATAAAATCACCCCTTGACATTATTATCCCACATTGGTATAATAAAAATATCCCGATTTGGGATATGAAAGGAGAAAATATGGATTTGAAACAAGAAACCGCTGAAGAAATAGTAGCGAAGGGAATGAAAAAGTGTAGCACTTGTGGCAAGGATATTGCAAAAACTGCAAAAAGCTGTCCTTCATGTGGTGCAAAGAATAGACGACCGATTTATATGAATAAGTTTTTATGGTTTGTGGCGGCTATTGCTCTTTTGATTGGCTTTTTTAATGTAAAAAGTATGATTGATGAGGGGAGAACGAGTGTCTCAATAAATGGAGAAAAATTTACGATTTCAGAATTTTCTGAAATATCAAATAACAACACCGCGCAGCTTCGTTCTGAATATATGAATGAAACTGCCACCGTTACAGGCAAAATTACTGAAATAAAAGGTGGATATCATCACAACAACTTGGGAAAATATATTGAGACAGAAATTATTGTTGAAGATGAATGGCATTTTGTTTTTTCTTCCAATTCTTCTGCTCTGTCTGAATATCAGGTAGATGATTATATTACGATTAGTGGTAAGATTACAAATGAGCTGTATGGGGATATTTACTGCTTTGAAAACGTTTTTGTACATTGATAAAAAAGCCGTGAGAAATCACGGCTTTTTTTGTTGCACAAAATTTTCCGGTGTGATATAATAAATTATCAAAATCCGAGGTGACAAAAGATGAATGTTGAATTAAAAGACAAAAGAAGCGGGATTCCTCAGCCTCTTTACACGGGTGCCTGGGGAAATTGCCATATCCAGGGAATCTGTGTAGACAAGAAGAAGGGATACATTTACTATTCCTTTACCACAAAGCTTGTAAAAGCCACTCTTGACGGCAAGATCGTAGGCTCTGTGGACGGTCTTGTGGGACACCTTGGCTGCATTGCTTTTAATGAAAAGGACGGCTGTGTTTACGGATCACTTGAATATAAAAACGACATTATCGGCAGAGAGATCTTAGCCAAGCTCGGCAGTAAATCTGTTTTTGACGACGGCTTTTATGTGGTTCGTTTTGATGTGGATAAGATCGACCGTGTAGATATGGCCGCGGACGGGGCGGATCTAATGACCGCTGTTTATATCCGTGAGGCAGTGGAGGATTACAACGGCTTTGGCAAAAATGCAAAAGGGGAAGAGGTTCCCCACAAGCACGGATGCTCCGGTATTGATGGTACCACCTTCGGGCCCTTGCCCGGAAAAACTGTGGAGGACGGCATGTATCTTTATGTGGCCTACGGTGTATACAGTGATCTTGAGAGAGAGGACAACGACTACCAGGTACTCCTCTGCTACGATGTTACCGATTGGGAGAAGGTTGCCCTTCCGTTAAAGCAGGATGCTATGCACAAGAGCGGCTTTGAAAAGCCTCTTCATAAATTCTTTGTCTTTACAGGTAACACCAATTACGGTGTGCAGAACCTGGAATACGACCCCTTCTCCGGTGCCTTTTATATGGCGGTATACAAGGGTAAAAAGGAGATTTACCCCAACTATCCTCTCTTTGCGGTGGATGCCACCGTTCCTGCAAAATGGGAAAAGCTTCGAGGAATGGATCTTGAAGGCGAGGTTCTCACCCTTCTGGATGCAGGGGAAAAGGATGAGAAAAGCGGTGTAAGAGGATTTTTGTTCCCCTTTGGTTCCACAGGTCTTTATTCCTTCGGTGACGGCCAGTTTCTCGTTTGCGAAAAGAGAAAGACCACCTTGGGTCAATGTGGCTACATTTTCCGATATGAGTTTGATAGGGATCTGCCCTTTATCATGATCGGATAAAACTTTGTAAAACCCGCTGCGGCTTACTTTCTTTCTCGAAAGAAAGTAAGCAAAGAAAGCTTCCGACTAAAAGGAATTCAAAAAAGATACACCCCAAAATTTGTTTTGGCAGGGGGAACTTTCGCCGGTGGAAAGGCACCCAAAAAGCTTTCAACAAAAAAGTGAAAAATATTTTTATAAGTTATAAGTTTTCTTTGCCCACTTTCTTTTTCAAAAGAAAGTGGGTATCTTTTTCTCGAAAAAGGTACAAGGTACAAAAAAAGAGAGAAGCGACTGCTTCTCTCTTTTTTATTTTAGTTCTAAAAAGATGGGGCAATGATCGGACCCTTGCACCTCGGGAAGGATGCCGCTGTCTTTTATTTTTTCATTTAAGTCGCGGGAGACCACAAAATAGTCGATACGCCACCCTACATTCCTCTCTCTTGCCTTCATACGGTAGCTCCACCAGGAGTAGGCGTCCTTCTTGTCGGGATAGAGATAGCGGAAGGAATCGGTAAAGCCTGCCTCTAAAAGGCGGGAGAATTTTTCTCTTTCCTCATTGGAAAAGCCGGGGTTACCTACATTGGTTTTTGGGTTTTTCAGGTCGATCTCCTCATGTGCCACATTTAAATCGCCGCAGAGGATCACGCTTTTTTCCCCTGCAAGAGAAGAGAGGTATTCCCGCAAATCGTCTTCATACTCCATACGGTAGTCAAGTCTTTTCAATTCCGGCTGTGCGTTGGGGGTATAGGAATTGACCAGATAAAAATCGGGCATTTCCAAGGTGATGAGCCTTCCCTCATCGCTGTATTTTCCGTCGATCCCGAAGGCCACGGAAAGAGGCTCCTTTTTGGAAAAGATCACTGTGCCCGAATAGCCTTTCTTTTCGGCACTGGACCAAAACTGATAGAAGCCGGGGGTATTGACCTGTGCCTGTCCTTCTTGCATCTTGCTTTCCTGAATACAGAAAAAGTCTGCGTCGCAAGTATTGAAAAAATCCATAAAGCCCTTTGTCATACAGGCCCGAAGTCCGTTTACATTCCAAGAGATCAGTTTCATACAAAAACCTTCCTTTCGGATTTTATTATACCTTCTTTTACAAAAAAGTCAACGAGGCGGGAGTGACAGAGTATGACAAAATTTGCTCTTTTTGTTTTGTAAGATAAAGACAGTAACAAGAAAGGAAAAGGACGATGAAACTGATCATAGCTGTAAAAGATGAGGATCTGATCGCGCATATTACCGGGGATATTGATCACCACAGTGCCGCTTCCTTGCGGGAGGAGATCGATCGGCAGTTTGAGGAAAAAAAGCCCTTAAGGCTTCTCATTGATCTTGGGGAAACGGAGTTTATGGATTCCTCGGGACTGGGGTTGATCCTCGGCAGAAAAAGAAAGTGCGATGAGGCGGGCGCAAAGCTTGTGCTTTTAAATCCTACCGAGGGGTGTATGAAGATCCTTCGCCTTGCGGGAATGGATAAAAGGATCGAAACAAAGTATTTATGACAAAGAGAATGTGAGGAAAAAACATGAAGGAAGTTATCAATTCCGTTCGGGTGCGCTTTCCTGCACTGGGACAAAATGAAAGCTTTGCCCGCATTGTAACGGCGGGATTTTTGATGCATCTTGGAGTGACCCCTTCTCAGCTTGCCGATATCAAAACGGTAGTAAGTGAAGCGGTGACCAATGCCATTGTACATGGCTATTCGGGAGAAAATAAAGGGAAATTTGTTTTTCTGGAAATGATCTTCTATTCGGATAGGACCCTGGTTTTGCGCGTGACGGATAAAGGACGCGGGATCGAGGATGTGGAGAAGGCAATGGAGCCCTTTTTCACTACCGATCGGGAAGGGGAGCGCAGCGGAATGGGCCTTCCCATTATTTCCGCCTTTTGTGACGGAGTCCGGATCAGCACAAAGCCCGGCTTTACCAGAATTACCATGAGAAAAAAGCTTGGATGACAACGCCCTTTATCAACGATAATAATACCCTTCTTGCGGCGCAAGAGGGGGATGAAAAGGCAATGGAAAAGATCGTTTCCACCAATATGGGTCTTGTGAAGAGCATCGCCCTTCGCTTTGTGGGGCGCGGGGTAGAACTTGAGGATCTGATCCAGATCGGTTCTGTGGGAATGATCAAGGCCATCCGCGGCTTCAAGGAAGATAAAAACTGCCGCTTTACCACCTACGCGGTTCCTCTTATTTTAGGGGAGATCAAGCGTTTTCTGCGGGATGACGGATGGATCAAGATCAGCCGTGAGATGCGAAGCAACGCAGCTTCTATTTTCAGATTCTCGGAGGAATACGAGAAAAAAGAGGGAAAAAGTCCCACCATGGAGACCATTTGCAAGGCCCTTTCCCTCAGCGAAGAAAAGGCGGTTCTCGCCATGGAATCCGCAAGGCCTGCCCTTTCCCTTTACGCAGAGGATGAAGCCACGGGCTTTTCCCCCGAAAAGATCATCGGAGAGGACAGCATTGAAGAGGAGGTAAGTAAAATTGCCCTTCGGGAAGCGGTCTCCAATTTACCTGTGGAGGAAAAGAGACTCATTGAGCTTCGGTATTTTCGCGCTATGACCCAGGAGCAGACTGCCCGCCTTTTGGGACTGACGCAGGTGAAGGTATCGAGGGAAGAAAAGAGAATCTTGAAAAAAATGCGGGAGGAATTCTTCTCCGCTTCGTGAAAAAGTCCGAATCTTCGGGCTTTTTTTCTTGTTTTTGCTTGACTTTTTTCGTTATCTATCATATAATAGATAAAAATTTTTGAAAGGAGACGGCGGTATGACTCAGTATTTTGCTCGATTTTATTACTTTACTGCAGCGGACTGCCTGTGCTCCGGAAAATAAGTACTATTTTCTAAAGTTCAGATCGTCCGCATTTCCTGTTTTGCAATAAAACGGAACGGCGGATTTTTTTATTTTGTTTGGAGGAAAGAAAAAATGATCTCACAGGAAATGATGAAGCTCGGTTATGAAAGCTCGGTGATCCGTGCCATTGCGGAATACGGTGCAAAAAGAAAAAGAGAGATCGGTCCGGAAAATGTATATGATTTTTCTCTGGGAAATCCCAGTATTCCCGCGCCCGATCAGATCGGCGAAGCCATCACAGAGCTTGTAAAGGAAATGAACCCTTGCCTTCTCCACGGATATACCTCTTCTGCAGGTGATATGGGGGTAAGAGGTGCCATTGCCGATTCTGTTAAAGAAAGATTCGGCTTTGAGGCAAAAGGGGAATTTATCTATATGACCTGCGGTGCTGCCGCATCTCTTACCTGTGCACTTCATGCTCTTTTGAATCCCGGAGATGAGGTTGTGGTTCCCGCACCCTTTTTCCCCGAGTATCGCGTTTTCATCGAAAAGGCAGGCGGAAAGCTTGTGCCTGTTTGCTGTAAGATGCCCTCCTTCCAGCTTGATCTTGAAAAAATGGAGGAGGCCATCACCGCAAACACCAAGGTAGTCCTTCTCAACTCCCCCAACAACCCCACCGGCGCGGTATATTCCGAAGAAAGCCTGAGAAAGCTTGCCGATGTTCTTCGTAAAAAAGAGAAGGAGTACGGAACAGAAATCTACCTTCTCAGCGACGAGCCTTACCGTGAGCTTTATTACGGAAAGGGAAGCGTTCCTTATCTTCCGAATCTTTACGACCGCACGCTGGTAGGCTATTCCTACAGTAAGTCCTTATCTCTCCCCGGTGAGAGAATTGGTTATCTTTTGGTTTCTCCCAAAATGGAAAATGCCCGTGATGTGTTTGCCGCTGTCTGCGGTGCGGGCAGAAGCCTTGGCTTTGTTTGCGCACCTTCCCTTTGGCAGAGAGTGATCTTAAAATGCCTCGGTGTAACAAGTGATGTAGAGGCATACAGAGAAAACTGCCGTATTTTATCGGAGAATCTTTCCGAAATGGGATATGTGGTCACGCCTCCCGAGGGAGCCTTCTATCTTTTTGTAAAATCTCCCGAAGAGGATGCAAATGCCTTTGCGGAAAAAGCAAAGAAATACGATCTTCTGGTGGTACCCAGCGATTCCTTCGGTGTCAAGGGCTTTGTGAGGATCGCGTACTGTGTCAGCCGTGATACCATTGTGAATTCCCTGCCTGCTTTCCGCAAGCTGATGGAGGAGTACAAGTAATGAACAAAGATCTTTTGACAGAAGCGCGCGGTGAGATCGACCGCATTGACCGTGAAATGGCCTCTCTTTTCTGCCAGCGTATGAAGGCGGCGGAAAAGGTAGCTCTTTACAAAAAAGAAACGGGCATGCCTATTTTTGACCCTGCCCGGGAGGAGATCGTTCTCCAAAAGGGCGCAGACCGTGTGGATAGCGAGACACTTCGCGGATATTATGTAAATTATCTTCATTCTGTGATGGATATTTCCAAAGCCTATCAGAAAAGGCTTGTCAGCGGTATGCAGGTAGCCTTTTCCGGGGTACACGGTGCTTTTGCCGAAATTGCGGCAAAGAAGATCTTCCCCGATGGGGAGGCAGTGGGATACCCCGATTTTGAAGCTGCGTACCGTGCGGTGGAGGAGGGAAGAAGCGATGTGGCTGTCCTTCCTTTGGAAAACAGTACCGGGGGCGATGTGGGAAAGGTGATGGACCTTGCCTTTTTCGGCTCCCTTTATATCAACGGCATTTATGATATTGAGATCGAGCAGAACCTTCTTGCGAAAAAGGGAGCATCTCTTTCTCAGATCAAAACCGTAATCAGCCATCCTCAGGCACTGTCCCAGTGCGCACCCTTTTTAAAGCAGCTTGGGGTGAAGACCGAGGAGGCGGTGAATACCGCCGTTGCCGCCAAAAGAGTGGCAGAATCCGACGACCCCACTCTTGCCGCCATCGGAAGCCTTGAGGCGGCAGAGGAATTCGGGCTTCAGGTGCTTCGGGGGCATATTCACGAAAGCGGCGGCAATACTACGCGCTTTGCCGTTTTTTCCCGCACCCAAAAGAACCCTTCTTCCGAAGAGAATCAGTTTGTGATGCTCTTTACCGTTAAAAATGAAGCGGGTGCCCTTGCAAAGGCAATTTCTGCCATCGGTACCCACGGCTTTAACCTGCGCGCCATTAAGAGCCGTCCTACCAAGAACCTGTCCTGGGAATATTATTTCTTCTGCGAAGGAGAAGGAAGGATCCGCTCGGAAGAGGGTGAGAAGATGCTGGCGATTCTGGGAGAAAACTGTAACGACCTGAAGGTGCTCGGCTCTTTTGAAAAAGAAAGCAAATTATCTTAGGAGGCAAAATGACTCTTTCTATCCGAACGCAAAGCGCAGCTTACCCCATTTATCTGGAACGGGGCGTTCTTTCTTTGGCGGGAGAAAAGCTCAATCTTTCCCGCAAGTGCCTTATTCTGACCGATGAAAATATTCCGGAGGCATATATTGATACCCTTTCCCGGCAGTGCAAGGAGCCTTATCTTTTTGTGATAAAACCCGGGGAGGATTCCAAGAGTATGGCGTCTTTTGACGCGATCCTCGGCTTTATGCTGGAAAAAGGCTTTACCCGCAGCGATTGCCTCATCTCCCTTGGCGGCGGTGTGGTGGGAGACCTTGGGGGCTTTGTGGCATCAAGCTTTTTAAGAGGCGTGGATTTTTATAACATTCCTACGACCATCTTGTCCCAGGTGGATTCCTCCATCGGCGGAAAGGTTGCCATTAATTTCCGAGGGCTGAAGAATATGGTGGGTGCCTTTTATCCGCCGAAAGCAGTTTTGATCGATCCGGAGGTTCTTGATTCTCTGCCCAAAAGACAGATCGCAAACGGACTTGCGGAATCGGTGAAAATGGCTCTGACCTTTGACAAGGATTTTTTCGCTCTGTTTGAGGAGGGCGATCCTATGGAAAAGATCGATACCATTATCGAAAAAAGTCTTCTTGCCAAGAAAATGGTAGTGGAAGAGGACGAAAAGGAAGCGGGCCTTCGTAAGGTACTCAATTTCGGTCATACCCTGGCCCACGCCATCGAAAGCGAAAGCTTTCGGACCTCTGACCCCTATTATCACGGGGAAAGTGTTGCGCTCGGTATGATCCCCATGTGCTCGGAAAAGGTAAGAGAAAGACTTTTGCCTGTTCTTGAAAAGCTTTCTCTTCCCACAAAATGGGAAGGGGATGCAGAAGCCCTTGTGGCGTCTCTTTCTCACGACAAGAAAATGTCGGGAGAGGATATTACCATTGTCCGTGTGGATGAGGTGGGAGCTTTCCGTATGGAAAAGCTGCCTTTTTGTGATTTTGCTGAAAAAGTGAGAGGCGGAAAACTATGAAAAATACCTTTGGAACATCCGTTTCGTTAACCCTGTTCGGAGAAAGCCACGGCAAAGAGATCGGCTGTGTGATCGATGGATTGACTCCCGGCATTCCAGTATCGGAAGAAAAAATAGAAAAGGCACTGTCCCTTCGGCGTCCTTCGGGGAGTATTTCCACCGCCCGACAGGAATCAGACCCCTTTCGCATTGTCAGCGGTGTTTACAAGGGAAGGACTACAGGTACCCCTCTTTGCATACTGATTCCCAATAAGGAGCAAAGATCCTCCGACTATCAGAAGGAAAAGGCTCTTCGTCCCGGTCATGCGGATTTTTCGGCGCAGCTGAAGTATCACGGATTTCAGGATCCCAACGGGGGAGGCCATTTTTCCGGCAGAATTACGGCACCGCTGGTTGCGGCAGGTGCTATTTTCAGAGAAATGCTGAAGGAAAAAGGAATACGCATCGGAACCCATATTCAGTCGATCATGGATGTAAAGGATATTTCCTTTGAAAATATAGAAAAAGATATTTTGGATTTAGAAGAAAAAAGCTTTCCTACCCTTTCTTCCTTGGCGGAAGAAGAAATGAAAAAGGTCATTTTGGAAGCCAAGACAGAAGGGGACAGTGTAGGCGGCGTGCTTGAGACCTGTGTTCTCGGTGTTCCCGGCGGATTGGGTGAGCCTTGGTTTGATACACTGGAAGGGGTTTTGTCCCACGCTGTTTTTTCCATTCCCGCCATCAAAGGGGTGGAATTCGGCGACGGGTTTGATCTTTGCCGAATGAAGGGAAGCGCAGCAAACGATCCCTTCTGCCTTGACAGCGAAGGAAGGGTCTTGACCCGTACCAACCGAAACGGCGGTATCAACGGCGGTATTACAAACGGAATGCCCCTTCTCTTCCGCTGTGCAGTAAAGCCGACTCCCACTATTTCCAAGGAACAGGAAACGGTGCTTTTATCCGAGGGGAAGGAGTGCCGCACCTCCTTTGGCGGCAGACACGACCCCTGTATCGTTCACCGGGCAAGGATCGTTTTGGATTCCGTGGTGGCACTGGTTCTTTGCGATATGCTAACCGCCCGTTTCGGAACAGACTTTTTCTTGCCGGAGGCAGAAAAATGAACTACGGCTGCATCGGTGAAAAATTGGGACACAGCTTTTCGGCGATCATTCACGAAAAGATCGGGCTTTATGATTATGCTCTCTGGCCTGTGGAAAAGGAAAAGCTTGATGATTTTATGACCCGTCGGGATTTTGACGGCATCAATGTGACCATCCCTTACAAAAAAGATGTGATCCCGTATTTGAAGGAGATCTCCGAGGAAGCGGTGCTCTGCGGTGCGGTGAATACCGTTGTAAAGCGCGGGGGAGAGCTTTTCGGATACAATACGGATTTTCTCGGTATGAAGGCAATGCTGGAATACGGAAATATTTTTGTAAAAGGAAAAAAGGTTCTCATTCTCGGCTCCGGAGGAACCTCCGGCACGGCAAAAAAGCTTTGTGAGCACTTACATGCAAAAAGTGTGTTCAGAGTCAGCCGAACCGGAAAGGATGACTGCATTACTTATGAAAAAGCGATCACTCTCTCCGATACGGAAGTGATCATCAATACCACTCCTTGCGGAATGTTTCCTCATATGGGAGAAAGTCCCATCGATCTCTCCTTCTTTCCACAGCTTTCAGGTGTAGCGGATGCCATCTACAACCCGAGAAGAACAAAGCTTCTTTTAGATGCGAAAAAGAGAGGGATCCCGTGTATTGACGGTCTTTATATGCTGGTATCTCAGGCGGTATACGCTGCGGAGATCTTTACGGGGCAAAAGGGACTTCTTGAAAAAACTCTGCCCATTTACAAGAGCATTCAAAAGGAAAAGAGAAATATTGTTCTTGTGGGAATGCCCGGCAGCGGGAAGAGCACCATCGGAAAAGAAATCGCCCGCAGTTTGCATATGGACTTTTTAGATACGGACGATCTGATCCGAGAAAAGGCAGGGAAAAAGATCCCCGAGATTTTCGCTCAAATGGGAGAAAAGCATTTCCGTGATCTGGAAAGTGAAGTGATCCGGGAAATCGCGCCTTTTCAGGGGAAGGTCATTGCCACGGGCGGCGGTGCTGTTCTTCGGGAGGAAAATGTTTCTTATCTGAAGGGAAACGGTGATATTCTGTTTCTTGATGCGCCTCTTGAAGCCTTGATCTCCACAAAAGACAGACCTCTTACCTCAAATCCCGAGGATATGAAAAAGAGATATGAGGAGCGTTACGGTATTTATACCTCCTGCGCAGATCTTGCGGTGGAGGTATCCAGAGATCTTACGGAAAATACAGAAAAAATATTAAAGGTGTTACAATGAAATTGATGGTGATCAACGGCCCGAATCTAAACTTTCTCGGAATTCGGGAGCCGGAGCATTACGGAAATAAAACATATAAGGATCTGTGTGATCTGATCCGTGCCCACGGGGAAAAAAGAGGGGTGGAGGTGAAGATCTTTCAGTCTAACCACGAAGGAGATCTTGTGGATGCCATTCAGTCTGCATACGGAGAATTTGACGGTATTGTGATCAATCCTGCCGCTTATACCCATACCAGCGTTGCCATTCTTGACGCGGTAAAATCCGTATCGCTTCCCACGGTGGAGGTGCATATTTCCAAGGTTTCCGAAAGGGAAGAATTCAGACAGGTCAGCTTTATCCGTTCTGCCTGTATCAAGACCATTACCGGCAAAGGCTTTGAAGGATATCTGGAAGCGATGGACCTTCTCATTGACAGGAAGGGTCAGAAGGCATGAAAGCATTTTTCTCGCCCTCCTTTGCGGAGGGGACGGTATTTGCGCCTCCTTCCAAAAGTATGGCCCACAGAGCTCTGATCGCCGCGGCCCTTGCAGAGGGAGAAAGCACTCTTTCCCCCATTGCCCTGTCGGAGGATATGCTTGCTACCATGGATTGTTTGGAATCCCTCGGTGCCGCATTTTATCGTGAGGGCCACACGGTACGGGTCAAGGGGTTTGGCGGAAAGCCTTCCTTCGGGAAGGAGCTTTGCGCGAGAGAAAGCGGCAGTACACTCCGTTTTCTGATCCCGCTGTGTCTTCTTTCCGGCAAGGAATATGTCCTTTCCGGTTCCGAGCGTCTTTTGGAAAGACCGCTTTCGGTCTACGAAGATCTGGCAAAGGAGAAGGGCTTTCTTTTTGAGAGAAGAGACGGAAAAGTTTTTGTCTCAGGAAAGCTTACCCCGGGGGAATATACGGTTCCCGGTAATATTTCAAGCCAATTTATTACGGGCCTTTTATTTGCTCTTTCTCTTTTGGAAAAGGACAGCTTTCTCCATATTACGGGAAAGACCGAAAGTGCCTCGTATATTGATATGACCCTGTCTGCGATGGCCTTTTTCGGTGTGAAGGCGGAAAGAAGAGACGACGGCTTTTTCATCCCCGGCGGACAAAAATACCTTTCCCGCACTTTTACGGTGGAGGGGGACCATTCCAACGCTGCTTTCCTGGATGCTTTTTCCGCAGTTGGCGGGAAGGTCACGGTTTTGGGAACAAATGCGGATTCTCTTCAGGGGGATCGGGTATATAAAAAGCATTTTGATGCTTTGCAGAAGGGGTTCTGTGAAATTGATCTGACAGACTGCCCCGATCTTGCTCCTATCCTTTTCGCCCTTGCTGCCTATTTTCACGGTGCCCGTTTTACGGGAACCGCAAGGCTTCGCATCAAAGAAAGCGATCGCGGCGAAGCGATGAAAAAAGAAATTGAAAAATGCGGCGGAGATATTCGGATCGAAGAAAATAAGATTACCGTTTTCAAACAGGAGCTTTTTTCTCCCGAGGAGGTCATTTCGGGACACAACGACCACCGTATCGTAATGGCTATGAGTGTTCTTCTCAGCCGCCTCGGCGGCGAGATCGAAGGTGTGGAGGCAGTATCCAAAAGCTACCCTGACTTTTTTGAAGAGATAAAAAAATTAGGAATCGAAGTGAAAGTAAAATGAAACTGAATAAAAATGCAGATACGAAAATTTTGATCGTAGGTCTTGGCCTTTTGGGCGGTTCTTATGCAAAGGCCCTGAAGAAAAAGGGTTATACGGTCTACGCTATTGATAAAAATGAGGATGCTATCGATTACGCTCTATCACAGAACATTATTGACTACGGTTCTACGGTGGTAGAGGAGAATTTTATCAAAGAAGCGGTCATTACCGTATTTGCACTTTACCCTCATGTTTTTTTGGATTGGATCAAAGAAAACGGTGAGAAATTCCCTGCAGGGGCGTATCTGACCGATGTAACCGGTGTCAAAAGTGCCGTTGTGGAGAAGGTACAGGCGCATCTTCCCCGAGGTGTGGAATTTATTGCCGCCCATCCCATGGCAGGTAGAGAAGTGGGAGGCGTCAGAAACAGTGACGATGCCATTTTCAGCGGTGCAAATTTTATTGTGGTCCCAACGGATAAAAATACCCACGAAGGGGTAGAGCTTTGCAAGGAGCTTGGAAGAGAGCTTGGCTTTGCCACCGTTTCCGTTCTCAGCCCCGAAAAGCACGATGAAATGATCGCCTTTCTGTCTCAGCTGACCCACTGTATTGCCGTTTCCCTTATGTGTGCAGGGGAGGACAGAGGTCTTGTGGATTATACCGGTGACTCCTTCCGTGATCTGACCCGTATCGCACGGATCCAGGAGGATATGTGGACGGAGCTGTTTCTTTTGAATAAAGATGCCCTCCTTTCCCAGATGGATCGGTTTGAGGGGGCTTTTCAGACACTAAAAAACGCCATCAAAGAGGAAGACACTGAGAAGATGAAGGCCCTGATGCGTCTTTCCACTGCTCGCCGTGCCTTGTTCGATAAAAAAGGAGAAGAAAAATGAATTTTGTTCGCAAATTACCCATTCCAAAAGAGATCAAGGCGGAATTTCCCGTAAAGCCCGAATGGGAAAAGGTTCGTGAGGAAAAGCTTGAGGAATTAAAGAGCATTTTCCGTGGCGAGAGTGACAAGTTTGTTCTGATCATCGGGCCTTGCTCTGCGGACAATTCCGAGGCGGTGCTTACTTATCTGGAAAAGCTTTGCCGTGCTCAGGAGGAAACGCGCGAAAAGCTTTTGATCATTCCCCGCATTTATACCAACAAGCCCCGTACCACGGGAGAGGGGTACAAGGGAATGCTGCATCAGCCCGATCCCAATGCCCGTCCCGATATGTTAAAGGGAATTATTGCCATTCGCGAGCTTCACAGAAAAGCGCTTTCCGATTACGGCTTTACCTGTGCGGACGAAATGCTCTACCCTGAGAACCATCGGTATTTGTCCGACCTTCTGGCATATATTGCCATCGGTGCAAGAAGTGTAGAGAATCAGCAGCACAGACTGACCTCCAGCGGTATGGATGTGCCTGTGGGAATGAAAAACCCAACAGGCGGCGATATGCATGTAATGATGAATTCCATTCACGCGGCCCAGTGCGCTCACACCTTCCTTTACCGTGGCTGGGAGGTACACAGTGACGGCAACCCTTATGCCCACGCCATCCTTCGGGGATATGTGGACTTTATGGGGAAGAATGTTTCCAATTATCATTATGAAAACCTGGTGGAGCTTGCGAGCCTTTATAGTGAGTCTCACCTGAAAAACCCCGCCGTGATCATTGATACCAATCACGCAAATTCCGGAAAGAAGTACTTAGAGCAGATCCGTATTGCAAAAGATGTGGTTTACAGCTGCAATCACAACAAGGACATCCGCACCATGGTCAAGGGACTGATGATCGAAAGCTATCTGGAAGACGGCTGCCAGAAGATCGGGGAAAATGTATTCGGTAAATCCATTACCGACCCCTGCCTCGGTTGGGAAAAATCCCATGATCTGATCTTGAAAATTGCAGATACTTTAGAATAAAAGAGGATATTATGGAACTATTTTTATCAACTATGAGCCAAATGGCCTATCTTTTTACCTTCATTCTCCTTGGCTTTATTTTGGCAAAATGCAAGGTGGTGGGAGAGGACAGTGCAAAGCTTTTATCCAAGCTTGAAAACAATCTTTTGATCCCTGCCATGGTACTGAACACCTTTTTGCAAAGATTTACTCCCCAGACCCTTTCCACCATGTGGAAAACCATTCTTTACAGCTTTGCGGTGATGCTCCTTTCCATTCCCTTTGCTCTTTTCTTCGGAAAAATTCTTTCCAAAGACGGGTATATGCAAAAGGTTCACGCCTTTGGCCTTTCCTTTTCTAATTTTGCCTTTATGGGCTATGCGGTGGTCAAGGTGCTTTTTCCCGAGATCTATTTTGAATATGTGATCTTTACCCTGGTCCTTTGGGCGGGTGTATATGTATGGGGGATGCCCGAGCTTCTTATTGCAGATGAAGGAAAAAAGACCTTTTCTCAAAGACTGAAGAGCTTTTTAAATCCCATTTTCATCTGTATGCTTTTGGGGATGGTGTTGGGTCTTTTCTCCGTTTCAAAATACATTCCTCAGTGGACAATGAATGTGATCGGCGATGCGGAAAAATGTATGGCGCCCTTTGCGATGCTTTTAACGGGTATTACCTTGGCTTTTGTGGATCTGAAGAAAGTCTTTTCGGAAAAGAGCATTTATGCCGCCTGTTTTCTGCGACTGGTCGTTTTCCCTGCGGCGTTTCTTATTTTGGCAAAGATCTTTCGTTTTGACAGCGGGGTGGGCTTCCTTTGCTCCCTTTGCTCTTTTGCTATGCCTATGAGTCTTAGTTCCATCGTTATCCCTGCGGCTTACGGCAAGGATACCTCTCTCGCGGCGGGAATGGTATTGATCTCTCATCTGTTATCCTGCATTACCATTCCGATCTTGTTTATGTTTCTTTAAAGAAAAAAAGAGAAGCGAATGCTTCTCTTTTTTTGTGCAATCCATATAGAAAAAACAGATGGTGAATTTGTGAAAAAAAGCCGTTTTGTTATGGACAAGCGATGTGTTTTATGTTAAATTAAAAGTAGGATCTTATATAAAGCGTGGAGGAAAACCATGAAAAAAATAAAAGTATTATCTTTGCTGCTTTCCGTTCTCCTTTTGGCTTCTTGTGTTTTGGGAGTCCTTATTTTAGGAGCGGGAGCAAAGGAGGCTACGGTGATTTATACTGCTTGTGATTACACCGAAGAAGGAAAAGAGCATTTTATCGATATTACCACCGCCCTTGCAAACGCTGCCAAAGAAAGCGGTCAGTGGAAAAAGGACGATGCTCTGGAAATCCGCTTTTCCGGAACACAGTCGGGCGCAGGGGCGCAGGACGGTCTTCTTTTTGCACAAAAGACCATTTGGAGAGAAGACGGAACGAAACTTCCTATTACCATCCGTGGTATTGATACCAAAAAAAGCCGCGATGCACTGATCGACCTTGACCACGCAGGCGGCTGGTATGCTTGTGCCAACGACTACACCTTCGTAAACCTTACCATGCCCATCGGCACTTGGGGCGTCACTTTTTATGCAGGTTCGGGCAACGTAAAATTTGAGGAATGTCATCTGGCAACCACTTCTTCTCGTATTATGGTACCGGATGCTTCTTCTCAAAAGCAACTCATTCGCCTTTCTAAAGAGGTTTCGGATCGAATTTGCAGCCTTTACAACGTGGGTATGATTCCCGCGGGAGATGCTTGGGCTGAAGTTGTAAATGACCCTTCATCACCCTTCCACAGCACAGAATACGGTCACGTTCTTCGCGCGATGGCTTCCAAGGGTACGCTGTACGGTGACTGGACCCATGACGGTGATGTAGGCGGCGGTCAGTACCTGAACGCTTGTATCGTTTTTGAAGTGGTGACGCACATGAGTTGCCTTAATATTGATTGGGAACCCAGCTATGGACTTGTAAATCCCAATATGTCCTTCAAGGCGCTTCGCGAACTTGCACACCGCGCTGTCGTAAATTATTACGGTGAGGACTATTTTAATGCGTCCTTTACCGACATTGGAAACGATGGGGAATTTAACATTTTGTTCCCCGGTTCTTCTACTTGTTACTATTTTGCAGATGAACTTGCTTCCCTCGGCTACCACGCAGGGCTTGATATGAACGTTTACAACCCATATATCTCAAGCCTTAAAATCAATCCGCAGTGGGAGAAAATAAATACCGCCGCAGAAGAATATCAGCTGCGCGTATGGAAAGATACCGGAAGCGGCGCAAAACTGACTACCACCGCAAAACAGTCCCTTCAAAACATTATGCCTTTGAAGACCTGGGACGCGTGCTTTGTTTATACCGGCGCTTCCCAGTTTGACGATTATGGCTTGAAAGAATCCGATTACCCTGCAAACATCAATAAGATCATGCCGGATATGGCAGGTGCGGAAGGAACCTATGCCTTCCTGAGAGAGAATTTGCCGGAAGGCGCGGGTCTTTTCTGGTATCAGCCGCCCGTAGCGCCCATCGGCGCATTCGGCACCAGCACCGGAGAATTGAACGGATATATTTATGCAGATACCTGTACCGATGCGGTATTTGCAGGTTGGCCTGAATTGAAGGCCGGTGAAAAAGTAAAAACGAGCATCACCTTCGGTAATAACGTGGTGTATGAAGATACTTCCACCGCCGAGTCCAGAGCAGCCATTTTGGTGGCGGCTTCCGGCTATCACCCCGACGAGGCCTATTCTAAATTGGATGCTGCTTCCGCAAAAGAAGTCAAATTTATGGAAAGCGGCTTGGAGGATATTCCCGACATTCGTCCCGTAGATACTGAGGTCACCTTCTATATTGACGGTGAAAATGCCAAGGTATATAACGTTGCGGCAAAGGTCGGTTCTTCTCCCTGTGCCGCTACCGTTCATTTGAAAAAAGGCGGCGTACAGAGAATCGGCTGTGACAACTATACCGTGCAGTCCACAGACAACGGTCTTGACGGCAAGGAAGAGTATTTCTACGGTGATCTTGGTATCATCGTAAACGGCGGCACGGTGGCAGGATCGGTGAATACCACCTGGGATTCCACTGTGGTAGGAAACGTAAATCTTCATATTGAGAAAACAGGCAAAGAAAACATCAATATTTTAGGCAACGTCAGCGGTAATATGGGTAACAATACGGTGGGCAGATACACGGGTGATTCCACCACCTATATCAAAGGCGCCAATATTGTGGGCGAGGTAAAGCTTGGCGGCAGCAATCAGGCAAACGTATATAATACCATTGAAGATTGTACCATCGGCGGCATTTTCATCGGTTCGATGAACAACCAGCCCGTGACCGTGACCAATACACTGAGAAATACAAGCTTTGGCGGGACTGCGGATTTTTATCTCGGAACCAACGGCGATGCTTGTACCAATGTAGTAAATACCATTGAAAACTGCAGTTTTGCAGGAAATGTTTACGGTGGAAACAAATCCGGCTATGTGCGCGGAAGCATTACCAATACCATCAAAAATTCTACCTTTGAAAAGAATTTTTACGGCGGAAACCGCCTGTCTTCCATTGCAGGCTCTGTTACCAACACCATAACCGGCGGCAGTGTGATCGGTACTTATTACGGCGGCACTGCATCCTCCTCTACCAGAACGGATACCATCGGCGGACAGATCAAAAACACCATTGACGGTACCTCCTTTAGCGCAACTTATCTCTACTGCGGTAGCTCTTATGCCTCCTTTGCGGAAGGCGATGCATATGATTTCCGTATTGAAAACGAGATCTCGAATGTAACGGCTTCCAATACCAGATTTATCGGATCTTGTGAAAACAAAGCGGTAGATACGGTAAAGAATACCTTTGCCGGAGAGAATGAGTTTAAATATACTTACTGTGCTTCCTCTGCATCGAATGTTACCTCTATCACCAATTACTTCAAAGGTAAAATTACCGGCGGTATGGTTGTAGGCGGCGGTAACAATGCGACCGTAGAAAATGTTACCAACTATATTGAGGACGGTGCGGACCTGATCAACATTTACGCCGCGGGAAATAACTACGGTGCTACACTCGTCCGAAACTTTATTTCCGGCGGTAAGGTTGAAGCCTTCTACGGCGGTAGCCGAGCAGCAGAGGTTGCAAGCGTTACAAACACGGTGACCGGCGGTGTGATCGGTGATTTCTACGGCGGCGGTAATACCGCAAGCTCTGCCGTTTCAGGTACCGTTACAAACCTGATTCAGGGCGGCGATTTCACCAATTTCTACGGCGGCGGTAATGCAGGCAGTGCATCCGCAGTGAACACCACCATCTCCGGCGGTGCTTTCCGCAACAGTATCACAAAAGGAGGCAATACCGGTGCAGTTACCACCGCGACCTTAGAATTCCGGCTGGGACAGGCTCCCATCAGATTCTACGGCACCTTTACCCTTGAAAATCTTACCGGAAGCGGTGTGATTCAGGTGGGTAAAAACGCATCTGTTACCGTAAGCGGCGGCACGGCAGGAAACGTTGCGGTGGAGCAGGTAGAATACTGGCAGGATCAGACTTATTTTACCGATTCTACCGAAAAGATCACTCTTTCTGTTATCGATGATGCACCCGGTACGGCATCTGTTTCCGGTCATACGGTAGTGGGCGTTGCTCCTTCCGAAAAGCTGGCTACTCCCGTAGCGGCAAGACTTGTTTTGGATACCAGAGTAGGAATCAAATTCTACTTTAACAAATCAGATGTTTCCGAAAGCTTCTCTTACACCGTGGTCATGGGCGAAAAAGAGCTGGCCTCCGGTGAATACAAAGACCTGACTGAGGAAGGGGAATATCTTGTCCTTTCCTTCGGCGGCATCGGACTTTCCGACTTTATGACCGAGTTTTCCATTGAAAGCGAAGCGATCTATGACGAAAGTGCAGAAAACCACAATACGGTTGTAGAGCTTGCGGAGCTTGGTGCGGCAAACTGCGAAAAATACAGAGAAAAGCAAATGTTCTATGCCATTGCGGATCTTGGCAGATGCGCAAAGGATCCTGCATCGGTACAGCACAATCTGGCTTACCGTGATATTGTTTCCGCTTCCTCCGGTCAGATCGGCGAGGACGGTGCACTTCTCAGCTTTACCGGTAAAAACCTTCTGATGAGCGATGCCATCGGTCTCCGTCTTTACTCAAGAGCGCAGAGTGCGGAAGCTGTGGACGGCATGAAGGTGATTTTTGACGGAAAAGATGTAACGGCAATGTGCGATATTTCCGAGGCAGTTTTAGGTACCGACGGATATGAATTTACGGTGGATGTTTTCTTCAGCGTATCCAAAATGCAGAACCGGTTCGATATTCAGATTCTGGATGAAAACGGTAAGAGATGCCTTACGCTTTCCGATCAGGTGGATTGGGTTGCACAGATGATCATCAACAAGGAGCCTGACAATGCATTGGCAAAGCAGATTTTGATCTATATTCAGAAGACAAACGATTACATCAACCCGACCATACATCCCATTGCTCCTTCCACACCCGGCGGAGAAGCTGAGATCGGCGGAAAGGTTGAACTCTAAACAAAAAAAGAAACCAAACTTCGAGGCACCCTCCGTAAGGAAGGTGCCTCAGTTATATTCGCCTGACGGCGAGTGATATTGCTTCGCAGTGATATTAGCTGATGCTAGTGGTATTGTCCTGCGGACAGTTTTTAGGGCGAATATAATATCACGAAAACCGCAAGGTTTTCATATCACTTTTGCCGCAAGGCAAAAATATCACTGCAAACTTTTAGTTTGCAAAATCACTTTACCTGCTGAGAAAGATATTCTTCATTTTCGGCAAGTATTACCTTTCTCAAAGTATGTAACCCACTATGACACTTTCATAATCTTTGTGCAAAGTGTCATTTTTTTGTTGGAATAAAAACCGAGAGAGACAACTTCTTCACGAAGTGTTTCTCTCGGTTTGGTTTCTTTTTTCGTTAAAATACACAAATTTTTTCGAAATTAATAGTCTTTTTTGCTGTTTTTTTCGATTGGAAAGAAAAAGAGGTTGAAAGAAGCCCATATTTAAGGTAGAATGTAAGGTGCGAAGGAATGAAATATTCCTGAAAAAGTTTTTTGGAGGAAAAACAATGACAAAACGCAAGCTGATATCACTTGTTCTTGCGATCATGATGCTGGTCACCTGTGTGACAGGTGCGCTTTTCATCGGTGCAAAGGCGCAAGTGCAGACCCCTACGGAGATCTATACCGTAGCGGATTACGAAGAAGAAGGAAAGCTGCATTTTTCTAACTTTGTTGCAGCAATGCAGAAGGCAGCAAAGGTTTCCTGGGGCAAGGACGATGTCCTTGAGATCCGTTTCCAGGGCGATCTGGTATCGGCAGGACCTCAGGGTATCGATTCCACTACCACGGGTAAGCAGGGACTTCTCTTTTCTGCTACGACTATCTGGAGAGAGGACGGTACCAAGCTTCCCATTACCATCCGCGGTATTGATAAGAATTACGAGCGTGATTCATCTATTTATCTGGATGCAGCAGGCGGCTGGTATGCCTGTGCCAACGACTATACCTTTGTGAATATGACGGTGCCTCTTGCGGCTCAGAATACACAGTTTTATGCAGGCTCCGGTAATATTAAGTTTGTAGACTGCGATCTGAACTTTTCCGGAACCACACAGCTGATGGTTCCCACCAGAGATGAATTTGAAGAGATGGCGGCTCTTTCCACCCATCTTTCCGAGCATGTAAGAGATACTTACGATGTGGATCTGATCCCTGTAAACGACGCTGCTATGCTGGCTGCGGAAAGCGCGGCATTCGGCGATGAAGAACTGGGTCATCTCCTTTTTGCAAATTCCATGAAAAACGGTCTTGACTACGGTGACTGGCGTCACGAGGGTGATATCGGCGGCGGTCAGTATCTGTATGCCTGTGTACTGTTTGAAACACTGACGAGAAAAAGCTGTATCGGCAACACCTTCCGTCCTTCCTATAGCCTGAAAAACAGCGATATGACCTTTGAAGAGCTTCAGGAGATCGCTCATGCAGCGGTTGCGGCGGAATACGGTGAAGGCTACTGCACAGAGGTTTTGCCCGATGATATCGGTGCTGACAATATTTATAACTTTTTGATTATCGGCTCTTCCAATGCTTACTACTGCATTGATGAGCTTGCTTCCGTTGCCCGTGCTGCAGGTGTGAATATGAAGGTGCACCACGCCTACACCTCCAGTATTGCATTCTCTACCATTGCTTCCAACATTTATAATGATAACGGCGACTACTCCATGCAGGTTTGGTACGATGCAAACGGCCAGGGTGCGGTAAAATCCAACGAGATGAATACGATAAGACTGCTTTCCGACATTCTTCCCGCAAAGGCATGGGATAGCGTAGCAGTATTTGAAACCACCAACCACCTGGATGACTTTGGTTTTTATCCCGGAGATCACGAGGTAAATAAGACCAAGGTTATCGATAACTGCGTTTATAAGGAAAATGGGGTTGCTAAATTTGGTATCGGCGATGTATATGATTTCTTCAAGGAAAATAATCCCAATGCCAGAATGCTTTGGTATGAAGTAGGTAACTCTCCCATCGGTGCATACGGTGCTGATTTTGAGCATAAGGGATACCTGTTTGCAGACAACTGTACCGATGCTGTATTTGTTGGTTGGCCTGCCCTGAAGGAAGGGGAAACCGTTAAGACCGGTGTTACCATCGGTGACGGTGTGGAATTTGTGGATTCTAACGTAATCCGCGCAGCGGCTTCCGGTTATCTTTTCAACCAGAATACCACTGCTCTTTCCGATGCTGAGGCAAAGGCGATCAAGTATTATGCTTCCGGTGTGTCCGGTGCGGCAGATATCAGACCCTATCAGGTTAAGCCTACTTTGACCATTGACGGTGAAGGTACGATCCTTCAGAACATCAGTACAAAGCTGGGCGGAGCTCCCTCCGATGCTACCGTTCATTTGAAGAAGGGTACCGTGAATATGATCTACGGTGATCACAGCACCTCTCAGAGCGGCGATACCGAGGGTCAGGGCGAGCAGTACTACGGTGATATGAATGTTATTGTAACCGGTGGCTCTCTTCGCGGTGTTAACATGCTTTGGGACGGTCACCTTCAAGGTGATATGAACCTGACAGTTGCTCCTACCGACGGCGAAATTACCATTCAGAAGTATCTGAGAGGTCTTTTCGGCTCCGGTTCAAATCCCGGTAGCTGTACGGGCGATGTTACCTTTAATATTCAGGGTGTCTCCCTGGGCGATGCGATCCACGGCGGTGGCGGCAGCGGCAAGGTAACCAATATTTTGAGAAATGTAAGCTTTGCCAATGCTACAGGGTCTACCTTTATCGGTGTAAGATGCGGTTCTCCCGCTTCCATTGAGAACTATTTTGAAAATGTAACCATGCCTGCTACTGCCAGCCATTATATGGGCGCTTACGAGAATCAGGTGAACGGTAACATTAAGAATACCTTTAAGAACTGTACTATTTTCGGTAATCTTTTCTGCGGTAACTATACCAGAAACATTATCGGCAATATTGAAAACAGCTTTATCGGCGGTACTTACGGCGGTATTACCTACGATGATACAGGCGCGAAGCTTGCTTCTTACAATACCTACGGTGGTACCGAAAAGAGCGGATATACCGTTAAGGGCTCTATCACCAACAAGATCAAGGGTGCTTCCTTCCAGGGCGACTGGTTCTACGGCGGTAACAGCCTGGCTACCTTTGCTGAAAACGATTCCCTTACTTACCGTATTATCAATGAGATCGACGGTGCAAGCTTTATTCGCTATTCCGGAGCTTCTGCTTCCACTGCTACCGACAAGATCATTAAGAATACCATTTGCGGGGCTCAGACCAAGTTTACTACAGGCTTCTACTGTGGCAGTAACTCCGCAACAGTCAATGAGATCGAAAACCATTTTGCCGCAAAAATGACAGGATACCCCAGCGGCGGATGTAACAGCGGTAAGGTAACAACGAAAATTGTAACTTATATCAGAGACGGCGCAGACATGGAAGGCATATATGCGGCGGCCAACGGCGGCTCTGCGGCACTTGTAAAGAACATTTTCCTTGGCGGTAAGGTTGGTACCTTCTATGGCGGCAGCCGCGTGAATACCTTCAGCGGCAGCATTGAAAATGAAATTTACGGCGGTACGATCGGTACCTTCTACGGCGGCTCCAAGGGCGGAACGGTAACCGGTACGGTAACCAATACCATTTCCGGCGGTGATATCACTACCTTCTACGGCGGAGGTGAAAGTGCTACCATTCCCACGGTAAATACCACGATCAACGGCGGTGCTTTCCGCGGCAGCGTTACAAAGGGCGCGAAAACCAGCGGTGTTACCACTGCAACCCTTACATTTAACCTGGGCACAAAGCCCATTACCTTCTACGGTACTACCACCGTTGAATCTCTTACCGGCAGCGGTATCATTCAGGTGGGCAAGGATGCCTCTGTTACCATTACAGGCGCAGAGGAAGGCAATGTAACCGTATCACAGGTAGAATACTGGCAGGACCGTACCTACCTGACCGATTCTACCGGAAAGCTTACGCTTTCGGTTGCTGATTATGTTTGCGGTCAGGGTGCGGTAGATGCAAATACGGTTGTAGGTACTTACAAGGAGGCTACCTTTGTAGCTCCTGTATCCGCAAAGCTTCTTTTGGATACCAGAGTAGGTGTGAAATTCTACTTTAACAAGGCGGATATCACAGAAGACTTTACCTATACGGTTCTTCTGGGCGGACAGAAGCTGGCAGAAGGCGGCTTTGCCGATTTGACTGCAGAAGGAGAATATTATGTTCTTTCCTTTGGCGGAATCGGACTTTCCGACTTTATGACAGAATTTGCGATCCTGGGTGAAACAATCTATGATGCCAACAGCGCAAAATACAATACCATTGTTAAGCTTGCGGAGCTTGGCGCGGCAAGCTGCACAGAATTCAGAGACAAGCAGCTTTTCTACTCCATTGCGGATCTTGGCAGAGTCGTACTGAATCCCGGTTTTGCAGAGCACGACCTTCATCATACTGCTGTGACGAGCAGAGCAAGCGGCAGCGCAGCGGAAGAGGGTGCACTTCTTACCTTTACCGGCAAGAACCTTCTGATGAATGATGCGCTCGGTATCCGTCTCTACGGTACCGCGGCAAGCGCAGAGAGTGTAAATGGCTTGAAGATCCTGGTAGACGGAGAGGATGTTACCTCTGTATGCGATGTATCCGAGCCTGTTTTGGTGGGCGATAGATATGAATTTACGGTGGATATTTTCTTCAGCGTATCTAAAATGCAGAACAAGATGGACTTTGAGATTTTTGATCAGAACGGTAAGAAGTGTCTTACCCTTTCCGATCAGGTAGATTGGGTGGCTCAGAGCATTATCAATAAGGAGCCTGACAACAGCCTTGCAAAGCATGTCCTCATTTACATTCAGGCAGTTGATAACTACCTGAACAGAGATGTTTCGATCGTGAATCCTCCCGAAGCCGGCACAGAAGCTGAGCTTGGCGGCAAGGTAGAACTCTAAACAAACAAAAAGAAACCAAACCTCGGTTTGGTTTCTTTTTTTCTTTATAAAAAAAGAGGTGTGAGGCTTTTTCCCTCCAGAGCAGCCTCAAGGGCTTTCGGAACGAGAGAAAAATCACATTGCAGGGAAGCGGGTTTCCCCAAAGGGTCGTCCTGCTTTAAGGGAACAAAGAAAAAGCCTTTTTTGTCAAGCATTGTTCCAAGGCTCGCGGCACTGCCCGAGAGGGCGTCATTGGTAGAAAGCGCGATCAGTACATTTCCACCGATCCGCCGCTGGGATTTTGCTGCCATGGTCACACAGCTGTCAGTGATTCCATAAGCCATTTTGGAAAGGGTATTTCCCGTGCAAGGACAGATGAGAAGAAGGTCCAGCATCTTTTTCGGTCCGATCGGCTCCACTTGGCAAATGCTTTTCAGGGGCTTTTGCCCCGTAATTTTTTCTATGCGGGCGATTACCTCTTCTTTTTTAAAAAAACGGGTGTCTGTTTCTGCAACACGCTCGGAAATAATGGGAAGGACTGTATACTTTTTTGTCATCTCCTCCATTAAGAAAAGGCTTTTTTCCAAAGTACAGAAGGACCCCGTCATGGCAAATCCGATGGTTTTCATAGGGATATCCTTTCTTTTTCGTCGGAAATGACTGCGGTCAGAACATCAAAGAGGGCATCGGCGTCGGTAGCGGGAGAAAATTTCCCCGGAAGCCCGTGAAGATCGTGATAAAGGATTCCTTTGTTTTTCAGAAGCTTTTCCGAAATGCCGCTTGTGCCGCTTGCTACTTGAAAAAAATGTGTATTTGGCCGCAGAGTGGAGAGAAGCTCGGGAGAAAAAATCTGTTCGGGAACGGTGTTGACTACGCCGTCGAACATAAAAAGACCCTTTGTTGGTGCGGGGTAAATATTAAAGCCGTCGTCCAAGGCCTTTTTGCAGCCCCGTTCTCTGGACCAGATAAAGACCTCGCACCCGAGAAGCCACAGGAGCTTTGCAATTTCTTGCCCACAATTTCCGTAGCCGTAGACTAAGATGCACTGATCCGAAAGGACACGGTCGGTTTCCACGATCACACTGGCAAGCACCCCTTCCGCGGTTTCCCGCGCATTTTTTAAAAGATATGTCTTGTCTTCCAAAATGTTTTTGACACGGATCTTTTTTTCTTCGGCGCGAGCGAAGATCTCGGGATCGGTTCTCCACAGCAAAAAAAGAGAGCCTTTTTCTGCTTTTTCCAATACGGGAAGTATGTTTTCGGTTTTTTCTGTAGGATCAAAAACAAAAACGGCTTCTTTTTCTGCCTTGTCGGGAATCTTTTTATATACGCGAAGGCCTGTTTCCAGGGCGCGCTCTCCCAAAAGAACAAGTCTTGGGTCAACACCTTGAAGATAGATGGTTTTCATAAGATTCTCCCTTCTTTTTCCACAGTATATTTTATGCGAAGGAAAAAACCTTGACACGGACTTTTTTTCAAAAAAGCCTTGCAATCGCGGATTGAAGAAACTATAATGAAAAAAGAAGTAGTTATGTATAAAAATGCTTTTGAATTTAAAGGTTGTAACCTGAAAAATAAAGAGGAGAAAAATAATGAAAGAAAAGAAAACATTGCGTGTGGGATACGGCCGTGTTGCAATGGATATCCCGAAGGGAGTCGGCCTCGGAGGCTTCGGTAATACGGATGCGAGACTGAGTGAAAACATTATGGACGACCTGTGTCTGACCTGTGTTGCCATTTCCGACGGAGAAGAAACCCTTCTGTTTTACAGCGTGGACCTTCTTGGTGTTTCCAGGAAAAACCACCGCATCGTTTCTGAATGGGTGGAGGAAAACCTTTCTATCCCCAGAAAGAATATTTTTATTACTGCCACCCATAACCACTCTGCTCCCAATGTGCGTGACGGTGCAAAATCCGTAGAGTCCTTCCTTCCCACCTTCTATGAAGGCATGCAGAAGGCGGCAAAGGATGCTGTAGACAGTCTTAAGACTGCCGAGATGTATGTGGGTAGCATTGATACCCATCAGATGAACTATGTGCGCCGCTACTACCGCGCTGACGGTACCTTCTCCGGTGTTGCGTATGTTACCCCCAGCAATGCGCCCATTGCTATGCACGAGACCCGTGTTGACCCGACTCTTCAGGTGATCCGTTTCCGCAGAGCCGGCGCAAAGGATGTTGTTATGGTAAACTTCCCCTGCCATGTTACGACCACAAGCGGCCTGAAGCGCACCGATGTATCGGCTGACTGGGTGGGCGGCTTCCGTGATGCTGCTGAGAAAAAACTGGATATTCTGTTTGCTTTCTATCAGGGAGCAGCAGGAAATGTGGTTCCCAACTCCTCCGTTAAGGGAGAGATCTCCAACTCCAACCATATCAAGCACGGCATTGAGCTGACAAATTACCTTGCCAAAGCCCTTGACAATATGAAGCTTGTGGAATTTGACAAGATCCGCGTGGTAGAGAGGGATCACTTCGGTCATCTTCAGCTGAATCCTCCCGGATTCAATGCTGAGGAGGCAAAAGAGATCTGTGCTGCCTTTGACCGCGGTGAAGACTGGACAGAGATCAATAAGCTTTGCGAAAAATACGGTTATCATTCCTATTATCACGCAAAGGGTATTTTGGGAAGAAGTAACCGTACACCGGATATGGGAGAAAATATTCATGTCAGTGCCATTTCTCTCGGACCGGTAGCATTTGTTACCGCACCTTATGAAATGTTCTGTACCAACGGTGTTCAGATCAAGGCGGCTTCCCCCTTTGATATGACCTTTGTTTTGGCATATACCAACCACGCCTTCGGGTATATTCCCTCCGCTCTCGGCTTCAAGAACGGCGGTTATGAGGTAGAGGCCTGCACCTTTGCAGCCGGAACCGGCGAGGAGATGGTTACCGAGTATCTGGATATGCTTGATGAATTAAAGCTTGATGAATTGAAGGATTAAAAGAAAAAAAGAACAGCCGAGAGGCTGTTCTTTTTTTTTATTAATTTTAGTCTGCCATGGGGAGGGTAGCACCGCCGAAGGGCATTGCCAGAACCTTGGCATCGGGGCCGTATTTTTCAAAGGCCACATCAAACGCATCCTGAGCAGAGGAGAAGGGAGTCAGGAAAATGCTGCGGACAAAATCGGGATCCATTTCGGAAACAAAGAAAATGTCAGCATCCTCAAGTACCATACCGATGGCCGCTGCTTTGTGGCCGCCAAGCTCAAATTCCTTGTGGATACGCTCTACCATGGAATGAGCGGTGGGAGCGGAGGTGAGCCAGGATTCGAACTTTTTGCTGCCCATACCTTCATTACAAGCACCGATGAGAATGATGGTGCCGCCCTTTTTCACGGCGTGCTTGGCATTGTCAAGTGCTTTCTGAGTCTGATAGAGGTTTGCATCCTTGGGTGCGCCGCCCTGGGAGACCAGAACGATGTCGGCTCTTTCCTTCAGAGGCTTGCGGTACATTTTATCTAAGTATTTGCAGCCCTCACGGTGAGCTTTTGTTACATCACCCGCAACGGCATAAACAATGTTCTTATGTTCGTCAAGCACGGCATTTACAATGTAGTCGATGCCGCAAATATTGCCTGCTTCCTCAATGTCCTCGCGGATGGGGTTGCCTTCCAGCTTTCCTGCGTGGGCATCGGGAGAAACCATCATACGGTGGTTTGCCTGAATGGCTTCGGGGGTAGAAACACCGGGCATAATGGCCTTGGCACCGCCGGAATAGCCTGCAAAGTAGTGGAATTCAATGTTGCCGAGGCAGATTTTGAAATCTGCTTCTGCCACCTCGCGGGATACATCCACAGGGGTGCCGGCTTTTGTTACGCCCATATGAATGCAGTCACCCGGGGTGGAATCGATGCAGCGAACTCTATCATATGCTTCTTTTCCGCAAAGGGCAATTTTTTCTTCCTCGGTGTGGTTCCTGTGAGAGCCGAGAGCCAAAACGACCACGATGTTTTTCATTTCGGCGCCTGCTTTTTCAAGCTCGTCCAAAAGTGCGGGAAGAATGCGGTAGCTGGGAAGGGGGCGGGAAATGTCGCTGGTAACAATGGCGATCTTTTTGTTTCGAAGGTCATAGGTGGAAAGTCTTTCTTTGCCGATGGGGTTTTCCAGGGCGTAGATGACAGCTTCCTCGTGTTTTCTTTCGTGGTCGATCTCGTTGGAAACAAGAACACCCATTACATTTTCTTCGGGAAGCTGAACCTGCTGAATTCCTTTGCCGTAGCCAAATTCTAATACTTTTTTCATAATGATCCTTTCTGTAATTATTTTGAAATTCCAAGATCCTCTAAGCTGAGGGAGGAAAAATCTTCTTCGTTGATTTCTTCCGTTTCGTTGATGATTTCCGGAATGATTTTTTCTTTTGTATCTTCGCAATTTTTCTTCGGGGGTAAAAGGCGGATGCCGAGACCCAATGCATAGAAGAGATAATAAAGATAAGTGGAAATGGTGAAAAAGCTATATCTTAAATAGGAGGTATGCCCCATGGGAATCAGCTGAGAAAAATAAAAGAGGGAATACTTTTCCTGAAACAAGGCGGAAAAAAGAAGGAGTAGGGTTTCCGCGGCACCGTAAGAAAAGGCGATCAATGCGGCGCTTTTTCTTGCCTCGGGAACAAAGGCGGCCACTGCGGAAAAGGCACCGATGAGGATCAGGGAAAAGAGGGTAAAAAAGAGGATGGGGTGACTTTCCTTTCCGCCAAGGTAGGATAGAATGCGGAGAATGGCATACAAAAAAAGCGGGGAAGAGGAAAGGAAAAGACGGATCCTTTCGGAAACAGAGTGAATGAATAAACCGACTGTAAAAAGAAAGGGGGCAGCCATCCAGACACAGTCTGCCAGGGTGGACAAAAGGCCGTTTTCCGTACCTACGGGGATCTCAAAGCCAAATTGAAACCCTTCCACATCGGAAAACCAAGCAAAGGTTACAAAGGTAAAAAGGAGCATTCCCAGGGAACAGAAAAGGGAAAGGGAAAATTTTTGTTTCATGCCATGGCTCCTTTCTTTTTTTTGTATTATACTACATTCTATACCGTTTTTCAAGAGGAGAGAGGGGAAAATACTCCGGAAAGAATGGATTGAAAAATATCGTTGCAAATTAAAGAATATTTGGTATAATAAAAGCAGAAAGTGTTCTTTTAAGGAGAATGTAGATGAAGGAAAAAGAAATTGTTTGGGGCAGAACCATCGGAAAGAAGTTTTTCGAGGACGGCAGCGTGCGTCGCTATCCCGGTAACACGGTGGTTGCCGATGTGACCCCTGAAAGTCCTGCTTTCGGCGTTATGGAAAAATTGAGAGAGGCTCTTGTTACCTCCGACCTTGCAGATTACTACATTCCCATGCCGGAGGACAGCTACCATATGACGGTGATCCGCGGACTGAATGATCAGGTGCGGACTGATGCCTACTGGCCTTCCTGTCTTCCCAAGGATCTTCCCATGGAAAAGGTGGATGACCATGTATCCGAGGCCATTGCCCGCGCAGGCATTCCCGACGGAGTGAACATGCGCGTTTCCAAGATCAAATTCGGTTCTGTTTGCATTCTTTTGGAACTGGAGCCTGCCGATGAGAAATCAAAAAATATCCTTCTCGCGTTCCGTGACCGGGCGGCAGATGAGATCCGTCACCGTCTTCCCAAGCATGATGAGTATGTGTTCCATATTACCCTGGCATATACCCGTATCCAGCCTACTACCGAGGAAGAGATCGCAAAGAGAGATGCGCTCATCGAAAAAATGAATGCCATCATCGGCGACGGTCTTGAATTTGTTACCTCCAAGCCCTATATGGCATATTTTGACGATATGCTTTATTTCTCGCCCACAAGACTTCCCAGATAAAAAAGCACCCGATTGGGTGCTTTTTTTAGTGAAAAGTGAAAAGGTAAGGAAGACATTTGCATTTGCAAATGCCAACCATTTCTTTTATCTTTTATCTGAAAAGAGCCTTCGGGCTCTTTTTTGTCATTGCGGGTCAGTGCTACTTTCGGTTACAATCCTCAAAAAAAGGAGAAAGATCGTGAAAAAGATGACAGAGGAATTTGTCACGAAAAGGATATGTTCATATTTTGAATCCCGTAAGGTAGAGAGAAAGAATCAGGAGGGAGATGTGATGGTAGGAAAAGGAGGAGAGGTGCTTTACGAGGAAAAGCCCTGTACGGTAACAGGGCTTGCTCTTGCCCTGGGCTTTTCCCGCCGAGAGGAACTTTTTGCCATTAAGAATAAAAAAATAAAAGCACTCATTGACCGAGCGCTTTCAAGAATTGAGGAAAATGCGGAGGAAAAGCTCTTCTCCAAGGATACCTTCCACGGCGCAAAGCTGTTTTTGGAAACCAATTTTGACCGTTGGCGAGGGGAAGGGAGTGGAGAGGATATTCCTGAAGGACTTGGGGTGTGTACTGTGTGGGCAGAGTAGTTAAGGCTCTCTGACCAAAAAGATGGTTCCTTCGTGTACGGTAATGGAGGTGCTTTTTTCTCCTTCGTTGCTAATGCCAAGTGTGGTATGATTGGGAAGGGTCGCTTTTTCCAAAGGGTATTTTGCCCCTTTTACGGAAACGGTAGCCTTTCCTTCGAAATCGAAAAGGGAAAAATATCCTTTTTCAAAATCAAAGGTATAGGAGCCTTCGCTTAAAAGAAAAACCGAATAATTTTCATCTACAAGGCTTCCCGTGGCACCTTCTTTTTTTAGGAAAAAGAGAACCTGAAGGTTGGCAAGGGAATGGGAAAATCGTTTCCCGCCCAAAGCACCGTAGATAAGAAAATGGGTAAAGCCTCTTTTAAGGCCTGCTTTGACCGCAGCGTGAATATCGGTATCGTCTTTGACAGTGGGGAGAACCACGGTATCGACTTCTTCGGGAACAAAGCCCAAGGAGTCACCGTCACCAATGTAAAGATCGGCTGAGATTCCGGCGCGCTTTAAATGGTCAAACCCTGCATCGGCGGCAATCACAAGATCGCCTTTTTCGATTTTTAAAAGATGCGGAGCAAAGTCTCCTGCCCCTACCACATGGCATGTTTTCATAATCAGTCTTTCTTAAGAGAAGGAATTTTTGTGACGGCAAAGCCGGCTACTGCGGTAATGACAATTTCCGGCAGCATATAAAGGCCGTTATACACAATGGAGTATACGGCGGCAAGGCCTGCCCCGGAGAAGGTCTTCATGACCCAGGAAGAAATGGCAAGGTCCTTTGCAGCACTTTCCACAAAGAACCACTCTGCCCAGGCGCCGTAGAAGATGGCACCGGAGAGCACGTGGAAAAAGTAGCAGAGGAAAAGGCCTAAGATGGAGCCGAAGCACACTGCCCATTTTTTGGAAAGTCTGTTTCGGAATACCCCTGCAAAACCTACCGAAGTATAGGCGAAAACATAGTCTAAAAGGAGAATGAGAAAGGCGACCAGAACGCTTCCCATATAGGAATCGGAGGTAGGAATGAAAAGGGCGGATACGGTTTTAAACCCGATTGCCATCTGAATGAGAGAATAGACGAAGGCAGAGCCAAGTCCCCATTTTACACCGTAAAGATAGGAGATCAGAACAAGGGGAAGAAGGCTTGCCAGTGTAATGGTGCCACCGAAGGGAAGATTTAAAAAGGGAATCCATTCCGACACCAGGGAAATGGCGCTTCCCAGGGCGATCAGCATCGCCGAGGTAACCAGTTTTTTTGTTTTGTCTTTTCTCATTGTAAGACTCCTTATAAAAAATTCGCACAGGACGGAAGTCCCGTGCGAACGCGAATCTGCATCTCTTTCAAAACTCCCTACGCCGGTATTATCCATCTCAGGTTAAAGGGTTTGCAGCAATCTGCATCTCAGCCGTAGCACCCCTGTTTTTCCGCTCTTGTGCGTGAATTCATCTTAATCTCTTTTTTGCGATTTGTCAAGTGATAAATGAATACAATCGAAAAATTTTTGTCTTCTCTTCGTCCCTTTCCCCCACAGGAGGAATTTTTCAAAGCGAGGGCGAGAAGGATCGCCTACGGCGGTGCCCGCGGCGGCGGAAAAAGCTTTGCTATGCGCGCAAAACTGGTTCTGCTTGCCCTTCGCTTTCCGGGGATTCAGATCCTGCTTTTGAGAAGAAGCTTTCCCGAGCTTCGGGAAAATCATATCAATCCCTTGAGAAGATGGCTTTACGGCATTGCCTCTTTTCGGGAATCCTCAAAGGAATTTATTTTTCCTTCCGGGTCCCGCATTAAGCTCGGCTATCTTTCCGAGGAGGCGGATGCTCTGCAGTACCAGGGACAGGCCTATGAGGTGATCGGGATGGAGGAGGCTACCCAATTTACGGAAAGCCAGTATTATGCCATGACAGAGTGCTGCCGCCTTTCCGGATCCATGCGGGAGAAATTTACTCCGAGGATGTACTTTACCTGTAACCCCGGCGGTGTGGGACATGCTTGGGTGAAACGGCTTTTTATCGATCGGGATTATCGGGAAGGGGAGAGGGAGGAGGACTATGTTTTCATTCCCTCCACCGTTTATGACAACCGCTATCTTTTAAAGGAAAATCCCGAATATGTCAGGAACCTGGAAAGCCTTCCGCCTCTTCGGAAAAAGGCAATGCTGGAGGGAGATTGGGATGCTTTTGAAGGGCAATATTTTCCCGAATTCGATCGGGCAAGGCATGTGACAGAGCCCTTTGAGATCCCGGAAAGTTGGCACCGCTTCGGGGCGATGGACTACGGTCTTGATATGACTTGCTGCCTTCTCTTTGCCTATCCGCCCGATCGCAGTCGACTTGTGATCTATCGGGAGCTTTATGAAGAAAACCTCATTCTTTCTGCTGCAGCGGAGAAGATCTGTCGTATGACAGGAACAGAAAAGATCCGCTATATCACCGCCTCGCCCGATCTTGCGGGAAGGAGACAGGATACGGGAAAGACAGGCTTTGATATTTTGAAAAAGGGTGGGGTAAACGGCCTTGTTCCCGCAGAAAATGCACGGATTCCCGGATGGCGGAGAGTCAGGGAATTTTTGCGTGCCGATGGGGAAGACGGCGCATATCTTGAGATCTTTTCCACCTGCAAAAATCTGATCCGCACTCTGCCAAAGCTTACCTTTGACCCGACGGTGGCAGAGGACGCGGCCCTTACCCCTCACGAATATACCCACGCGCCCGATGCTCTGCGCTACGGACTTTCTTCATTACCCTTTTTGCCGGGAGAAACGAGAGAGGGGAAAGAGGTGATCCGTGATATTCGTGCGGAATTTTTCGGAAAGGAAACCAAACGCCCCTATTTTGACTTTTTGAAAAAATAATTGACGGTAAGGGCTTTTTTTGATACACTTCTTCTTGGAGGAAAATATGTTAAAACCGTTTTTTGATCAGGAGAATATTGAATATTACAAGATTCTTTCCATCTCGGATGTCATCATTTGGGATGAAAAGAAATTTTTGCGCGCCCAAGAGGAGATCGGGAAGATCGGGAGTGTTTGCGTTTTTCTCATTCCCTATTATTTCGGGCAGAAGACCACCAATCTTTCTGTATATGCTCAGGTAAAGGATTATCATTTGTATATGAGAGAATTATCCCACCGTTTTGGAGAATATCTTCGCGAGAAAAAGCTTGATATTTCCTTCAAGGGTTTTGCGGATTCTTCCCCTCTTGGGGAGCGGGATGCTGCTCTGGGCGCAGGTCTTTGTGTGTTGGGAAAGAACGGTCTTTGCATCAATGAAAAATACGGCTCGTATTTTTTCATCGGCGCATTTTTTCTGAATCGCTCACTTCCTTCCGAAAACAGGGGAGAAATCAAAAAATGCTCCTCTTGCGGACTGTGTGAAAAGGCTTGTCCCACCGGTGCGATTTTTGACAAAGAGAGAACAAAATGCCTTTCTCTTTTGTCTCAAAAAAAGAATTTGACCGAAGAGGAAGAAAAAATTTTGGAACAGGCGGAATGCAAATGGGGGTGCGACCTTTGCCAAAGCGTCTGCCCGATGAATCAAAAGGCGGAGAAAACGCCTATTCCTTTTTTTCAGACGGACCACATCCCATATCTTTCCGAAGAGGTGATCTCTCTTCCCAAAAAAGAGTTTCTCAGCCGTGCTTTTTCCTGGAGAGGGAGAGATATTCTGAAGCGGAATTTAGGAATCGACAAAGAAAAAAAAGACAAATCTTGAGGAGTTTTTCCTCAAGATTTTTTTGTCTCTATAATAAAGATGTAAAGTTTGGTGAATTTCCTTGATTTTTTTGTGCAGGTGTGATAAGATGTAGAAGTATAATTGGATAAATTATACGCATTTTTGAAAAATCAAACCTTTTCAAAATAAAGAAAAAATGAAAAACAACGGAGGAAAAGGCGGAAAGGAAGAAAGCTTCTTTTCTGCTGCTGACAAGAAATGTACGCTGCTTTTTTCAAGAGATTTTTTGATTTTGTTTTGTCCCTTTTGGCGATTCTGGTGCTATCTCCCGTTCTTTTGATCCTGATGCTTTTGGGTGCTATCGGCATGGGAGGAAATCCCTTTTTCGTACAGCCCCGTCCCGGCAAGAAGGGAAAGGATGGAAAAGAGGTCGTTTTCAATATGATCAAGTTCCGCACCATGAGTAACAAAAAGGATGCGGAAGGAAACCTTCTTCCCGACGAGGTGCGACTGAACAAATACGGAAAGATTCTTCGTTCTACCTCCCTGGATGAATTGCCTGAGCTTTTTAATATCCTTAAAGGTGATCTTTCTATCGTAGGGCCCCGTCCCCAGCTTGTAAGGGATATGACCTTTATGACACCCGAGCAGAGAAGAAGACACGATGTTCGTCCCGGACTTACCGGACTTGCACAGGTAAACGGCAGAAACAACATTACCTGGGAGCAAAAATTTGAGTATGATCTGAAGTACATCGACAGCGGTATCACCCTTTTGGGTGACATCAAGATCATTTTCCAAACAGTGGGCAAGGTCTTGAAGAGAAGCGACACGGTCCGCGAGGGAACCGTCAGCGATATGGACTTCGGCGATTGGCTGATGCAGGAGGGCAAGGTAGACAAAGAAACCTATGATGCCAAAATGCAGGAAGCAAAAGATATTTTGAGAGGTTGATATGGAAAAGTACAGTGTTTTGATGAGCCTTTACGCAAAGGAAAAGCCCGCGTATCTCCCCCTTGCCATTGACAGTATGCTTAATCAGACGGAAAAGCCTGAGGAGATCGTCATCGTAAAAGACGGCCCTTTGACAAAGGAGCTGGATGAGATCGTGGCAAAGTACAAGGAAGCATACCCCGAGATTTTTACCATCGTTCCCAGCGAAAAGAACATCGGTCTCGGCCTTGCGCTGAACTTAGGGCTTGAACATTGCCGCAATGAATTGGTTGCCCGTATGGATACCGACGACATTGCAAAGCCAGATCGATGCGAAAAGCAGCTTGCTCGTTTTGAAAAGGACCCGGAGCTCTCGCTTCTCGGTTCTGCCGTGGATGAATTCCACGATACCCCCGACAAGGTGGTCTCCCGCAGAGTGGTGCCCTGTGAGCATAAGGAAATTTACGAATTTGCAAAAAGGCGCAGCGCCTTCAACCATCCTACGGTGATATACAAGAGGTCAAAGGTGCTTTCCGTTGGCGGATACAGCTCTCTTCGGAGAAATCAGGATGTAGATCTGTTTGCAAGAATGCTCTTTTCCGGCTGTAAGGCGGGAAATATCGAAGAATCCCTTTTGTTCTTCCGTTCCAACGATGACTTGGCGAAAAGACGCAGAAGCTGGGAGAACACAAAAAGCTATATCGATACCATCAAGAAGCTTTGGAAAATGGGTTATTCCTCTTTTTCCGATTATGTCATTGTTGCTGTGGCGCAGACAGGTATGTTTTTGATGCCTGTAAAAATTCAGCATTGGGTATACAAAACCTTTTTGAGAAAGTGAGAAGAAAATGAGTATTAAGGATCATCTGAGTAAAAAAACAAGAAGAAGTCTTTATAAGGTTCTTGACATTCTCCCCGATAAGCTTGTGGTGAGATTGCAGTATTATGCAAGCCTCGGCAGATTTCCAAACCTCAAGGACCCGAAGCGTTTCACGGAAAAGCTTCAGTGGTACAAGCTCAATTACCGCACGCCCCTTATGACCCAGTGCGCGGATAAGTATAAGATCCGCTTTTACCTGAAGGACAAGGGATATGAGGAGTGCTCTCCCGAGCTTTATCAGGTATGCGACAATTTCGAAGAGATCAATTTTGATACCCTTCCCGAATCCTTTGCCATTAAGTGCAACAACAGCTCCGGTACCAATATTTTTATTAAGAACAAGGCAGAGATGGACCTGGAAAAGGTTCGTGCTGAGGCTTCTACCTGGAAAAAGGTAAAAACCATTTCCGCGGGCAGAGAATGGGCTTATGAAAATATTGAGCCGAAGATCGTTGTGGAGGAGCTTCTCGTTTCTCACGACGGTACACAGAAGGATTCCCTGAATGACTACAAATTCCTTTGCTTCAACGGCGAGCCGAAGGTGCTTTGGGTGGATGTAGACCGCGGAACCGATCACAAGAGAGCCTTCTTTGATATGGATTGGAATGTTCTTGACATCACCAGCAACCGCACCAAATCCGACAAGGTCATCGAAAAACCCTACGGTCTTGACAGAATGATGGAGATCGCAAAGGATCTTGCAAAGGATTTCCCCTTTGTCAGAGTGGACTTTTACAGTGTAAACCAAAAGGTATATGTGGGTGAGCTTACCTTCTATCCCTGGAGCGGCTGCGTGCAGTTTACGCCCGATTCTGTTGACTTTGAGCTTGGCTCTTACTTTAAGCTCCCTCCCGTAACAAAGGAATAATTTGTCATAAAGGATAAGAAAAATGAAAAAATGTCTTCTTCTCATCCCGAGAATGGGAAACGGCGGCGCAGAGCGCGTGATGGCGACCATTGCCAACAACCTTTGTGCAGATAACGAGGTTCAGATCGTAACCATGACCGATGCAGAAAGCTTTTACGCTCTTGATGAGAGGGTGAAGATCACAGGTCTCGGTCAGAATGTGAACCGCAAGAACAAACTGACGCTTCTTTGCTCCATGGCACTTGGCGGTATCAAGACCTTTTTTGCCCTGAGAAGAAAGATCCGGGAGGATAAGCCCGATGTGGTGCTGTCTTTCCTCCAATCCGCCAATATGATGGCGATTCTACTGAAAATGTTCGGCGGCAAATTCCGACTTGTGGTGTCGGAACGCTGTGACCCTGCGGAGCGTGGCTTTGGCGATCGCTTCTTTGAAAAGCACTTTTACCACAAGGCAGATATTACCGTTTGCCAAAGCAAAAAGGTAATGGAGTTTTTCAAGGAAGAGCACAGAAAAAAGATGGTGGTGATCCCAAATCCCATTGCGGCAAGTGCCATTCCTCCTCGCTTTGAAGGGGAGAGAAGACACACGGTTGTAGGTGTGGGAAGACTTTCCGGACAGAAGAATTTTGAAATGCTGATCCGTGCCTTTTCCCGCCTTCCCGAAGAATTTTCCGATTACACCCTCGAGATTTACGGCGGCGGCCCTCTGGAAGAAAAGCTGAATGCTCTCATTGAGGA
The DNA here is from genome assembly GCA_045602025.1 of Eubacteriales bacterium. Classification (GTDB taxonomy): domain Bacteria; phylum Bacillota; class Clostridia; order Oscillospirales; family SIG627; genus RGIG5579. The sequence goes on along the minus strand of JAZSAT010000038.1, from coordinate 70,616 downwards.
AAAAGGACTTGCAGGCAGAGCGAAGCTCATGGGTGTGAAGAAAAATGTAATGTACTTTATTTCCGATGTGGCCCTTTATGTAATGAGCTCCAACTACGAAGGCTTTCCCAATGCCCTTGCGGAAGCAATGGCAACGGGACTTCCCGTGATCTCTACCGATTTTTCCACCGGTGTGGCAGGAGATATCGTAAAAGAGGAAAACGGTATTGTGATCCCTGTTGGTGACGAAGAAGCCCTTCTTTCTGCAATGAAGAAGATGCTTTCCGAAAAAGAAGAGTGGGAGAATAAGAGCCTTGCAAACAGAAAGCTCTTGGAGACCCTTTCCGAAAAAAATGTGATGGAAATGTGGTTTGATGTATTAGACCTTCGGGCATAAAAGAGGTGCAAAATGAATCAGACAGTAAAAGAGATCGGTAAAAAGATCGTCGCTTTCATTCCTTCCAAAATGTGGATCTCTTACCGATTCAAGAAGAAAATGGGTTATCCCATGGATTGGAAAAATCCCAAAACCTACAGTCAGAAGCTTCAGTGGCTGAAGGTGTATGACAAAAACCCTCTTTATACTACATTGGTAGATAAATATGAGGTGAAAAAATATGTTGCGGAAAAGATCGGCGAGGAATACATTATCCCCACGCTGGGTGTTTGGGACAATTTCGATCAGATCGATTTTGATTCTCTTCCCGATCAGTTCGTTTTAAAATGCACCCACGACTCGGGCGGTCTTATCATTTGCCGTGATAAGGCAAAGCTGGATAAGGAAGCGGCAAGGAAGATGTTTAAGATGTGCCTTTCCCGCAATCCTTACGATGTTTCCCGGGAGTGGCCCTATAAAAATGTTGTGCCTCGCATTATTGCAGAGGCCTATATGGAAGACGAAAAGACAGCGGAATTGAGAGACTATAAGTTCTTCGCATTCCGCGGGGAAGTAAAGGCGATGTTTATTGCATCCGAGAGAGCAAGTGAAACGGAAGAGACAAAGTTTGACTTTTTCGATGAAAACTTTAACCATCTTCCCTTTACAAACGGCCATCCAAACGCTAAGGTTCCTCCCGAAAAGCCTGAAAACTTTGAGGAAATGAAGTCTCTTGCGGCAATTCTTTCCAAGGATCTGCCTCAGGCGAGAATTGACTTTTACGAGGTAAACGGCAAGACCTACTTTGGCGAAGTGACCTTTTTCCATTGGGGCGGAACAAAGCCCTTTGATCCCGTTGAGTGGGATTATACCTTCGGAAGCTGGATCAAGCTTCCGGAAAAGAAGTAAGAAAATATAAAAAAGGAGCTGCCTATGGCACTTCATAAAACGATTGAAAACCGTGCCGATCTGAAGGATTGGCTGAAATATGAGAAAAGCAAATACAAAAGAGTAACGCCTTTGTACTTCCTGGGCCTTTTGACGGAACAGGATGCTATCTGGAAGTATCAGAAAAGACTTCGCACGACGGAGTATCACAGCAACACTCACCACAAGATCCGCTATTTGATCAGCCGCATTTTGCTGCACCGACTTCAGTTTCGTTACGGAATGAAGGTGAAATTGAACAGCTGCGGCAGGGGTCTTAAGATCATGCATCTTGGATCTATTCTTACAAACGGAGATCTTGGTGAAGACTGTTCTATTCATGTAAATGTGTCAATTGTTTCCGGTGGAAGAGATACGGGAACACCTGTAATCGGAAGCAGAAATGTGATCGGAGTGGGCGCGGTAGTGGTTGGTTCCGTTACTTTAGGAAACGGCATTGCTGTTGGAGCCAATGCAGTAGTGACAAAGTCCTTTGAGGAGGATAATATTGCCATTGCGGGAGTGCCCGCCAAAAAGATCAGTGACAATGGATCAGGTACTTGGAACAAAAAGAAATCCGAAGAGGAATGAAAATGAAGATTTCAATGTTTATCGGAAGTCTCACCGGCGGCGGTGCAGAAAGAGTTCTTTGTAATCTTGCCAATTTTTTGACCGAAAAGGGGCACGAGGTTACGATTATTACCAATGTGGAGACGGAAGGTTTTTATGACCCCAATCCCAAGATCGGAAGATATATTCTTCTTTACGATAAGGAGAGAAAAAATTCCGTTTACAATCTTCTCCATTGTATGAAAAGATTGAAGGCTTATGTAAAGAAAAATGCTGACGATCATTATGTGGTCTTTCTCCCTTTGACTACGGTAATGCTTCTTCTTTTGAGAAAAAACATCAAGGGAAGAATTGTGGTTTCTGAACGGGGAGATCCCGAAAAAAATTCAAAACTGATGAAGCTTTTGTTGTCAAAGCTTATTTGCCGCGCTGATAGGGTGGTTTTCCAAACTGAGGTGGCAAAAAGCTGGTATCTGCCCTTTTTGAAAAAGGCAGAAAACAAAGTGATCCCCAATGCCATTAACCCTGTGTTCCTCCGTCCCGCTTATGAGGGCGAGAGGGAAAAGGTGATCATCGGTGCGGGAAGATTGAACGGACAGAAGAATTTCTCCTTGCTGATTTCCTCTTTTGCGAAGATCGCAAAGGAATTTCCCGAATACAAGCTATGTATTTACGGTAAGGGTACTCTTTTGGAATCCTTGCAGAACCTGGCCAAGGAAAAAGGGGTTGGAGACCGGGTAGAGTTTCCCGGATATGTTCCTAATATGCCCGAGGTGCTTGAAAAGGCAGGGATGTTTGTGCTTTCCTCCGATTTTGAAGGAATGCCCAATGCCCTGATGGAGGCAATGGCAAGCGGCGTACCTTCTGTTTCCACCGATTGCGGTGGGGGCGGAGCCAGATTTCTCATAAAGGACGGAGAAAACGGTCTTCTTGTTCCCCAAAAGGATGAAGAAAGAATGGCGGAGGCTATGAGAAAGATCCTTTCCGATGCAGAATTTGCCGATAAAATTTCCAAAAATGCAAGAAAATTGCAAAACGACCTTGCTCCCGAAAAGATTTATGGGGAGTGGGAAGCATTTATAATTAAGAAATAGAGCATTTTTGATGAAGGAGCCGAATATGAAGAAAAAAATAAAGAAGTTCTTCGGGATTTTCAAAAAAATTTATCTTTTGTTGATCTCCTATGTTTCTTATGAAAAATATGCGAAGAAATTAGGGGTCAAAATCGGCAAAAAGTGTCAGCTTTTGGGAAGACCCTCTTTCGGTTCAGAACCTTACCTTGTGACCTTGGGAGATCATGTAATGCTTGCCGGTGCGGGCACACAGTTTATTACTCATGAAGGGGCTCACTGGGTTCTGAAGGGAAAAGATCCGGAAAAATATAAATATACCTTTGGCTATGGCAGGATTACCGTAGGAAACAATGTATACATTGGCACTCGCTGCACGATCTTGCGCGGCGTTACCATTGGTGACAATGTTATCGTAGGAGCTTGTACGGTTGTCAATAAAGATCTTCCTTCCGGCGGTGTATATGCCGGTGTTCCGGCAAAGAGAATTTGCTCGGTAGAGGAATGGGAAGAAAAATTTATGGCAGGAATGCCCGAATTTGACTTACATAATTATCTGACGAATAAAAAAGACGAAGTCTTGAAAATGACAGCAAAAGAGAAATGAAAGAGGAAAAAAGTGAAGTATAATTACGTTTATTTTGGAAACAACGCGGATTTTATGCGGATCCCTTTCAGCGATTTGAAAAAGGTGGATTGGGCGAAATATATTTGCACCAGAATTGATTCCGACAGCAAGATTTTGACAAAGCTGTATCAGCTTCATACTTCTCCTAAAACCAATCGTTTTTTTAAACTTCCCGGACAAGGCGTGTGGAACAGAATGATGTTCCGTGGCACTTTCCCGGAAAAGAAGCCCTTGTGCTTTGTTTTTTATCCCTGGTCCAGATGGCTTCAGAATGGAATTATTCCATATCTTAGAAAAAAATATCCCGATTGCAAGATCGCGGTTGTTTTTCAGGATCTGATTTCGGTGCTGTTTCGGGATTATCCCCAATATATGTACCCCGGTGGAATCAAGGCTCTTTTAAATGATGTAGATATTGCTCTTTCTTTTGACCATGCAGAGGCAAAAGAGTACGGCATGCATTATTATCCCCTGGTGTATTCTCCTTATGATGTGCCGGAGGATGACAGCATTCCCGAGAGTGATGTATATTTTGTAGGAAAAGCAAAAGACAGGTTGCCTGAGATCTTAACTGCTTTTGAGAAGTTTCGCGATGCGGGACTGAAATGCGATTTTTATCTTACCGGAGTAAAGCCCGAGGATCAAAAATATGCAGATGAGATCACCTACGGCACGCAGATTCCTTATGTGGAAAACTTAAAGCATATCAAAAAGACAAAGTGTCTTCTTGAAATTATGCAGGGCGGCGGCAGAGGCTATACCCTTCGCTTTTGTGAAGTGATCATGTACGATAAAAAGTTGATTACAAACAATCCCGAGATCTGTGACGCTCCCTTTTTCCATCCCGACCGTATCTCTGTGTTTGAAAAGGCAGAGGATCTGGATGCGGATTTTGTACTGCGAGAGCCCATCGAGGCAGACTACGGCTGGAAGGAAAAACTTTCTCCCATTAAGATGCTGGAGTATATTGACGAGAGAATTTAATTTTCCCTCTGTTTGGATTTGAGGTATTTTTATGAATGTAAAATTGACCGGTGCAAGGATCACAAGCTTTTTGATGATCCTCCTTGTGTTTCTTGATATGCAGCCCTATTTTACCTGGTCGCATATCTCTTCCCTTGGTTATACACTTTATACCGGTATGATCCTTGTAACGACGCTGGAAATGGTGTTCTTAACTGTCACAAAGCGTTTTACCGTGGGAGGAATTCCTGATCTGCGGGAGGATAAAAAGGTACCCCTTTCTCTTGTGGTAGCTTCGGTAGGGTTTGTGGTATTGATCCTGTATCAGATGTTCTTTTCCGGTATTGTGACCCATACGGCGCAGCCCTTTAATGTGGCAATGATCTTGATCCATGTTGGCTTGATGTTTTTTTCCCTGCAGGATCACATCTCTTTGCAAAAGGTGTATATTTACAGTAAAAAGATCTTTGCGATAACACTCATTCCTGCGATCATTATTTTCGTGTTGTCTCTTGTAGGCTTTCCGGTTCCGTCCGTTCACTTGGACGCGGATATGGGAAAACTGGAAGCGGGACAAGCCTATCGCCTTTATATGGGCCTTGCGGTCATGCTTGAGAATGCAAGCGGCGAGCTCCCCCGTCTTTGCGGTCTTTTCCGAGAGCCCGGCTTTGTAGGAACCCTTGGTGCTCTGTATCTTTTAGGGGATAAATTCAATCTGAAAAAGTGGGAAAATGCAGTGATCCTCATAGCCTGTATTTTCACCTTCTCTGTAGCATTTTATGTGCTGTTGATCTTAGGCCTTTTGTTAAAGAAGGTCATGGCATCCAATACCAAAAGAGGTCTTATTTCCGGTATGGTGGCCGTTGGTCTTACGGTGGTTGGGTACTTTGTATTTTTAGCGCTTCCTTTGCCTGCTTCTTCTCCCTTGGCTGAGGTGCAGGAAAGACTTGTCATTACCGAAGACGGTCTTGCCGGTGATAACCGAATGACGGAAGAATATGCGGTTGCCGCTTATGAAAACTGGGCAGAAAGCGGTACGAAAAATGTGCTCTTCGGTTACGGCGAGGACAACCGAAAGGTGCCCGGCACCAACAGAACCATTTGGCAGAAAACGCACTCCATCAAGGAGTTTATTTATAACTACGGTGTTCTTGCACTGGTGATCATGGGTCTTACCTTTATTTTTGTGACCCTGATCAAGTATAAAGGGGTCAAGGGAATCAAGAAGCGGTATATTCTGGTGCTTCTTATTGTATTTCTCCTTTCCATTTATCAGCGGTATGCCGTATGCAAATTTTTCTATCTTTGTGTGCTTTTAGGCGGTGCTTCCAACCTTGCCCTGCAAGAGGAAGAAAAAGAAACGGAAAAGGAATGATTTTGAGGTAATTTATGCGTTCTCTTAGTGCATTAAAAAATGTGATCATGTCGCTTCTTTATGAGGTGATGCTGATCCTCTTCGGCCTTGTGGTGCCGAGGCTGATCATTGAAACCTACGGTTCGGAGGTAAACGGACTTACTTCTACCGTGACCCATGTTTTGTCGATTCTGAACCTGTTGCAGGCGGGAGCGGTAGGCGCGTCCATTTTCCAGATGTATAAGCCTGTGGCTGATAAGGACTACCTGCAGGTCAGCCGTGTGATCGATTCCTCGAAAAGGTATTTCAGAAAGATCGGTCTGATCTTTTTGCTCCTTGTTTTTGTGATCACTCCCTTTATGAGTGCGGGTGTAGAATCGGAAATTGCCCTTTGGGAAAAGGCCTTTGCCTTTATTCTTCTGGGACTGAACGGCTCCTTCTACTTCTTCTTCACATCCTGGTTTGATATTTTGTTTTCTTCCCACCAAAAGAGATTTGTCATATCTGCGGCGGGTATTGCGGAAAGACTTTTTTACTATGCCATGATCTTTGGCATTATCTTCTTAAAGCTTCACTTTGTTTGGATGTATGTGGCGACCCTTTTGGGAACCGTTCTGAAGATCCTGATCCTTTATGCCATTTACCGCAAGGAGTTTAAGCCCCTTCTTGTACCTGTGGAAAAGGATAACAGCTTTAAGATCCAGAACAAAGGGTATCTTTTATGCAACCAGATCGCCACCCAAGGGGTGGATGCGATGCCCAGTGTGATGATCACCTCCATTGCCGGTCTTTCCTCTGCCAGTGTTTATGCGGTATATAACCTGGTGCAGAATATGATCAAAATGGTCGTGAGAACGGTACAGCTTTCTATTTCCGAGATCTTCGGAAATCTTGTGGTATCTGAAAAGGAAGAAAGAGTAAAGTCCGTTTACAACCTGATGGAATTTGCCTTCTTTGTTTTGGCATCGGTTCTTTGCAGCTGTGCTTCCTTCCTCTTTATGCCCTTTATTTTCCTTTATACCGACGGGAATGGGCTTGATGTGAATTACCTTTACCCCATTCTTGCAGTACTGATTGTGGCGTACGATGTTTTCTACTGCATGTATATGCCTACCTATACCCTTACCAATGTACACGGTCTTTTCAAGGAGACATATCTTCAGGCTATCATCTCGGCGGTCATTTCCGTGATCTTAGCAGTTTTTTTGGGATCTGTTTATTGGCCTCTTGTTATGGCAGGACCTGTATTCTACTATGTTTCTTCTCTTATTTACCGCATGATCGTTGCGAAGAAGAAAGTGGCTTGGCTGAAGATCGGCTCCTTCTTAAGGCGTATGGCGGTGGTCGTTATGATGGTTGCCGCATCTGTTCTCCTTTCCACCTTGGTTTACGGAAATGGCTATTCCGGAAGCTGGGTTTCCTGGATCCTGCAGGCAGTCGTTTGCGGTGTGGGAACCGTTCTTATCCTTCTTGTATATGTGCTTCTTTTTGAAAGAAAAGAGTTTGTGGCACTTTTCGGCTACGCAAAGAATCTATTGCTGAAAAAAGTAAAGAAAAAGTAATTTCAGAAAGGAAATTTCGACAATGAAAATTCTTGTGACAGGCGCAAACGGCTATCTTGGCCAAGGCGTGGTAAAAGCTCTTTGTGACAAAGGTGCTCAGGTTTTTGCAGCGGATTTTGCCGTGGATCACATTGACAAAAGAGCAAAGGCATTTGCTTGTAATCTTTTTTCGGTTGAAGACCCTTACAGCTATTTTGACAAGCCCGATGCGGTGCTTCACCTTGCCTGGAGAGACGGATTTGTACATAACGCAAAAAGTCATGTTGAGGATCTTCCCGCGCATTACGCATTCCTTTGCCAAATGGCAGAAAAGGGTGTAAAGAGACTTGCGGTAATGGGCACCATGCACGAGATCGGCTTTTTTGAAGGCTGCATCAAGGAAGATACCCCCTGTCATCCTCAGAACCTTTACGGTATTGCAAAGGATGCCTTGAGAAAGCTTACCAAACAGCTTTGCATTGAGAAGAACATCACCTTCCAGTGGCTGAGAGGCTATTACATTGTTGGAAATTCCAAATTCGGCAATTCCATTTTTTCCAAGATCACCTCCGCCGAGGCGGAAGGAAAAGCGGAATTTCCTTTTACCACAGGCCAGAATCAGTATGACTTTGTGGATTACGATGATTTCTGCCTGCAGGTTGCTTGCACTGCCATGCAGGACGAGATAAACGGTATTATCAATATTTGCTCCGGTAAACCCGAAAAGCTTTGCGACAGAGTGGAAAGATTTATTAAAGAAAACGGATACGCGATCAAGCTTGGCTACGGTAAATTTCCCGATCGCCCCTATGATTCCAAGGCGGTTTGGGCAGATGATACAAAAATCAAACAGATTTTAGAAAATATGAGGTGACAAAATGAAAGGTATTATTCTTGCCGGCGGTGCCGGTACCAGACTTTATCCTTTGACGATGGTTACGTCAAAACAGTTGCTTCCCGTTTATGATAAGCCCATGATCTATTATCCTCTGTCTACCCTGATGCTTGCGGGGATCAAGGACATTCTGATCATTTCCACGCCTACCGATACGCCCCGTTTTCAGGATCTTTTGGGCGACGGCAGTCAGTTTGGTATCAGCCTTTCCTACAAGGTTCAGCCTTCTCCCGACGGTCTTGCACAGGCCTTCCTTTTGGGCGAAGAATTCTTGGAGGGCGGTGCCGGCGCAATGGTACTTGGCGACAATATTTTCTACGGTGCGGGCTTTGGTAAGATCCTGCGCGGTGCAGCCGCCAATGCAGAGGCAGGCAGAGCTACCGTATTCGGCTATTATGTCAATGACCCCGAGAGATTCGGTATCGTGGAATTCGACGAAAACGGAAAGGTTATTTCCATTGAAGAAAAGCCCAAGAACCCCAAGAGCAATTACTGCGTAACAGGCCTGTATTTCTATCCTGCAGGGGTTTCCGATATGGCAAAGAAGGTAAAGCCCTCTGCCAGAGGAGAGCTTGAGATCACCACCTTGAATGAAATGTATCTGAATGAAGATCTTTTGGATGTTCAGCTTTTGGGCCGTGGATTTGCATGGCTGGATACGGGAACGACGGACAGCCTTGTAGAGGCTGCTGAATTTGTGCAGATGATCGAAAAGAGACAGGGTATCAAAATCTCCGCGCCCGAAGAGATCGCTTATAAAAACGGCTGGATCACCCGCGAAAAGCTTTTGGAATCTGCTGATCGTTACGGCAAGAGTCCTTACGGACAGCATTTGAAGAATGTAGCAGACGAAAAGATCCGTTATTAAGGGGGAAATATGAAAAAGATCGAAACAGCGATTCCCGGTGTTTATATCATTGAGCCTCAGGTATTCGGTGATCACCGCGGGTATTTTATGGAGACCTGGTCCACGAAGAATTTTCAGGATATCGGTCTGAATTTTGACTTTGTTCAGGACAATCAGTCCTTTACAGCACAGAAGGGTGCTCTTCGCGGTGTTCATTTTCAGAATGATCCCATGTCCCAGACAAAGCTTGTCCGCGTGATCCGCGGTGCGGTGATGGATGTGGCAGTGGATCTGAGGAAGGGCAGTCCTACTTATAAAAAGTATGTTGCGGTTGAGCTTTCTGCGGAAAACAAGCGCATGCTTCTTATTCCCCGCGGATTTGGACACGGCTTCAAATCTCTTACGGAGGATGTAGAGTTCTGCTATAAGGTAGATAACCTCTACAGCAAGGAATGTGACAGAGGCATTCGCTTTGACGATCCTACCATTGGTATTGAGTGGGGCGAGGTAGAAGAAAGCCTTCTCAGTGCAAAGGATATGAATGCTCCGCTTCTTGACGACAGCGATTGTAATTTTACCTATAAGGGGGAAAAATAAAATGACTATTATTGTAACAGGTGGCGCAGGCTTTATCGGCTCCAATTTCGTATACCACATGCTGAAAAAGTATCCCGATTATCGCATTGTTTGCGTGGATTGCTTAACCTATGCGGGAAATCTTTCTACCCTGGAAGAAGCTTTGAAAAATCCCAATTTCCGTTTTTGCAAAACGGATATTTGCGACAGAAGCGCGATCTACAAGCTTTTTGAAGAAGAAAAGCCCGATATTGTGGTAAACTTTGCCGCAGAAAGCCATGTAGACCGTTCTATTGAAAATCCCGAGGTCTTTTTGCAGACCAATATTCTCGGTACTCAGGTTATGATGGACGCTTGCCGTAAATACGGCATCACAAGATACCATCAGGTATCCACTGACGAGGTATACGGCGATCTTCCTTTGGACAGACCTGATCTGTTCTTCACGGAGGAAACCCCCATACACACCTCTTCTCCTTATTCCAGCTCCAAGGCAGGCGCGGACCTTTTGGTTCTGGCTTATCACCGCACCTTCGGTCTGCCTGTGACCATCAGCCGTTGTTGCAACAACTACGGTCCTTACCATTTTCCAGAGAAACTCATCCCTCTTATGATCGCTAATGCTTTAAACGACAAGCCTCTGCCTGTTTATGGCAAGGGTGAAAATGTTCGTGACTGGCTGTATGTAGAGGATCATTGCAAGGCAATCGATCTGATCATCCACAAGGGAAAAGTTGGCGAAGTATACAATGTAGGCGGCCACAATGAAATGGCAAATATTGACATTGTAAAACTAATTTGCAAAAAGCTCGGCAAGCCCGAAAGCCTGATCACTTATGTGGCAGACCGCAAGGGTCACGATATGCGTTATGCCATTGATCCCACCAAGATTCATAACGAGCTTGGATGGCTTCCCGAAACCAAATTTGCAGACGGTATCGAAAAAACCATTCAGTGGTATCTGGATAATAAGGAGTGGTGGGAGACCATCATTTCCGGTGAATACCAGAATTACTACGAAAAAATGTACGGTAACAGAAAATAAAAAAAGAGAAACGGAGGAAAGAAATGAAACGCAAGCATGTTTTTGAAGTAATACTTGCTCTCCTTCGTTTCGCTGTTTTTGGGGAAAATTTATCGGATGAGATCAAATCGATCATCGGGGAAGAGATCCTTTCGGAGCTTTACACCTTTTCCGACCGTCAGGACCTTGCTCATCTGGTAGGCTTTTCCCTGAAGAAAAACGGACTTTTGTCCAAGGAAAGCGATACATTTTCATCCTTTGAGAAGAAGCTTGCTTACGCGCTCTTTCGGTCTGAGCGGATCGAGCATCAAAGAGAAAAATTATGTGATACCCTTGAGGAATTTGGCATTGAGCACATTGCACTGAAGGGTGCCGTGGTTCGGAATTTTTATCCGGAAACCTGGATGAGGACAAGCTCCGATGCAGATGTTTTGATTCCCGAGGATCGTCTGGATGAGGCTACATCTCTCCTTATAAAAAAGCTTCAGTATACCCTGAAGGAGCGGGGAGATCACGATGTGTCCTTCACGGCTCCCGGCGGTGAGAATATGGAGCTGCACTTTGACCTGGTTGGCGAAAACCTGATGCCTGATGCAGAAAAGGTGCTGAAGCGCGTTTGGGATATGGCACTTTCTTGTGAGGGAAAGAAATTCGAGAAAAAACTGCCCTCGGAATTTTTCCTGTTTTACCACATTGCCCATATGGCAAAGCACATCAACAACGGCGGCGTGGGAATCCGGTTCTTTTTGGATTATGATCTGTTAAGAGAAAAAATGGTCTACGACAAAGATCTTTACCGAAAGCTTTTACAGCACGGAAGGCTTGAAACCTTTGAAAAAGAGGTCTTCAATCTCTGTGAAAAGTGGTTCCACGGCGGAGAGGGAAGCGAAAAAGCACAGCTTCTTGAGGATCTGGTGTTTTCTGTGGGTATTTTCGGCGAGCAAAAGCAGTTTATCGCTGTTCGCCGAGGAAATATGGGAAAAATTGCTTATCTGAAGGCGAGGATTTTTGCTTCTTACGAAACCCTTTGCAGAATGTACCCTTCTTTGGAGGGGAAAAAGTATTTGATGCCTTTATATCAGATTCGCCGCTTTTTCAATCATTTTCGCTATGCCGGTTTTCATAAGACCATCAACGAGGCAAAGAAAAATCTTGCAATGCCTTCTGAAGAAGGCGAAAAAATGGCAAGGCTTTTAAAAGAGCTTGACCTTAGATTTTATAATTAGATAAAAAAAGAACACCCGATCGGGTGTTCTTTTTTACTTTTTGTTTATGCTTCGATCGCTTCGGGATCGGCGGTCTTTACAGAATCGAATTCAGCTTCAATTTCTGCAGAGGGCTTCTTTGTAAGAAGGGAAACCACAACGATCACGATGGAAGAGAAGATGAATGCGGGGAGAAGCTCATACAGCTTGAAGATGGGGCTGACAGCACCGAGTTTTGCGGTAAATACAAGCTCCCATACAAATACCATTACGCCACCGCTGATCATACCGGCAACAGCACCTTCCTTGGTGGTTCTCTTCCAGAAGAGAGAGAAGAGCATCAGAGGGCCGAAGGTTGCACCGAAGCCTGCCCAAGCAAAGGATACAATGTTGAAGATAATGCTGTTTCTGTCCCACGCGATAATGGCAGCAAATACGGTGATAAGAAGAAGGGTGATTCTGGTAACGGTCATAACCTGCTTGTCGCTTGCCTTTTTATTGAATACGCCGTGGAAAATGTTCTTGGCGAAGGCGGAAGCGGCAATGAGCAGATACGAGTCGGAAGAGCTGATGGTTGCAGCAAGAATACCCGCCATAACAAAGCCTGCAAGAATGGGAGGCAAGAAGCTTGTGGAAAGGGTGATGAAGATGTTTTCCGCATCGCTTGCGGTCAGGTGGGTGATGGAAAAATCGGGAGTGGTTCTGCCCATAATACCGATAAATACGGCAACGGTAAGAGAAATTACAACCCAGATCATCGCAATTCTACGGGAGGTCTTCAGTTCCTTTTCCTTGCGGATCGCCATAAATCTCAAAAGTACCTGAGGCATACCAAAGTATCCGAGACCCCAAGCCATGGTAGAGCAAATGGTAAGGAAGCCGTATTTTCCTGCTTCATTCCAAAGAGGAGCACCGTTTGCTACCTGCTGTACCACAGTGTCGGCAGCGGGATCTACCGCTTTGGGGGAAGCGAGGGTAAAGAAATCAAGAAAACCGGGGATATTCTTTGCGTTTTCTACGATGGCGTTAAAGCCGCCTGCGTGAACAACGCCGAGAGATACTACGATAATGAGGGCGGAGATCATAACGATCGCCTGCATAAAGTCGGATGCGCTTTCTGCAAGGAAGCCACCGAGGATGGTGTATAAAAGTACGAACAGCGCGCCGATGATCATCATCGATTCATAAGATGCACCGAACAGGGTGGAGAAGAGTTTTCCGCAGGTTGCAAGGCAGCTTGCGGCGTAAACGGTGAAGAATACCAAAATAAACAGCGCGGAGATCATCAGGATCACGGGCTTTTTCTCTTTATAGCGGTTGGAGAAAAATTCCGGAAGAGTAATGGCGTTTCCTGCTTTGATACTGTATCTGCGCAGTCTCTTGGAAACGATGAGCCAGTTAAAATAAGTACCTACTGCCAGACCGATAGCAGTCCAGGCAGCATCTGCAAGGCCGCACCAGTAAGCAACACCGGGCAGACCCATAAGCAGCCAGCCGCTCATATCTGAGGCTTCTGCACTCATTGCGGTGACCCAAGGACCGAGGCTTCTGCCGCCGAGGAAGAAGGCTTCACTGTTTTGATTGGCCTTTTTGGCGTAATATACGCCGATGAAGATGACGATTCCCATATAAAGGATCATCGCAATCAAAATTTGTAATGTTTTTGAATCCACTGTAACAACTCCTAACAAAAAAAGATAAAACATTATATCATAAATAGTATAAAAATGCAAGAGAAAAAAGAAAAGTAGTAGAGATAAAAAAGAACAGCCCCTCGGCTGTTCTATTTGATGTTTTCTTCTGTTTCTGCTATACTTTTACAAGAAAAACATTATACTTTATATTTCTCCCATATTCTTGCAATCCTATACATATAACTCAAAAGAGTTAAACTTTTGAACTCAAAAGGGGTAATATCGTTATAAAAAGTAACGATGCGGAGGAGAAAATGCGGATAGGAGAAGCGGTTCGATTAAGAATTTTGGAGCTTTGCCGGGAAAGAAACATTACCGTGAACAAGCTTTCCAACATGAGCGGCGTTACCCAATCTACCTTGTCGAATATTACAATAGGAAGAAATCACAGTACCACGGTTTCTACTGTGAAAAAGATTTGTGACGGCCTTGATATCAAGATTTTAACTTTTTTTGATTCCCCCTTGTTTGAAGAACTGGAACAAGAGATCCGGTGATATTAAAATACGGAAAAATATTGAAACAGAAAAAATGTAATCTTTTTTAATTTTTTACTGTTGTATATATGTAGCGGTAAACAGGAGAGAAGCTATGATCAACCTCAATTTGATACTTGCCTATTTAGATGACGAAAAGGATCAGAAACTTTTGGAGGATATTTTTTATTCTTACTCCAAACAAATGATGAGCCTTGCAATGTCGTACCTGAAAAAAGAGGAAGATGCGGAGGATGCAGTTGCAACGGTTTTCGAAAGGATCGCTTCCCGGAATTTTGATGTGGTTCGCAGTATCGAAAATGATACGGACATGCGAAATTATTTACTGAAAGCCACTAAAAACACGAGCCTTAATATGATCAAGGAGAAAAAGAAGGCAAATATTTCTTTAGACCAAATTCCGGAATACAGCTCTGTGGGAAAGAAGGAGCTGTGTGACGACCGTTTTTTTGAAACGGTATGCAACAAAATGGATTATGAAAAGGTACTGAAAGGGATCGCCGCATTGAATGAAAAATATCGCGATGCTCTTTATTACCATTTTGTAATGGAAATGACGGTTTCGGAAGTGGCGAAATTAATGTTTCAGTCTGTTTCTGCTACAAAGCAACAGCTTGTCCGCGGGAAAAAGATGCTTTTGAGCTTGCTGGATGAAAAGGGAGATAAAACACATGGCAATCACAAGAAATGAATTCTTTGAAGCGATTCGCAAGGTTGTTTCTTCCGAGTTTGAGCATATTCCGAAAAACGAGGATGAGATCGAGTACCACTTTTCTGCTTCTTTTATGAAAAGAATGCTGAGGCTGTTTCGAAATCAGAAAAAATCATACTGGAAATATGTGAATACGGTAGGTAAACGAGTTGCGGTGATCTTTGCTGCCGCGGCAATATTATTTGCTACCGCTTGCAGCATCAAACCCATTCGCGAGCCCATTATGAGATTCATTACCGAGGTTTATGAAACCTTTACCGCGTATTTCTTTGAGGGGGATGCTGAGGAAAAGGTGATAGAAAAGGTGTATGAGCTGGACCCTGTACCGGAAGGTTTTGTAGAGGTGAGCAGAACAGCAGATGAGTCTGTTGTTTCAACAACTTATGAAAATGCATCGGGGGATACCATTTTGGTTTATCAAGCGATGTTTGATGGTTTGAATCTAAATCTTGACACGGAAAATGACTATGCTCAGAAAGAGATCGTAGACGGAACAGAAGTGATGATCTATGATTTGGATGAAGCAAAACAAGCGATGTTTATAAAAGATTGTTACTATTTCCAGATCACTTGTACGGGAAACATGGACATTGCATTTTTAAAAGATATCATAAAGAACTTAAAGTAAGGCCTTTGGTTCCCAAAAGACCAAACGGGAGGAATTTTCCTCCCGTTTGTTTTATTTTAATAAGAATCGGTGATTTGGGAATCCAAAACATCTGCTGCGCCGCCGGAGCCGTAGATCTTATACTGTACGGTTACGCGGTAGGTGCCGGAAGCGGAAAGCTGGTAGGAGCGAGAACCGGCATAGTATTCTTCGTAAATGGTATCGACCCATTCATCGTCGGTGGTGCCGATATCCACGCGGGTCCAGAAAATGCCGAGAAAACGCTTTTCCACATAGGTAGTGATCACCCCTTTGGTGGTAACACCGGGAATTCCACTATAATTATAAGAAATGTTCATTTTGCCGGCGCTGGTGATCTTCATATTCGTGGCGGTGGAAATGGTGTTGTTCAGGCGGGGCTGTACCTCGGCGGCACTTGCCGTGAGTGCGATGGGGGTAATGAGGAAACAGAGGGCGAGGGTGAGGGAAAGGATTTTTTGGATTGATTTTTTCATTTTTGTAACTCCTTATTTTTTATTTTTTTGGAAAGGGCCCTTTTCCAAATATTACAACAAAAAATCAGGAAGAGTGGTTACAAAATTTCCCGAAAATTTTCTTATTTTGACAAAAGATCCTCTATTACATCGGGAAGATGCGTGGGGGCAAGGTGGGAACGGTTGCAAAGCGATACAAAGCTTTCGGCTTTTTCCCGATCGATAAAAAGGTCGGGGTAGGAAGAGCGTATTTTCTTTTGAGAAAACGCGTTGATGCCGTAAACGGAAATTTTGTTTCCTTGCTCATCGAAGGCGGCATCCTCCCGGAGGCGGTAGGTGGTTTTTATCATACTTGGTCCTTTCCTTGCGGTTTTTGAAGAAAGTAGTCAATGGAAACACCGGTAGCATTGGAAATGCTGACCAGGGTGTCGATGTTGGGGCGGTATACGCCTCGCTCAATATTGCTGATGGTATCCTTGGAGAGGTTTGTTTTTTCGCTGAAGGCCTCTTGAGAAAGGTGAAGTGTTTGTTTTCGCAAAAGGTATACATTTTCTGCGATGTATTTGGTATCGTATAAATCTGACACGGTTCCCCCCTGGAAGACATTTTAGATGATATTTCCTGTCGATTCCACGGAAGGACTTCCGTATTTTTTCTTTTTTATGAAATTTTTTGCAAAAAAAGATCCGCTAACGATTTCGTTAGCGGAAAAGGCGAATCAAATAGGTGTTGTCTTCTTTTGTTCAACAACGACCGAAAGAGAACGGTTACGGATTTTGAAAAACAAAAGGTTTTATATCTGTTTGATGAAAACGGATTTTTCGTATTTTTTTGCAAAGGAGATCATAGAGGCGGTGCCTCTGCTTTTTTGATCCCAAAAACAAATGACGGCATCACAATTCTCTGCCATTTTGCGGTTTCTGATGGGACCGGCGGCTTTTCCGTATTCGGCCCATTTGGCTTTATGCAGTTCGATCAGGTAGCCGTTTTCTTTTGCAAAGCGTTCTCCCAATTGATCAGCACCGGTGCAACCGCCGGACAGAATAATAAGCTTTTGAAAGGGCTTTAATGCTTCCAGGCACTGTTTGATAAATGCCTCTGCTTCTTTATAATCGTTATAATCTCTGCTTCCTGCAATGACGATTCTTTTTATCATCCGATCACCTCGATTTATTTTACTATGGTTTGGCCGTAAAAGCAATTGTATTGAGAGAAAAAGATTGTAATTTTAATCGGGGTGCTTTATAATGGTTTTGTAAAATGAGAATGAGAGGAAAGCAAATGAAATTTCAGTTTCAAAATCCGTGCAAGGTATGCGGAAAAATGCACGAAAGCCGTGTAGAAGAGATCCTGTCGGGCAAGGGTGTCCTTCAATCCCTCCCCGATGTTCTTAATAAAAGGGGACTTAAAAAGCCATATCTTCTCTCTGACCCTAACACCGAAAGGGCAGCAGGGGAGAAGGTAAAAAAGATTCTTTCCGAAAAGGGAATTTTATATTCCGAATGTATTTTATCCAAAAAGAATCCCGAGCCCAGTGAAGAGGCGATGGGGGAAGTGGTTATGCATTTTACCCCTTCCTGTGACTGTGTGATCGCCATCGGCAGCGGTGTCATCGGAGATCTGGCAAAGCTTCTTTGTTTTGCGGCAGATAAAACCCTGATCACGGTGGCAACGGCTCCCTCTATGGACGGCTTTGCCTCGGAAACCTCTTCTATGGTGCGGGGCGGTGTGAAGGTCTCCCTGCCCTCCCGCTGTGCCTCGGTTATCATTGGAGATACGGATATTTTGAAAAACGCGCCGATGAAAATGCTGCGCTCCGGTCTTGGTGATATGCTGGCAAAGTATATCAGTATTTGCGAATGGCGGATCGGGCATCTTGTAACGGGGGAATACTACTGCGAGGAAATTGCAGATCTTGTGCGCAAAGCATTACAAAAATGCACTTCCAACGCCGAAGGCCTTCTTGCCCGCGAAGATGCGGCGGTAGAGGCGGTATTCGAGGGGCTTGTTTTAGGCGGAATGGCAATGTCCTTTGCGGGGGTATCCCGTCCTGCTTCCGGTGTGGAGCATTATATTTCCCATGTTTGGGAAATGCGAGCCCTGGAGAGAGGGGAGCCCTATGAGCTTCACGGTCTTCAGTGTGCGGTGGGTACACTCATCGCTGCCCGCCTTTATGCAAAGCTTCTCAGCGAAACGCCCGACAGAGAAAAGGCACTTAATCACGCGAGGAATTATTCCTTAGAGGAGCACAACAAGGCACTTCGCGCATTCCTTGGCAGCAGTGCGGAGCCCATGATCGCCTTGGAGAAAAAAGAGAAAAAGTACGATCCTGCCCTCCACGAAAAGAGGCTGGATGCCATTTTGTCCCATTGGGAGAAGATCGTAGAGATCATTCGGGAGGAGGTACCCTCGCAGGAAGAGCTTGCTGCCCTTTATAAAAAGATCTCCCTTCCCATGACTCCCGAAGAGATCGGCATTCAAAATACTCTCACCCCCGATACCTTCCGCTTTACGGGAGATATTCGGGATAAGTATGTGCTTTCCCGCCTTCTTTGGGATCTGGGACTTATGGAGGAATATTCGAAGGCTATTTTGTAGAAAAAAAGAACTGTCCGAAAGGACAGTTCTTTTTGTTTTGGCTTTGCCGGAATTAATCCTTTTTATGAAGGTGTAAATCACTCTTTGATTTGTTGGTTATGATTCGGGGATCGTCTGTTCGTTCCAGAATATAGTCTGTAGAAACGCCGTAATAGTCAGCTAATCGAATCAAAAATTCCAAGGGAATTGTTTGAAATCCTCTTTCGTATCGTGAGTAAACGGTCTGCTGGATGCCGAGGTAATCGGCAATTTGGGTTTGTTTCCGGTCGTGATCTTCTCGCAGATCCCGCAATCTTTTTAAATACAAAAAAGAAGTCCTCCTTTGATAGTACAGAATAGTACTACTTGACTTTACCACAAAAATATGATATTCTACTTTTGTAGTACTTATAAGTACTAAGGAGGGGACATGAAAAAGTTTACTTATAATGGGACAGTGTATAATTTCTATAGCAAGAGAAGAAAAAATTCATTGCTTTTAGCAGCGCTTCCTGCGTTCGGTCTTGCGTTTTCTGGGAATTTTTTTAAATTTGAGATTCCTGATTTTAACAGTCTGATCAATGGTAGTATGACAGATGAGCAACAGTATAGCGTGTTTTGGATATTATTCTTAATTATTATGTTTGGAATTTGTATTTTTGATGCGATGACTGCTGCAAATGCTTTGCAAGGGGTAGAGTTGTCCTGCTTGGAAGTATACAAATCTCATATTTTGATTATCTATAATTCCCAGACTTCTGAAAGAAAGCCCCCTATCAAAAATTCTATTCGATTGGAATATACCGATATTCAGAAGATTGATTATGAGGAAAGCATTCCAAAATGGAAAAGGACGAACTTTTCTGTTTATCACAGAACCGGTGTTATAGAGCTTTGCTTGGATGATGCAGAAGAAGCAGCTGCGACCATTGATCAAATGATTCAAAAACACATGGAATGCGTTTCTTCCGAGGAGAACGAATCAGAAAATAATGATAGGGTGAAGCGTGGAGAGAAGATTACCAATGAAAAACGCATGTGCAAGCCTGTGAAGGCCGCTTCTATCGGTGTTTGTCCTCGGTGTGGAGCCGAGTTTGAATTGCCTGACGGTTGTAAAGAGATATGCTGTCCATCCTGTTTTACTGATTTGGAAGTTTGATAAAAAAAGACGTCTATACCCAATATTTTTCGAAAAAAAGAACTGTCCGACAGGACAGTTCTTTTTCATTTATATAAGCCTTATTTGTTCAGAGCCATGGAGATCTCAACTGCTACTGCAACCGTCATACCTACCATGGGGTTGTTACCTGCGCCGATCAGACCCATCATTTCAACATGGGCGGGAACGGAGGAGGAACCTGCGAACTGAGCATCGCCGTGCATACGGCCCATGGTATCGGTCATACCGTAGGAAGCAGGGCCTGCAGCCATGTTATCGGGATGGAGGGTTCTGCCGGTACCGCCGCCGGAAGCTACGGAGAAGTACTTCTTGCCGTTTTCGATCGCCCACTTCTTATAGGTACCTGCAACGGGGTGCTGGAATCTGGTGGGGTTGGTGGAGTTACCGGTGATGGATACGTCAACAGACTCGTGCTGCATGATTGCAACACCTTCCAGAACGTCGTTAGAACCGTAGCAACGAACCTTTGCTCTTTCGCCGTCGGAATAAGCCTTGGACTTGATTACATTCAGCTTGTTCTCGGTGAAATCAAACTCGGTCTGCACATAGGTGAAGCCGTTGATTCTACTGATAATGTGAGCAGCGTCCTTGCCGAGACCGTTCAGGATGATCTGGAGGGGCTCTTTACGAACCTTGTTTGCGGTCTTTGCAATACCGATTGCGCCTTCTGCAGCTGCGAAGGACTCGTGACCTGCCAGGAAGCAGAAGCACTTGGTCTCTTCTCTGAGAAGCATAGCAGCCAGATTACCGTGGCCGAGACCTACATTTCTGGTTTCAGCAACGGAGCCGTGGATACAGAATGCCTGGAGACCGATACCGATTGCTTCGGCAGCCTCAGCAGCATCTTTCACACCCTTCTTTACTGCGATTGCAGCACCGAGGGTATATGCCCAGGAAGCATTTTCAAATGCGATGGGCTGTACGCCTTTTACAAGTGCGTCAACATCAACGCCCAGATCCAAGCAGATCTTCTGAGCTTCTTCCAAAGAAGCAATGCCGTACTCTTTGAGGCATTCATTGATTTTATCAATTCTTCTTTCGTAACCTTCAAATTTAACCATCGTTATGCCTCCTTACTCTTCACGGGGATCAATGTACTTCACTGCGGAATCGTATCTGCCGTAGCTCTTTACATTGCTCTCGTAAGCTTCCTTGGGATCTTTGCCGTGACGGATCGCTTCCATCATCTTTCCAAGGTGAACGAATTTGTAGCCGATGATCTCATTGTCTTCGTCAAGACCGAGAGAGAGGATATAGCCCTCTGCCATTTCCAGGTAGCGAACACCCTTCTCGTTGGTAGCAAAAATGGTACCAACCTGGCTTCTCAGACCCTTACCAAGGTCGTCGAGAGTAGAACCGATGGGAAGGCCGTCTTCGGAGAAAGCGGTCTGGGTTCTGCCGTAAACCAGCTGAAGGAAGATCTCGCGCATTGCAACATTGATCGCGTCGCATACAAGGTCGGTGTTCAGAGCTTCCAGAATGGTCTTGCCCTGAAGGATCTCAGCTGCCATAGCAGCGGAGTGGGTCATACCGGAGCAGCCGCTGGTTTCTACCAGTGCTTCTTCGATGATACCTTTCTTTACATTGAGGGTCAGCTTGCACATACCCTGCTGGGGTGCGCACCAACCGATGCCGTGGGAGAGACCGGAAATGTCGGTCACATCATAAGCCTTGACCCATCTGCCTTCTTCGGGGATGGGAGCGGGGCCGTGCTTGGGGCCTTTTGCCACAACGCACATGTTCTGTACGTCTTCGGTAAACATGTTCATTTTGAATTTCCTTTCTTTATTTTTTAGTCAACCAAAACGCCCATGGTACCGGGAGCGGCACAGGCGGCGTTGGATTCGTCGGTATCGATGTGCATAGCAGCTGCGAATTTCTCGCTGACTCTTACTACAACCTCATCGAAAATGAGTGCTCTTTCGCCCTCTACGCGTACCTTTACGATCTGCTTATCAGCTACGCCGAAAGCGGCAGCATCTTCGGGAGTGAAGTGGATGTGACGCTTTGCAACGATCACGCCCTCAGCGCATTCTACTTTCTTGTCGCCGACACTGATGGTGCAAGCACCGGAAGCGGCAACGTCGCCGGATTCGCGGATGGGAGCTTTGATGCCCAGAGTTCTTGCATCGGTAGCGGAAACCTCTACCTGAGAAGCGGGACGAGCAGGTCCGAGGATGATAACATTCTTAATGGTACCCTTGGGTCCGGTGATGTCAACTCTTTCTTCGCAAGCGTACTGACCGGGCTGAGAAAGATCTTTCTTGTGGGTGAGCTGGTATCCCTTGCCAAAGAGTGCCTCAATGTGTTCCTGAGACAGGTGCACATGACGAGCGGAAGTTTCAACAAGTACTTTCTTTTCCATAATTGGTATCTCCTATCTTTGTTATTATTGGCTTAACCGCCTTATTATACTACAAAATCGGGTGTTTTGTAAAGAGGTGAAAAGGATATTTTTGTCATTTTCAGTCTTTTTTTAGAAGGGATGAAAGCTTTGTTGCCGCAAAAAGAGTAATGGTAAGATCAATGAGCATAGCAGCGGCATCGATCAGGTCAAGAGAGATCACGCCTCCAAAGGCTGCGATCAGCTGGGAAAGTCTTGCCGATAAGCCGAAAAAGAGGGTGCTGGCGGCAAAGAAAGCGTAAAAATTGGGGTTGGAAAAATTCTTTTCGCCCAAAAGAAGCTCTGCCTGATACAAAAAGAAGACCAAAGCGGAAATGATAAACAGAAACTGTCCCACATAGAGTGGCTTATTCATAAAGCGGGTCAGGTCCCGATATTCGATCACCATACGCAGCGTGCACCAAAAGGCGGGTACCAATGCAAAAAAGGAAATGACTTTGCTTTTTTTGGGGGAGTTCCGAAGAGAAAAAATCAGGAAAAAGAGGCCGCTGAGAAGGGAGAGGACCCCGTGAGCGGAGAAAAATGCAGTTCCCGCAGTTTTATTTTGCATAAAGAAGACCACGGCATAAGCGGCAAAGGCAAAGCCGGGTAAAAAGGATGCAAAGGCGGAAAGGGTCCCGGTCCAGAGGGATGCTTTTTTTGCACTTCCCTCCAAAAGGGGAAGGTTTAAAGGGGGGGCTTTGAAAACATCTTCCTCCTCCAGGATCAGACTTTCTTTTTCTTCCGGAAAGGAGAAGGCTTCGTCAAAAACAGCGGTGCCTTCTTCCTCTGTTATTTTTTCTTTTCTCTTGGGAGAGGGAAGGTCTTTTTTCAGTGCGCCGAGAAGAAGGCACAAAAGAAAGACAAAAATTCCGATTCCGTTGTAGACGGTGCAAGCGGTGCTTTTTGCCAGGAAAAAGCCTGTTGCAACATCCAGATCGTAAAAGTATGCATAGAGTCTGAGTGCCAGGGCAGGGGGGATGAGAACGGCAATGAGGACCACCGTGTATGTTAAGAGATTTCGGTTTTGTTTCATATTATTTCCTTTCTGTTTTCTGACCTTTTTCTTCTTTTAGGATCATATACAGTGCGGGAATAAGAGAAAGAAGAGAAAAAAGTGCCAAAAGATATTTGGTTAGGGTGTTATTTAAAAATGCCATAGAGGGATTAAAAAGATCAATGGTAAAAAAAGTGAGCATCATCAGGGCAAGGATCAGACAAAGATGGGGAATGATGCGGAAAATGCACGAAAGAAAGCGTTTCATTCTTCCTCCTTGAAAATGGGATCTTTCCCTCCCGGGGAAAGATATACAATATCGCTGATATCTCTTCCGCCTTCTTTGGAAGGGGAGGAGTAGATCTTGTTTTCATAGGTCATAACAGCAGAGTGGCCGCCGTCCAGATTATAGGCTCTTTTGCAGCCAAGCGCTTCAAAAAGAGAGGCCATTTCGGAAAGGGTCATTCCTTTGGAATGGCTTTGCCTTCCGTCAATGGCAACAAGACAGTAATGGCCGGGCTCATAATAGCCAATGCCGATGCGAGGGTTTTTCCCTGATATGCCCGTATCAAAATCGGAGATGGCCCTGCCCTTTTCGTCAAGGAGAAGGGGGCCGAAATCCCAGGCTTGCCAGGCACCGCGATCAATGGCCTTTTCCACATCGAAATCTGCAAAGGGATAGGTTTCCACAGTGCCGTCACGATACAGGACACAGACCTGATGGGCTTTTGTTTTGCGGAAGATCTTGCCGTTTCGGATGACGATTCCCCGTTCCCGAATGCCGAAATAGTCCCCGGAGACGGCAAGAAGAGCATTGTTTTTCATTGCCATATTCAAAACGGAATCGGAGACTCCTGTGGAAAATTCTTCGGAGGCCATTGCGGTCTTCAGATATGATACATCGCGAAGATAAAAATCCGCTACATAATAGGTAACACCGTTTTCGGCGTGACAGGACAGGGTGAGATGGATGTTTTCGTCGTTATAAAAGTTGTCTTCTTGTATGATCTCGCCGTCGGTGAAGAATTGAGAGAATTTTTCCGAAAAATCTGAAAATTCTGTTTCTACCGTGCTGGCGAATCCTTCACCGCTTCTGCGGGGAAGCACATGGTGAAACAGGGCGAATATACAGAGAAAAATACCTAAAAGAATAAGGTCGATCAAAAAGGAGATGAAAAGGCGGGCGTTTCTGTCTCCTGTCATTTTTTCTCCTTTTTATGAGGAAAAACAATGTATTTCTGAACAAAAAAGCTTACGGGGAAGCAGATCGCCTGTGCCAGAATATGGGCGGGAACGGAATGCAGCTTTAGCCCGTAGCGGAGCTGATCAATGAGAAAATCATTGGCGAAGAAGATCGCCGCCACAAGGAGAAAATAAAGAACAAAGCTTCTTGTGGGATTTTTAGTGTTGCGGAAAACCACCTTGCCGTTGATGGCAAAGTTCAGGACGGAGGAGATCACACGGGCGATCAAAAGGGAAGTAAAATCGATAAGGTCCGTCTGATCACCTAAAAGAAGGGGCATCAAAAGGTGGAGGAGAAGGAAGAAGGCGATTCCATCCACTACAAAGGCAAAGCAAGAAGAAAAGAGAAAAGAGATCACCTGAAAAAAGGGACCTAAGGCACAGCGGATCAAAAGGCCGTAGACCTTCAGGGAGTCCTTCAGAGGGCTGAAGTGGCTGGATTTGTTTTCTTCCAGATAGACCGTGCTGATCTCCACCTCTACAATGGGGGTCTTTTGGCGGACGGCATTACAAAGCATTTGCATTTCGTATTCGTAACGGTCTTCTTTGATCGCGAGCATCTGGGGCAGCAGAGAGGGAGAGAAGGCGCGAAGGCCTGTTTGGGTGTCGTACACCATTTTGCCCATCAGAAGACGGAAGGTATGGCGGGACACTGTGTTGCCGAAACGGCTTCTTGCAGGGACATCTCCTGTAAAATGGCGGGAGCCCAGAACCAGAGCACCCGGATTTTTTGTTGCGCAGTCCAGGCAGCTGAGAATATCACAGGGAAGGTGCTGACCGTCTGCATCTGCGGTGCAGACAGCTTCCTTTTCTATGCCTTTCTCCAAAAGATAGGCGAAGGCAGTCTTCATTGCCGCGCCCTTTCCCCGATTGATCTCGTGGATCAGAATTTTGTCGCAAAGGGAAGCGGCTTTTTCAAATATGGGGTCAAATTCCTTTCCCGAACCGTCGTTGACAAGGATGATGCGGGAGGAGGTGATATTCTTCAGTTCCGCTAAAAGAGATAATAGCTTTTCGTCGGGCTTGTATGCCGGGATTACAATGGTCATTTTTTACTTCTCCTTCCCCTTTTTTGCGGGGGTTCCAAGGTTATTCGAAACGAAAATATTTTACCAAAGAAAAGCAAGATTTGCAATAGTTTTAACGATATTCACAATGGAACTTTCAAATGCTTGCATTTATAATAAGATATGTAGTATAATGGCATAAAAGCAAGACCGAAATCAAAATAAGAAAAGGAGTTCTTCTATGAAAATCGGCGCACAAATGTTTTCCTTAAACGGAACGATGGATACCCTGGAGGATGTTCGTTCTACTTTAGGAAAAATCAAAGAGATGGGCTATCAGAATATTCAGGCAAGCGGATCTGCTATGATCGCCATCGATCCTTATGCATTGAGAGATTTTACGCAGGAATTCGGATTGGATATCGTGATCACACATCAGAATCCCGAGCGTTTGCTTCTGAATATTAAGAATATTATTGAATTCCACAAGGTTTGTAATATTCCTGTTGTGGGCATCGGTTCCATGCCTCCCAAGTGGAGAGACGGCACCATCGCAACCACCAAGAGATTTATGGGCCTGTTTGATGATGTGGCAAAGCGTTTGCAGGACGAAGGCTTCCGCTTTGCATATCACAATCACGATTTTGAATTCAAAGCCTTGGATAACGGCAGATGCATTTTCGACCATCTGGTAGAAGATGTAAACTGGGATATCATTGCAGATGTTTGCTGGATCCACTATGCGGGAAGAAGTGTTCCCGAAACGCTTGGCCGTATTAAGGGAAGAATTGAAAATGCGCACCTGAAGGACATTCGCGAGCCTTTGGATCAGAAGGATTTCTGTCCTCTGGGCGAGGGCGTCGTCAACCTTCCCGAGGCGTATGAGGCACTGAAGGCAAACGGCTGTGTCAATGCACTTGTTGAACAGGACAACGCTTCCAAAAAGCCCGATCCTTTGGACGAGATGCGCCGTAGCATTGAATATTGTAAAAAGCAGAATTGGTGCTAAAAAAGGAGGAAAATCATGGCAAAGTATTATCTTTCTGCATTTGCAGATGAAGCAGGAAAGGAACTGGATACCCAGATCGCAGCCCTTTTGAGAAACCGTATTCGCTTTATCGAGCTTCGCGGCCTTGAGACCGGTCCTATCGATGCACAGTCCAATGCCACCACACGCGAGGTAAAAGCAAAGCTGGATGCAAACGGCATCGGCATTTCTGCGATCGGTAGCCGTTTGGGCAAAACGGATATCACCAAATTTTTCGATTATTCTTTGGAATCTCTTCGCCGTCTGTGTGAGATCTGTCACATTTTAGAGGCAAAGAGGATCCGTATGTTCTCCTACTTCATTCCCGAAGGAGAAAATCCCAGAGATTACCGCGAAGAGGTTTTGGAAAGACTCCACAAGCTTTGCGCATATGCTGAAACGCAGGGCATTCAATTGATGCATGAGAATGAAGCGCTCATTTACGGCGAAAAGATGGAAGAGGTCCTTGACATTCACGAAAATGTTCCCGAGATCGGCGGTATTTTCGACCCCTCCAACTACCGCAAGGCAGGTGTAGATCAGGCACTGACAACGAAGCTTGTAATGCCTTATATTGATTATCTCCATATTAAAGATTGCACAAATGAGGGAGAAATCGTCCCCGCGGGCTACGGTGACGGTTTGATCGGTGAAGCGATTTGCCTTCACAATGACATTTTCAAGGGAGATTCCTTCCTTACGATGGAGCCTCACCTGTTTAAGTTCCAAGGATACAGCGAATTTGACAAGAGCGAATTTAAGACCAAGTTTGCATTCAAGGATAAAAATGAATCCTTTGACTTTGCAGTAAAGAGCCTGAAAGAGGTTCTTGAGAAAAACGGATTTAAAGAAAGCGAGGATATGGCATGGACAAAGTAAGATTTGGTATGATCGGTGCCGGTAACATCGGCCACACCCACATGAAGAACTTTATGGACGGTAAGATCGAGAACGGTATTCTCACCGCGGTTGCGGATCTGAACCCCAAAAAGCTTGAGGTTGTTAAGGAAAAATATGCAGGAAATCCTCTTCTTGATAATGTAAAATACTTTAACAGCGATGAAGAATTGATCAATTCCGGTGAATGCGATGTTGTAATCATCGGTGTTCCTCACTACGATCACCCTAAAATTGCCATCAAGGCACTGAAGGCAGGTCTTCACATCGTAGTAGAAAAGCCCGCAGGCGTTTATACCAAGCAGGTGAAAGAAATGATCGAGGAAGCAAAGAAGCATCCCGATCAGCTCTTCGGTATTATGTTCAACCAGCGTACCAATCCCTACTTCAAGAAGATGAAGGAAATGGTAGAAAACGGAGAGCTTGGCGAGATCAAGCGTACCAACTGGCTCATTACCGACTGGTACCGCACTCAGACCTACTATGATTCCGGTGACTGGCGCGCAACCTGGTCCGGCGAGGGCGGCGGTGTTCTTCTGAATCAGGCTCCCCACAATATCGACCTGTTTTGGTGGATCGTTGGCATGGTGCCGAAGAAAGTTCGTGCATTCTGCCATGCAGGCAAGTGGCGCGATATTGAGGTAGAAGACGATGTAACCGCATATTTTGAGTATGAGAACGGCGCAACCGGTCTTTTTGTTACCACTACGGGTGATACCCCCGGCACCAACCGTTTTGAGGTAACCGGTACCATGGGTAAACTTGTATATGAAAATGTATTTTCCGGCAACGGTGAAGCTCGCAAGAGAACCAACACCCTTACCTTCTACAAGAACGAGATCGACGAGAGAGAATACAATGCAAACGATAAGGGCAGCGGTATGAAGAAGCCTCTCTTTGAGATCATTGAAATTGAAGTGGATGCACCCAATCCCCAGCATGCAGGTATTCTTTCCAATGTGGCAAATGCGGTTCTTGGCATTGAGCCTCTCTATGCCCGTGCAGAAGAAGGTATCCACGGCGTAGAGCTTGCAAATGCGATGATCCTTTCCTCCTGGAAGGATGAAACCATTACCCTTCCCATTGATGAGGAGCTTTACTATGAAGAATTGATGAAGAGAGTAAAGACCAGCCGTCGCAAGGAAGTAAAAGCAAATGACGGCCCCGTTGATTTGGACGGAACCTATTGATTTTTTTCCGCACTTAATTTATAATCAAGTAAAGTTTGGGCTGTCGTGCCTGTGCGACAGCCCTTTTTAACAGAAAAAGAGGAAGTCAATATGAAAAAAGCAGTTTTGATCGGATGCGGTGCCATCAGCGAAAATCATATTGGTATTTTAAAAGAAATGCCGAATGTGAATTTTTCTGCGGTTTGTGATATTGATCCGAATGCAGCGAAAGCTGCCATAGACAGAGAAGGTCTTGATCTGAAGATCTATACCGATTACAAGGAGATGCTGGAAAAGGAAAAGCCTGATGCAGTGCATATTTGTACCCCTCACTTTCTCCACGCGCCTATGGCAATCTATGCCTTGGAAAAAGGCATCAATGTCTTTTTGGAGAAGCCTGCTTGTATGACACCTGAGGAGCTTCCCGCTCTGATCGAGGCGGAGAAGAATTCTTCTGCCATCCTTTGCATTAGCTTCCAGAACCGTTTTCTTTCTGCAGTCGGTGTTGCGGAAGAAATGATCGCCTCCGGTGAGGCAGGTAAGGTTTTGGGCGGCAGAGCCATTGTGACCTGGAAAAGAGGCGGTGAATATTACACCGAAAGCCCCTGGAGAGGAAAGATCGCTACTGAAGGCGGGAGCGTTCTGATCAATCAGTCTATCCATTCCTTGGATCTTCTTTTGTATTTTCTCGGTGAACCCGAATCCATAACCGGTGCCATCGCAACCCATACCACAGGACCCCATAACGATACGGAGGATACCGCTCACATCATTATGAAGTATCCCGATGATAAGGTGGGCATCTTCTTTGCAACCAACTGTTACTTTAAATCCGCAAGAGTGGAAGTGGATATTGCCTGCGAGAAGAAAAATCTCCGCCTTTCCGGCGACCGTCTTTCTGTGGACGGCCAGATCGTTTTCGAGGGCACCAAGGGTGTGCGACGCGGCAAGGAAGTTTGGGGTAAGGGCCACAGCATCCTAATTGAAGAATTTTACAAGGCTTTGGAAGAGGGAAAAGAATCTCCCGTTCCCTTGGAAAGCGCTGTTAAGAGCCTGAAGGTCATTTGGGAGCTTTACAGACAGAACAGAAAATAATAAAAAAGGAAGCCTTAACGGCTTCTTTTTTTACCTAAAAATACGAACGAAAGTTCGTATTTTGTATTGACAATTACGAAAAATCGTGATATAATCCAGATGATCGATGGGAGAAATTACGAAAAGGAGTAAAGAATGAATCGTGAATACATAACGGTCAAAGAGGAGGCAATCCTCTTTGCCAAAGAAAAAATTGAAGATGCAAGCGATGCACTGATCGAAGTTCTCCCGGATATTTCGGAGGAGTTAAGCTGGGTTCGGGAGGAGCTTGGAAAAGAGCTTGTAAGCGTTCGGAGCGAAGGACTTGATGCATTGGAAAGATTTTCCATTCCTGAGGAGTGCGCTGTATGACGCTGGATGAATACATTGCTCGTTTCCGTCTTCTGCAGCACAGTGCGGAAAAGGATGAGAGGAGCCTTAATCTATATTCCTCCGGGGCTTACCGCTCGTTTCTTCGCCGCTTTGAAGGAGCAAAGGACCCTCTTTTGTCATCGGTTTTGATCTCGGAGAAAAAATTGAGACAGGATTTTGAAAAAAAGCAAAGGCTTTGCGAACGGTACGCCATCAGGCTTACCAGAGCGATCTCTCTGATCGAATCTCCGCAGCTTCGGGAGATCGCTCTTTGCCGATATCTTTATGGCTTGACCCACGAAGAGATCGCAGAGCAGAGTTTTTTTTGTGTACGAACGGTTTACCGTCACAGTAAAAAAGCAAAAGAAGAGCTGAGAAAAGCAATGCTTCGGGTACAGCCGAAACGGATTCGTATCCAGCGGGCCCGCTATCGAGTAAGGGAGAAGCTTCCAAGAAAAGAAGTAAGTCTTGACAGAATCAGCCGCAGCGTTGCCTCCTGTACGGCGCTTCACAGAAATGAAGATTATCGCGCCCGCGTGGTATTTTTGGGTGCATGAAAAACAGAGCAGTTTAACTGCTCTGTTTTTTTATATATGCTGCGGGGGAGTATCCAATCTGTTTTTTGAAAAAACGACTGAAGTAGGAGACACTTTCGAAACCCATCATTTCCGATACCTCGGTGACAGAAAAGCTTCCGGTTTTCAGAAGGTATGCTGCCTTGTCAGACAGAAGCTGAGAACGGTATTCCAAGGGTGCCATATGATACTCTTCCTGAAAAAGATTGTAAAACTGCGCGGTGGACAGAAAGCAAAGGGAGGCAAGGTGGGTGCAGGAGATCTTTTCCGTTAGGTGCTCTAAAAGATAATGAACGGCAGGGGCGATCTTTGCGGTGCTTTTTTCTACACTTTCTTTTCCGAGAGCCCGAAAGATGGTACAAACCAAGGCCGTTTTGGAAACGGTGTCATTGTCAAACTCATAGTTTTCCGCAAGATCGTAAATCGCTTTCACAAGGTTGCGATCGGCACTGCCTGCCATTTTCAGAGGACCTTCGGAAAAGAAGGTCACCTCGCCGTCGATGAAAAGATCAAAGTCGATGCGGTAGAAGTCGATCTTTTCGCTGAGGACCTCAAAGGTGTGTTTCGAGCCCGAAGGGAGGTAGACGATGTCGCCGGGGGACAAAAGGAAGCTGCCGCCCGGGAAGGAATAGCGGCCTTCACCTTGAAGAATGTACAAAAAGCCGTTTGCTTTTCGTCCTTTTGGCTTGGGATCCAGACGGCGGTAAGAGGGTTTTTGGTGAAAAACATAGATGTTTTTTAAGGTGAATTCTCGGTTTTTTAACTCTTGAAATGGTAAAAACATATTTTTTCCTTTAAATTTTGGTACTTTTATTGTAATGCAAAGAGAAAAAAATAGCAAGAAGAAAATCAGAAGATCGTGCAACTTTTTCGGAAGTATGTGTATGGCTTTTCCGTAAAAGGCGGTATATAATGAGTTTATAAGGAAGGGAGACAAAAATGGAAGAAAAATGGCAACGCACAAACGAGCTTTTCGATGAGTATGAAAAAAGATTCGCGGCGGCGCGTTTGGAAAAAAAGATCACCCATCCTTGGGAGAAAAAGGATCGACCGGAGATTTTGGAGGGAGTAAAGAAGCTTCTCGGTTTTCGTGAAGATCTGATTCCGACTGTTTCTCAGATGGAAGAGCTCGACTCAAAGCAATACAATGGGTACAAGACTGTTTGTTACCGGTATCGTACCTGGCCCCGCACCTTTGGAGCTGCTACCTTATATCTTCCCGAAAAAGAGGAAAAGGTTCCTTTAGTATTTGTTCTCTGCGGTCACGGAGAAAAAGGAAGACACGATTACGCTGTCATGGGTCACAGACTTGCAAGCCTTGGCATCGGGGCAATGATCGCGGATAATTTAGGCCAGGGCGACCGGAACTTCAGAAGCAAGGAATACAAAAATTCCGATCATTGGACAGCCCTTGCCCCCTTCTACTGCGGACTTACCCTTCAGGGAATGATCGTGATGGAAATGATCGCGCTGATCCGATTTATGAAAAAGGATGAGAGATTTGACCCGGAACGGTTTGGAGCTTGCGGTAATTCCGGCGGCGGAACCCTTGGGATGTTTCTCGGAGCCTTGGTTCCTGATCTTAAGGTGCTGTCATCCGGCGGTTATCCTTCTGATTTTTCAGAGATCCTGCAAAAGGAAAGAAAGCACTGCTCCTGTAATCTTCTCCTGGGCGCGGCCTTTGGCCCTAATATGTGGGAGATCTACAGCTTGTTCGCACCGAAACCTCTTCTTCTGGAGGGTGGAAGATTTGATCACCTGGTGCCTCAGGACCATTTTCTCAGATGCTACCGCAAGGTGAAGAATACTTACATTCAGCTTTCGGCAGAAGAAAATCTTGAAAAAGAATTGACTCCTACCCGCCATTCCTGGGAGATCGAGGATATCAACCGAATCTCAAGATTTTTATCGGAACGCCTTTTGGGTATCACCCCGAAGGATGGGGAAGAGACGGTGGAGGATACCGATCCCTTTCATATTCCAATGCCTGACGATATGATCGGCACCGAATGCCTGGCAGAAAATCTTACCGGCAAAAAAATGCCCGACGGTACAGAGCTTTGGGATATTTTCCCTCCTGTGTACCGGGGAGAAAAGATCTTTTTCGATTCTATACAGACCGATGTAGGTCGGGGAGATGTAAAAAGTGTCTTTGCACAGTACGAATGTGCTTTAAAGAAATAAACAAGGAGATGAATATCATGGCAAAGAAATATCATGTAGTAGGTGGATGTCAGTGCTGTATGACTTGTTTGTATCAGTGCCCTGTAAGAGCCATCACTCTTGTGGAAGATGTTTCCGCGGTAATCGATGAAACCAAATGCATCGGTTGCGGCAGCTGCTACGATGCATGCCAGCCCGGTGCCATTGAGCCTTACGAAGCTTAACGATCGAACCCAAACCTATAAAATATGACCATAAATAAGGAGAAATAAAATGATTGCTTTTTCTGAATTCAAAGAAGAATATGCTCCCCTTTACGGTGAGTATGATGTAGTTGTAGTTGGCGGCGGTATGGCCGGTGTGGGTGCTGCCGTTGCAGCAGGCAGGGCAGGTGCAAAGACCATCCTGATCGAAAACACCTCTGCTCTGGGGGGCCTTGCTACTATGGGTCTTGTAAACATTCCCTTGGACTTCCTTTCCGGTCTCGGTCAGGAACTATTTACCGAGCTTGAAAAAATTAACGGTCTTCGCAAGCGTAATTCCGATCCCGAAAAGCATAAGCTCGTTTTTGACCGTATGGTAAAGGATGCAGGCTGTGACCTTCTTTTGGTAACGCCTCTTGTAGATACCATCGTAGACGGCGACACGGTAAAGGGCGTTATCGTTCATACCAAAGAAGGTAGAAGAGCGATCATGGGTAAAACCTTTGTTGACGCTTCCGGCGACTCTGATCTTGTATACTTTGCAGGCGGCGAAGTTGAGGTTGGCCGCGAAAAGGACCACATGTCCATGGGCTGTTCCCTGGAATTTGTTCTCGGCGGTGTAGACTATGACAAGTATATGGAATGTGATCTGCGTAACAACGACCCTAAGTGGATCCGATTCCTTGCAGACGCTATTGACAACGGCAAGATTCCCGATATCGACAACCACTTGAACTGGATGACCCATATTCCCGACCGTCCTGAGCATTGCGGTATGGACGAAGTGAGCATTTGCTTTGCACACTCCAGAAACTGCTTCCCCACAAAGAACGAGGATTTGACCCGTATGTATCTGGAGGGCAGAGAACAGGTTGCAATCCTTGCTAAATTCATCAAAGAAAATGTTCCCGGCTTCGAAAAGAGCTACCTTTCCTACACCGGTTCTCTCCTGGGTGTTCGCGAAAGCCGCAGAATCGTCGGTAAGTACCGCGTAACCGGTATGGATATTGCTACCGCTAAGAATCACCACGATGTAATTGCAATCAGCTACCACGGCTTTGATATCCACGGCTTTACCAAGTCCGGTAACTTAAAGTGGTTCAAGGGTACCCTTCCTTCCGGTGAAGAGGCATATATTTCCAACATGAGCGGTTGGGGCTCTCAGATGCCTCCGGATGACGGAACCAAGAGAATCTTTATGTCTGAATTGATCCCCGGCGACAAGCAGTATTTCTACGACATTCCTTTCCGTGCTTTGGTACATAAGAGACTGGATAATGTTCTGGCGGCAGGCCGTAACCTTTCTTCTGATGTACCCGGTCAGAGCGGTACCAGACTGATCATGTGCTGTATGGCAATGGGTGAAGCAGCAGGTACTGCAAGTGCTCTTGCGATCCAGGATAATGTAAAGGTAGGCGATGTTGATATTCCCAAGCTTCAGAATATTCTGGTTGCCAACAAGGGGAATATTGGCCAGGGTTACCGCAAGATTCCCGGTCTGGAAGATAAGGACTACTCTGAATTTGCACTGAAATTCCACAATGCAAAAACAAGAAACGGTAAAGAATACCTCTTCTTGAAAAAATAAAAAAAGAGCAGCAAAAGCTGCTCTTTTTTCTTAGCTGCATAAAAAAAGAACTGCTCATTGGCAGTTCTTTTTTTGAACAAATTAGTTGTTCTCCTTCATTGCTGCGAAGCAATCGCTGCAATAAACGGGACGATCGCTGGTGGGCTGGAAGGGAACCTTTGCTTCTTTGCCGCAGTTAGCGCAAGTGGTAGTGAAATACTCTCTTGCCTGTCTGGAAGCGTTCTTCTTTGCGTCTCTGCAGGGCTTGCATCTCTGGGGTTCGTTCTGGAAACCTTTCTCAGCGTAGAATTCCTGTTCACCAGCGGTGAATACGAATTCGTTGCCACAATCCTTGCATACCAGTGTCTTGTCTTCGTACATTTGCCATACCTCTTAAATATAAATTATTGCCCAGAACGGACTCGCACCGTCACCCTTTTTAATCTTTTTGATCAAAACGCTCTCTTTAAGCTACTCGGGCATATTAACGAAATAAAATCAGGAAAGATCTGCAAGCTTTTTGCGAAGGCGGAAAAGCGTATTTTCTATGCT
The DNA here is from genome assembly GCA_045602025.1 of Eubacteriales bacterium. Lineage (GTDB taxonomy): Bacteria > Bacillota > Clostridia > Oscillospirales > SIG627 > RGIG5579. Next base: position 35,672 of record JAZSAT010000038.1, on the reverse strand, counting down.
TTTAGGGGTCTTTTCGATCAAAGCTGCAATCTCCGATACGGTCTTCCCCTGTAAGTGCAGACCGAACACGCGCCTTTCCAAGGGAGAAAGAACATTATCCACCTTGGTGAGAAGGGAGGAAAGCTCCTCTTTTCCCAAAAGGATGCGTTCGGGGGAAGAGGCATCGCCTGAAGGGATCTCTTCTGCCTCTATATCCAGTGAGGCGGAAGCGTGCAATCTGTTGTATTTGCGAAGGCCTTCCATTACGCCTGAACGCATACAGACTGCTGCAAAGGTGGAAAAGGAGGAGATTTTTTCATCGTAAAGCAAAACTGCTTTATAAAGGCCGATCAATCCTTCCTGACGCAGATCTCCTTTTTCTTCCTCGGGAATGGGGAAGGGGGCGATCATGCGAGAAAGATGGGGCCGGAAATGTGCAGCGAGAGCCGCGAAGGCGGTCTCGTCTCCGTCTTTGGCACGACGCACCAAATCACCCTGCAAGGGCATATCTTCGGAGCTGCGGTCAATATTTCCTGCCATGAATACCTCTTTACCTATTTCTACCTAGTATTAATTATAACACTCTGTTTAAATTATGTCAAGTATTTTAATAAAAAATAAAATCAATTAAAACTTTTTTGACAATTTTCGAAAAAATTATCATAAAATGAAAAATAAGAGCGTGCGTTTTTCCTTGTTTTGCTACAGATTTTATGTTACAATGTAAAAAAACAAGGGGGAGAAAAAATGATTCGCCATATTGTAATGTTTCGATTCAAAGAAGAAGCTGAGGGAAGGAGCAAAAAAGAAAATGTTCTGGCAACCAAAAGGATGCTGGACGCTCTTCCCGGCAAAATCCCTCAGATCTTAAAAAGCGAAGTTTATATCAATGCGGAAGGGGCAAATTGTGAAAATGCGGACCTGATCCTCATTTCCGATTTTGAATCTTTTGAAAGCCTTGACGAGTATATCGTTCATCCGGATCACAAGGCGGTGGGTGCCTTTATGGGCCCCCTTCGGGAATCGAGAGCTGCCATCGACCTTACCTTATAACCTGAACCAGAACTGCGTGCACGGCGAAGCGTTCATCCTTGGTGTTCTCTTCATCGGCACAGGTGGACAGGGTAAGGATCTGCGAATTCTTATCAAAGCTGTATTCGGTCTCAAAAATGGAAATGAAGGCCATTTGCTCGCAGAAGTGGATGAAATCGTCATCGGAAACGAAATCGGTTTCGAAATAGTTGTCGAAGGCGTTGGATTCGTGGGCAGAGAAGGGCTTAAAGACAAAAATCCCTTCTTCTGTTGCGATCTCGATGGTGGAACTGTAAAAGGCGGAGGCGTTTGCAAAGTCGTGGATAGAGGCGAACATACTGCCGTCCTTCATATTATGTCCGTAAATAACGGTGTTACGGTTTTCTGCAATATTGGGGGAATTTCTTTCGTCGATAAAGAGAGTGCCGCCGGAAAGATATTTTCCGTAAAAGTCTCTTCTCAGATAGTAGTTTTTCTCCTCGGACCAGACGATGGGATAATTGACCACGGTTCCTTCTATGGTGATCCAGCCTGCCGTATCGGGATTGATCTTTTTCAGCTGACTGATCTTGCCTACAAGTGTTTCTTGTTCTTCCGAAAAGGTGCCGCTTGTTTCCCCTTCATCCTCCGTTTTGCCTTCAAGAATGTCCTGAGGGGTCAAGGATTTGATTGCGGAGAGACTTTTGGAAAGGTATTCCTTGTGGAAAAAGTCCTTTTGCTCCACCATTTCCTGAAGTCCGGAATAGACCACATGAGAGCGGTAATAGTCATAGAGCTTGGAAAACACGAAGGCACCTGCGGAAAAGAACCCGAAAATACAGATAAAAAGAACGGCATAGCGGAGAATATCCGCTGTTTTTAATTTCTTGCGGGGATTCTTTTCAGGGTCCTCAAAGACATCGTACATGCCGTCAAGAGATTTTTTGACCATTTCCTCCGGTGGCAGATCGGAGGGGAAGAAAGGCTCTTTTTTTTCGGAAAGAGCGGGATCTTCTTTGCTTTCCTGGGTGTTTTCAGCGGGCAGAGGCATGTTTTCCTCTGCTTTCTTTTTTCTTGTAAGAATATATTTTTGAATCCGGAGCTTGGCAGCGTTTTTTTCGCCCGGCTCTTCCTTTTCCTCAGCCTTGCCGAGCAGGCTATCCTCCGGTTTGCCGGCATTCATTTTTGCCGCACGGTCAAATATTTCAACAAAAAGGTCTTCTTTTTGTTCGAGCTTCTTTTCTTTTTTCTCCTGAGGGGAATGCTTGCCCTCTACTTTTTTCGGGCCGGGCATTGCTTCGGTATCGGCAAGAGATTTCAATACGGGAATGATCTTCTCTCGCTTTGGCTCTTCCTTTTTGGGAGAAGGCTTTTCATGTTTAAATATACTTTGAGGCATTGCTTCCGGATTGGAAAGGGGGCGAGGTCTCTTTTTTTCTTCCGGCAGGGAATCCTTGGAATGCCCGATGCTTTCTTTTTGAAAATCATCTTGGGGTGTATTGTTATGATCGAACATATCTTCTCCTTGTAAGAGTCAAATCATTTTTCGGTTATTTCCAGAACCGGGTGAGCATTTCACGAAGCTGTGCATCTCTTTGGATCAGGGTGGCGTCTTCCCAGCTTTCGGGGAAAAGCTCGCGGATATCTTCCCCCATAAAGCGTTTGTCGCAAAGGATCAGAAAGCCTCTGTCCTCTTCACTGCGGATCACGCGGCCCGCCGCCTGGAGAACACGGCTCCAGCCGGGAAGGGTGTAGGCAAAGCTTTTACCGTCCATTTCCCGTTTATAATAAGCGGTGCTTTCCGCTTCCGCTTCGGGGCTTGGGGGAGGAAAGCCTGTTCCCACGATGATCTCACCCGAAAGGGCTTCCCCTTTCAGATCTACACCTTCCGAAAAGATGCCGCCCATCACACAAAAGCCGATGAGGGTCCCTTTCGGTGCTTTTCTGAATTCATCCAGAAAGGCATTTCTTTTTTTTGCAGTCATCACCTTTTCCTGAACCAGGATGCGGTGATCGAAAAATCTTCGCTTGTATTCCTGAGAAACCAGGGAAAGATATTCAAAGGAAGGAAGAAAGACCATGTAGTTTCCGGGCTTTACGGAAACGGCGGAATGAATGATACTGCAGATCTTGGGCGCAGTTTCAAAGCGCATACTGTGTGAAACATCGATCCCGCAAAGACCTACAAACAGATTGTCTCTGGGAAAGGGAGAGGGGAGGGTCAAAAAGCTGTCGCATTCCTCTCCTGCCAAAAGATCGAAATAGTATTCCTCAGGCAGCAGGGTTGCGGAGAAAAAGACACTGCTGCGCCAGGTGCGGCAAAGAGACTGCAATTTTTTGCGAGGGTCTACCAAATAAATTTTGACACCGCCCTCGGGGGGATAAATGGTTGCAAAATTTTCATCAAAGCCTTTGCAAAGGCGGTTGAATTTTTTCAGCTTCTGAAAGAGATTTTTAATGTTCTTTTCCGTTTCCTCTGTAGGGGTTCCGAAGCCTTCTCCCAAAGCAAAGGCTACCTTTGGTATCAGGTCTTTGACTGCCTCGGCTACCTTTTCCGGCTTCTCCCATGAAACATATTCATGGCTTTCCTTGCGCTTTTTATCGATCATGGGAAAAAGGGTAAGCAAGGGCGCAAAATGCTCCCGCAGGATCATGGAAGGGGGCGTTTCGTCACGGAAAAAGGGATCAAAATCACGGGGAGACAGGGTCTCGGTATCGTTCTCTCTCAGCCTTGCGGGAAGGTTGTGGGCTTCATCCACCAAAAGAAGTGCGTTCTTTTGCGGTGTGAAAACGGCGCGGGCGGGATCTAAAACATGGTTGTAATCGCCGATGACCACCTGACAAAATTTTACCATTTTCTTTGCCAGAGCAAAGGGGCAGATATGAAAATGCTCCGCCGCGGAAAGGAGCTCCTTTTCCGTAATACAGGAGAAGGCGGTGAGAAAGATCAGCGCATCGGAAAGCTTTTCGTTGAAGTTTTCCGTGTAGTCGCAAAGCTTTGCATCGCAGTCTTCCTTTTTATGGGGACAAAGGCTCATTTTGGCCGAGAGTACAATGGTGCGAAGTCCTCTTACCTTTTGCAGTGCCTCCACGGTAGCGGCGGCTTGCATTTTCAGGGTGTTTTTCGGGGAAGCATAGAAGACCTGCGTGATCTTTTCCTTTTCCAAAGCACGCAAAGCGGGATAAAGGACCGCGGGTGTCTTGCCGATTCCCGTCGGGGCACAGGCAAACAGCTTTGTGGAGCTGCCGATGGCGTCCCAAACGGCGCGGATCAGTTTTTTCTGACCCGGGCGCAGAGATTTATAAGGAAATTCGATGGAGGTGTCGGGCTTTTGCCAGAGACCTACCAGGGAAAAGAGGATTTTGCTGTGAGAGGATAAGACTCTGCTGAGAGCTTCTTTTTCGAAAAAGAATTCTTCCATCTCTGCTCGTCCTTCTGCAAAGACCAGAAGGCGAAGGGTCACAGAGGGGAGCTTTTTGGTATTGCAAAGGGCAAGGCCCAAAAGCTGTGCGCGAAGGAGGGCTGTGTCCCGAAAGTGGACAAAATCCACGCTTTTCTCTACCAGGGTATCTTCCTCGATTATGTAGTCGTTTCCGTTTTTCAGCACCTTGTGGGCAACCCCTTCCAGGGAAAGCGTACCTTCCCCATAACCCAAACGAAGGGAAAGAGGAGTGTCCGGATATCCCCAAAGGGCACTGTCGCCGAGAATCTCGCGGCGCATAGAGTCATTCGGGCGTTTTTTCTCTTCTCCGTTTTTTGTGGGAGAAAGAAAGGGCAGGATTTCATCCAGTGCGATGATCAGTTTTTTTTCTTTCATAGTTCCTCCGCAAACATAAGCTCTGCAAGGGAAAAGGTAAAGGAAGCTGCAAGGTTTTTATAAAGGGAAAAATTTCGATCGAAGGGAACCTTTTTTTCAAAGGGGACTACGCTTTTTCCTCGCAGAAAGATCTCCTGCTGCAGACACAGCATTGCCGTATCGTCCCCAATGCTGGAAAAGGTAACGGGATCTTCTCGGCTCATACCGCCGCGAAGAAGGATCCCTTCTCGGAAAGGAGGAATCGGCTCCGAAGAGCCGGGGATCAAGCATATGGAAAAGCGAAAAATGGGCGGATTCGGAAGATAGGGCTTGTCGGAAAGGACAAGGTCATATTCTCCGCCGTACCGAATCGGTTCCAGAAAGATCCTTTCGCCTAAAACGAAGGACGCTTTTTCTTTTCGGATTCTTTCCTGTAAAATAGGTGTTGTTTCAAAAAAACCGATCTTCATAGTTTCCCCTTTTTTGATATTCGGTTTTTAGTGTGACCGAAAAAAGGGGAAATATACGGATTTTATTCGTTAGGACCGTCCCAATTTTCAACGGTGGTTTCGATGAGATTCCAAACGCTTTCCACACCGAAGCCGTTTAAAGAGGAGAAGGGGAATACGGGGACGGGGAAGTATTTATCCTGAAGGTCTTTCAGGTTCTTTGCCTGATTCGTTTTATTGAGCTTATCCATTTTGGTTGCAACAATGACGAAGGGGATCCCAACATCCTGTAAAAAGGAGATCATCATTTCGTCGTCGCGGCTGGGGCCTGTTTTCAGATCCACAAGCTGAAGGACAAGGGCAAGATCGTCGTGGTTCTGAAAATAAGAATCGGTAAGGTTCGACCAGACTCTTTTTTCCTTTTCGCTTCGCTTTGCAAAGCCGTAGCCGGGAAGATCTACCAGGTACAGCCTTGAATCAATATCGAAAAAGTTGATGGTAATGGTTTTTCCGGGAGAAGAGGAAACTCTTGCCAGACTCTTGCGGTTCATCAATTTGTTTAAGGCAGAGCTTTTCCCTACATTACTTCTGCCGGAGAATGCCACCTGACATTTTCCGTCACGGATGATCTGATCCTTCCGTCCTGCGCTGATGGTCAGGCGGATGTTGTTTTTGTTGATGGGTTTCATTTGTTTTTCAAAGCGATCCGCAACACATCGTCAATGGTTTTGCAAGGAACAAATTCCATTTTTTCCAATGCCTTGGGATCTACTTCCTCCAGATCTTTCTGATTGTCGAAGGGGAAAAGAACGGTCTTGATGCCGGAGCGGAGGGCTGCGCCGGATTTTTCTCTCAGACCTCCGATGGGAAGGACCTTTCCGTGAAGGGTGATCTCACCCGTCATTGCAACATCTCCCCGAACCTTTCTTCCGGAAAGAAGGGAAGCAAGGCAGGTTACAAGGGTCACACCTGCGCTGGGGCCGTCCTTGGGAATGGCACCCTCGGGAAGGTGAATGTGGATATCCTCGTTCTTATAAAATTCGGGATCGGTAATGCCGAGCGCTTTTCCTCTCTGACGGACAAGGGACAGGGCGGCGCTGGCCGACTCCTTCATCACATCGCCCAAGGAGCCTGTGAGGATCAGCTTTCCCGTGCCGGGCAGGGCAAGGGCTTCTACCTCCAGCATTTCACCGCCGGACATGGTCCAGGCAAGGCCGTTTACCACGCCTACCTGATCTTCTCTTTTTAAGACGGGCTTTAAGATCTTTTCTTTTCCGAGAAATTCCGCAAGATTTTTTTCATTGACGGAAACAGATTTTTCGCCGTCAAGGATCTTTTTCGCGCTCTTTCTGCAGATGCGGGCGATCTCTCTCTCGAGCTTTCTGACGCCCTGCTCACGGGTGTAGGAGCGAATGATCTTTCTCACCGCGCCTTCACTGATGCGAAGCATACCTTTTTCCAGGCCGTGCTCCTTTTTTTGCTTGGGAATCAGGTGATTTTTGGCAATGGCACATTTTTCGCTTTCGGTGTAGCCGTTTAAGTGAATGACCTCCATGCGGTCAAGAAGAGCGGGAGGGATGGTATCCAGTTCATTTGCGGTAGCAAGAAACATACAGGCGGAAAGATCTACGGGAAGCTCTACAAAGTGATCACGGAAGGCGTGATTCTGCGCAGAGTCAAGAACCTCAAGAAGGGCAGAGGCGGGATCGCCGTGGGAGTCCCGTGTAAGCTTGTCGATTTCGTCGAGGCAAATGAGAGGGTTCATGCTGCCTGCCTGTGTCAGTGCATTGATAATGCGGCCGGGCATGGCACCGATATAGGTTTTTCTGTGACCGCGGATGTCAGCCTCGTCACGGACACCGCCCAAAGAAACGCGGACATATTTTCTTCCCAGGGCCTCTGCAATGGAGGAGGCAACGCTGGTTTTACCCACGCCGGGTGCGCCTACGAGACAGAGGATCTGTCCCTGTACCTTGCCGCGAAGAAGGCCTGCGGCGAGAAACTCCAAGATGCGTTCCTTTACTTTTTCAAGGCCGTCGTGATCCCGATCCAGAATGGAGCGGGCTTTTGCAAGATCCACCTCATCTTCTGTGGTTTTTTTCCACGGAATTTCAAGACAGGTTTCGATATAACCACGAATCAGAGCCGATTCGGAGGAGCCGAAGGGCATGTGGGGGATCTTTTTCGCTTGAAGAATAAGTTTTTCCCGCACGGTGTCGGGCAGATCTGCCTTTTCGATGCGGAGCATAATATCGTCCTCTTCCGGATCAAAGGAGGCCTCTCCCATACCGCCGCCAAGCTCTCCCTGAATGGCGCGGAGCTGCTCTCTGAGGTATGCTTCTCTGTGTTGCTGATCCATGTGACGCTGAACCTTGCGGGCAAGGCTTTGCTCGATCTTTGCGATCTGGATCTCGTCTGCCAGAATCTCCTTGATGCGAAGAGCTCTTTCCAGGGGATCGAAAATGGAAAGGATCTCCATTTTCTGCTCGGTTTTCCGAAGAATATTTGCAGCGGTGAAATCTGCAAGGAAGCCCGGATCCTTGATGGTCTGAAGGGCCAGGGTCACATCCTGGGAGAATTTGGGCAAAAAGGCAGAAAGCTCTTCAATGCTGTGAAGAACGCTTCTGCGGTAGGCATCCTCTGCGATGGGATCCTCGGATATTACATCGCGGCGAAATACTTCTGCGGTGAAGGCACCCGATTCCAGACGAAAAATATTCTGGATCTCACCTCTTGCGATTCCTTCCGTGATGATGCGGTAGCTTTTATCGGGAAGCTTGATGGACTGCTTGATGCGGGAGATCACGCCGATCCGTTCCAGATCATCCGGCTCGGGGTTTTCCACAGCGGCGTCCTTCTGAGCTACCAAGAAAATAAGGCCGTCGGCTTTCAGGGCCATCTCCGTTGCGCGGACCGTTAAGGGGCGCGCAACCTCAAAACTTGTGTCAATTCCGGGGAAAACAACAAGTCCTCTCAGTGCGATGACGGGTAAAGCGACACGGTCGAGTTTTTCGGCAAAATAAGACATGTGCGTAATAAAATCCTTTCCGTATTGGTATTTGCAAAAGGGTACAAAAACCCATTATTATATCATTATAACATACTTTTTATAAAAAGGAGATATTTTTTTTATTATTTAAATATTTTTCATAAAGTTTAGTAAATAGGTTTTATCGAGAGGAAAAATGTGATAAAATAAACGCAGAAAAAGATAAAGAGGATACTGCACAGAAATGATAGAAATGACAGAGCATCTTGAAGCTTTTCCTTTTCCCGTTGTTGTTTTGGATGAAAAGGAAGAGATTTTTTACCGAAACCGTTTGGCGAAAAGGCTTCTTCCGCCGCCGTATCGGCTGAAAAAGCAGATGAAGAGGGACAGCTTTCCTCAAAAGAGAGGTTTTTCTCAGGTGTGCCTGGATGATATCTCGTATTTTACGGCGGTTTTTTCTTTCATGGGGCGGGACTGTGTTTTCTTTCTGGAAAATTTTCTGCCTTTTTACGAAAGCCTTTCACGGGTGGTACTGGAGGAAGCAAATTCTTCTTTTTGGAACCTTTTGCCCTTCGGGGAAGAGGAAAAGCATTTGTCAGCTTCCTTTTTGGATGGCTTTGCGGCAAGGACCTATCGCTTAAGGCAAGCGGAAAAGGATTATTTGCGGCTTTTGCAATTAAGATCCCGTAGTTTTGAAAACATCGCTTCCTGTAGCTTGCAGGGGTTTTTCAGGCACCTGTCCGGTTTGCTTTTGAAAAGAGGCATAAAGCTTGAAAGTCGGTGTCCGGCAGAGGCTGCGGTCAGGATTGACCCTTCTGAGCTCACTTTTATCATTTTAAATTTGGTGCATTTTGTATTTTTATTTGAAGGAGAAGATCGGATCTCGGTTTTTGCGGACAAAAAGAAGGACGGGTATCGGATTTTTCTGAAATTTGCGGACAGAGAGGGATTTTTGTCTGCCATGAAGGCTCTTTTACTCGGCGAGGAGCCTCTTCCCTGTGCTATGAATTGCATTCCCTTTTTGTGCATGGCAAGTGTATGCAATAAAGAAAGATTTCATTGGTCTGTTCGGGAGGACAAGGGAGAGGTTGAGATCTCATTTGTTCTTCCTGCAAGCGACTTTTTACCCGATGCATTCCTTTCCGATACTGCGGCAAAAGAGGTTCAGGATCTGATCCGTGCGGAAAAAGAATATTTTTCTTGAAGCGAGAGGGAAAAATGCTGACTGCCCTTGCAGAAAAGGGAAAAAAATGTTATAATACAGGTAAAATTAACAAAACTGAAGGACAAGCGGAGGAAAAGTCCATGGATAACGGAAAAATCAAACGAATCGGTGTTATGACCTCGGGCGGAGATGCTCCCGGTATGAACGCGGCGATCCGTGCGGTGGTTCGTACGGGTCTGTATCATAAGTTGGAGGTCTTTGGGATCAAGCGAGGATATGAAGGACTTCTTGACGGTGAGATTTCGGAGATGAACAATCACTCCGTTTCCAATATCATCTCTCGCGGCGGTACGACGCTTCTCACCGCCAGAAGTAGTGAATTCAACACAGAGGAAGGGGTGCGGAGAGCCAAATCCATGGCGGAGATCTTTCGCCTGGATGCGCTGGTGGTGATCGGCGGAGACGGGTCCTTCCGCGGAGCAAGGGATCTTCACCGTATCGGTCTTCCCGTGATCGGTGTTCCCGCTACCATTGATAATGACATTGCCTGCAGTGATTACACCATTGGGTACGATACTGCCATGAACACGGTAAAGGATGCCATCGACCGCATCAAGGATACGGCAGGCTCTCACGAGAGGTGCAGTGTGGTAGAGGTTATGGGCAGAAATGCAGGTTATATTGCCATTAACTGCGGTATTGCAGGGGGCGCAGAGGCTTGTATCATCCCTGAAAAGCACTTTGATGTGAATGAGGATATTATAAAGCCGATCCTTGCTTGCCGCAATGCGGGAAAGAACCACTATATCGTCATCAATGCCGAAGGTGTGGGCGGCACCATGGAAATTGCGGAGGAGATCCGTCAGAAAACGGGAATTTCCACCAATACCACGATCCTCGGACATCTTCAGCGCGGCGGAAGTCCCACGGTACGCGACCGCGTAGCAGCATCCCTGATGGGTGCAAAAGCAACGGAGCTTTTGGCAAACGGAATCTACGGAAGGATCGTTGCCATGAAGGCGGACAGCGTGGTGGATTATGACATTGAAGAGGCTTTGTCCATGAAAAAAGAGATTCCCGAGCATTTGATCAACACCAGTAAGATTCTGTCACTTTATTGAGTCAGCGGATTGATTCCGGAAAAAAACTTGCTTTTTTTCGAAACAGGTGTTATAATTGTAAAAAGGTTTATATAGTGGTGTATTATACACCGAAAAAAATTCCTTTTTTGAACATTTTATCAAAATAATTCAGGCTTATACCCGGTTATGATGAGAAAGGAAAAAACATTGGAAAATACAACAGTTGAGATTACATTAAAAAATCTTTGGGATTGGATTGTAAAAGGAATTGCCTTTATTTTGGTGATTGCAATTCTATTCGGTGCAGGCTCGTTTTTCTACAACAAATACTTTGTAAACCCCGAATATGCTACCAGTGTAAAGTTTTACGCAAGCGGAATCGAATCGGTTCCGACCTTGGGGCAGTCCGTGGCTCCTCAGTATGTAGAATTTTTGAATGTTCATGAATTTTACGAAATGGTGTCTAAGGACCTTTTGACCAATGCAAATATGGAGATCTCGCCCAACGAGATCGCTTCTCTTCTTTCCTTTTCTGCCGTTGTGGAAGAGACTTCTTCTTTCTTTGTAACGGTAACGGCACCCGATCCCGATAAGGCATATCAGGTTGCCCTTTCTGTTGCGAAAATGGGTGCAGAGAGAGTTTCCAGCTTTTCCGATGTGGGAGCTTTGGAGGTCATTGAAAATCCTACCATGCCCACGGCACCTGTTGGTGCCGGTGCCGCAAAGAGCGCTGTTTTGGGTGCGATCGTAGGCTTCATTCTTGCTGCAGCCATTGTGGTGCTCAAGGAGATATTCGACAACCGCATCAAAGGGCCCGATGAGATCACCGAGCTTTTCAAAATTCCCGTATTTGGCATTGTGCCTGATTTTTCCGAAACCGGAAAGAAGGGAGAAAAGAAATGAAAAACAATCATTATTACGGCTACGGTGCTACAAACGACGGAAGAATGTTTGCAGCCAAAGAAGCTTATCACACCATCCGAACCAATCTGATGTTTTCTCTGGCAAAAGCAGAGTGTAAGGTGATCATGTTTACCAGCTCCATTCAGGGCGAAGGTAAGACCACATCCTCTGCCAATGTTGCATTGTCTATCGCAAAAAGCAATAAGAGAGTGCTTTTGATGGACCTGGATCTGCGCAGCCCCCGTATCCACAGAAAATTCAAGAAGCCCGGTTCTGTCGGTCTTACCAATCTTCTCAGCGGATTCAGCAAGCTGGAGGAGGTTCTTTACAAGAATGTTTATCCCGGCCTTGATGTGATCTGTGCAGGTACCATCTCCCCCAATCCTTCGGAAATGGTTGCAAGTGAAAGCCTTGCCAATCTGATCCAGTCCTTTAAGAAGGACTACGACTATATCATTTTGGATACACCTCCTGTAAATCCTGTTTCGGATGCACTGTCCCTTGTGCCTCTTGTAGACGGCATCGTTATGGTGATCCGTCCTCAGTACACAGACCGCAAAGAGGTTCAGCACGCGATCAGCCAGCTGGAATTTGTCGGCGGTAAGATTTTGGGTGCTATTGCCAACGGTGTTCAGAAAGAGAAAAAGCTTTACGGAAAAGGATATGGCGGCCGTTACGGTTACGGCTACGGTTACGGGCAGAAGGAACAGGCGGAGGCTTCTGAAAAGGATACTCTTGCAGAATAATCTATGTTTGCGGACATTCATTCACATATTCTTCACGGGATCGATGACGGTCCCCGTGATTTAGAACAAGCAAGACAATGCCTTTCGGAGTTGTCATCAGGTGGGGTGACCCACCTTGCTTTTACTCCGCATTTTTACCCCGATCAAAAAACCGTCGAGGATTTTCTTGCAAAAAGAGAAAAAGCGTATCGTGAAATTCTCTCAGTTCCGGAAATCAAAGGGATCACCTGTACCCTTGGAGCTGAGGTCTATTTAACAGGAACTCTTTTTAACAGTACAGATCTTCACCGTCTTTGCTATCAGGGAACGAGCTTTATGCTTACAGAGCCCGAATATGCTGACAGCTTTACAAATTCTCTTCGTATTCGTATCCATAGATTAACGGAAGAGCATGAGATCACACCGATCCTGGCACATATTGACCGTTATCCCTTTTTGTGGAAAGATGAAAAATGTCTTTCGTACCTTCGGGATATGGGGTGCTTGTTTCAGGTGAATCTTTCCTCCTTCCTTGACACCTTTTCCCGCTACCGTGCGCTTTATCTTGCGGACAAAGGGCTGATCCATTTTCTCGGTGAGGATGTTCACCACTGGGTGATCCCGCCGGAGAAAAGAGATAAAAAAATGGCCTTTTGGGAGAAGAAAAGACCGGAGCTTTTATCTGTGATTGCCAAAAAAGCAGAGGAAATGATATTTCCAGACAAAAAATAACCAGTGGCGTTTTCAGCGCCACTGATTTTATATCTATATGACAGAAAGGAATAACTATGATTCGTTCTTACAAAGGAAAAAAGCCTGTGATCGGAAAGGAAGTATTTGTTGCGGAAAACGCTGTTCTGATTGGCGATGTGACCCTGAAGGATCAGGCAAATATTTGGTACAGTGCGGTACTTCGCGCCGATGAAGGAAGTATTACCGTGGGAGAAGGAAGCAATGTTCAGGACAATGCTACTCTTCACACCGCAAAGGATTTCCCCGTAGTAGTTGGAAACAGGGTGACCATTGGCCACAATGCCATTGTTCACGGCTGTACGGTAGGGGATGACACCATGATCGGCATGGGCGCTTGCGTGTTAAACGGTGCCGTGATCGGAAAAGGCTGTCTGATCGGTGCGGGAGCTCTGGTAAAGGAAGGGCAAGTGATCCCGGATTTTTCTCTTTGTGTGGGTGTTCCCGGCAAGGTAGTGCGCACCTTGGATGAAAAGGGCGTGGAGGGCATTGTAAAAAATGCCGAAATGTATGTTGAGCTTGGCAAGGAGTATATGGAAGAATGCTGACCTGTCCTGTTTGCTCGATGCCGCTTCAGATTCGGGAAAAAGAGGCTTTTTGCGAAAAAGGACACCATTTTGATCGGGCAAAAGAAGGATATTTTAACCTTCTGCTTTCTTCCTCCTCAAAAGGCCACGGAGATGACAAAAAAATGCTTCTTGCAAGAAGGTCCTTTTTGGAAAAGGGCTACTACAGCCATCTGCTGACGGCCCTGGAGGAGGAGATTTTGTCTTGCTTTCCCGAAAAGGGCGTTTTTATGGATGCGGGCTGTGGAGAAGGGTACTATACCGCAGCCGTCGCAGAGCGTTTGGAAAAGGAAGGAAAAGAAGTCTCCCTTTATGCCTTTGATATTGCAAAGGATGCGGCAAGGCTCACTGCGAAAAAGATCGGAAACAAAGGAATTTGCTTTGTTGGTTCCTGTTATAAAATCCCCTTTAAAGATGCGTCTGCAGATGTGATCCTATCGGTGTTTTCTCCCTTTGCGGGAGAAGAGTTTTTGCGCGTGTTAAAGCCGGGGGGGCATCTGATCTGTGCGGTTCCGATGCCTGAGCATCTGTTTTCTTTAAAAAAAGCGGTGTATGATGTGCCGAAATTAAATGAAAAGGTGGCAGAGATCACAAATGGTCTCATAAGGGTATCCTCTCGACGGGTGCAAAAGGAGATCCTTTTATCCTGCGGGGAAGATATTTCGGCACTTTTCGGAATGACACCCTTTGCCCATAAAACCTCCAGAGAGGATATGGCAAAGCTTCAGGCTCTTTCCCGGATTTGTGTGGAAACGGATTTCGGTGTTCTGACCTATCGGAAAGACCTTTGATTTTTGTGTAAATCCCTTGCATTCCGCGGATAGCTGTTGTATAATAACAGTGGTTTTTTATTAAAATAGGAGGAAGGTATGAAACGGTCTTTACGGGATTATCTTTTGACCCTTGTTTTAGCAATTGTAGTTTTTGCTATTGTAGCGGTATTTTTGATCCAGGCGGCAGAAGGCCTGATGAAGGATGTTGTGACAAAGATCGGTTCTGACGAAGAGGCTCCCGAGCAGGTGGAGACATCAGAGCCTGTACAAAAAGAAGAACCGGAAACTCCGGAAGCTGTCGGAGAAGTCGAAAAGGAAACAACGGAGGATATTACCGTTACCTTTCTGATCCTTGGCCTGGATTATAAAAAGGAAAAGGTGGATTCCATCTTTTTGCTTGGCTTCAATGATACCCAAAAGCAGGTGACTGCCGCGCAGATCCCATCCAACACAATGGTAAATGACGGTGGAAACAAGCGTTTTCTGGGTGATCTTTACACCTCCCGCAGTGCGAATTTTTATAAGGAATTCGTTCAGACAGAGGTGGGCCTGATACCAGATTATTACATAACTATGCCAACCTCTGCCATTGCCAATATGGTTGATCTTTGGGGCGGAATTTCCTATTCGGTTCCTCAGGATATGCAGTCCTTTGACGAAGCGCACAACATGAAGATCGATCTGAAGGCCGGACAGCAGACGCTGAACGGAGATCAGGCGGTTCAGCTTTTGAGCTTTAACGGCTATTCCGGCGGTAAGGGCTCCAAGGAAGATACCCAGATGAAGTTTTTCAAGGCGTTTTGCACAAGCTTTCTGATCCCCGATCATCTTTCCCGTGCCCCTGCTATCTACAACAATATGTATTATAATTGCAAAACGGATTTTGAAGCGGAAGACCTGAACGAATTCGGCAAGGTGATCTTCAATTTCTCTACCTATAAGCAAAATTATACCAAGATCCCCGGCGCAGCCAGCGGGAATTACTACGCCATCAGTACTCCCAAGGCAAAAGCAATGTTTGAGATCTATCAGTAAAAACAAAAAGGAGGCGAAGTCCTCCTTTTTCTTGTTATGAAAGGTTTTATATGGAAGAAAAACAGGTTTTGGAAGAAGAAATTTTAAATGAAAAGCCTTCTCTTTCGGAAGAGAAACTGCAAGAAAGCACGGAGCCTTGCGAAAAAAAGCAAAGCCCCTTTTTTGCCTTTTTGGAGAAAAAGGGGGAAGGGAAGCTCCCTCTTGTTCTTGCTTTTCTTTTGCCCGCGCTGATCTTTACGCTTTGTC
The DNA here is from genome assembly GCA_045602025.1 of Eubacteriales bacterium. Classification (GTDB taxonomy): domain Bacteria; phylum Bacillota; class Clostridia; order Oscillospirales; family SIG627; genus RGIG5579. The sequence continues at coordinate 20,202 of JAZSAT010000038.1, read as the reverse complement.
TTGCACTTGAGGGCGTGTATCCCTTCGGGGATTCCCAGATCATCAATTACGACGGCTGGCATCAGTATTATCCTTTTGTGATGAAGCTTTGGGATCATTTCCACGAAGGCACAAGCCTTTTGTACGATTGGTCCATGGGGATGGGCACAAACTTTTTGTCTATGCTGGCCTATTACGGCTCAAGCCCCTTTAATCTGCTCCTTGTTTTGGTGCCTGTGAGAGATTTTCGCCTGTTGTTTATGCTCTTTTCCGTGATCCGCATCGGCCTTGCGGGACTTTTTATGGCACTGTTTTTGAAGAAGATCTTTCAAAAAAGCACCTGGTCCATCGCCTTTTTCGGCTTAGGCTATGCTCTTTGCAGTTATATGATGGGGTATTTCTGGAATAACATGTGGCTGGATTCCGTTGCTATTTACCCTCTTTTGTGTCTTGCCACGGTAAAGCTTTTCAGAGAAGGGAAGAGCTCTCTTTATATTTTCACTCTGGCGCTTTGCCTTTTTTCTAACTACTACATCGGATATATGTGCTGCGTGTTCACGGTGCTGGTATTCTTTATTCTTTGCATTCTGGATAAGGTTCGCTTTGGGAACCTTTTGCGCAAAGGACTTCGCTTTGCTTTGGCAAGCCTTTGGGGCGCGGCATTATCCGCGGTGATCCTTTTGCCTGCTTTTTACGGCCTTTTCAATACCTTTTCCACCACCGATGAGGCGGTTCCTCTTTATGTCTCCTTTTATGAGTCTGTGCGGGATCTGATCGCACCGCTGGTTTCCTTTCATGCCCCTGCGGTAATGGACGGCCTACCCAATATCACAACAGCCGCCTGTCTCGCGCTTTTTGCCTTTGCGTTTCTTTGGGCGAAGAATATTCATCTTCGGGAAAAGCTTTGTGCGTTTTTTGTGATTGTTTTTCTCCTGTTCTCGATGAATTTCAGTGTTCTCAATTATTTTTGGCACGGCTTTCATTTTACCAATATGATCCCCTATCGTTTTGCATTTCTTTTCGCCTTTGCGGTGGTGGTAATGGCTTATCACTATTATCGGGAAGCGGTCTGGTCCTTTGATGCGATCGATGCGATAGGGATGCTCTTTTTCTCGGTGCTTGTGATCTTTTGTGCCGTTGGGTATTACGATACCGTGGCGATCCTTGCAACCACGGCGGTCTTTGCTGCGTGCCTGATCCTTTCGGTGCTCGTTTCCGTAAAGATCATTCCGAAAAAAGTCTTTTCCGTTTGCGTCTGCGGGGTCCTTGCAGTAGAAATGATCTTTTCCGCGTTTCTGGGTACTCAGGCGGTTGGTGTTTCCAGCTACTCCGAATACTTTGACCTTCAAAAAGGGGAAGAAGTGGAAGATATGGTAGAGATCGTGGAAAACAAGGAGAAGGGAAAAAATGACTTTTTCCGTTTGGAGACCACCGAATGGCGAAGCCTTAATGATTCTTGCTTCTACGGATATAACGGTATTTCCCAGTTTGCGTCTTCCGCCAACTGCAGAGTTTCGGAATTTTTGTATCACCTCGGAATGCCCGCAGACCCGGGCAGTAACCGCTTTGTTTATGTTCACGGAACGCCCTTGGCCGATACCATGATGGGAGTAAAATACCTTGTGAGCAAAAACGGAACGCTTACCGACCAAGGCCTTACCTGTATTTCTCCAGCCACCAATGATGTGATCACGACGCTTTATGAGAACCGGTATTTTGCGGGACTGGGCTTTATGATCGAAGAAAAGGGCGGAAAATTTGACTTTGACGACGGTATGACCCCTTATGAGAAGCAAAATGCACTGTTTTCTGCCATTACAGGACTGGAAGGAGATCTTTTGGTCCCCCTGGAGCCTACGGAAGCGACCCATATGAATTTGGAGGTAAAAAACGGCGAGGACGGATACTTTGAATTTACGGGAAAAGAGGTCTCGGGCGATGAGACACCCGAAAGAGTCCTTCGCTTCACCTATACCTCTCCCGACAACAATATGATCTATATTTATGCAGACATCCCTCTTGCAAGCTATATGCAGGTAAATAACGGATGGCACTGCATTGACGAGTACCCCAATTTCTTCTCTGCAGGATTTTTCCACGCAGAAGAAGAATTCCAGATCCGCGGTGTGATACAGGAAGAGAGCGCAGAAGAATTTTCCGACTTTGCTACCATTCATGTGTGCGCGCTGAATCAGAAGCTTTGGGAAGAAGGAGTAAAAATTCTTCAGGATGAAAAAATGGAGATCGAGGTTTTTGAGGACACCTATGTAAAGGCAAGCGTTCAAGCTAAAAAGAACGGTTACCTCTACACCTCCATTCCTATGGAAACAGAAGGCAACTGGAAGTTGAAGGTGGATGGCAAGGATGCCGAGATTGAGCCTTTTGCGGGATCCTTTGTGGGCGTATATCTTTCCGCAGGGGAGCACACGGTGGAATTTTCCTATTCTCCCAAGGGGTATGTCAGCGGAATGTGGATCTCGGCAGTCTCCCTTCTTGCTTTTCTTTGGCTTTTTGTATGGGAGAAGAAGGGACACCTCCTTTTCCCTGATAAGGTTTATCCGATCAAAGAGAAGGCGGCGGAAGAGGCTTTTTCGGAAGAAGAAAGCTTGGACTGTGCGGAATCCTTACCGGAAGGAGAGAGTGAAAATGACGCTGCAGAAATTGATGTCACTGACACGGAAGGCGATCGATGATTTTTCTATGATCCCCAAGGGTGCCAAGGTGGCGGTTGGCGTTTCCGGCGGCAAGGACTCCCTCGCTTTGGTGACTGCCCTTGCTCACCTTTCAAAATTCCACCCCAGTGGCTTTGAAGTGAAAGCGGTGACGGTGGACCTTGGCTTTCCCGATGCGGATTTTTCCCCCATTGCGGATTATGTTTTGACTCTCGGTGTAGAATATAAAGTAGTGAAAACCGAGATTGGCAAGATCATTTTCGATGTGAGAAAAGAGAAGAATCCTTGCTCCCTATGTGCCAAGATGAAACGGGGTATTTTGTGTGATGCGGCAAAGGAGATGGGCTGTGACTACCTTGCCCTTGCCCACCATAAGGACGATCTGATCGATACTTTTCTTTTAAATCTCTTTTACGCGGGAAGGATCGATACCTTCCTGCCGGTGACCGATCTGACCAAAACCGGGATCACTGTGATCCGCCCCTTCCTTTATGCACAGGAAAAGGAGCTTGTATATTTTACCAATAAAAACCCCATGCCTGTTTGTCCTTCGGGGTGCCCTGCGGATAAGCACACCTCTCGGGAGGATGTGAAGGGCCTTGTTCGCGTTTTGCAAAAAGAAAATCCCGATATCAAGGCGAAGATCTTCGGTGCGATTTTGAGAGCAGGGCTTTTGGACCGAAAAGAAAACGACACGATCACCTTGTAGTAAAATGTGAAAAAAGTGTTAACAATGGGAAGAATTGCTTGAATTTTACTGTGGCGTGACTATAATAGAATTATAAGTTTTAGCACTCGAGTAAAGAGAGTGCTAATCTCGAAAGAAGTATTACTTATCAGGAGGAAAATAAGATGTTGAAACCCCTTAACGACAGAGTTGTTCTCAAAATGGTCGAAGCAGAAGAAACCACTGCTTCCGGCATTATTCTTGCAGGCGCCGCAAAGGAAAAGCCTGAAATCGCAGAGGTTGTTGCCGTAGGCCCCGGCGGTGTAGTAGACGGAAATAAGGTTGAAATGACCGTAGCGGTTGGCGACAAGGTTATTATGTCAAAATATGCAGGTACCGAGGTAAAATACCAGGGTGCTGAGTATGTGATCGTAAGAATGGGCGATATTCTCGCCATTGTTGACTAAGGAGGATTTTACCATGGCAAAAGAAATGATCTATGGCATTGACGCCAGAAATAAACTGATGTCCGGTATCGATCAGCTGGCAAACGCTGTAAAGGCAACCATTGGCCCTAAGGGCAGAAATGTTGTACTGGACAAAAAATTCGGTGCACCCCTCATTACCAATGACGGTGTGACCATTGCAAAAGAGATCGAACTGGACGACCCCTTTGAAAATATGGGTGCACAGCTCATCCGTCAGGTTGCTGTTAAGACCAACGACGCTGCAGGCGACGGTACCACCACCGCAACGGTTCTTGCACAGGCATTTGTTCGCGAAGGTATGAAGAATGTTACCGCAGGTGCAAACCCCATGATCATCAAAAAGGGTATTTCCAAGGCTGTTGACGCTGCCATTGCAGAATTGAAAAAGAATTCCAAGCCCGTTTCCGGTAAGGAAGACATCGTAAGAGTCGGTACCATTTCCGGCGGCGACGAGGTTGTGGGTGTTCTCATTGCCGATGCAATGGAAAAGGTTTCCGCTGGCGGTGTCATCACCGTTGAGGAATCCAAATCCGCAGAGACCTTCTGTGAAGTGGTTGAAGGTATGCAGTTTGACCGCGGTTACCTTTCTCCCTATATGGTAACCGATACCGATAAGATGGAAGCGGTATTCGACGATGCGGTTCTTCTTATTACCGATAAGAAGATCGCCAATATTCAGGAGATCCTTCCCCTCTTAGAGCAGGTAATGCAGTCCGGCAGAAAGCTTGTGATCATCGCAGAGGATGTAGAAGGCGAAGCACTTTCCACCCTCCTTGTAAACAAGCTCCGCGGTACCTTTACCTGTGCAGCAGTTAAGGCTCCCGGCTTTGGTGACAGAAGAAAAGATATGCTTCAGGATATTGCCATTTTGACCGGCGGTACCGTGATCTCCTCCGACCTTGGTCTGGAACTCAAAGAAACTACTCTTGATATGCTCGGTAAGGCAAAGCAGGTGAAGATTACCAAAGAGAACACCATCATCGTAGGCGGTGCCGGTGATACGCAGGCAATTCAGGACCGCATCGGTTCTATCAAGAAGAGCATTGAGACCACCACCAGCGATTTCGACCGTGAAAAGCTTCAGGAAAGACTTGCAAAGCTTGCCGGCGGTGTTGCTGTTATTAAGGTTGGTGCTGCTACCGAAGCAGAAATGAAGGACAAGAAGCTCCGCATTGAAGATGCACTCAACGCAACCCGCGCTGCAGTAGAAGAAGGTATCGTTCCCGGTGGCGGTGTTGCACTTTTAAACACGGTAAATGCTGTAAAGGCGCTTCTTGAGACCACGCAGGGTGAAGAGAAGATCGGTATTGAGATCGTTCTCCGCGCGCTGGAGGATCCCGCCCGTCAGATCGCCGCAAATGCAGGCTTTGAAGGCAGCGTGATCATTGATAAGATCCTTTCCTCCGGAAAGACCGCTTACGGCTTTAACGCCTACAGTGAAGAATATGTAGATATGTACGAAGCAGGTATCATCGATCCTACTAAGGTGACCCGTAGTGCTCTTGCCAACGCTGCAAGCGTTGCCGCAATGGTTCTCACCACCGAGGTTCTTGTAACTGATAAGAAGGATGATGCAGCAGCTGCGGCAGCTGCTGCGGCTGCTGGGGCAGGCGCTCCCGGCATGTACTAATTCTGCTTGAAAGAATCGCTTCTGACTTTGTTCCGCTTTGGAAAAAAACTCGGTTATTTACGAATAGTAAACGCCCTCGTTTTTTCCTCGCGCGCCTCGTCAGAGGCGATTTTTTCTGCGCAGAAGGTTTCGGGTTTTCCTTGCGCGCCGAGCTTTCTATCCAAATCATATCGCAGAAGAGAAAAGACCGACTGAGAAGTCGGTCTTTTTTTATATATTGACAAGGGGAAGGCTCAGGGAAGTGATTTTTTCGCAGCATTCGATCACTTTTTCGGGAAGGTAATCGGCAATGCGGTGTCCGTCAAAGCCGACGCTTAAGCTTACACCGCTTTTTTTCAAAATTTCTACGCGTGATCTGCTTTCAAGGGTCTCTGCAACATAAGGGAGGACGCGGTATTTATGAACCGAGTCAAAATTTACATTCATTTCCCAAAAGATGCCGTGCTCTTTTAATCGGGAAAAGAAGGAAAGTGGATCTTTTCCGCCTTTTTTCAGATAGGAGAAAAGGTCGGTGTGGGCAATTCCGACTTTGGGGAAAGAATGTTCCGAGATAAATGCAAAGAGATCCGGCGCGACGGTGTCGTCTCTGTCGATATGTTCGATCAGGCAATAATCGAAAAAGGAAATGTCTACCTCTTTGGGGAAGATCAGGTGGGGCTTATTGATGGTAGGGATCTCAATACCTACAAGGGTGCGGATCTCATTTTTATATTTTTCTGATACACAGCGAATGTGATCGTGGTAAGCATTTACGGCTCTTTGATAGTCCAGAAGGCTTTTTTCCTCATTAAGAAAAACGGTGCCTTCCCGCCGATGGGCGATGCCGTAGCAGTGATCGCAGATGCCAAGGACATGGATGCCCCCTTCAATGGCTTTTTCGATCACTTCCTCCGGACAGTCCTTTCCGCAGAAGGAGTAATAGGTATGGGAGTGGAGATCTTGGATCATGTTATCCTTCCTTTTTCTTTTTTACAAAAAGTAGTGTAAACCAAAAGGAGAATAAAAGCAAGAAGTTTCATGAAGTTGATATATAAAAGAAAAGATGCGCAATCTCTGCGCATCTTTTTTGTTGCTTTTAATATGCTTTTCCAAAAGGCAGCTTTTTTTAATCGGCTTGACGGGGGTAGGGAGATTCTTCTCCGGTAATGAGATAATCAATAGAGGTATGAAAATAATGGGAAAGGCGTAGTAACATAGAAATATCGGGACTTCGTTTTCCGTTTTCATAATAGGAAAGGGCTTCTCTGCTGATATTTAAATCCATTGCTACCTTTAGTTGACTGTAGCCCTTCTTTTTTCGGATTTTTGCTAAGCCTTGCATTTTGATTTGAGCTTCCATTTCAAAACTCCTTCAAAAACTCTTGACAATATTGTAACAATGTGTTACTTTATTTATGTAACAATTTGTTACATACAAGAAGCGATTAGCGATTTGGTTACAGTATCGGCAAATTCAGTCGATTTTTGTAAAAAAATACGGAAGGAGGGTCATCATGGGAAAAGGTCAAAGTATTGCCGGTTTTGTTATGGGCATTGTTGGTATCGTTTTTGGTATTCTAAGTGGATGGTTTTCTGTTATTGGATTACCGGTTTCCATTGTTGGGTTGATCTTGTCAATCAAAGGCGGTAAAAAGCTTCGTGCAAATAATCTTCCGACCGGTCTTTCTACTGCAGGATTGGTACTTGGAATTATTGCCGTCGTATTCACTTCAATTGCATTTTTTACCTGTGGTTTGTGCGTGATTTGTGCAACAGGAGCTTCTGCAGGCATTAACAGTGCATTGAATTCCTTGGTCTAATTTTAATAAGGAAAAAAGGCAGTTTGACAGCGTAAGCTTTCAGACTGTTTTTTTTAGGGTAATGATGGAACCTTTTATTACAATTTTCGGACGAGAGATCCCGATATACGGAATCTTTTATTTTATGGGTATTTTTGTTGCTTCCTCTTTTGGAATACTGTTGGCAAAGAAAAAAATCCCTTCTTATGAAGTGGTGTATTCGGCAGTGTATACTGTTTTGGGTGGTGTTGCCGGAGCAAAGCTGTTATTTGTTTTGGTGTCTTTCCAGAAAATTATTTCTTACAAAATATCTTTTTTAGCGGTGCTGAAAGGCGGCTTTGTTTTTTACGGTGGTTTGATCGGAGGAGTGTTGGGGCTGCTTCTGTATTGTAAACAGTATCGCCTTCCGTTCTTTCTATTGTCGGATCTTTATGCCGCTGTGTTACCCCTTGGCCACGCTCTGGGACGAATTGGATGCTATTTTGCAGGCTGTTGTTATGGAATGCCTTATGATGGGCCTTTTTCAGTCGTATATTTTGAAACTTTGGGTGACACGCCGCTGGGAATATCGCTTTTTCCCATTCAATTGGCAGAAGCGGGTGCATTGATGCTTTTATTTGTAATTCTTTCTGCATTATATAGAAAAACTTCGCAGAAAAAACAAGGCCTTGTTTCCGGAGTTTATGGGGTTTCTTATGCTTTTTTGCGATTTGGGTTGGAGTATTTTCGGGGAGATGGTGTAAGAGGATCTTTGCTTGGATTTTCGACTTCACAATGGATCAGCTTTCTTTTACTTGCAGTTGGTGTTTTTATTCTCATATCAGTTAAAAAAACAAAAAACACTTGAAAAGAAAAAGACTTTGTTGTAAGATAAAGCGGTGCGAAAAAAGGAGATTGCAATGAAAGTTATCCGCTTTATCAAGAAAAATGTCGTGTTTTGTGTGGCGGCCCTTGCGGCGCTGATCACATCGTTTATCATTCCTCCGGACAAGGAATATTTTTCATATTTTGACCTGAACACCCTTGCCTGTCTTTTCTTGACGCTTGCGGTGGTATGTGCTCTTCGGAACATTAAGTTTTTTACCATTGTGGCAAGAAGGCTTGTTATGGTGTCGGGAAATCTTCGGGGACTGTTTCTGATGCTTGTGATGATCACATTCCTCGGATCTATGCTCATTGCCAACGATATGGCCTTGATCACCTTTCTTCCCCTTGGATACTTTGCTCTTTCTGTTACGGGAAAAGAAAAGCACATGGCATATCTTTTCATTTTGCAGAATATTTCCGCCAATTTAGGCGGACTTCTCACTCCCTTCGGCAATCCCCAAAACCTTTACCTTTATTCCTATTTTAAGATTCCTACGGATGAGTTTTGCTTTATCATGCTGCCGCCTTTTCTTCTGGCGGTAGGGCTTCTTTGTGTGTTTTGCCTTTTTGTAAAGCCTTTGCCTTTATCCATTGACGAAAGATTCCCCGAGAAGCTCCACGGAAAAAAGACCCTTTTGTATCTGGTTCTTTTTGCCGTTTCTCTTTTGATCGTATTTCGCGTGATCCCTTTTGTGTTGGGCCTTGTTCTGATTCCCGCGGTGCTTTTTATTGTGGATCGAAATGCCCTTCGGGATGTGGATTATCCCCTTCTCGGTACCTTTTTCTTCTTTTTTGTATTTGCGGGAAATTTATCCCGCATGGAAGAGGTCAGAGCCTTTTTCTCTCTTCTTTTGGAAAAGGATACCCTTCTGGTATCGATCCTTTCCTGTCAGGTGATCAGCAATGTTCCTTCCGCCATTTTGCTTTCCCGATTTACAGAGGATTATCACGCGCTGCTGCTCGGTGTCAACATCGGTGGTACGGGAACACTCATCGCATCTCTTGCAAGCCTGATCACTTTCAGCGAATTTCGCATTTTGTATCCGGGTCACGGCAAGAAATATCTTCTTGTGTTCACCCTGATCAACCTTGTTTTTCTTGTGGTGATGACATTTGCGGCAAAGCTGTTTTTCTTATAAAAAAAGACCGATCGAAGGATCGGTCTTTTCCTTTGTTGACAGAGGGGAGAAAAGGGCGTAAAATAGTTTTGAAAGTGAAGGGAGCATTCCAATGAATCGGGAAGAAATAAAAAAGTATATCAAAGAAAACGAAGAACTTTTATATGAAACGCTGCGGGAGATCTGTTTGATTCCGGCACCCTCCGGCAAGGAAGAAAAAAGAGCCGCTTTTTGTAAAAGCTGGCTTGAAAATGCGGGAGCAAAGGGTGTATATATCGACGATGCAAAGAATGTGATCTTCCCTTTGAACTGCGATGGGAAAGATGATATTACGGTGTTTTCGGCTCATACGGATACGGTTTTTCCCGATGAATTTCCCATGCCTTATCTGGATGACGGAGAAAAGATCTTTTGTCCCGGCGTGGGGGATGACACCGCGAGCCTTGCGGTACTGCTTCTTTTGGCAAAGTATTTTTTGGAAAAGAGGATCCTTCCCGAAAAGGGCTTTCTTTTTGTTTGTAATTCCGCGGAAGAGGGCCTTGGGAATCTTTTGGGAACAAGAAAGCTTTTTTCGGATTATGAAGGCAGGATCGGAAGGTTTATTTCCTTTGACAGCAATTTAAATGTAATAAACGATGTCTGCGTGGGCTCTCATCGCTATGAAGTGAAGGTTGAGACCTGCGGGGGGCATTCTTTTCAGGATTTCGGTATTCCAAGTGCCATTTTTCATCTTTCTGAAATGGTTACAAAGATCTATCAGATCAATGTACCGCAAAAAGAAAATTGCAGAACCACCTACAATGTAGGGGAGATCGTAGGCGGAACCTCGGTCAACACCATTGCCCAAAGCGCGAAGATGCTCTGTGAATACCGTTCGGAAGATAAGGATTGCCTTTCTTATATGGAAAAGGAGTTTTCCCGGATCTTTGAATCGGCAAAAAAAGACGGTGTTAAGGTAGACGTTGAAAAAGTGGGGGATCGGCCTTGCGGTAAGGCAGACCCCGAAAAGGTTTCGGAAATGATAGAGGTACTTTGCCGCGAGATCGAAGATGTGATCGGAGAGAAGGTGATCACAAAGTCTGCTTCTACCGACTGCAACATTCCTCTTTCCCTTGGGATCCCCGCTGTTTGTATGGGTGTTTATTTTGGCGGCGGCAGCCATACCCGAGAGGAATGGATCGAGAAAAAATCTCTGCCCAAAGGACTGGAAGCGGCGATTTGTGTATCCCTTGCCTTGATGAAATGACAAAGAAAAACTCCATCTGCAAAGCAGATGGAGTCTCTTTTTTATCAGAAAATAAAGAAGTACAAAAGTACGATGGCACCCAGGATAATGCGGTAGATGCCGAAGGCGGAAAAGCTGTGCTTTTTCACATAATTCATTAAAAAGCGGATCACAAGAAGAGAAGTGAGAAAAGCGGAAACACAGCCGAGAAGAAGGATCAGAAGCTGATAAGAAGAAAAATCAAAGCCGAATTTCAAAAGCTTTAAAAGGGAATAACCCGCCATGACGGGAACTGCCAAAAAGAAGGTGAATTCTGCGGCGGCGGCGCGGCTGATGCCGAGCGTTAAGGCACCGATGATGGTAGAGCCGGAGCGAGAGGTGCCGGGAATAATGGAAAGCACCTGAAACAGACCGATGAGAAAGGCGTCCTTATAGCCGATCTGTTCTAATGTTGTGACGCGCATTTCTCTTTTTTCGTTTTTCTTTTCTACAAAAATAAAGGCAAAGCCGTAAAGGATCAGGGCCAGGGCGATGACAACGGTCATCAGCGTTACATCTTGAAAAAGGACGGTATGATTTAAAAAGTCTTCGATCACATCGTCAAAAAGGAGAGTGATGACTGCGCCGGGAATGCAGGCAAATACCACCTTGAACCAGAGGGAAAACACATCCTTCCGGATCACGCTTTGGCCTTTATCCCGAAACTGAAAGGGAAACATCTTATTCCAGAAAAGCAGGATCACCGCTAAAATGGCACCGAATTGAATAACCACGAAGAACATTTCCTTAAAGGCTTCGTTTTCATTCAGCTGCAAAAATTCATCTACCAAAAGCATGTGGCCCGTACTGCTGACGGGAAGCCATTCGGTGATGCCCTCTACGATTCCAAGGAAGAGAACTTTCAAAAATTCAAGGAATTTTTCCATAGGAGCTCCTTTTTTTGTTTTTATAAAATATATGTCTCTTCTCATTTTATCATACTTTTTTTCCATTGTAAAGAAAAAAGGGGGATTGACAATCCTTTTCTTTGCAATTATAATAAGGATAGGAACATGTGGAAAAAGAGTGCCGTTCTTCAGAGAGGCGGGAGGGTGTGAGCCGCCGATCGGTCTTTTTCTGTACCGTCCTTGTAAAGTTCCGCAGGAAATGGCGGCGTACCCTTGCGAAAAAAGGAAAACGAAGGGCAGACATAAAGTCTGAATTCGGGTGGAACCGTGGGATCATCTCACCCCGAGGCATTTTGCTTCGGGGTGTATTTTTTTACCCCGTAATAAGGAGGAAACGAAATGAAAGTAATTTGTAATGACGGCGCGATCCGCGAAGATCTGACTCCCGAAGAGGAGCTTCATGTGATTCGTCACACCGCCGCACACATTTGCGCACAGGCGATCAAGCGTCTTTATCCCCAGGCAGATTTTGCCTTTGGTCCCGCAACGGAGAAGGGATTCTTCTACGATGTGGATCTGGGCGAGGAGAAGCTTTCCGACGAGGATCTTGTTCGCATTGAAAACGAAATGAGAAAGATCGTGAAGGAAAACCTTCCCATTAAGCCCTTTATTCTTCCCAGAGAGGAAGCCATCGCACTGATGGAGGAAAGACAGGAGAAATATAAGGTTGAGCATATCGGCGATTTGGATGAAAGTGCTCCTATCAGCTTCTATCAGCAGGGCGAATATATCGATATGTGCGTGGGTCCTCACCTGACCTACACCAAGGCACTGAAGGCATTTAAGATCACTCAGCAGTCCGGCGCATATTGGAAGAACGACAAGAACAATAAGATGCTGACCAGAATCAACGGTATTGCATTCCGTACTTCTGCGGAGATGGAAGAATACCTGAAATTGATGGAAGAGGCTGAAAAGAGAGATCACCGCAGAATCGGCAAAGAAATGGGCCTGTTTATGCTTTGTGAGGAAGGCCCCGGATTCCCCTTCTTCCTGCCTCGCGGTATGGCACTGAAAAATGCCCTGATCGATTACTGGAGAGAGATCCATTACAGAGATCACTATGTGGAAGTGCAGACTCCTATGATCATGAACCGTGCCCTCTGGGAAACCAGCGGCCACTGGGATCATTACAAGGACAATATGTACTCTACCACCATTGATGAGGAGACCTACTGTGTAAAGCCCATGAACTGCCCCGGCGGCGTTATGGTATACCGTTCCTCTCCCCATTCTTACCGCGACCTTCCCATTCGTATGGGTGAGCTTGGCCTTGTTCACAGACATGAACTGAAGGGTGCGCTCCACGGACTGTTCCGCGTGCGCTGCTTTACTCAGGACGATGCTCACATCTTTATGCGTCCCGATCAGATCACCGATGAAATTATGGCGGTGGTCCATATGATCAACGAGGTTTATACCAAATTCGGCTTTAAGTACTTTATTGAGCTTTCTACCCGTCCCGAAAATTCCATGGGCAGCGACGAGGATTGGGAGGCAGCAACCGAAGGACTGAAGGGTGCTTTGGAAAAACTCGGTCTTGATTATATCATCAATGAGGGCGACGGAGCCTTCTACGGTCCCAAGATCGACTTCCACCTGGAAGACAGTCTTGGCAGAAGCTGGCAGTGCTGTACCATTCAGCTTGTCTTCCAGATGCCTATCAACTTTGATCTGGAATATGTAGATGAAACCGGCACAAAGAAAAAGCCTATTATGATCCACAGAGTATGCTTCGGCTCCATTGAAAGATTTATCGGTATCCTTACCGAGCATTTCGCAGGAAAATTCCCCGCTTGGCTTGCACCGGTTCAGGTGAAGGTTCTTCCTGTATCCGAAAAGAGCGCAGAGTATTCCCAGAAGGTTTACAAGGCCATCAGAGCTGCCGGAATCCGCTGCGAGATTGATGAGAGAAACGAAAAGATCGGCTACAAGATCCGCGAGGCTCAGATGGTAGACCGCGTTCCCTACATGCTGATCCTCGGCGGCAAGGAAGTGGAAGAGGGTACGGTTTCCGTTCGTAACCGTGACACCGCTGAAACAGAGACTATGACGCTCGAGGCCTTCCTTGAAAAGATCGTAAAGGAAACGAAAGAAAGAGTATAAAAGAAAATCCACCCGCTGTGCGGGTGGATTTTTTTAGTGCTTTTTAATGCTTTGGTCTGTGGGATTTTTTCTTGTGAAGGGTCTGAGTCGCACGGAAAACGGGAAGGCAAATGAAGATCACAAGAACAAGGAGAATAAAGAGGATCACAAATACCCGATCTGTTTTGAAGATGCCGGAAACGGCTTTCGCGGCACTTTCTGCGCCTTTTTCAATGGCGGATTTTGTGGCAATGGGAGTTCCGTCCCAAGAGAGGAGCGCGGGATAGGAGCCTTCTGCCATCTCTCCGTTGAAAAAAAGGCGGACACTGCCTACTTCTTTGTTCTTCTTCATCTCCGTTACGGAGATCTCCTTGGGGATATCTACCTCGTAAGTAGGCTCGGCACCGTCGCGGACCAGGGTCACAATGTCTTCTCCCGCAATGACGGGGAGGGTCTTATCTGAGTCTGTTACAAGGATCTTGCCAAGCTTTTCGCCTTTTTTCATTACGGTTTTTACATCGAAGTGTTCATAGGCATAGGAGAGAAGGGTGTGGGTTTCGATCTGTGCCATGTTGCCCGGATATTTTCGGTTGTTATCCATATTGGCACCCAGGAGCACGGAAATATAGGACACACCGTTTTCTTCGCTAAAGGTAGCAAGGCATCTGCCCGCTTGATTGGTAAAGCCTGACTTTCCGCCTACATAGCAGGGAAGGTAAAAGTCGTTTTTATCAGAATAAGAGGAAACGGTATGACGGATGCTTCTTTCCTGATGACGGCTTGTTTCGGGAAGCGTGTAGGAGCGAAGAGAAATGATCTCACGAAAGGCATCGTTTTTCAAAGCCTCTTCAAAAAGAAGAGCGATGTCCCTGGGAGAAGAGTAGTGATTGGGATGGTGAAGCCCGTGAGGGTTTTCAAAGTTTGTGTTTTCTGCGCCCACGCTCTTGGCTTTTTGATTCATCATATCCACGAATTTTTCCGTTGTGCCGCCGAAGTGGATGGCCAGAAGCTCTGCCACATCGCAGTAGGAAGCCATCATCAGCCCTACAAGAAGGTCGTAAACAGTAAAGGTCTCGCCGCGGGTCAATTCCATGTGGACACCGCCCTCTTCGATGATGTAGTCGAAAACGGTCATATCGTCCACGGTGATCATTTCTTCCTTGGGGTCTTTGCAATTCTCCAGGGCCACAAGAGCAGTTACGATCTTGGTGGTGGAGGCGGGGAACATACGGGCGTTTTCCGCTTTTTCATAAATTGCGGTATCGGTTTCCAAATTGTAGACATATACTCCTTGCGTATCCAGTGCCAGATCGTAAATCGCATCTTTTTCTGCAAAAACCGACAAGGGAAGGGCAAAGCCAAGAAGAAGTGCTGCTAAAAAAAGTGAAATTATTTTTTTCATCATACACCTACATATTTCGATTTAACATAAACAGCCGCCAGGATTCCAAAAGATCTTTTCTGTGGGAGTCGGGGAGAAGGGCAAGGTCTTTTTCTGCCAGGTCGAGATACATTTTTGCTTCCTTGGCGGTTTCTTCCACTCCTTTTTCCAAAAGAATGCTTCTGGCGCGGAGGATCTCATCTTTTTCCTTGGAAATACCGACAACGCGACGGAGAAATTCTTTCTCTTCTTCACTTGCATTCTTATAGGCGGTAAGAAGGAGGATGGTGGGCTTACCTTCGCGGATATCGCTGCCAATGGGCTTGCCGAGGGTTTCTTCGTCGCTTGTGATACCGAGAATGTCATCCTGAAGCTGGAAGGCCAGACCGCAGTTTTCTGCAAAGCGTGCCAAAGCCTGTGCTTTTTCATCTGCAGGGTCTGCTTTTCCCAGACCGATCATCGCACCGGAGAGGGCACTGATGGCAAAGAGAGCACCGGTTTTGCCGGCCATCATAAAGGTTACATCCTCGCGGGACATGTGGTAAAAGGCCCCTGCACCGTGAAGCAGTCCGTTTTTGGTATCGATCGTCTCACCGCTGATGAGCCGGGGACCGTATTCTCCTTCCAGAAGAGAAAGGATCTTCAGGGTAACGGCAGGGGGGACAAAGCCGGAATCGGAAAGCTTTGAAATGTAATAAACGGAGGCACTGTGAAGAGCATCTCCCGCCAAAAGAGCAGTATCAAATCCGTATTCCGCAGCTTTTTCCTCTCCGTAGGAGGCAAAATTGTCTTTTACAAGCTTATGTACCGCTTTTTTTCCACGGCGGGTATCGTCGTGGTCGATCATATCGTCGTGAACCAGCGTCCAGTTGTGATAAAGCTCGAGACCGAGGGCGCAAGGGATAGCGGCGTTTTCTGCTTCATCACCGCCTAAGGCACCTGCGCAAAGTCTCGTGATGGCGGGGCGAAGCCTTTTACCGCCGCGTTCAAAATAAACGAAGGTTCCTTCCATCAGTTCTGCCGGGGTCAAGGCAAAGAAAGGATTTTCTTTATAATAGGAAAGAAGGATGTTTCCGCTTTCCTTTAAGTAAGAGAGAAGCTTTTCGTTCATCTGCTCTGAAGGAAGTCAATGAAATCCAGAACCATTTTTCTTTGACCCATAGAAAGAGCCTGGAATTTCTCATTGAAAAGATCACTCGAGCGGGTAAGAGCACCCGAGGGCTTCTTTTCCTCTGTTTCTTTATATACACCGGAACAGAAGAGAAGATCTTCTGTGGTAATGCCGCCTGCGGCATTTTGGGAGATCTTATTGATCAGCTTCAGGCGAGGAGAATTTTCCTGCTGCCCGAGAGCAAGCTTTCTCATCTGGATATAGCTGATGTCGCAGTCCATGGCGAACTGTCGCCAGGAGCGATCACCCTTTGCTTGCTCCAGAAGAAGGGAGAAGATGCGTTTATTGAATCGCATAATGGGCCTACCTTTGTTTTTTTATTCTATTATATCAGCAAAGCCACCTTTCTGGCAACTAAATTTAAAAAGTTTTGTGAATAAAGTAATAAAAATGTTGCAGATATTAAATTTTATAAGGAGATATTTTTGTTTAATTTGAAAATAAAAATATATAATGAAACAATTGAAAAACGCATAAAACCTATATATTTTGATTGTCAAAAAATCTTTTCTTTCTGTTTTTGTGTAAAATGCATAAATTGTTTTTTGTATTTTTGGGGAATAAATATCTTTCTTTTCTTCGAGAAATTTGTTAAGATATGGAGTGTGAAAATCAGGCGTCATTTGTGCGCATATTTTTAGGAGGAAAAAATGGCAAGTGTATCTTTGAAGCACATTTTTAAGAAATACCCCGGCGGTGTAACCGCAGTTACTGACTTCTGCCTGGAAATCAAGGACAAGGAATTCATCATTCTGGTAGGTCCTTCCGGTTGCGGTAAGTCTACTACCCTTCGTATGGTAGCAGGTCTTGAAGAGATCAGCGAAGGTGAGCTCTTTATCGGTGATAAGCTGGTAAATGATGTTGCTCCTAAGGACAGAGATATTGCAATGGTATTCCAGAACTACGCTCTGTATCCTCATATGTCTGTATTTGATAACATGGCATTCGGTCTGAAGCTCCGCAAGGTTCCCAAGGAAGAGATCAAGAGAAGAGTAGAAGAAGCTGCTCGTATCCTTGACATCGCTCACCTGCTTGACCGTAAGCCCAAGGCTCTTTCCGGTGGTCAGAGACAGCGTGTTGCTCTGGGTCGTGCAATCGTTCGTGAACCCAAAGTGTTCCTTCTTGACGAGCCTCTCTCCAACCTGGACGCAAAGCTCCGTGCTTCCATGAGAACTGAACTTACCAAGCTCCATCAGAAGCTGCAGACAACCTTCATCTATGTAACCCACGACCAGACCGAGGCTATGACCATGGCTTCCAGAATCGTCGTTATGAAGGACGGTATCATCCAGCAGGTAGATACTCCTCAAAATCTTTATGACATCCCCGTTAACCTCTTCGTTGCAGGCTTTATCGGTACTCCTCAGATGAACTTCATCAACGGTAAGCTCATTAAGAAGAGAGGCGAAGACGGTATCTTCTTTACCTTCGGTGAAAACGAATTCAAGCTTCCCGAAGAGAAAGCAGAGAACGAAGAACTTCAGCAGTATGTTGGCAAGGAGATCATTGCCGGTATCCGTTCTGAAGCAATTCACGACGAGCCCATGTATCTCTCCCAGTTCTCCGATTGGGTAATCGATGCAGGTGTTGATGTAACCGAGCTTATGGGTGCTGAAATCTTCCTTTACCTGAACAGCCAGGAATCCAACTTCATCGCAAGAGTATCTCCTCGCTCCAAGGCTAAGGTTGGTGATTCTATCAAGGTTGCATTTGATATCAACAGAATGCACTTCTTTGATAAAGACACCGAAATTTGCTTCTGCCACTAAGAAATATCAAAATCACCGCGCGATGAGCGCGGTGATTTTTTTGTGCATCTTGATTTATTTCCATATTTATGGTAGAATAGGACGATTTTGTGAAAGAAAGGTTTAAATTATGAAAACGAAACAAAACGGTTTTGCCAGCGGTATCGGTTTTGTCTTGGCAGCTGCCGGATCTGCGGTAGGCCTTGGAAACCTTTGGGGTTTCCCCTATAAGACTCACGACTACGGCGGAGCGGCATTTGTTCTGGTGTATATTGCTTGTGTGCTCTTTATCGGTGTGGTTACCATGACCTGTGAGATCTTTATCGGACGAAGAGCCCAGGCAAATCCGGTTACAGCATTTAAGAAGATAAATAAAAATGTTGGTTGGTTCGGCGTGCTTGCTGTACTGATCCCGGCATTTATTGCTTGCTATTATTCGGTTCTTGGTGGGTATACTGTTCGATTTGCGGTCAACTCCTTCCGGGGAAATGCGGGAACATTTGCATCCTTTGCCGGAAATGAATGGCAAGTGATCCTTTTCACCGCGATCTTTATCGGTCTTGCTTTGTTTGTTGTAATGGCGGGTGTCAAGGGCGGTATTGAGAAGGCGTCCAAGGTTTTGATGCCGGCACTGTTTCTGATCCTTGTGGGGACGGTGGTCTTTTCTCTTTGTCTCGGGGAAGGGGTAAAGGAAGGCCTTCTTTTTTATCTGAAACCGGATTTTTCCCGTCTTTCCGGAACCGGAATTTTAGCCGCAATGGGCCAGGCATTTTACTCCCTGTCTTTGGGTATGGGTGCAATGGTGGCTTACGGCTCTTACACGGGAAAAGAGATCAATATTATGAAGTCTACTGCTATGATCTGTGTTTTTGATACGGCGGTGGCACTGCTTGCCGGCTTTGCAATTTTCCCTGCTGTATATCATTATACGGCAACCACCGGTATGGAAGCGGGCTCATTCCATGGCGTTGGCTTGATGTTCCAGACTCTTCCTTTGGTATTTGAGGATCTTGGTGTGATCGGTAAGGTGATCAGCCTCTTCTTCTTTGCTATGGTTGTGATCGCGGCGGTTACTTCCGTAATTTCGCTCCTCGAAGTGGTTTGCCAGTTTGTGATCCAAAAGTTTTGTATTCCTCGTAAGAAGGCAGTTTCTATTCTTGCTTTGATTTGCTTTGCCGTTTCTATTCCGGTAGGGATCTCCCTGGGTCAGGCGTTGAACGGTGAAGAGGGTATCACAGTATTCGGACAGAATCTTCTTGACCTGTTTGATATTATTACCAACACAGTTCTGATGCCGGTATGCGCGTTCTTTAGCTGTATTGCCATTGGATGGATCTTTGGTCCGAAAAAGGCTGTTGAAGAAATGAAGGAAGACGGTCAGAAGCTTGGCTTTTTCCGCCCTGTATTTATGTTCATGGTAAAATATGTAACCCCGATTCTCATTATTGTGATCGAGATTTTCGGCGTTTACGATCTGATCTTCCCCAAAGCAGATGCAGTCAGAGCCTTTTCCGCAAACGGACTTGGTATTACCTTGTCTGCTTACGCGCTTCTTGCCATTGGCATGATTGTATATTTTGTATTCTTTAAAAACAAAGAGACCGGCTGCAACGCTGACGAAGAATAAAGAAAAACCTCGATGAATTTCATCGAGGTTTTTTACGCAGAAAAAACACGGAGCTTTTGCTCCGTGTTTTTATTTTTTTATTTCAGGTTTGCCTTCAGGGTCTCAAGCTGTGCTTTCAGTTCAGCGGGGAGACGGTCAAACTTCTTGAAGTATTCTTCAACATCTGCAGCATATTCGTTCCAAGCGTCCTTATCAACGGTGAGGATGGACTTGAGAACCTCGATGTCCATATCAAGGTCGGTCAGGTCGATATCTTCGGGCTTGGGAATGTAGCCGATTGCGGTCTCGCTTGCGTCAGCCTTGCCTTCGCAACGATCGATGATCCAGTTGAGAACTCTCATATTGTCACCGAAGCCGGGCCATACGAAGTTGCCTTCGTCGTCGGTACGGAACCAGTTAACATTGAAGATCTTGGGAGCCTTGTCGCCAAGCTTTTCGCCCATATCGAGCCAATGCTGGAAGTAGTCACCCATGTTGTAGCCGCAGAAGGGAAGCATTGCCATAGGATCGTGACGAACACCGCCGACAGCACCTGCAGCACCAGCGGTGGTCTCAGAAGCCATGGTAGCACCTACGAACACGCCGTTCTTCCAATCCTTGGACTGGTAAACCAGAGGAGCAAGCTTTGCTCTTCTGCCACCGAATACGATTGCAGAAATGGGAACGCCTGCGCCCTTGTCGAATTCTTCAGAAATGCAGGGGCAGTTCTCAGCAGGAGCGGTAAAGCGTGAGTTGGGGTTAGCAGCACAGGTGGACTTATCAGCCTTGTTAAACTTAGAGGGATCCCAAGGTCTGCCAATCCAGTCAAGAGCGTTCTCA
>JAZSAT010000037.1:0-20833 GCA_045602025.1 Eubacteriales bacterium | reverse complement strand
AGATAGGGCAGGATCTTCTCCAGGGCAGCCTCACCCTCTTCAACGGTATCGGAGCGGATCATCTCGCGGAAAGCGGCGGTTCTCTCAGCCTCGAAGAACATATGCTCGGTACGGCACAGACCGATACCTTCAGCACCCAGCTCGCGAGCCTTCTTAGCGTCTGCGGGAGTGTCGGCATTGGTGCGAACCTTGAGGGTTCTGAACTCGTCAGCCCACTCCATAATGGTCTTGAATTCGCCTACGATCTCAGCGTCAACGGTGGGGATGATGCCGTCGTAGATGTTACCGGTAGAACCGTCGATGGAGATGTAATCGCCCTCAACATAGGTCTTGCCGGCGAGAGTAAACTTCTTGTTTTCTTCATCCATATTGATATCGCCGCAACCGGATACACAGCAGGTACCCATACCACGAGCAACAACGGCTGCGTGAGAGGTCATACCGCCGCGAACGGTCAAGATACCCTGGGATGCTTTCATACCGGTGATATCTTCGGGGCTGGTTTCAAGACGAACGAGAACGACCTTCTCGCCTCTTGCGTTCCAAGCCTCAGCGTCTTCAGCGGTAAATACAACCTTACCGCAAGCAGCTCCGGGAGAAGCACCGAGACCCTTACCCGCGGGAGTAGCGTTCTTCAGAATCTTAGCATGGAACTGGGGATGGAGAAGAGTATCCAGGTTTCTGGGATCGATCATAGCAACTGCCTGCTTCTTATCGATCATGCCTTCTGCAACCAGATCGCAAGCGATCTTAAGAGCAGCTTTTGCAGTTCTCTTACCGTTTCTGGTCTGGAGCATGTAAAGCTTACCGCCCTGAATGGTAAATTCCATATCCTGCATATCTCTGTAGTGATCCTCGAGAATTGCACAAACCTCGGTAAACTGCTTGAATGCTGCGGGGAACTTCTCTGCCATCTGTGCGATAGGCATAGGAGTACGAACACCTGCAACAACATCTTCACCCTGTGCATTTACAAGGAATTCACCCATAAGACCCTTTTCGCCGGTAGCGGGGTCACGGGTAAAGGCAACACCGGTACCGCAATCGTCACCCATGTTACCGAATGCCATCATCTGTACGTTAACAGCGGTACCCCAGGAATAAGGAATATCGTTGTCACGGCGGTAAACATTGGCACGGGGGTTGTCCCAAGAACGGAATACTGCTTCAACAGCACCCATAAGCTGTTCTTTGGGATCGCAGGGGAAATCAGAACCGATCTTAGCCTTGTACTCAGCTTTGAACTGGTTAGCAAGCTCTTTCAGATCGTCAGCGGAAAGCTCAACATCAAGCTTTACGCCCTTTTCTTCCTTCATCTTATCGATGAGTTCTTCAAAGTACTTTTTGCCGACTTCCATAACAACGTCGGAGTACATCTGAATAAATCTTCTGTAGCAGTCCCAAGCCCATCTGGGGTTACCGGACTTAGCAGAAAGAACATCAACAACCTCTTCGTTCAGACCGAGGTTAAGAATGGTGTCCATCATACCGGGCATAGAAGCACGAGCACCGGAACGAACGGAAACCAGGAGAGGATTCTCCTTATCACCGAACTTCATGCCGGTGATCTCTTCCATCTTGTCGATGTACTCCATGATCTGAGCCTGGATATCATCATTGATTTTTTTACCGTCTTCATAGTACTGAGTACAAGCCTCGGTGCTTACGGTAAAGCCCTGGGGAACGGGAAGACCGATCTTGGTCATTTCAGCAAGGTTTGCACCCTTACCACCCAGGAGGTTACGCATAGAAGCGTCGCCTTCTTTGAAAAGATAACAATACTTTTTCATATTTTCCTCCGTATTTTTATAATTCGATTATATCGCAATCGTTATTTTACCATAATGGGAAAAATATTGCAAGAAAAAAGCTAAACTTTTTTCACAAAAACTGTTAATTTTATAATATTTACTCTTTGTTAACAAGAAACAACTGATTGAAAAGTTCTTCGTTTCGCTCCCGCCGATTGAAAAGCTCATTATATCCGAAAACCGCTTCCAAACCCGTAGCAAGGCGATAGGAGTAAAGATCAATATTTCGGGGAGAGGAATTGCTTTTTGCATTCTTCCCTCTTGTAAAGATGCTCTTTTCTTCTTCCGTCAGAATTCCAAGATTTTTCTTAATGGCTTCACTCTGGCTTTTTGCCGTTACAAAGTGAAGTGCAAGGGCGTTGCACTTCGCATTGGTTGTTTCTTTTGTAATCACATATTTGCGGACCAGAACCTCCATCACCGCATCACCGAGATATGCCAAAAGAAGTGGAGAATCTATGATTTCTGTCATAAAAATTCCTTTCAAAAAAGCAGGGGTGGCTCCCCTGCTTTTAAATATTGATTATTCTTTGGTTTCTTCCTTTTCTTCAACATTCTGATCATCAGAGCTTACAGTGCAGCTACCGCTCTTCAGACCATCCAGAACAGAAAGGTCATTGATCATATTCTTGCTGACATCCAAGGTAGAAAGAGAAGTAAGCTTTGCAAGAGGAGCAGCATCTACGATCTTATTTCCATCAAGCTTCAAAGTCTTCAAAGCAGTGCAAGCTTCCAATGAGGAAACATCGGTGATCTCATTATCGGAAAGAGAAAGGCTGGAGAGCTTTGTCAGAGCAGTAACGGCTGAAACATCGGAAATGTTATTACCTACTGCGGACAAGGTTTCCAAAGCGGTCATCTTTTCAACACCGCCGAGCGTGGAAAGATTGTTGTTATCCAGATAAAGAGCCTTAACTGCAACAAGCTCAGAGAGACCGGAAACATCAACAATCTCATTATCGGAAAGATAGAGGTTTTTCAGGTTCTTCAGTGCAGACAAGGGGGCCACGGTTGCAACCTTGTTTTCGTTCAGATTCAGATCCTCAAGAGCTGTAAGGGAAGCAAATTCATCGGTAGATTCGATCTCGTTATCAACCAAGGAAAGTGAAGTAAGCTTTTCAAGCTCGCCAAGGCCGGCTACGGAAGTGATACCGTTACCGTCTGCAATCAAATTCTTGAGAGAAGAAAGATATGCAAAGGAAGAAAGGTCCTTGATTCCGGTAGAAGAAATATTCAATTTTTCAAGAGAAGAAAGGGACGCAAAAATTGCGGGATCCTCCACCTTTACGCCGGAAACATCAAGAGACTTCAAGGTAGTAAGCTTAGAGATCTCGGGAAGATCCTTCAATGCAGAATCCTTAATAACAAGATGCTCAAGCTTTTTAAAGGTGGTAAGCTGAGAAGCACTTTCGATACAATCGGGATCTGCGCTGATATCAAGATATTTCACACCGCCGAGCAAAGACATACAAGCATCAAAATCGATCTCGACAGGGAGTGCAACATCAACAGGCTCTTTGCTTTCTTCGCCCTCGCCTACCTGAAATTCATAAACATCAGCACCGCCGAGGGAAAGGGTATTCATATCAGAAAAAGCAACATACTGAATGGAATTCAAATCTTTTTTGGTAATTTCTCTGGGGAGCTTATCCAAATAAACGCTGACAGCATCCAAAAAAGCACGGTCTTCAATAATGGAAGAACCCTGGAACCATGCGCTGATACCAACAAGCGCAAGGAATGCGACGAGTACAACACAGAGCACTCCGTAAAGTACAATTGATTTTACATTACTGTTTTTCTTTGTTTTCTTTGCCATTTTTATATTACCTTTCTCGAGGGAATTATATTATATAATTTACAACTTTTTTGCAAAAATGTCAACTGTTTCTCTCCAATTGAGCAAAAACAGTCATCGTTTCCACAGAAAACTCTTTTTCTTCTTGTAAAACCACATCAAAGAGGTCGCCGACCCGAACACTTTCGGAAACAGGCGTTTTTGTATAAATAAAATTCTCTGTATAGCCAAGCATCATACCGTCTCGGATCCGTTCGCACAGGACCCGATATGTTTTTCCGAATCTTTTTTCGGCAAACAAAGCACTTTCCTCTTTTGCTACACTCAGTAGTCTTGCGCAGCGGTCCTTTTTCACTTCTTCCGAAACCTTCGGCTCCATATTCTCTGCACGCGTACCGCTGCGAGGGGAAAACGGAAATATGTGCGTGTGCAAAAGCTTTGCTTTTTTCACAAGAGAAACGGTTTGATCAAAATCTTCTTCCGTTTCTCCCGGGAAGCCGCAGATCAAATCAGCAGAAAGACCCGCATCGGGAAAATACCGATAGATCCTTTCGATCGCCTCTTCTTCCTCTTTTCTGCCGTAGCGACGCCCCATCAAGGAAAGAACCCGTGAACTGCCGCTTTGAAGCGAAAGATGAAAATGAGGTAATACCTTTTTCACAGCTGCGAGACGGCTGCAAAATTCTTCCGTAAAGACACTCGGCTTTAAAGAACCAAAACGAATTCGCTCGATTCCTTCTACCTTACTTACCCTTTCCACCAGGTCACAAAGAGAAAGATCCCCTTTGAAATCTTCTCCCCAGGAGCCGGTCTCGATCCCGGTAAGCACAATTTCCCGATAGCCGTTTTTACTCAGACAAGACACTTCCGAAATAACATCTTCCATTTCTCTTGAGCGAACTCTGCCCCGAACAATAGGAACATAACAGTAGGAGCAAAAGCTGTTGCAACCATCCTGAATTTTTACAAAAGCACGGGCGTTGTGACTTTTGCAAAGACTCATTTTTTCATAAGATCTTGGCTTTGAAATATCTTCTCTCAGATCGATTTTCTCTCTTTCGGAAAGCGGTTGATCCGAAAGTGAAACCAATATTTTTGCAAGCAGATTTTTCTTTGTATTTCCTGCAAGAACATCCACCTTGTCAAATAAAGGAACTTCCCCTTTCTCTCCTTGTGGAAAACAGCCGCAAACACAAATAACACAGTCAGGATTTTCTTCTTTTTTACGAAGAATTCTGCGGATCATTTGGCGGTCCTTCCGAACGCTTTCCGCTGTTACGGCGCAGGTGTTGACAAAATAAATATCCGCGCTTTCGTCAGAAGATACCTCTTCAAAGCCGTGCTGCAAGAGAAATTCCCGGACACACTGGGTTTCATATTGATTGACGCGGCAACCGAGAGTAATAAATGCTGCTTTTTTCATATTAGTAAACGTAATCGAATTCAATGCCGTAGATATCTACTGTATCGCCGTCTTTTACGCCGGCCTTCTGCATTGCATCCTCAACACCGGAATCCTTCATTACCTTTTGGAAATAGCGGACCTGGTCGCGGTCGGCAAAGTTGATCTGCTGAATAAATTTCATCAGCCACTCACCTTCCACCATCCATACCTCGCCGATACGGGTAACCGTAGTTCTTTGGGTTTTATAATCGGGTGTTTCCTCTACTTCTTCCACAAAATCAGCCTCATATTCTTTAAGGGGCGGAAGCGTGGAAAGAAGAGTACCGGCTTCCTCGATCACCTGACGGATTCCTTTTCCGGTTTCAGCGGAGATATAAAAAAGCTTCCAGCCGTTTTCTTTACACTTTGCTTCAAGCAATGCTTTGACTTCATCGGAAACGCCAAGATCTTCCTTATTGGCAACGATGATCTGCGGGCGTTTTAAAAGCTCGGGATCATATGTTTCAAGCTCTTTATTAATGATAGAGATGTCCTCGAGAGGATCTCTTCCTTCACTACCTGCAGCATCAACAATATGTAAAAACAGACGGCATCTTTCTACATGGCGTAAAAACTGATGGCCAAGTCCCGCTCCTTCTCCCGCACCTTCGATCAGGCCGGGGAGATCTGCCATAACAAAATGACGCTCAGCATCCAAATTCACAACGCCGAGAACAGGGCTTAAAGTTGTAAAGTGGTAAGCTGCAACCTTGGGTCTTGCGGCACTGGCGCGAGAAATAAAGGTAGATTTACCCACACTGGGAAATCCGATCAGGCCCACATCGGCAAGCATTTTAATTTCGAGGGTGATTTCCCTTTCCTGACCTGCAAGGCCGGGATTAGCAAACTGCGGGATCTGACGGGTAGGCGTTGCAAAATGTGCGTTGCCCCAACCGCCTCTGCCGCCTTTGGCAGCAATAAATTCTTTATCACGGGATAGGTCAAACATAACCTTGCCGCTTTCTTTATCACGAATAATGGTTCCGGGAGGAACAGAGATCACAAGATCCTCGCCACGCTTACCGTGGCAGCGTTTTCCTTTACCGTCTTCGCCGTTTTCCGCAACAAATTTTCTCTTATAGCGGAATTTGATCAGTGTATTTTCACCTTCATCAATGCGAAAGACAACATTACCGCCGTGACCGCCGTCACCGCCGTCGGGTCCCCCTTTTGATACATACTTTTCTCTGCGAAAAGATACTGCACCGTTGCCGCCTTTGCCTGCCTTGATAAAAATATCTGTTTTATCTACAAATGAAGACATATTTCACCTCAAATAAAAGATACGAAAAGGGGTACGCCGTAAGAGACAACCCTTAAGACATACCCCTCAAACTCATAGGAAAGATCAGTCGCAATAAACGCTGACTTTCTTTCTGCCGCCTGCCATAGGCTCGTACTTAACAGTACCTGCCTTCAAAGCAAAAAGTGTGTCATCGGAACCGATGCCCACATTCATACCGGGATGGATGTGAGTACCTCTCTGGCGAACCAAGATGTTACCTGCAATGCAAGCCTGTCCGTCAGCCTTTTTAACGCCAAGTCTCTTAGACTCGGAATCTCTGCCGTTTTTGGTAGAACCAACACCTTTTTTATGTGCAAAAAACTGCAAACTAATTCTAATCATTGTGATACCCTTTCTATTTCGATTTCGTTCTGACCGTAAGATGAGCCGAATAAATTTCCGCAAGATCCTTCATCTGAAGATAAAAGCCGTAAAGGATGCCTTCGGCACCGCTTCTGTATTCACCCGAGACAGATTTGAGACTGCAACGGATCAAAGGCTTTTTTTCATCGATGGAAAGAGAAAGCTCTGCACCAAACACCTCGGTCAAGGTATTGATTACGAGCTGGGACATGGCACTGACAGAGGCACAAAGAATATCTTCTCCACTCTGTGCAAGACCGGAATGCCCTTCTACGGAAAAGGAGTAAATTTTGTTATCTTGAATAACAAACTCCGAACGGATCATTATTTTGCGATTTTAGTGATCTGAACCTTGGTGTAGGGCTGTCTGTGGCCCTGCTTCTTTTTCTCGTTCTTCTTTGCTTTGTAGCGAAGAACAACGATCTTCTTCTGCTTACCGTTCTTAGCAACAGTAGCTTCAACAAAAGCACCGGAAACAGTGGGATCACCAGCAACAAAGCCATCGTCAGTGGAAAGTGCAAGAATCTTATCAAACTTTACGGTCTCGCCTTCCTGTGCATTCAACTTTTCAAGGTAAACGATATCTCCTTCGGAAACCTTGTACTGCTTTCCGCCAATTTCAAAAATAGCAAACACGAAAAGCACCTCTCTTTCTTTCTATGTCTCGCTGTTTAAAGGTAGCAAAAGCATTTATAACCTCTTACAAGCGGCCCTCTATTCTAACATAGATATATTTTTATGTCAAGCATTTTTCTTTCTAAAAGCAGAAGAATTTGTAATAATTTTCAATTTGTTCAAAAAAATGATTTTTTGTTGTTTTTTTCCTTTCTTTTGTACAGAAAAACGCCCTTTACAGGGCGTTTTGTCTTCTTATGCTTTTTTCTCAATATACTCAGCAACGGAGCGAACGGTTTTCAGTTCCATCATATCTTCATCGGGTACGATGATACCGAATTCGCTCTCAAGAGTCATCAGCATTTCCACAACCTCAAGGCTGTCAGCACCAAGATCGTCCAAAATGTTTGCATCATCATCAATGGTAGCAATGTCAAGACGAAGCTGCTTTGCAAGAAGTTCTTTAATTTTTTCGATCATAAATTTCTCCTTCAAAATCTCATACGAGTTAAATTACAAAATCGGGAACGGGAATATTTTACACAAATATCCGAAACTTGTCAAGAAGCAGCTTAAAGTTCACCCAAAATGATCCTGCGACAGGTTTCATCCCGATCGGACACATAAAGACGATACCAGGTTACAAAAACAAGGATTGTCCAGAGCTTTCTGTAATTATCCGCTCTTCCCTCTTTGTGATCCTCAAGCATTTTCAGTGCCGCTTCCCGATTGATATAATCGGTACAAGTCATATTTTCCAGTATTTCTTTTGCCCACGGATACAGTTCTCCCCTGAGCCATGCTCTTACAGGAACCGGGTAGCCGAGCTTCGGACGAAGGAAGGTCGCCTCATCCACAAGATCGTGGAAAGCATCGCGAAGGATAAACTTTGTGGTGCCGTGAGAAAGCTTTTCATGGTCGAACAGACTTGCTGCAACACGAAATACTTCTTTATCCAGAAAAGGAACTCTTACCTCCAAGGAATGATACATTGAAAGTCTGTCCCCTTTTACAAGGATATCTCCGCGCATCCAAGACCGCATATCCACATACTGCATTTGCAGCATCGGAGAAAGACCGTTTGCCTTTGCGTGGGCATAGATCTCTTTTTCAGGCTGATGGAAGCGAACAGCAGGGTCAAAGGTATTCAAAAAAGCCTTTTTCTCCCTTTCATTAAATACAAAGGCATTGCCGATGTATCTCTCTTCCAAAGGGGTAGTACCACGATAAAGAAGATTCTTTCCCTTTACGCCCTCCGGCAAGACAGAAGCGAGCCAGGCAAGAACAGAACGAATGGGCTTTGGAAGTGAATAGATCTTAGAGGAAAAGCGAGATTCATCATAAACCTTATATCCTCCGAAAAGCTCGTCTGCGCCTTCTCCTGACAAAACGACCTTCAAGTGCTTTGCCGCTTCCTGGCAAACAAGATAAATTGCTACGGTAGAGGGATCGGCAACGGGAAAATCAAGGGAATAAACAACCTTTTCAAATGCATCTTTAAAGTCGTTCACATCACGGATAACCTTGATATGCTCTACATCAAGATGTTCACTGATAGCTCCGGCGTCATCGATTTCGGAATACTCCTTTACACCGAACGCAACGGTAAAGGCTTTGATGCCGGGGTTGATCTTGGAGGAAAGCGCGGTAATAATAGCAGAATCAATACCGCTTGACAGGAAGGTGCCGACAGGTACATCGCTGATCATATGATAGCGAACACTTTCCGTTAAGGTCTCCCTGAGAATCGCTTTTTTCTCTTCATAGCTTTTTTCACCGGAAGGGGTGAACATAGGATCAAAATAGCGATGAATCTCCATCTCGCCCGTTTTACCGTCGAAAATCAAAAAATGTCCGGCAGGAAGAATAGAAAGTCCCTGAGAGAATTCCTTTGCAGGCATATACTGATAAGTAAAATAATGTTGAACCAGATCATCTCTTGTACGGAAGGAGTCATAATCCGGATCAAATAAAAAAGCCTTTGCTTCACTGGAAAAGATTAGACCCTTTTCGGTTCTTCGATAGTAAAGAGGCTTAATACCAAAAGGATCTCTTGCCAGAAGAAGTGTTTCATTCTTTCGGTCATAGAAGGCAATTGCAAACATGCCGCGAAGCATGGAAACAAATTCAGCACCGTGCTTGCGATATAGCTTCAGCATAATCTCAAGCTCAGATGCCGTTTCAAAGCTTTCCCCGTCAAGAGTCTCCTTCAGCTCAAGATAATTATAGATCTCTCCGTTAAAAACACCTGAAAGACATCCGTCATCGCTTTCTTTCGGCTGACTGCCGCCGGAAAGATCGATAATGGAAAGGCGTCGGAAAGCGAAGGCAATCTTTTCCTCCATTACAAGGCTTTCTTCGTCGGGACCGCGAAAACGGATGGTGCGGCTCATATTTTCGAGGGTAGACTTATCTTCGGAAACAAGCCCCTGAGGATGAAACATACCGGCAAATCCACACATAAGATTACCTCCTTCTTTACATCAATTTGTATTCTGCTTCACGATAAATATCGTCAAGACTCGATTTGTGAACATAAAGCGTTACCGCATATAAGATCCATTGCAGCCATACCACAAAATCGCTTCTGCCGACAAACAAGTACTGAGAAAAACTGAGTGCAGTCATCCCTACACAAAAGATCAAAAGCAGAACAAAGTACTTTTTATATAAAAACGCCGTATACTTTTCTGAAAGCTTCCAAACGGACAAAAGAGTAAACACAAGAGGGAGCAAAATTCCAACACTACCAAAAACAGAAACGATCCATGCAGAAAACTGATACGGGAAAGTGTAGGGAAAATCAGCATTTACGGCAAGGGAAACGATGCGGAATACATATACGGCCAATGTGACAAAAAACGACACAAGAGAAACAGCGATATGCCATTTTTTTACAGCAGAGACCTTTTCCAGCTTTTTCAGACCGAAATATAAAAACAAAGGACAAAAAGGCTTTGGAAACATATTGATATGATCCAAATACAAATCTCCTAAAAGGATAAAACCAAGGAAAAACCAAAAGAAAGCATCCTTGATGGCAAGGCGAGTCTGAAGAGAAGCATTATTCATCACATTCTCTTCATAAGCAGACAAGATCTGAGAGGAAAACGCTCTGTCTTCCTTGCAACGGATCAAATATGCTTTTAAAAGCCGAGCCGTATAAATACCTAAAATTACAAGAGCGATGGCAGCAACAACAAAAAGAACGCTACGAAGGGTCCTAAAGGATGCTACCATACGATCAAAATTTTCCACCTGATCCGGGTCAGCATCAATATTTGTATAGAAGATCACAGGCGCCTGGGGGAGAAAATTAGCCACGGCCTTTGTAATGAAAAAGACCGTTGTAAAGGTTTTTACAAGATCATAGGACTTCAACACAAGATCGCCGTCTTTTCGCATGGCAAGATACTGAAGTCCCTTGAAAGCATTATCACAAAGAAAAAGTGAAAGAGAAAGCTCTGCCACAAGAAACAAAAAGCAAACAGTAAGCCTTGTGCTCTCCACTCTCGCTGAAAAGGTAACGGTACAGGAAAGAAGCTTTAAAGCAGAAGTAATTGCAAGATAAAAGGCATACTTTCTCGCATTTGCACACCTTTCTTCTAAAAGGGATACGCGGTAAAGGCCCTTTGCAATCAAAAAATAGCCGATAAAGTCAGGAAAGATATCAAGGGTGATCAGTTCCGGATTGATCAAAAAGAGAAACCCGAAAAAAATAAATTTTGTTCCCATACAAATCCTTTCTTAATCGCTGATCCTTCTCAAGGAACGGAAGAGAGTAATGGTGCCATACCAGATGAGAAATACCCAAAACAGAAAATCAAGTCTTGAAATTACATTGACATAAGGCAAAACACCATCGGGCAAAGGAAAAAACCTCATAACAGAAATAAAGGAGTATAAAACACCTTCCACAAGAGCAATACGAGGGACAAGCTCGTGGCTGCGGGAAAGCTTATCTTCTCCGTACTTTCTGCATAGTGGCGCAGTTTTTTGAAAGAGAAGGTAAACAAAGCCCAATATGAGAAGATGTTCGCAAACATCAAAGCACTCTCCTGCAAAAACTTGCTTACCCTCCTGCGAGTAAAAAACAGGAAACAGGAAGCTCTCTTTCACAAGAGAAAACAGAGATAAAACAAAGAAAAAAGCGGTAGTATTTCTCAAAAAACGGAAGGAATCAAACTTTTTTGAGAGGATATTGAGTCCCACAAAAAGCAAGATCCAACCGATGGCATCGGGGAAAACATCAAGTATTGCATATGCTCCCTCGCCATCAGATCCGCGAAGACCGATCTGAAAGTCATAAAGAAACATAAACCCCAAAAACAGTGCGCCGAATCCCATTATTTGCTCTCCTTAAGACCGCAGCACTTCTTGAATTTTTTGCCGCTGCCGCAAGGACAGGGATCATTGGGACCGCAAGTCTCCTTTTTTACAACAGGGGCCTTTTTTACACTGCCGTCACCGCCGGAGGAGGTTGCGGTAATTTTTGCAACAGCTTCCCTCTTTACCTCTTTATTGCGAGGAATGATGCGCAAGAGGGTCATAGCGGTTTCGTTTCGAATTTCTTCGCTCATTTCATCAAACATAACGGAGCCTTGGATCTTATACTGAACCACGGGGTCTCTTTGTGCATAGGCATTGAGTCCGATGCTGTTCTTCAGTTCGGTCATTGCATCCAGGTGATCCATCCAAAGACGGTCAACATTTCTCAAAAGAACGGTTCTTTCTACTTCGCGGAACATTTCTTCGCCGAAAAGCTGTTCTTTTTCCTGATAAAGCTTTTCTGCTCTTTCACGGAGCACCTTCACAAGCTCATTTGCTGAGGGCTTTTCATCCTCTTCTCCGAAGACCAGATCGGAAGGAGACAAGAGGGTACCCATAAACTTCTTTTTCAACTCTTCATAGGGATAATCTCCTTCCTCGGTTGAAAGAGAAAGAACAGCGGATTCTACCATGGAATCGATCATAGAAAGCATTTTTTCCTTCAGATCGGTACCTTCCAGCACCTCCTGACGCTGCTGATAAATAAGCTTTCTTTGCTGATTCATAATATCGTCATACATAATGACATTTTTTCTGCGATTGAAGTTATCTCCTTCCAAACGCTTTTGTGCATTTTCAATGGAGGAAGAAATGATCTTGGCATCAATTGCCTGATCCTCTTCCAGCCCCAATTTATCAACAATACCAATAATGCGGTCACTACCGAAGAGACGCAAAAGATCATCCTCAAAGGAAAGATAGAAGGTAGATGCGCCCGGGTCCCCCTGTCTGCCGCTTCGACCTCTCAGCTGATTGTCGATACGACGGGATTCGTGACGCTCGGTACCGATGATATAAAGCCCACCGGCATTTCTGACTTTTTCCGCCTCGGGAAGGATCTTTTCTTCAAATTCCTTCAAAAGAGTCTGATAACGCTCGCGGGCTGCCAAAATTTCTTCGTCATGGGTTTCAAAAAAGGCATCTGCCGCAGCGATCATCTCATCGTCAAAGCCCTCACGGCGCATTTGTGCTTTTGCCATAAACTCAGTATTACCGCCGAGCTTGATATCCGTTCCACGGCCAGCCATGTTGGTAGAAATGGTAACCGCACCGAAAGCACCCGCCTGAGCAACGATCTCTGCTTCCTTCATATGATGCTTTGCATTGAGCACATTGTGGGGAATCTTTTCTTTTTTCAGAAGTCTTGACAAATACTCGGATTTATCGATAGACACGGTACCTACAAGAACAGGCTGTCCTTTTTCATTACACTCACGGATTTTTTCCACGATGGCACGGTATTTTCCCGCAGCAGTTTTATAAACCACATCCGGATGATCCACTCTTGCCAAAGGACGATTGGTGGGGATTTCCACAACATCAAGACTATAGATCTCGCGGAATTCCGGTTCTTCCGTCAAAGCAGTACCGGTCATACCGGAAAGCTTGTGATAAAGACGGAAATAATTCTGGAAGGTGATCGTAGCAAGGGTCTTGGATTCCTTTTGAATGCCTACACCTTCCTTGGCTTCAATCGCCTGATGCAGACCCTCGGAATAGCGTCTGCCGGGCATCATTCGGCCGGTAAAGGAATCAACGATGATAACCTGCCCATCTTTTACAACATAATCTTCATCGCGATGCATGGTGCCGTATGCTTTGATCGCCTGATTGAGATGGTGATAAAGAGTAGCATTTTCGGGATCGGAAAGATTTTCAATACCAAAGCTCTTTTCAGCCTTGCTGACACCGCGACGGGTAAGAGTCGCGCTTTTTGCCTTCTCATCAATGATATAGTCTGCATCCAGATCTTCATAGAGATCCTTGGTGTCAGTCTCTTTGATCTTATAGGGCTTTAAGGATCTGGCAAATGCATCTGCCTGCGTATAAAGCACAGAAGAGGTATCTCCTTCACCGGAAATGATGAGAGGCGTTCTTGCTTCATCAATCAGAATACTGTCCACCTCGTCCACAATGGCAAAGGCATGGCCACGCTGAAGCATGCTCTCTTTATACAAAGCCATGTTATCGCGAAGGTAATCGAATCCGAATTCATTATTGGTACCGTATGTAATATCGGCACGGTAGGCTTTGCGCTTTTCGTCCGGTTCAATACCGTGAATCACAAGACCTACGGAAAGACCGAGGAAATTATACAGTTTCCCCATCCATTCGGAGTCACGCTTTGCAAGGTAGTCATTTACGGTAACAATATGAACGCCATTGCCTGCAAGGGCATTCAGGTATGCAGGAAGCGTAGCCATTAAGGTTTTTCCTTCACCGGTCTTCATTTCCGCAATTCTGCCCTGATGAAGAACAATACCGCCAATCAACTGAACGCGGTAATGACGGGTTCCCAGAACTCTTTCACCCGCTTCTCTGACCACAGCAAAAGCATCCGGCAGAATATCATCAAGTGTTTTGCCGGAGGCAAGCTCTTCTTTAAAAATATCCGTCATTTCCCGAAGCTGGGAATCTGTCATTTCTTTATATTTCGGAGCAAGACTTTCGATATCATCTACAATATGCTGAATTTTTCGGATAGCAGCATCAGAATGAGTACCGAAGATTTTTTCAAATAAATTCATACTTTTTCCTTCCAGAACAACTTTTCTTCAAGATAAGAATAAACTTAGAATATATTATATATGATTTTGGAATTTTTTTCAAGGGTTATGCGAAAAAAACGGCTTCTTTTCCATCTTTTTTCTTTTCCTTGATTTCATAAAAAAACGACTGACCAAAAACAAAAGAAAACACACTGATTCAAATAGCAAAATCTGTTTCCAAGGACTCCAGTAGGATGATAAGGAGAACCCAAGCATGAAAAGCGAAAACGAGAAACATATTTTCCAAACAAACGCACGAAATACGATCATACAAACACCGAATAGTACTGCTGAAAAAATCCAGATCCCAACCAAAAGACACACTCCCTATATTTCTTTTTACGGCAAAAAAAAGAGAAAACGCTTTTCTTTGCGTCCGCTTATTTTACCCACGATCTGTTTTTTTATCGCCTTTTTGATGCTTTCCGCTTTCGTGGAGAAGAGCTTAGAGGGCGAGATGCTTGCTCTTGCAAAAGCCGCAGCGGAAAAGCACCTTTTGGAAACTGTCAACAGTGAAGTCGGGAATATGGCAAAAGACGGGCTTTTTTCCTATAGCTCTATGGTAAAAACAATCCGGGATGACGCAGGACAGGTGATCTATCTTGAGGTAGATACCGGTATGCTTGCAAAGGCAAAATCCGATCTGATCGCAAGAATTGATTCTTCTTTGGAGGAAAACAAAAAGATCACATTGACCGTACCTTTGGGAAGTCTTTGCGGATGGAATTTATTTTCTTCCTTTGGCATTCCCGTTCGAATAAGGGTATTCCCTATCGGAATGACTGAAGGGGAAATTTACACAGTTTTAGAGGATTGCGGGATCAACCAAACAAGACACTTGATCAGAGTAGACATAGAAACAAAGCTTTTGATCGTTCTGCCAAAGGAAAACACACAGGTACAAACAGAGGTTTCTCTCCCTTTGGGAGAAAGAGTACTGGTGGGTGATGTTCCCGAAATCTACCTTGACAACATTGGTGGAAATTAAATAAGTAATTGAAAAATACCAAAAGTATGAAAAAAAGAAACGAAAAGAAGCCATTTTTCTTTTTTTCTTTCTTTTAAAATAAAAAGCTGTATGCTACAATATAAAAAAAGACAGATTTTGAAAGGAAAGCAATGAAAAATACCAACTCCTCCATTATTTTTACAGGTGATATCGGCTTTTCACGATATATGAAAGATGCCTGGAAAAACAAGGAACTAATCGCAAAGGAGATTCTTGATTTTTTTCATTCGGCAGATCATGTCGTTGCCAATGTAGAAGGCGCGCTGATCGACCCTGAAAACGAAAAAATTTCTTCTGACAAGGGAGTTTTCCTTCACTATATGCACAGCGGTGCGGCACAGGTATTAAACAGGATCCGCGCCGACATTTGGTGCCTTGCCAACAATCATGCGATGGATGTCGGCAAGATCGGTCTTGAGAGCACAAAAAGCATTGCAAAAGAAAACGGTGTGAAAACGCTCGGTGCAGGATTTAACATTCAAGAAGCTTCCGAGCCCGTTTTTCTGGACGGTGCAGGTGGCATTGGAATGATCGCTGTCGGTTTTTCATCCGAGTGCCCTGCCGCAACCGAAACCGAATGCGGCCTTTTGACCTATCCGAGAAAAGATATCTTACAGAAGCGGATCAGGGAAATCAAAGCAAAATGCCGTTGGTGCATTGTCGTTTCCCACGACGGAGAAGAGTTCACCTGCCTCCCCTCGCCTTATGTAAGACAGCGTTATCTTGATTACCTGGAGATGGGTGCAGATATCGTTGTGGCACATCACCCTCATGTAACCATGAACTATGAATTTGTGGGCGAAAAAGCAATCTTTTATTCACTTGGTAATTTTATTTTCGACACTGACTACCAAAGAGCTCAAAATGGAACAGACCGTGGTGTTTTACTGAAAATTGACTTTACTTGTGATAACTTCTCCTTCACCCCTTTTGGAACCAAGATCGACCGAATCAACAGCAAAATTATTAAAGCGGATCTGCCGGATATTTTCGGTGAGGTTCCAGCAAACGAATACGATCTTCTGATCCCCCTCGCTTCGAAGGCCTTTGTTACTGCAGAAAAAAAGCGATATGCCTTTTTGGAACCGGAAAGATTTCAAAATGCTACCGAAAAGATCTGGAACGACTTTCTTCTTTCCGACGAGCGCGAGGAATATGTAAAGGGAGAGCACATGGATTTCAGTATTATTTTTCCCCTTGCAAAAAAAGCAGAAGATGGCCTTTGGAAAAAAAGCAGGCTTGAAAAAATCAAAAACTATATACTGTCCCAGACATAAAAAAACCACCCGTTTTCGGGTGGTTTTTTATTTTTTTACAGGATCTCTACCGAACCATTTACCAAATCAAAGTAAACATTTTCAAAATAAAAATCATAAACATTGTTCTCATCATAAGAGAGAGTAACATCTGTCTTGCCGGAGGCCGCACCGTCTTTGATCTTAAAAGTAAGTATTGCCACAATACCATTCGAGGTATTATCGGGATTTAGGGTATCGAACCAGTTTACTGCAATGGGATTTGCAGTTAAAGGTCCAAAGGAGGTACTGCTGAAAATGCCGCCCTTGATGCCTACAAGCTCAAGAACATTTTCATCATAACCTACATCTACCTTCAAAGAAACGATACCGGGGTTATTTTTGATATAAAGGTTCACAACCACCGTGTCACCGGCGGATCCTTTTGCCGTATCCAGATAGAACACGGGACCGGTAATTACCTCGCGAACCGCACCGCACTCGTTGCAATCGGCGTCAGAATCGTTATCGTAGGTGTGGGTATAAGTTTCAGTGTTTTTCAAACAAGAATTGTAATGCCAGGTTGCGGAAGTAAGAGAACCTCCACCATCAATGGAAATCAAAGCTCTGTCTTCTTCGCTGCCTTCGTAATATACATCGGAAAGATTGGTGCATTCACCAAAAGCACTCCAGCCGATGCTCGTCACACTATCCGGGATGGTAATGGAACTAAGGTTTGTGCAGTCTTCAAAAGCTCTGGATGCAATACCTAAAGTACCTTCTTTGATGGTAACAGAAGGAGGGCAGTCCCCTTTATATTTATATGCTACTTTTCCAGCATAAACCAAACCATCTGGCTGGGCATTGTACCAAGCGGTACCATCAAAAGCATCTGTACCAATGGAAATAACGCTATCGGGGATGGTGATAAAGGTAAGGCCGTCACAGCCAAAAAAAGCAGAATAGCCAATGGCCGTAACACTATCAGGAATGGTGATAGAGGTGAGACTGTCGCAGCCAGAAAAAGTCCACTCGTCAATGAAAGTGACGCTATCCGGGATGGTGATAGAGGTAAGGCTTGTGCAGCGAGAAAAAGCAGAACCAGAAATGGTGGTAACACTATCGGGGATGGTGACAGAAGTGAGGCTGTCGCAGCCTTCAAAAGCCCCGCCTGCAATACCTAAAGTACCTTCTTTGATGGTAACGGAAGACGGGCAAGTACCTTTATATGCATAGGCTACTTTTCCTGCATAAACTATCCCATCGGGTTGAGCATTGTACCATGCAGTATCTTCAAAAGCACCACTTTGGATGGTAGTTACACTATCCGGAATAGCGATAGAGCTAAGGCTCGTGCAATCATAAAAAGCTTCCCACCAGATAGTGGTAACACTATCGGGAATAGTGATAGAAGTGAGGCTATCGTAACCTGAAAACGACCACTCTCCAATGATAGTAACAGAGCCATCGGAAGGAATTATGCTGTTATTACAGCCTTGAATCAAAATTTTGCTCTCTGTTTCAATCAAACAGTTGCCGGCGGAGTGATATACAGAGTTTCCTTCTGCTACTTCGATAGACTCAAGACTGCTGCAGTAATTAAAGGCAAAAAGATCTATATAATTTACACCCTTTCCAAGAGTTACAGATTTAAGACTGCTACATCCTAAAAAAGCCCCCTCTCCAATGGTTGTAACACTATCAGGAATAGTAACAGAAACAAGATCATCAAAACCACAAAACGCATACTGTCCGATCTCTGTAATTCCATCCGGAACAATCACTTCTTCCACCGGTTTTCCATTCAGAAGAATTTTTGCGCCTGTCTGCAAAGGAGTCGATGTTGAATCAAAAAACCAAAAATTAAACCAAGGCGTAAGATCGCTAATATGAATTGTTTTAAGACCTGTGCAGCCAGTAAAGGCATAATGGCCAGGGACTGTAACGCTTTTCGGAATGGTAACAGTGGTAAGGCTCGTGCAGTTAAAAAATGCCTGGTTACCTATGGTGGTAAGGCTATCTGGAAGAATAATAGAATTTAGGCTCGATCCGAAAAAAGCATAATGACCGATAGTCGTAACACCCTCTTCAACCACAACTTCTGTAATCGAAGTACCCCACGGACTACCGCTACCCATTGCGCCGTTGCCGGAGATGGTAAGTTTTGTACCGTCGAGAGTCCAGGTGCAATCGCCGGTGGTGCCGGAGGCAGTTACTTCTACCTCGCGAAATGCACCGCAGTTATTGCAATCGGCATCGTAATCATTGTCGTAAGTGTGGTCACAATCAACATTAACTTTACCATTCTCGGTATCGAAGTAAACATTTTCAAAATCGAAATCATAAACATTTTCAGGATCGTAAGAAAGGGTTACAGCTGTGCTGCCAAGGGCTGCAGCTGCCTTGATCTTAAAGGTAAGGGTTGCAACAACACCGTTAGAGGTGTTATTGGGATTTAAGGTGTCATACCAGTTTACAGCAATGGGATTTGCGGTTAAAGGTCCAAAGGAGGTACTGCTGAAAATGCCACCCTCGATGCCTACAAGTTCGAGAACATTTTCATCATAACCAACATCTACCTTCATGGAGACGATACCGGGGTTATCCTTGATCGAGAGCGTCATCTCGACAGTATCACCGATATTTCCGTTAACATGATTCATTACGAAGGTCGGACTCATTGTAACTTCACGAACTTCGCCGCATTCGTTACAATCAGCATCCATATCGTTATCATAGACATGTGTATAGGTTTGATTGTTTTTCATACAAGAATTGTAATGCCAGGTTGCCGATGTTAAGGAATCATTAACAGAATCAATGAACATCTGCGCTTTATCTTGTTCAGTGCCTTCATACCAAACACAATTAAGACCATCAATTTCAGCAAAAGCTCCGTAACCAATATCAATCACACTCTTTGGAATTACTACAGATTCAACTTCACAATAAACAAAAGAAAAATCATCAATAGTGGTCACACTATCTGAAAAAGTAATCGAATTGAATTGTCTACAGCCTACAAAAGCATATTTTTCAACACATGAAACACCATCGGGAATTACAAGATTTGAAATTTTTTGGCCATCAAGATACAGCCTTGCACCACGCATAAATGGCGTCGAATTAGAATCGCTAAACGAAATTTCACACCAAGCTTTAAGGTCATTAATATATACTTTTCCAACAAAAGAATACTGGAAAGCCTTAACTCCAATGCTCGTTACACTACTCGGAATCTTAACAAAATCAATAGAATAGCATTCTGCAAAAGCATAATCACCAATAGAAGTAACGCCATCTTCAATAACAACTTCTGTGATAGCAGTACCCCAAGGAGCGCCGGCCCCCATCACACCATTACCAGAAATCGTAAGTTTTGTGCCTTCAAGCTTCCAAGCGCAAGCGCCAGTAGTACCAGTAATTACGCGAACTTCTCCGCATTCGTTACAATCGGCATCCATATCGTTATCATAAACATGATCTGCAGGGATGCGGGTTTCGCCGCACACATTACAATCTGCATCGCAGGCATTGTCAAAAGTATGATTTCCAGTTGCAGGAATTATGGTATTTTCATTTCTTACAGCATGGCAAATGCCGCATTCCTCGTGCATTGTACCGCTTTCACCGCAGGTCGCGTCCTTGTCAACAACCCAGTCAAAATCGTGTGAAGCCTCACGGACTGCTCCGCACACATTACAGTCTGTATCACAACCGTTGTCATAGCTATGGTCTGCCGCAGAACGGATAGCACCACATACATTACACTCTGCATCGCAAGCAGCATCATAAGTATGCTCTGCAGGCTCGCGGGTTGCGCCACAGTCGTTACATTCGCCGTCACAGGCACCGTCTGTATAGTGCCAGGTGGCAGAGAGAAGACCGGCATTGTCACCTTTCATGGTGATCTTTGCCTTTTGGGCCTGGGTTCCTTCATACCAAACGGTATTTATTCCGGTACAGCCCTTGAATGCATCTGTGCCAACAGAAACAAGCGTTCCGGGAAGTGTCAATTCTTTGATGTTTTTACAATCTCTAAATGCATAGTAATTAACGGACTTCAAATTCTTTCCGACTGTAAGAGAAGAGAGTTTTGTGCAGCCGCGGAAGGCTTCATTGCCAATGGTGGTTACGCTGTTACCGATAACAACCTTTTCAAGGACGGTGCAATTC
>JAZSAT010000036.1:0-5820 GCA_045602025.1 Eubacteriales bacterium | reverse complement strand
CGGATCTCAATGATCTGCTTAGGGTCAAGACCTACCGTAGGCTCATCGAAAATCAGAACAGGAGGATTTCCGATAAGGGCCTGCGCAATACCGACTCTTTGTCTGTAACCCTTGGAAAGGTTACGGATCACGCGGTTCCAGACATCTGTGATCTTAACAACATCGCAGATCTCTTTTAAATGCTTTTCTCTGTCAAGACGGCAATGCTTCAGGTCAAAAACAAAGTTCAAGTATTCCTTCACGGTCAGATCCTGATAAAGAGGAGGCTGCTCGGGTAGGAAACCGATCTTGCCTTTTGCTTCGATGGGATTTTCCAAAATATCGATTCCATCGATCTTTGCACTGCCTTCGGTAGCAGAAAGATACCCGGTCAAAATATTCAGCGTAGTGGATTTTCCGGCACCGTTCGGTCCGAGAAAGCCCATGATCTCGCCGGCATTCACCGTAAAGCTTACATGATCGGCTGCAAGCTTTGTACCATAACGTTTTGTGATTCCATTAATTTCTATCATAAACGATAATTCCTTTCAGAAAACAGTCCTTCTTACTCCTTGTCCGTTACCACTGCGATTTTCAATTCATCCAGCGATTCCTGAGGAACGGGAGCAGGACAGTTTGTCATCAATTCGCATGCATTCTGTACCTTCGGGAAAGCGATACAGTCGCGGATGGCATCCAAACCGAGAAGAAGGCTGACCAATCGATCGAAACCGAAAGCAAGGCCTGCGTGAGGAGGAACGCCATAGCGGAAAGCCTCCAAAAGGAATCCGAATTTCTCATTTGCTTCTTCATCGGAAAGGCCGATGATATCAAATACCTTCTGCTGAATATCGCCTCTGTGAATACGAACAGAGCCACCGCCCACTTCCCAGCCGTTGATGATAATATCGTAAGCCTTTGCGCGTACCTTTTCAGGTGCGGTATCAAGAAGCGCAAGGTCTTCATCCTTCGGAGCGGTAAAGGGATGGTGCATCGCTTTGTATCTGCCGTTTTCCTCGTCCTTTTCGAACATGGGGAAATCCGTAACCCAAAGAAGGGAAAATTCATTCTTATCGTAAAAGCCGTAAGCTTCGCCGCACTTGCAGCGCAGGGCACCGAGAGCATCAAACACAACCTGTCCGTTGCCGTCAGCAACCACAAAGACAACATCACCTTTTTCAAAATTCATTGCCTTTTCAATGGCAAGATTTTCTTCCTCGGTCAAGAATTTTGCATAAGAAGAGGTTTTCTCTTCCCCGCCCTTCAGC
The DNA here is from genome assembly GCA_045602025.1 of Eubacteriales bacterium. GTDB lineage: Bacteria > Bacillota > Clostridia > Oscillospirales > SIG627 > RGIG5579. The sequence continues at coordinate 4,573 of JAZSAT010000036.1, read as the reverse complement.
CAAGCAAGCCCCTTAGCGCGATAGGTCTTTACAAAATCGGTCAGCTTATCGATCTCCTTGCGGCTCATACGGTCGGCAACGCCTTTTACATTGATCGCACGGACAGCTCCGCCTGCGGCAATAGCACCGGAGAATACTTTAAACTCACAGTTTTTCAAAAGATCGGAAAGATCTACAAGCTTCATATCAAAACGAAGGTCAGGCTTATCGGAGCCGTAATTTTCCATCGCTTCCTTCCAAGGCATTCTTCTAAGAGGCGTTTCAAGCTCGATACCAAGCACCTCACGAAATACCTTCTTAAGAAATCCTTCGTTCACAGACATCACATCATCTTCATCAGCAAAGGACATTTCAAGGTCAAGCTGAGTAAATTCAGGCTGACGGTCAGCACGAAGGTCCTCATCACGGAAGCACTTTGCGATCTGCATATAACGGTCAAAGCCGGAGACCATCAAAAGCTGCTTATAAAGCTGAGGAGACTGCGGAAGTGCGTAGAATGAACCCTGATGCACACGGCTGGGCACCAAGTAGTCTCTTGCGCCTTCGGGAGTAGATTTGATCAAAATAGGCGTTTCAATTTCAAGAAAGCCCTCGGTATCAAAATAGTCTCTCGCGCTTTTTGCAAGCTGATGACGGAAACGGATGTTATTCTGAAGCTGGGGATGACGGAGGTTAAGATAACGGTATTTCAAACGGATATCTTCTCTTACATCCATAGAATTGAGCACTTCAAAGGGAGGCGTTGCCGCTTCGGACAGGATCTCCATTTTTTCTACATAAAGCTCAATGCTGCCTGTGGGGATATTGGGGTTTACAGCACCTTCACCGCGGGCGCGGATCACGCCCTCTGCACAAAGGACATACTCGCTTCTCACACCGAAAGCGAGATCAAACAATTCCTTTTTACTATTTTCGTCAAAAGCAAGCTGTAAAATACCGCTGCGGTCTCTTAAATCGATAAAGATGAGGGATCCCAGGTCTCTTTGCTTCTGAACCCAACCGCAAACCTTTACTTTTTTTCCAATGTCATTGGCCCCAAAAGAGGCAAGGTAATCTGTTCTTTGCATTTTCTTTCTCTTTTCTATCTAATTTCTATCTAAAATCATCAGCGTAAATTATTTCTCCAATCCAGATCTCCGCGATCCAGTGCAAGGATCAATGCCTCGGCGGTAGCAAGATTGGTTGCCAGAGGAATGTTATAGGTATCGCAAAGCTGGATGATCTTTGCATCTTCAGAATCAAACTCATCTCCGGAATCGCGAAAATATAAAAGCAAGTCGATCTCTCCGTATGCAATGCGAGAGGCGATCTGTTCCGTGCCCCCCGTAATTCCGGGAAGAACAAATTCAATCTCAAGTCCTGTAGCATCTGCAATCACACGGCCGGTCGTGGCAGTGGAACAAAGCGTATGCTTTGCCAAAATGCCGCAGTAAGCAATACAAAGCTGCGTAATGAGTTCTTTTTTATCATTCTGGGCAATCAGAGCGATCTTCATATAAAACCTCCATTTTAATCAATAAAAACGACTTCTCTTCTTCTTGCGGATCACACTTTGCAGAAGAGGAATTTTTTCTCCGTGGACGCGGTAAAGAATATTGCCGATCGCTTTTCCCGCACGGCTATTTTTTAAAGCGGTCAAGGGAGTGCCGCGGGCAAGTGCTTTTTCCGCAGCACTTTCAAACGGAACTACTCCGATAATGGGAACGCTGGTGCGGTGGATCACCTCGACCACGCCAAAAGGATTGTCTCCCGGCTTTTTCATACGGAAGGAATTTAAAACAAGCCTTGCCTTTTCCGGCTGACGAAGCCGCATAGCACAGCGTTCTGCCGCACGAACCGAGGTTGGAGCCGCTGTTGTAACAAGCAGGATCTGATCCACAAGACCCGATTCCTCAAAAAAGCGGAAAGCAGCACCGCCTCCTGCGGGCATATCAAAGATAATCAAATCGAAAATATCCTTCAAGTAGCGAAGAAGGTTGTTGAAGGAATCCTGAGATACCTCATCCAAAGAGCTTTCGTTAAAGAAAACAGGTGCAGACAAAAAATACACTCCGTCATCTCCGGGAAACAGTGCCTGATCCGGCTGAATTTGCCCCGAAAGAAGATCTAAAAATGTAGGGATCACACTATCCTCACGGCCAAGTGCAATGTCAAGGCCGCCGGTACCCAGGTCCATATCAACGCCAAGCACCCTTTCACCCCGCCCCGCAGATTCATATGCGAGACTTGAGGAAAGAACGGTTTTACCAACACCGCCTTTTAAACTTGTAACTACAATGATTTTTCCCAAAGCTTTCTCCTTTGTAAAATGAGTATAAAACCCACCTTTTACCACATATCAGTTTACCACAAAACACAGATATAGTCAAGTTTCCTCTTGTATTTTCCGTCATTTTTCACAACGATGCCGCCGGGATTTCACAGAGAAAAATTGTTCGTTCATCAAAAATGAATCAGTCTTTTGGCATCACTCGACTTTTTCCTTCAAAACTATTGATTTTACCTTCTCTTTTGATTATAATATCGGTGTAAAAGTTTTTAGATAAGGAAGATGTTATGAAACAATTTTTCACCTCCGAATCCGTAACCGAAGGGCATCCCGATAAGATCTGCGATCAGATCTCCGATGCTGTTTTAGACGCGATTCTTGAAAAAGACCCTATGGCAAGAGTTGCCTGTGAGACCGCAGTGACCACAGGTCTTGTTCTTGTAATGGGTGAAATTACCACCACTGCCAAAATCGAGGTGCAGGATCTGGTGAGAGAAACCGTTCGCGAGATCGGCTATGACAGAGCAAAATTCGGCTTTGACTGTGACACATGTGCTGTGATCAGCTCCATTCATCAGCAGTCTCCCGACATTGCAATGGGTGTTGATGCAGAAGGTGCAGGCGACCAAGGTATGATGTTCGGCTTCGCTTGCGACGAAACAAAAGAACTAATGCCTCTGCCCATTTCCCTTTCACACGCACTTGCAAAGACCCTCACCGCTGCAAGAAAAAGCGGTCTTCTGCCCTACCTCCGTCCCGACGGAAAGACTCAGGTAACCGTAGAATACGAAGATGGAATCCCCAAAAGAATCGATACCATCGTGGTTTCCTCACAGCACAGTGCTGATGTGAACCAGGATACCATCAGAAAAGATATTATCAAGCATGTGATCCGCACCACCATTGACAAAAAGCTGATGGACAGCAATACGAAGATCCATGTAAATCCTACCGGTCGCTTTGTAGTAGGCGGTCCTCAGGGTGACAGCGGACTGACCGGCAGAAAGATCATCGTTGACACCTACGGCGGTTATTCCCGTCACGGCGGCGGTGCCTTTTCCGGAAAAGACCCCACGAAGGTTGACCGCAGTGCCTCTTATGCAGCACGCTACCTTGCAAAGAATGTAGTTGCAGCAGGTCTTGCGAAAAAATGCGAGGTTCAGATCTCTTACGCCATCGGTGTAGCGCAGCCCACCTCCGTTCTGGTTGATACCTTCGGTACCGGCAAGATTTCCGATGAAACGATTGCCGAGGCCCTTAAGAAGAATGTTGACCTTACCCCTCAGGGCATTATCAGAACCTTGGATCTGCGCAGACCCATCTACAAGCCTTTTGCTTCCTACGGTCATATGGGAAGAGAAGAGCTGAATGCTCCTTGGGAAAAATGCGATCTTGCTCTCAAGCTGAAGGAACTTCTGTAAAAATCAAAAAATCCCACCGAATCGGTGGGATTTTCATTTTTTCTCAACAGATATTACAGTACATTTTTCTCCTGAAACCCGAAAACGGATCTCAAACCCAGCAAACAAAAAGCCGTAGATCCGATCCTCTTCGTTCTGGTAGGAAGGGCGAGGGTCTTGACGAAGTATTTCAAGAAGTGCTTCCCTCTTTTCGGAAGGAACCTTGAAAAGAAGCTCTTCGGGGCAATCCACCAAAAGGGCATCAGAAAAATGCGCATCGGCAAAGCCACCCTTTGCCTCCGGATGGGAATCCGTGAAGGCAAGGTACGGTTTAATATCGTAGATGGGAGTTCCATCCATCAGATCGGCACCTTTCACAATGAGAACAGGGCCGTTTTTTGTTTTTTCCACACGGACAAGCTCAACGGAAGAAAGTCCGATGGGATTGGGACGAAAGGGGGATCTGGTTGCAAAAACACCCACTCTGCGATTTCCGCCGAGCCTTGGCGGGCGGACAGTAGGTGAAGATCCTTTTTCCGCATTTTCCGAAAAGCACCAAAGCAGCCAAAGATGGGAAAACTCCTCAATCCCACGAATGTAATCCGGATTGGAAAAATCTTTTTCAAATACGATCGCACTTTCCAAATCATATAAAATTCCGCTTTGTCGCGGAATTGCAAATTTTGACGAAAAATCGCTTCGGATGTGAGCAATGATCTTCATAAAACCTCCGAAAAAAAATAAAGTCCCTACCTTGCGGAAAGGACTTTGGCGACCTGAAGGGGGCTCGAACCCCTGACCTCTAGCGTGACAGGCTAGCGTTCTAACCAACTGAACTACCAGGCCATATATGGAGCGGATTACGGGGCTCGAACCCGCCACCTCGACCTTGGCAAGGTCGCGC
>JAZSAT010000035.1:0-14404 GCA_045602025.1 Eubacteriales bacterium | reverse complement strand
TACTTTTTTTGTAAAAAAAGTAGGCAAAAAAACTTCCGACTGAAAAATTAAAAAGAAAAAATTATTTTTTATTATTGGGAAGTTTTCTTTGCTTACTTTCTTTTTCAAAAGAAAGTAAGGCAATGGTAAGAAGATATTCTCCTACCCGTTGCCGTTCAAGAAGATACTTTTTCTCTTCGAGAAAAGCAAAATTTTCTTCGACTCTTACCTTTCCTATCACACTAAGCCCTCTCCCGTCAAGCTTTGCAACTGCCTCTTTTGCGGTCCAAACCTGAGAAAAGGGATATTTTCTCTCCTCTTCGGAGAAAAACCGAAGGGCGACCCCTTCTTTTCTGATCTCTGCCGGTTCTGCATCGATCCCTACGGGATATATGGAAAAAACAGCGGCAAAAAGATTCCCTGTATGGGTCATGGAAAGGTATATGTTGCCCGAGGGAAAGTAAGGCTTTCCCAAAGAGGTTCTTAAAATTTCTTCCTCGGGAATTTTTTCCTCGCGGAAAAAAGCCTCGGCTGCCTCCCGAAGAAGGCAGCGGGACTCTGATTTTGCTTGGCCTTTTGTTTCTTTTATAAAAAGGTACGGATTATTCTTCATCTTCGGAAAGATCGTCCGCTTCCTCGATTTCTTCATCGGTTTCGGGAAGATCTTCTACCTCTTCGCCCTCGATCATCTCTTCTCCGGACTCTTCTACATTTTCTGCATCCTTCTTCAGTTCTTCATCGTTGACTACTCTCTGGAAGGAAATCAGATTTTCGCCTTCTTCCGGACGCATTACAAAGATACCGGCACTGCCTCTGCCAACGCAGGAAATGCTGTCTGCGTGAACACGGACAAGCTTTCCGTCGGAGGAGATGAGAAGAAGGTCGTCTTCCTCTGCTACGGCACAAATACCGATGAGCTTTTCGCCGGCCTTGCCGCCGAGAGCCTGACACTTCATACCCTTACCGCCGCGGTGCTTGGTACCGAATTCACTAAAGTCGCTTCGCTTACCTACACCGTTGTCCGTTAAGGTCACAAGGCATCTTTCTTCGTTTTCATGGAGGATGGAAACTGCACCGCAAACAGAGGCACCCTCTGCCAGGCGCATGGCTCTTACACCGCGGGCGGTTCTGCCCATCAGTCTGATCTCTTTTTCCTCAAATCTGACGGCAAGACCCGAGGTAGAAGCTACAAACAGATCCTGATCGCCCTCGGTCTTATTCACAAAGAGCAGCTCGTCACCTTCATTCAAGGTGATGGCCTTCACACCGTCACGGCGAATGTGACGGAAAAGCTTTAAGGGAGTGCGCTTTACAAAGCCGTCTTTTGTTACAAAGGAGAGGATCTCCTCGGTGCCAAGCTTCTGTACGGAAAGGTAAGCGGTGATTTTTTCGCCTTCCTTCAAATTCAGTACATTCACAAGATTGGTACCCTTTGCGGTACGGCTTGCCTCGGGGATCTCATAGCATTTTTTCACATAAAGTCTGCCAAGGTTTGAGAAGAAGAACACATAGTTATGGCTGTGGCTTACAAACAGATCACGGATGGAGTCCTCCTCCTTGGTGGTGAGGGCTCGCATACCCTTACCGCCGGTTCTCTGTGCTTCATAATCATCAAGCTTCTGACGCTTGATGTAGCCTGCGTGGGTAATGGTAATAACCGCTTTATGCTTTTCAATCAGGTCTTCCAGAACAATGTCGTCTGCCGCCTGCTCAATGGTGGTTCTTCTTTCGTCACCAAATTTTCTGCGGATTTCAAGAAGCTCTTCCTTTAACAGGGCAAGGAGCTTTTCCTTATCGCTTAAAATTCCCTGAAGGTATTCGCAAAGCTTCTGTTTTTCTGCCATTTCCTCCAGGATCTTTTCAATTTCAAGACCAGCAAGACGGCCCAGGGGCATTTCTACAATGGCCTGACCCTGTGCTTCGGAAAGAGCAAAACGCTCGATCAATCCCTGCTTTGCCTCACTCTGGGTACGGTGAGAGCGGATGATGCGGATCACCTCGTCGATATTATCGATGGCGATCTTGTAGCCCTCTAAAATGTGAAGACGGGCAAGGGCACGGTTCAGATCAAATCGGCATCTTCTCTCCGTTACCTCTTCCTGATGCTTCAGATAATGGCCCAGCATCTCCTTTAAGGAAAGGGTCTTAGGCTCGCCGCCGACCAGAGCGAGCATATTCATAGCGAAGGTCTCCTGAAGTCTCGAATACTTATAAAGGAGATTCAAAATAACCTCGCGATTTACATCGTGGCGCAATTCAATGACAATGCGGATCTTACCCTTACAGCTTTCATCGCGAAGGTCCACAATGCCCTCGATCCTCTTATCCTTAACAAGGTCTGCAATGCCCTTGACCAGATCGGATTTGTTCACCTGATAGGGAATTTCGTCTACAATGATGCACTCGCGCTTTCCGTGGGTCTCAAAATGGGTACGGCTGCGCATCAGAACCTTGCCGCGGCCTGTCAGATAAGCCTGCTCGATTCCGTTTGTGCCGTAGATCTTGGCGGCGGTGGGGAAGTCGGGACCCTTTACAAAGGCCATCAGATCACGAACCTGAGCCTCGGGATTTTCCATCAGGTAAATGACCGCGTCAATTACCTCACAAAGGTTGTGAGGGGGGATGTTTGTTGCCATACCGACTGCAATGCCCACACTGCCGTTACAAAGAAGATTGGGGAAACGGCTGGGAAGAACGGTAGGCTCCTTTAATTTGTTATCAAAGTTAGGAACAAAATCCACTACATCCTTTTCAATATCCTGGAGCATGGAATTTGCCATTTTTGCCATTCTTGCCTCGGTATAACGGTAGGCAGCGGCGCCGTCACCGTCAATATTACCGAAGTTACCGTGGCCCTCCACCAAGGGATAGCGCATGGAAAAGTTCTGGGCAAGACGCACCATAGCATCATACACCGCACTGTCGCCGTGGGGGTGATAGTGACCCAGCACATTACCTACCGTGGTGGCAGATTTGCGGAAGGGCTTATCACTGGTCAATTTATCCTCATACATCGCATATAAAATTCTGCGGTGTACGGGCTTCAGACCGTCTCTCACATCCGGCAGCGCACGGCCTACAATTACACTCATAGAATAATCGATATAGCTTTTTTTGATCTCTTTGACAATATCAACGTTATCGATCTTCTGTCCTTCTAAATTCAATTCCATAAAAATGTTTCCTTTCTATGGGGGGTCTTTTTTGTGTTTCACAAAAAGCGTTTCACAGAGGAAAATGTCTTTTTTCCTTTTTTCTTTTTGTGAATTATTTCGGGTCTAATTTTTTGTAAAAGAGAAAAATTCCCTTATTTTCTTATGTTTTCAAGCTCTTTTTTTCGGTGGACTACTTTTCCACAAGCTGTGGAAAACTTATCGTTTTTTCATAGTTTCACACACAATCCACAGAGTTTTCCACAATCAGATGTCGAGATTTTGCACATATTTAGCGTTTTGCTCGATAAATTCTCGTCTCGGCTCTACCTTATCACCCATAAGAAGGGTAAAGGTCTCATCGGCCGCATAAGCATCCTCAATGCTTACGGAAACAAGGGTACGGGTTTCGGGGTCCATGGTGGTCTCCCAAAGCTGATTGGCATCCATTTCACCAAGACCTTTGTACCGTTCTGCCTGGGCATTGTCACCCATACGGGCAATGATCTCATCTCTTTCTTCATCGGAGAAGGCGTATTCCTGCTGCTTGCCCTTATATACCTTATATAAAGGAGGCATTGCACAGAAAATGTGGCCTTTTTCAATGAGCGGTCTCATATGACGGAAGAAGAAGGTGAGAAGAAGGGTCTTGATGTGAGCACCGTCCACATCCGCACCCGCCATCAGAATGATCTTGCCGTAGCGGAGCTTTTCAATGTCAAAATCGTCTCCGATACCGCAGCCCAATACCTGAATGATGGGGATGATCTGGGTGGAGGAATATACCCTGTCAAGACGGGCCTTTTCTACATTTAAGATCTTACCGCGAAGGGGAAGAATGGCCTGATATTTGGAATCTCTGCCGTCCTTTGCGGTACCGCCTGCAGAGTCACCCTCTACAAAGAAGATCTCGCTCTTGGCAGGATCCTTTTCCTGGCAGTCTGCAAGCTTTTCAGGATGGGCACCGGATTCCAGAGGGCTCTTTCTTCGGGAAGCCTCTCTTGCCTTCTTTGCCGCTTCTCTTGCACGGTTGGCAGCAAGAGCTTTTTCAATGAGAAGCTTTGCTACTGCGGGATTTTCTTCAAAATATTCTCCAAGCTTTTCGGTCATAAGAGAATCCACCAAGGGGCGAACCTCTACATTACCCAGCTTTGTCTTGGTCTGACCTTCAAACTGGGTCTCTTCTACCTTAACGGAGATGATACAGGTAAGACCCTCTCTTACATCCTCTCCGGAAAATTTCTTGTCACTGTCCTTCAGGTATCCGTATTTCTTGGCGTATTCGTTAAATACCTTGGTAAGACCTGTCTTAAAGCCGGTCTCATGGGTACCGCCCTCGGGGGTATGAATGTTATTGGCAAAGGATAAGGTCATATCCTGATAGCCGTCGTTATACTGAAGAGCAACCTCAGCCGTACAGCCCTTGCCCTCGGAGGAAATGTAGATAACCTTTTCGTTTAAGAGATTGCATCTCTTCTTTTCATTTAAGTAAGAAACAAAGGAACGGATACCGCCTTCAAAATAAAGTCTGGTATACTTCTTTTCCTTTTCCTTGCGGTAGTAGCCGCCGTCTTCTCTTTCTTCCTCATCCTCCTGAAAAGCTTCCTCTTCGGTAATGAGTCCGTTTTCCAGAGCCGCTTCCATTTCGCTCTTACCGTCGAAATCTCTCTCGTCGTAAAAGTCAATGGTAACGCCTGCAGTCAGAAATGCCTGCTCGCGAAGACGGTTTAAAACCGTGGTATAGTCGAAATCCATTTCGGTAAAGATCTGGCTGTCGGGCATAAAGCGAACAAAAAGTCCGTGCTTTTCGGTTTCACCCGTGCACTGAATGCCTCTTGCCACCTTACCTCTTTCAAAACGCTCGGTATATTCCTTACCGTCGTAGCAGTTGACGACCTCCATCCATTCGGAAAGGGCGTTTACTACACTGGCACCTACACCGTGAAGACCGCCGGAGATCTTATATCCGCCGCCGCCGAATTTACCGCCTGCGTGAAGCACGGTAAATACCACCTCAAGAGTAGGGATTCCCATTTTGGGATGGGTACCTGCAGGCACACCTCTGCCGTTGTCCTGAACAGAGACCGATCCGTCCTTATGAAGCTTTACGGTGATGGTATCGCATCTGCCCGCAAGTGCCTCGTCAATGGAGTTATCCACAATCTCATAGATCAGATGGTGAAGACCCCTCTGACCGGTAGAACCGATATACATACCGGGTCTTTTCCGAACCGCTTCCAGTCCTTCCAGTACCTGTATTTGATTTTCGTCGTAGGTGTTTTCTACCTGGGTAAATTCCTTGTTTTCCAAAATCGTTTTCCTTTCCTTACGATGTTGTTACAATGTTATCCGTTTTCACTTACTGCTTTTGAGGAACGGGAGGATGAAAACAGACTGTCCTCCCCGTATGCATTGCATAAAATAAACGAGTTGACCTGCCTTAATGCCTTTTTCGGCATAACGGCATGATTTTCCCGGTTTAATTTCTTAATAAAATTGCGGGTATCCTTTTGCAAGGTGGAGCTTTCTGCATTTAATACAAGAACCACCTTATTTTTCAAAACGGCATTGCCGTCTCCAATATCCAAAAAAGGATTTTTCATTGAAAAGTTCCCTTCGAAACACAAATTTTCTTATCCACAAAGGAAAGATCCTTTTCCTCCGTGCCGGAAATGATCACCTGTTTTCCCACAAGGCCCGTTGTAATATACTCTCTTCTTTCTTCGTCAAGCTCGCTGAGTACATCGTCCAAAAGATAAACAGGGTCCTGGCCGGTCATTTCTCTTGAGATCTCGCCTTCTGCAAATTTCAGCGCGAGCACGGCACTTCTCTGCTGTCCCTGAGAGGCAAAATTCCGCGCGCTCTTATTTCCGATTTCAATGTCAAGGTCGTCTCTGTGGATTCCCTTTGATGTAAAGCCGTATTTTTGATCGGACAGGAAAGAATCCTCCAGCTGTAACAGATATTTTTTATTCATTTCCTCCGGAGAAAGGCCTTCCTGATATACATCGGAGATATATTTTAATTTCATCTCCTCCGTGCCCTTTGCAATTTTATCAAAATGAACAGGGGCAAGGCGGGAAAGAGAGCGGATATAATCTGCGCGGATACAGGCAATTTTTACGCTGATCCCTGCAAGCCTTTCATTCCAAACGGTAAAAAGCTCCTTCGGAATGCTTTTCTTTGCGCTTTGCTTCAGCAGCGCGCTTCTCTGTGCTTCGATCTTGTTAAATTCATTTAAAAGGGATGCGTAATAGGGGCGGATCTGACAAATGGCACCGTCAATAAAGCTTCTCCTTTTGCCGGGACCGTCCTTTACAAGAGACAGATGCTCAGGACAGAACAAAACCACACGAAACAGTCCCAAAAAATCCGAAAGGCGGGAAATTTTTACACCGTTTTTATAAATAGCCTTGCCTTCCTTGGCATCCAGTACCATTTTCAGCTCAAAGGGAAGACCTTCCCCCGACACCTGCACGGCAACCGTGCAGCTTTTTTTGTCGTAGGAGATCATTTCCCGATAATATCTTACACGAAAGCTCTTTCCGCAAGCAAGAAGGTAGATCGCTTCCATCAGATTGGTCTTACCCTGGGCATTTTTTCCCACAAGGGCATTGCTTCCCGGTAAAAAGGAGACGGAGGCTTTTTCTATATTGCGAAAAGAAGAAACTTCTATATGGTCCAGCCGCATCAGTTCAGTCGCATGGGTACGACCATATAATAGAAGGCATCGGTTTCAGTGCTTGTAATAGCCATACCGGACAGAGGAGAATTCAGATCAAACATAACCTCTTCCTGTCCGCAGGAGGCTGCACCGCGAAGGGCATCCAAAAGAAATTTATTGTTAAAGCCAACAACCATTTCTTCCCCTTCCACCTTGCAAAAGATCTCTTCGTCGATCTTACCGTTGGCAGTGGTGCATTTCACCTCCAGCCCGTCGGGCGTAACTTTTAAGCGAATGGGGCTTTTTGCTCTCTCGTCAATGAGAAGGGAGCATCTTTCAAAGCAGCCGATGGCTTCCGGCAAAGAAAGCTTCACTCTTGTGCGGAATTCCTTAGGCAAGCTCTTGGAATAATCAATGTATTCTCCTTCCACATAGCGGGAGAAAAAGTAGAAATCTTCAAATGCGAAGATAATATGTCTTCTTGCAAGCTCAATGCGGATCTGGGTATCGTCGTCAGAAAGAAGACGGATCAGCTCCTGAAGCGTTTTAGCGGGAACCACAAATCTCACATCCATGCTGAGACCCTTGATACACTCCTCCTCGCGAATGGCGATTCTGTAACCGTCACAGCCGCAAAGGCGCAATTTTTCACCGAAGGATTCGAAAAGAACACCGGTGAGAATGGGCTTTAAGTCTATGGTTGCACAGGCAAAGATCACCTGCTGAAGCATTTTCTTAAGAGTTCCCTGCTCGATCACAAACTTCTTATCGCCCTGAAGAAGAGGCATAGTGGGGAAAAGATCTGCGGACATACCGAGAATTTCAAATTTTGCGGCACCTGCGGAAATGGTGGTTACAAAATTGGCATCGTTTGAGATGGTGATCTCTCCGTCAGGCAGTGCGCGGATCATGGAGGTCAGTTTTACCGCATCTAAAAGAATAGAGCCTTCTTCTAAAATCTGTGCGGGGAAACTTGTCTTCACACCCTTTGTGGTATCAAAGGTGGTAATAGTAACCTTTTCTTCGTCTTCTGTTTTCTCTGCTTTTAAGTAAAGGCAGGCAAGAGCAGCGTTTGCGCTTCTGGAAGCGATGGCACAAAGACAAGGACTCATAGCATCAAGCAGTGTTTTTTTCTCAGCTCGGATAAACATGATTTTTTTATCTCCTTGGCAAAAAATTGATTTCTTTTATTTAAAAAATTATTTCGTCTTCACCGTATAGGCTGTGAAATATGTGGATTACTGAAAATATGGCTTAAAACCGAAGAATTTTAAGAAAAGTTAGGTAAAATTTTTCTGTGAAAAAATGTCTTGTAACTTTCCCATTTCACAGGGGTAATTTTTGCCTTTTCTTTTCCACATACAATCCACAGGAACTTAACAGGAAAACTGTGAAATTATTCCTTGATCTCCCGAATAAGTCTTGTGATCTCCTCTTCAAAATCGGGACTGTTTTCCATCTTCTTTTCCACATTTTTAATGGCGGAAAGAATGGTAGAGTGATCCTGAGAGAAGTATCTTGCGATCTCAATGGAGGAAAGATCGGTCAGCTGACGGAAAATGTAAATGGAAACATGTCTTGCAAATACGATATTTGCCTGTTTTCTCTTTCCGGTAATATCCTGAATGCTGACCTGATATTTTTCGCAGACCTTGTCGAAGGTTTTTTCCACAATGCTGTCCACGCTCTTTTTGGGAACCAGATCATTGATACAGACCTTGGCAAGCTCCAAATCAATCTTTCTGCCGAAAATGGTAGAATAACCGTGAAGACGCTTGATCACGCCCTCCAGTTGCCGGATACTGGATTTGATCTGATCGGCAATGTATAAAAGAACGCCGTCGGGAATATCAAGTCCCATTGCCTCGGCCTTGCTTTGGGCAATGGCAACGCGAAGCTCAAGCTCGGGGGGCTGAATATCCACCGTCAGGCCCGATTCGAATCGGGTGCGGAGTCTGTCCTCTAAGTGCTTTAATTCCTTGGGAGGACAGTCACTGGTTAAAATGATCTGCTTATTTTGCTGATACAGCGCGTCGAAGGTGTGGAAAAATTCCTGCTGGGTGGTTTCCTTACCTGCGATAAACTGAATATCGTCTACCAGAAGTACATCTACATTGCGGTAGCGTTCTCTGAAGTAGTGCATGGGCTTTTTCTGTACCAGGCGGTCGATAAGCTCGTTTGTAAAATCTTCTCCTCTTACATAAAGGATCCTCTTTGAGGGGTTGTGCTTGATGATCTCGTTGGAAATGGCATAAAGCAGATGGGTCTTACCCATTCCCGAGGGAGAATAGAGGAAAAGAGGGTTCCAACATTCCGCCGGATTTTTGGCAATGGCAAGACAGGCGTCGTGTGCCATGCGGTTGGTATCGCCTACGATAAAGTTTTCAAAGGTGTACTCCTCACCCTTAACGGCGGGAATCTCCGATTTGATGATGGTGCCCTTGGGCTTTTCCACCTGTTTTTTCTCTTCGTCGGAAAGAAATTCCTCTTCCATAAAGTCTTTTGAGGTCTTTGCCTTGGAAAGGGCCTTTTCGGGAAGAACATCGGTTTTTATGTGATTATCGATAATGGAAGGAATGTTCTCGCCGTGGCTTTCTCTTGACAAAATAACGATCTCCACCCTTGCGCCCAAAATTTCAAAAATGGAATTTTGCAGGGTGTTATAATACCGTTTAAAAACAAATTCCCCCTTATATTGCTCCTTGGCGGAAATATAGGCGTAGGAATCTGTCAGCCGCTCCAGTTCAAGCTCCTTGAACCAGATGCTGAAGGTTGCGGCGGAAAAGCCCGCCGATGAACTGATAAAGTCCAGAACATGGTTCCAGATTGCTTTGTTTGAATCCATACTTTTCTCCGTAATTCTTTACTCTTTTTCTGTGCTGATTTGCCACAGAATCCTTAATTTTGGGTGTTTGGGGAGTAAGATAGGTTTTTACTATCCGCAGGTAAAAAAGCCCTTGGCAGTATAGTTATATATAATATATTATAATATATATATAAAGGAATTTCAAGTCTCTTGCCTCCCGATACCCCCTGATTTTTCTTTTAAAATTAAAATATTAATAAAAAATTTACAAATATTGGTCTCGGTACAAGGTAATTTTCCTCCTTTTTTAATTTTTTTCTATTATGCCATAAAGGAGTACTGACACGAAATGACTAACTTTCTTTCGAGAAAGAAAGTTAGCAAAGAAAGCTTCATACTAAGAAGAGAAAATTTTGTATATACATTTCGTCTCGCTCATTTTTTTCTTCCAAAAAATATCCGAATAATAGATAAAAAAAATCCGACTAATGTAGGATAACTTAGGATTTATATTCCTTTATTATCTTTCATAGTCGGAAGTTTCTTTGTTTCTTTCCCACCGGTGAAAGTTCCACCGACCAAAACAAGTTTTGGGGTGTCACTTTTTTTCAAAGAAAGAAAAGTAAAATTATTTTACGCTGTAAAGGATCTCGCTGTAGGTGGGGAAGGGCCAGATGCTGCGGGGAGTGAGAAGCTCCAGGGCATCTACCGTTTCCCGCAGGTCCTCCATTTTGTGGAACAGGTTTTCTCTTGCGAAAACAGCGCAGTCAAGGGTAGATAAAATGGCTTTTCCTTCTTCTACGGCAATTTCAAGCTTTGTCAGCTTTTCGTAAAGCAGCTTACAAAGATCGGAATATTTTAAAAGCAATTCCAACTGCAAGGAATCGTCAAGCTTCAGCTTTCGCTTTAAGGAGACCTCTTCCATTAATTCCTTTTCATAATGGAAAACAGCGGGCAAAATATCCTTTTTCACAAGGTCGATAAAGGTAGCGGCTTCCACGCCGATATTCTTGGTGTAGTTTTCCAAAAGCACCTCCTGACGGGAGGCGATCTCCGCACCGGAGAGGACCTTGTGCTTTTCAAAAACAGCAATATTTTTTTCATCGGTATAATGAGGGAGCACCTCTACCGTGTTGGTAAAGTTGGAAAGACCGCGTCTTTGCGCTTCCTGCCGCCAGGTGTCGGAATAGTTATTTCCGCCGTAAACAATGCGGTAATGGGAGATCAGGGTATCGTGGATCAGTTTATCCAGATCTCTGTGAAAATCCTCGCTCTTTTCCAGCACATCGGAGAAGGAGGAAAAGGCTTCTGCCACAATGGTATTTAAAATCATATTGGGACAGGCGATGCTACAGGAGGAGCCGGGCATACGGAATTCAAATTTATTGCCGGTAAAGGCAAAGGGCGAGGTACGGTTTCGGTCGGTGCTGTCCTGAGGGATCTCAGGAAGGACCGATGCGCCGATCTTCAATTTGGTACGGGGTCTGTCCTCGGGCTTTTCCCCGGCCATAATATCCTCTAAAATGCTCTCCAGCTCAGACCCTAAGAAAATAGAAAGGATCGCAGGGGGAGCTTCGTTGCCGCCCAGTCTGTGGTCGTTGCCGTCTCCGGAAACGGAAATGCGAAGTAGATCCTGATTTTCGTCTACCGCTTTGATAATGGCGGTCAGTACAAGAAGAAAGAGGGCGTTCTGGGAAGGGGTCTTTCCGGGCTTTAAGAGATTTTGTCCTTCTGCAGTAGAAAGGGACCAGTTGTTGTGCTTACCGCTGCCGTTAACACCCTGGAAGGGCTTTTCGTGGAGAAGACAGGAAAGTCCGTGACGGGCGGCGATCTTCTTCATCATTTCCATGGTCAGCTGATTGTGGTCGGTGGCAATATTCACCGTAGCAAAAATCGGTGCAAGCTCATGCTGAGAAGGGGCAACCTCATTGTGCTCTGTGGAAGCTAAAATACCAAGCTTCCATAATTCCTCGTCAAGCTCCTGCATAAACGCGTGCACTCTCGGCTTGATCTGACCGTAATAATGGCCGTCGGTTTCCTGGCCCTTGGGGGGATTTGCGCCGAAAAGAGTCCTGCCGCAGAAGACGAGGTCGGGCCGTTTTGCCCAGATCTCACTGTCAATCAGAAAGTATTCCTGCTCCGCGCCCACATGGGCGATGACTCTTCGGGTCTCAATACCGAAAAGCTTTAAAAGTCTTCTGGTTTCTCTGTCAATGGCTTCCTGAGAACGGAGAAGGGGAGTTTTTTTATCAAGGCTTTCCCCGCGGAAGGAACAGAAGGCGGTAGGAATACAAAGGGTCTTATCCTTAATAAAGGCGTAGGAGGTAGGGTCCCAGGCGGAATAGCCTCTTGCCTCAAAGGTAGCGCGAAGGCCGCCGGAGGGGAATGAGGAGGCGTCTGCCTCGCCTGCGATCAAATTTTTACCGGAAAATTCCATAATGATCTGGCTGTCGCTGACGGGCTTAATAAAGGAATCGTGCTTTTCCGCGGTGGTACCGGTCATCGGCTGGAACCAGTGGGTAAAGTGGGTAGCACCGAGGGACAGCGCCCAGTCCCGCAT
This sequence comes from Eubacteriales bacterium, assembly GCA_045602025.1. GTDB lineage: Bacteria > Bacillota > Clostridia > Oscillospirales > SIG627 > RGIG5579. The sequence goes on along the minus strand of JAZSAT010000035.1, from coordinate 2,243 downwards.
ACCCTTTGCCACTTCATCGGCAATGTGTGGGTCCAGTCTTTCCCCTTTGGAGGCGGTATTTTTCAGGGAACGGTAGATCTCCTCGGGAAGGTATTTTTTCATCATAGGGTCGTTAAAGACCCGGGAGCCAAAAATTTCGGGAATGTTGATCATAAAATTTCCTTTTCTTCTTTAATAGCCCATCTGACCGAGGGAGTCGTCGTTTTCTACCCAATCGCTGACGGGGATAATTCTGTATTCTTCTTTGCTGTCGCGCACGATCACTTTTTCAATTCCTGCATTGATGATCATTCTCTTGCACATCTGACAGCTGGTGGAATTTGCCACATATTCCCCTGTTTTTACATCCAGTCCGCAAAGGTACATGGTAGAACCGATCATCTGCTCGCGGGAGGCGTTGATAATGGCATTTTGCTCTGCGTGTACACTGCGGCAAAGCTCATACCGCTCGCCACGGGGGATATTCAGTTTTTCTCTCAGGCAGAAATTCATATCGCAGCAGTTTTTTCTGCCGCGGGGTGCGCCTACATATCCGGTAGATACGATCACATCGTTTTTCACAATGATCGCGCCGTATTTTTTTCTCAGGCAGGTGCCTCTTTCTGCAACGGTCTGGGCAATATCCAGGTAGTAGTTTTCTTTGGAAGTGCGATTTACCATAGGGAAATCTCCTCTCAAAATATATAGATAAAAAATTATATCACAAAATGGAGCATTATGCAACCTACTTTCTTTTTTAAAATAAAAAAGTGACACCCCAAAACTTGTTTTGGAAGGTGGAACTTTCGCTGGTGGGAAAGTAGGCAAAGAAAAAACTAAACTATAAAAAAGAATACTATGGAATATAATTCCTAAGTTATTTTTCATTAGTCATAAGTTTTTCGGTTCCTTTTTTCGAAAAAGGAACAAAGTTTTTTTCGTCGCTTTTTCAAAAAAGAGACAATTGCTATAGACTTTTTTGTGCGTTGTGTGATATACTGTTTGTAAGAATACAAAAAGGAGGAAAGCCATGGCACAGGAAAAATACCGCGCAACGGTGAAAAACAGGTCAAATACGGCAAGAAAGCCGTCACAGCCTGCGAAGAAAACCTCTCAGCCTGTGAGAAAAAGCCCGGCACCCCGTAAAAAACAGCTTTCTTCCGAAGAAAAAGCCCGTCTTGCCAAACGAAGAGAGGCGGAAAAGAGAAGAAGGGCAGAAGCCCTCCGCCGGAGAGCCCAGCGTCGGGAAGCGAGGAAGAGGCTGTTTAAGCTTTGCTTTTCTATTTCCCTTTTTCTTGTGGTCCTTTATTGGGTCTTTGTGGCAGTCTCCATCATCGGCCGTCCCGACGGCAGTGAAGACGCCCTTCCCACAAAGCTGTTCACCGAAGGGGAACGGAAGGAAGACAAGATCTTGGAAAAGGAAGAGGTCACCTTTGGCGGTGTGAAGTATATTTCTGTCAATGAATTGACAAAATACCTTGCGCTCAGCCAATTCGGTGATTATACCACAAGGTCTATTCTCCTGCCCTCTACCGGGGAATACGCCACCTTCTATGTAGGAACGCCCGAGGCCATTGTCAACGGTACCCATACGGCCCTGAAGGACCCTGCACTTCTCATTGACGATGTTCTCTACATTCCCATGGACTTTTTTGCAAAGACCAATTTCTTTACTTATTCACCCAATGTAACCGCCTACGGCGCCGATGTTTTGACTTATCTTGGCATCAGCGGCACGGAAAGCTTTATTTTCAAAGCAGATGCACCCTGTAATACGGTAGATTTTGCTACGGTGCCTGTGGCACCCACTCTTCCCGCGGAAGAAGAAACAACACCGTAAAATCGGCTGTTTCTTTTTTCTCGAAAAAAGAAACAAAAAGCTTCCGTCTGTTAAAGAAACAAAGAAAGATAAATCCGAAGTTATTTTTTATTCGTTATAAGTTTTTAGGTTCCTTTTTTCAAAAAGGAACAAACGCCTTCCTTACCTCTTCACTCTTCACTTTTCACTCTTCACTAAAAAAAGAACACCCGAAAAGACTACTTCTCATAAGGATGATTAAAGCCTCGATGAATTTCATCGAGGCTTTTCTTATGCTTATCGGAAAGAACCAGCATCGCATTTGTAAGTACAAATGCTTCTTTTTGGGTGATACCCAAACCCTTTTAACAACAAACAAGAAAGATAAGTGATATTCTTTGCTGTGCAAAGAGTGATATTTTCACTTTGTGAAAGTGATATTACTCCCTCTGGTCGTAGTGATATT
>JAZSAT010000034.1:0-55758 GCA_045602025.1 Eubacteriales bacterium | reverse complement strand
CCTTCACGCGGCGTCGCTGGGTCAGGCTTTCGCCCATTGCCCAATATTCCCCACTGCTGCCTCCCGTAGGAGTCTGGACCGTATCTCAGTTCCAATGTGGCCGTTCAACCTCTCAGTCCGGCTACTGATCGTCGGCTTGGTAGGCCGTTACCCCACCAACTACCTAATCAGACGCGAGCCCATCTTTCTCCAAATAAATCCTTTGGTATTCCGATCATGCGGTCACAATACATTATGCGGTATTAGCGCCGGTTTCCCAACGTTATCCCCCAGAGAAAGGCAGGTTACTCACGCGTTACTCACCCGTCCGCCACTAGCTCCGGGGAGCAAGCTCCCCTTCGCCCGTTCGACTTGAATGTGTTAAGCACGCCGCCAGCGTTCATCCTGAGCCAGGATCAAACTCTCTAAAATTGGTATCTTATCTGCTTGCGCAGCTAAAATCTTTTAGAGTTATTGATTGCTCAATTACTTTGTTTCTGGTTTGTATTTTTCTTAAGGAATGACTAAAGCTTCCACACAATTAAAAGTAATCTCTTACCACTAATCGTGCTTTGTCTTTGTACATTTTCGTCTTTGTTGTTCAATTTTCAAGGTTCGCTCGCTGCGCAATCGCAGCCTATCTATTATATCCAATCTCTTCTGCTTTGTCAATACCTTTTTTCGATTTTCTTCAAAAAAATTTTGACTCGCTTTCGAGATCCCACTCGCCCTCACAGGCGGTGGAGTTACAGTTTACCAAAACCTCCCTCCTTTGTCAAGGCTTTTTTTGGAATTTTTTTTGATTTTTTTCGATTTTTATTTTTTACACAAACGAAGGGAAAAATCCCCTTTGCTTTTCTGTGCAAAAATCACAACTCATCGTGATTTTCCGTCATTTGTAACATCTCCATTTTCCTCCAAAGAGATGCTTTCCCCGAGATATTTCGGCAAAGGCTTGAAGATGCAATTGAAAAAATCCTTGCACCTTGCAATACTCTCTCGGAATGAATACCAGCTCTGTTTCGTGTAACGCGTTGCATCCACCGACAAGATCGGAGCTGCCACCGCTTTGCATCGGATACCCAAATGCTCACCGATCATAACAGAACGATAGGTATGGTACTCCTGTGTTACGATCACAAGACTTTTTGCGCCAAATACTTCTTTTGCCCGATAGAGAGAGTCATAGGTAGAAAATCCCGCATGATCCATGAAGATCCTTTCGGAAGGAACACCTCTTTGGATCAGAAAGCTTTTCATAATATTGACCTCATCATAATTTTCACTTCCGTGATCTCCGCTGACAAGAATCGTTTCACAAACACCTTTTTCGTATAGCTGCAAAGCAGTCAGCAAACGGTCCTGAAGCATATGGGAAGGAGAGCCATCGTTTTTCACCCCTGCCCCAAGAACAAGGATCGCATCTCCAAAGGGGGTTATTTCTTTCGTTTCCTCCGGCGAATGCACCTTTCCTTTTGTTGAAAAAACACAGTACAAATTGATGCCAATATATATAATAAGGAAAACTGATATTAAAACAACCAAAACGATCACCGCCTTTTTTCCTTTTGTTCTAATCATTTTTTCTCCTTTTTATTTCCTTTATTCGCCTTTTTACTCATTATGATGGCAAGATATAAAACTGTCAAGTAAGTTCTGATAATATTAAGAAAAAAAAGCATCTCCGAGGGAAACACTTCGTAAAGAAGTTCTCTCTCGGCGTTTATCTTTACAAAAAAATGATACTTTACACATAGAATGTGAAAGTGTCATAGTGGGTTACATACTTTGAGAGAGGTAAATACTTGCCGAAAAATAAAAAGTGTTCTTTTCGGCGGCTAAAGTGCTATTGCAAACGAAAAGTTTGCAGTGATATTTTTGCTCTGCGGCAAAAGTGATATTGAAACCTTACGGTTTCAGTGGTATTATATTCGCCCGTAAAACTGTCCGAAGGACAATACCACTAGCGTTAGCTAATATCACTGCGAAGCAATATCACTCGCCGTCAGGCGAATATAACTGAGGCGCACTTCCTTACGGAGTGCGCCTCGAAGAGATGCTTTTTTCATCAGCGAATGCCGAAATTTTCAATAATGTAGTCCATGTCCTTATCGCCTCTGCCTGAGAGATTGATAAGAACAGATCCTTTATCCATTTTCTTTGCAAGCTTCATGCCGTAGGCCACTGCGTGAGAACTTTCAATCGCAGGAATGATTCCTTCCATACGCGCAAGCTTATAGAAGGCGTCTACGGTCTCTTCATCATCGATCACATCGTATTTTACTCTGCCGATCTCCTGAAGGAATGCGTGCTCAGGACCGGAAGAGGGGTAATCCAAGCCGCTTGCTACGGAATATACAGGAGCGGGATCGCCGTTTTCATCCTTAAGCATAATGCTGTTAAAGCCGTGCATAATGCCCTCGGTACCGTATTTCAGGCTAGCCGCGTGGTCGCCGAGCTTCGGACCTTTGCCCAAAGGCTCGATGCCGTAAATATCTACAGGGTCATTCAAAAATCCGGCAAAAAGGCCGGCAGCATTGGAACCGCCGCCTACGCAGGCAACGATCGCGTCCGGCAGATGACCGGTCATATCCACAAACTGCTCCCTCGCTTCAATTCCAACAACGCTTTGGAAATCACGAACCATCATAGGGAAAGGATGAGGACCGAGAACGGAACCGATGCAGTAAATACTGTCCTTATATTCTTTGCTGTAAGCATCAAAGGCAGCATCCACCGCTTCCTTCAGCGTTTTCAGGCCGTGGGTAACTTCTACCACATTTGCACCGAGAATCTTCATTCTGGCAACATTGGGTGCCTGCTTTTTAATGTCCACAGAACCCATGTAAATATCACATTCCAAACCGAAATATGCAGCCGCAGTAGCCAAAGCAACGCCATGCTGGCCTGCACCTGTTTCGGCGATCACTTTTTTCTTACCCATATATTTGGCAAGAAGCGCCTCGCCCATACAGTGGTTGAGCTTGTGGGCACCGGAATGGTTCAGATCCTCACGCTTTGCATAAAGCTGAACCTTGCCGCCTAAATAGTCGGAAAGACGCTCTAAATGTGTGACAGGAGTAGGCCTTCCCTGGAATTCCTTACGAATGCGGCGCAGTTCCGCAATAAACTTTCTGGATTGGCAAATGGAAAAGTAGGCTTCCGTGATCTCTGCCATGGCATTTTTCAATTTTTCGTCAATATAAACACCGCCATATTTTCCAAAATATCCGTTGTTGTCGGGATAGTGATTGAAATAGGTATCAAAATCCACTCCGTTAAAAATCATATCTTCTCCTCCTGAATAAAAAAAGCCCCAAACGAAATTTCGTTCGGGGCGAATCATTCTGATCCGTGGTGCCACCCAAATTCGCCGCAAATGCAGCGCACTCACACGTACTATCATACGCGATCCGATGTAACGGCCGGAACCCGTCTCCCCTACTCAAAAGCTTTTCGGTTTGCCCTCACAAGTCCATTCCCTTATTTTGTCCCTATCGCGATCACACCCTCCGCGACTCTCTGTAAGTGCCGTTAACAAGGTACTACTCTTGCTCACAAGTTTCCCACATTATAACAAAGGTAAAAAGCTTTGTCAAGAGTTTTTGCCGAAAGCAATTTCCCCTGCTTTTTGGTAAATATCGTCTGCGGAAAGCTCCTTTCCTTCTTTTAAAAAGGCAATCATCTTCTCCGCCTTTTCATAGGTGGGAAGAGCGATCATAACGGAAAGGATCTCATCGCGGGTAAGATCTTCCTTTGATAGAAGCTCGATCATTTCTTTTTTCCATTCCAAATGTTCCATATTACACTCCAAAAACAATAATACCGAAAACCGCCGCACAGGCAATCGACAAAATGGGCGGAATAGTCTTCTTTTTCCAAAGCTTATAAACGCATCTTAAGGCAAAAACAAGTCCAAAGATCAAAAGGGTTTTCCATTCGGGTAAAAGAGATTTTGTAAAGCCCTCAGTAAAGAGAGATTTGATCTGAGGGATCACACCCGAAAGAAGAAAATAAAGGCCGGTAGATAAAATAATGCCCACCACACAGGGCTTGATGGTGTCAAGAACAGTACGGGTACCTTTTTTCTCCATAAAGCCTTTCAGGCATTTTGCAATCAGCAAAATAATGACAAAAGAAGGTGTAATCGCACCCAGTGTAGCAAAAATACCGCCTAAAATGCCCTCATGGGTGGTTCCGATATAGGTAGCAGTATTGACCATAATAGGACCGGGAGTGGATTCTGCCACGCCTACAATATAGCTGAACATATCCGAATCCACGCCCCACTTGGGATTGCGCAAAATGGTGTCGCGAATGATCGGAATGGCACCGTAGCCGCCGCCAAAGGTAAAAAGGCCCACCTTCAAAAATTCCCAATAAAGATAAAGAAGCTCCATCATTTCTTTTTACCCCCTTCCCGAATAGCAGAAAGGCCGTAAAGGAACAGTCCTACCACAGCTGAAATCATAATCAGATAAATGGAAGAAACAGAGTAAAGTGCAAAGTTTGCTCCCATCATGATAAGGAGAGCTGCACAAAAGATCACAAGATTGAGGGGCGTTTTTTTCATTTTTTTCAGCATTTTCCAGCCTGCGCCGAAAATAAGAAATGCCACCGCTGCCTTGATACCGCGGAACGCGCTTGCCACCCAGGTGATCTCGAGAAAGTTTTCCAAAAAGAGAGCGATTATGCCGATAATGATCAGTGAAGGAAGCACCACACCGCCCGTTGCCATTGCAGAACCGAAAATGCCGCCTACCTTGTATCCCACAAAGGTTGCGGTATTGATGGCAAGGGGACCGGGGGTGGATTCCGCCACTACGGTAATATCCATCATTTCATCGTGGCTCAGCCACTTTTTTTCGCTGACACATTCATTTTCAATAATAGAGATCATGGCATACCCACCGCCGAAGGTGAATGCGCCGATCTTAAAAAAGGTCAAAAACAGGTCAAGAAATTTATTTTTCACAAAACTCCCTCCTCTTTCAGATATTCTTCCAGAATCTCCGCTGCCGCATACACAACTCTTGCGCAGGGACGGGATTTATAAAACTCCGCGGTTCTGGGAGAAGCAGTTCCTCCTACAGGAGCCTTGTTCTTTAAAATTTCACGGCAAATAAGGCTGCCGCATCTTTCTTCAAAACGGCGGCCCATCTCCTGTACCCGAGGGTAAAGCACATCCTTTTCGGGAGCTGAAAGGTCGCTGTAGCCAAAATAATGACCCATCACCAAAGTAATACCGCTGAAAGCACCGCAGACCTGACGCAGCCTGCCAAAGCCACCGCCAAAAGGAGATGCAAGACGAAGGGCCTCCTTTTCTTCCACGCCAAGGGAAGGTGCAAAAGCACCGTAAACAGCCTGAGCACAGTTATACCCTTCCATAAAAAGCTCCACCGCACGGTCGGCAAAGGACAAAGCAGTCATATTTTCTTTCATCACAACCTCTTTACACATAAAAGACCTCCGGCATCACCGGAGGTCTGAATTTCAGTCATCCAAAGGGATATCCTTGGAGCAAGCGGGACAGGGGAACACATTGTTTTCAGGCATTTCCTCAAAACAAATGTTGTTTCCGCAATGAGGACAGGTAACCTCGTAGCAGTCCTCCTCTTCGCAGTCGCAATCACAATCCTCACAGTCGCAATCGCAATCGTCATCAAATTCACCGAAGATCTCTTCTTCTACATTGGTCAGATCTTCGTCCATTGCCTCAAGATACTCATTGATATCATCTACTTCGTCCTGGGTGTTCAGAATTTCTTCTGCCATATCGTCCAAGATCTCAGCCATCAATTTGATAATCTTGCCTTCCTTGGTTTCTGCCTGGAAGTCAAGTCCTTCCATCAGACCCTTCAGGTAAGCTACCTTTTCACTAATCAACATAAGTCGCACCTATTATACTCTTTCCAGGTATTCACCGGTACGGGTATCGATCTTCAGAACATCGCCCTCGTTTACAAAGAGGGGAACCTTGATCTGTGCGCCGGTCTCGAGAGTTGCAGGCTTGGAAGCACCGGTAGCGGTATCGCCCTTGAAGCCGGGATCAGTCTGAGTAACTGCAAGCTCTACGAACATGGGGGGCTCTACGCCGAACACATTGCCCTTGAAGGAAAGAACCTTGCAAATCATTTCTTCTTTTACAAACTTGAAGTTGTCACCAACCAGATCATGAGATACGAGAGTCTCTTCCCAGGTTTCGGTATCCATAAAGTGATACAGATCGCCATCGTCGTAAGAGTACTGCATATCTTTTCTTTCTACGAAAGCGGGGGTGAATTTTTCAGTGGGGTTAAAGGTTTTTTCTACAACAGAACCGGTAATCACATTTCTCAGCTTTGTACGAACAAATGCTGCGCCCTTTCCGGGTTTTACATGCTGAAATTCGATAACCTGCATTGCAGCGCCATCCATCTCAAAGGTAACACCGTTTCTGAAATCGCCTGCTGTAATTGCCATAGTATCCTCCAATTTTTACAAAAAATCAATTTACGAAACAATCATACCACTTTTTTTGCCATTTTGCAAGACATATTTGCAAAAAATGCATTATAATTCGATCAATTCTTTCGGTGCAAAGTTCAAATTCCGGCATCCGTTCTCTTCCACCGCAACAAGATCCTCAATACGTACACCGAATTTTCCGGGCAGATAAATCCCCGGCTCTACCGAAAGAACTGCGCCGCAGGGGATCTTTTTCTCATACGAAGGGGAAAAAGAAGGGGCTTCGTGCACTTCAAGGCCTATACCGTGGCCTGTGCTGTGGCCGAAATATTCACCGAAACCGGCTTTTTCGATCACACCTCTTGCCGCAAGGTCCGCATCTTTTCCCGTAACGCCCGCCCGAACGGATAAAATGGCATTTTTCTGTGCCTTTAAAACTGTATCATACACAAGGCGCATTTCTTCACTTGCCTTGCCGAGGCAAACGGTTCTTGTCATGTCCGATGCGTATCCGTCCAGAACACAGCCAAAGTCCATCGTAACAAAGCTGTTTTTTGTCAAAAAAGCCTCTGTGGGTGTTCCGTGGGGCAAAGAAGAGCGGCTCCCTGAAACACAAATGGTTGAAAAGCTGGGGCCGGAAGCACCGTTTTTTTTCATAAAATATTCGATCTCGGCAGCCACATCATTTTCCGTTCGATTTGTATTCAGCCTTGGAAGCACATAAGAAAAAGCCGCTTCCGCAAGCTTTTGCGCCGCTGCGATCTTTTCGATCTCTTCCCTGCTTTTTACAATACGCATTTTCTCAATACGATCTTCCAAGGGTAAAAAAGACAGCTTCGGATATTTTTTCTCAAGGGAAGAAAGGGTCGAAACGGTCACGAAACGGTCTTCAAAAAAGATCCTTTCAATTTTGTTCTCCGTGACGATCTCCTCCAAAGCAGGAAAGAATCGGTCGGAACGAAGGGTAATTTCCTTCGGCATCTCTCCTTTTTCCTGGAAAAGACAAGCCATTTCAAAATAGCGGGAATCCAAAAAGAAAAATGCTTTTTCCCTTGTCAAGAATAAAAACCCGTCCGAAGAAGAGAACTCTGTTAAATACATACGGGATACGGGAGATGTGATCAGCGCAGCCTCTCCCTTAGAAAGTGTTTCGGAAAGTATCCTGATCTTTGTCATTTTTTATTTTCCATTCTTTTTGTAATAGGCACGAATAAAGGGCTTTTCGATCCACCGTTTGAATCGGAAAAAGCGAGTCTCTACCTTTTTGATGGGAGATACCGAAACCACATGGGCGCGGTTCACTCTTGCGCAAAGCACATCAGTCAAAAGCTGATCGCCCACAAGAAGCAGTTCCTGAGGGGAGATCCCAAACTGAGACAAAACGGGACCGAGTGCCCTTTTTAAGGGCTTGTGGGAATCGGGCACGGCAAAAAAGCCGAGGCTTTCGTTAAAGGTCTCAACCCGTTCGGGGGTGTTATTGGATACAAAGGCAATCGAAAGGCCCATTTCCTTCAAGGAAGTAAGAAGGGATGTTACCTTTTCGGTAGGAACGGCAACATCATAAGGAACGAGGGTATTATCAATATCAAAAACAACGGCCTTTACGCCTTTTTTCAGAAAATTTGAAAAGGGAATGTCGTAGACTTCTTCACAGATCAAATCGGGGATCAGATAATGAGAAAGTGATTTCATAAAAAGCTCCTTTGTCAGTTTCGCACCATTATAGCACAAAAATTCAAATGTGCAAAGAGTTTTTATGTATGTGACAGGATCTCTTTCTTCAATTTCTCTATAATTTTCTTCTCAAGGCGGGAAATGTAGGATTGAGAAATGCCCATTTTTTCCGCTACTTCCTTCTGAGTCATCTCTTTTTTTCCCGCAAGACCGAAACGGCAAGTGATGATGGTACGGTCGCGGGGAGAAAGCTTTCCGAGAGCAAAAAAGAGCTGCTTTTGATCCTCTTCCCGTTCAAGCTCTCTGTGCACCTCCTGGCCGTCGGTACCGAGGACATCGCTTAAAAGCAGCTCGTTTCCGTCCCAATCCACATTCAGAGGTTCATCAAAGGAGATTTCCGCACGGCGAGAGGTGACCTTTCTCAGAAACATTAAAATTTCATTTTCGATGCACCTGGAGCAGTAAGTAGCAAGCTTGATATTTTTTTCCGAACGAAAGCTTGTAACCCCTTTGATGAGGCCGATGGTGCCGATGGAAACGAGATCCTCCATTCCCACCCCGGTATTTTCAAATTTTTTTGCAATGTATACCACAAGGCGAAGGTTGTGCTCCACAAGAAGATTTCTGTTTTCCTCTTCCCGGAGCCCTTTCTCCATTTCCGTAATGCATCTTTTCTCTTCCTCCGAAGAAAGCGGAGGCGGAAGCTCATCGGGACCGTTGATATAATAGATGCCCTCTCCCTCCTCTTTTTCTCCGAAAAAAGAGCGAAACGCGGGAAAAACCCACAGTAAAAGTTTTTTTATGATTGTCATTTTCTCCTCCTACAAAACAGAAAGGGGCACCAGGCACGGACAGCCGCCGAAGCCCCCTTCGGAAAAATCAAGGGCGACCAAAACATCTTCCCATTCTTTGTTTTTTTTCTTCCCGTTTTTTATAATACTCACCCTCTCCGGTAAAAAAGCATACAGCCTTCCGGTACCGGAAGCGGTGCGCATGGGAATGGAAAAAAGCTTTTCCCCCTCAGGACACACACCGTTTTTTATATGGCTTAAAAAGTCATACGGTAAAAGAGGTGAGGCGTACTCCGCCTTTAATAAAAGGACAGGCCGCTGCCCCTCCGGGTCCTTTAGTAGAAGCCCTGAATCCACAAGACCGAAAAAGTACTCCTTCCGACCGGAAAAGGTGATCGCAAGACTGACCACCGCCGTTTCCAGTTTTCGATTCACGCTTTTCCCCCAAAGAGAAAAGCAGCCGAATGCAAAAAACAAAAGTGCAAAAAAGATCCCCGGGGTGATTCGGCTTTTCTCAAAACCGGTATAGTATGAGATCGCCTCCGCCGCACCTCCCAAAAAAAGCGAGGTAACAAAAGAAAAGGTAAGGATCTTCCCGAATCTTCTACGGTTTTTCCTGCCAAACGCAAGAAATATCATCAAACAAAATGAGATCATCCCCGCAAAGAATTGCAAAAGGCGTCCGGGAGACAGAACGAGAATTCCCACAGAAAAAAGCGCTCCCACCAACGATGCGGCCAAAAGGCGGGAAAATTTTGCCTTTTCCGAAGCAATCAAAGCTCCTACTGACAAAGATACAAGATCCATCAGAAAATTTGTGATAAAAAACACATCTAAATATAAGATTTCCTTCATTTCGTTTCCTCCGAAAAAAAGGATATCACATCTTCTCTTCCCTTTTTGTCGAAGGAGGAAAGGGTCTTGCCATAACTTTTTCCAAATAGCGTTATTTGAAATCGTAATTTTTCATTTCGGGAAAAAGACTTGCATTTTTTCCATTTTCTATGTAAAATGGAGTATCAACTGTTTTTGAAAAAAGAAGAAGGAGACCTACTATGAGTAAGAAAATTACGGTTTTAGGCTGCGGTAATGTTGGCGCTACCGTTGCATATACACTGACACAGAACAGCCTTGCATCCGAGATCGTCCTGATCGACATCAACCGTGCAAAAGCAGAAGGTGAAGCCATGGATATTATGCACGGCGCCCCCTTTTCCACTCCCATCAATATTTATGCCGGTGACTATTCCGACGCTGCAGGCAGTGATGTTGTTATTATTACCTCCGGTATCGGCAGAAAGCCCGGCCAGTCCAGACTTGAGCTTGCCAGCATCAACACCAACCTGATCAAGGAGATCGCACCCAAGATCGCATCTTACTGCCCCAACGCAGTTTATGTGATCGTCAGCAACCCTGTTGATGTTCTCACCTACGCTTTCATCAAGTATTCCGGTCTTCCCGCAACCCAGATCATCGGCAGCGGTACCATGCTTGATACCTCAAGACTCCGTTCTCTGGTATCTCACCGTCTTTCCATCAGCGCAAAGAACATCCATGCTTATGTATTCGGCGAGCACGGCGACTCCTCTACCTTCCCCTGGAGCGTGACCAGCGTCATCGGTATGGATTTCAGACAGTACTGCCGCAACATTCAGCACTACACCGATGAGCAGACTGAGGTTTTCCTCCGCGGTGTGGAAAAGGATGTAAGAGAAGCAGGAGGAGAGATCATCAAGAGAAAGGGCGCTACCTTCTATGCAGTTTCTACCTGCGTTGCAGGTATCGTAAGAGCCATCTTCTCCAGCAACAACTCCGTTCTTACCGTTTCTTGCCTTGCACATAACCGCTACGGCATCAAGGATGATGTTTGTCTTTCCCTTCCCTGCATTCTCGGTCCTAAGGGTATTGAGCGCGAGGTAGATCCTCCCCTTCTCCCCGAGGAGCTTAAGGATGTTCAGAACAGTGCAAAGGTCCTTCGCGAAACACTTGATAGCGTAGGCTTGTAAAAAAGAACGAAAAAGAAGTGCGAAATTGCACTTCTTTTTTTGCGCATATTTTTTATTTTTTGTTTTTTTTGGTTGAAATATAAAAAAATATATATTATAATACTAGATGAATTTTGTTGAAAGAATAGGATCTTTGAGATGAGTATGATCAAAATCGGTTTTGACAATGAAAAATATCTGACTTTGCAGTCCGAGAGCATCAAAGAACGCATCGGAAAATTCGGCGGAAAGCTTTACCTGGAATTCGGCGGAAAGCTCTTCGACGACTTCCACGCCTCCCGCGTGCTGCCCGGTTTTCAGCCGGACAGTAAGATCCGCATGCTGATGCAGCTGAAGGAAGAGGCAGAGATCGTTTTGGTAGTCAACTCGTTTGACATTGAGAAAAACAAGGTCCGCGGCGATCTGGGCATCACCTATGAGCAGGACACTCTGCGGCTGATCGACGCCTTCCGCGGATGCGGACTTTTGGTCGGCAGTGTGGTTCTTACCCGTTTTGCTTCTCAGTCCTCCGCCATCAAATTCCGCGAGAAACTGGAAGCCCTCGGCATTCGTGTTTTCTGCCATTACTCGATTGAAGGCTATCCGGAAGACATTCAGAAGGTCATCAGCGAGGAAGGCTACGGTAAAAACGAATATATTGAAACCGAAAGAAGCCTTGTGGTCGTCACCGCCCCGGGTCCCGGAAGCGGTAAAATGGCCGTTTGCCTTTCCCAGCTTTACCACGATAACCTGCGCGGTATCAAGGCAGGATATGCAAAATTTGAAACCTTCCCCATTTGGAATCTTCCTCTCAATCATCCGGTCAATCTGGCATACGAAGCTGCAACGGCTGATCTGAACGATGTAAATATGCTGGATCCCTTCCATCTGGAAGCATACGGTAAAAAAAGCGTAAACTACAACCGCGATGTAGAGATCTTCCCCGTGGTTCGCACGATGTTCGAAAAGATCTTCGGCTCATCCCCCTACAAATCCCCCACGGATATGGGCGTCAATATGGTAGGAAACTGTATCACCGATGATGAGGTTTGCCGCGCAGCCAGCAAAAATGAGATCATCCGCAGATACTTTACTGCCGAATGTGACAAAAGAAAAGGTCTTCCTGTGGCAAGCACCATTTTGAAATTAAAGCTTTTGATGACAAAAGCGCAGGTGGCCCCCGAAGACCGCGCATTTGCCCAATTGGCAAGAGACAAAAAAGCAGAAACAGGCCAGCCTGCAGCCGCCCTTCAGCTTCACGACGGCCGCGTAGTAGTAGGAAAAACCTCTACCCTGCTTGGTGCCTCCTCTGCACTGTTACTTAACTCCTTAAAGGTTCTTGCCGGCATTGACAAAGAGATTGATCTGATCTCGAGAGAGGTCATTGAGCCCGTTCAGGAGCTGAAGATCAAAAACCTTGGAAACCACAACCCCAGACTTCATACCAACGAAGTGCTGATTGCCCTGTCCATTGCGGCAGCACACGATCAAAACGCCCGCAAAGCAATCGAGCAGCTTCCGCTTCTAAAGGGGTGTGAGGTCCATTCTACCGTTATCCTGACGGAGATCGACGCGGGCATTTTCAGAAAGCTCGGTATGAACCTGACCTGTGACCCCGAGTATCAAACAAAAAAACTTTTTCACAACTAACTTTTTTAAGAAAGGGCTGTATTATGAAAATTCTTGTAACAGGCGGAACCGGCTTTATCGGTTCACACACCGTTGTAGAACTTCTGGAAGAAGGACATGAGGTTGTCATTGTAGATAATCTTTGCAATTCCAAAGAAAATGTTCTGGATGATATTCATACCATAACCGGCAAAAAGCCCTTGTTTTTTAAAGCGGATATCCGCGACAAAAAAGCTCTTGAAACCGTCTTTTGCGAAAATAAGATCGATGCTGTCATCCACTTTGCGGGACTGAAGGCGGTAGGAGAATCGGTACAGATCCCCTTGGAATATTACGAAAACAACATCGGAGGCACCCTTGTCCTTTGCGATGTTATGCGAAAAGCAGGATGCAAAAAAATCGTCTTTTCCTCTTCCGCTACTGTTTACGGCATGGGAAACACCGTTCCCTTCCGTGAGGATATGCCCACCTCCTGCACCAACCCTTACGGCTGGACAAAGCTTATGCTGGAGCAGATCCTTCGTGACCTTTCCGTATCCGACCCCGAATGGAGCGTAGTGCTTCTGCGCTATTTTAACCCCATCGGTGCTCACGAAAGCGGCTTGATCGGCGAAAACCCCAGCGGCATTCCCAACAACCTATTCCCCTATATTGCAAGAGTTGCCGCAGGAATCCTTCCCTGTCTTTCCGTATTCGGTAACGACTACGATACCCCCGACGGAACCGGTGTAAGAGACTATATCCATGTAGTCGATCTTGCAAAAGGCCACCTGAAGGCTCTTGACTATGCAGCAGATCATAAAGGCTGTGAGGCGATTAACCTGGGTACCTCAAGCGGCACCAGCGTTTTGGAGCTTGTAAGCGCCTTTGAAAAGGCAAGCGGTGTAAAGGTAAACTACCGCATTGCCGAAAGACGCCCCGGTGATATCGGCAGCTGCTACGCAGACACGGAAAAAGCAAAAAAGCTTTTGAATTGGGAAGCAAAATACGATATTGAAGATATGTGCCGCCACGGCTGGGCATATATGCAGAAAAAAGGAATATAATATGAAAAAGAAAAAAAGAACCAAAAATAAGGATCGCTCCGGTCTGATTTTTCTCTTATTCTTCCTTGTGATCTTCGGTATCGGTCTGATCCTTGCGCTTCAAAAGCCCACCCCAATCTACGCAGACTCCCTTTCCTTTCCCGTCGGAGAAGATCTGACCCTTTCCGATGTGATCACCGAGGTAAAGGGCGGAACCTTGCTTGATTCTCACCGCATTTTAAATTCCTCAAAGGAAGGTGAAATGCGCGTTGATTTTGAAATGGAAAATATTTTTCACAGAAAAACCGAATCAGATATCCTGATCAATTTCTATAAAGAAGAAAAAGAGCCCGAAACCAAAGAGCATGAAGTGACAAAAAACACCTCCATCAAGATCCAGTCCCCCGAGGCCCTTTATGTTTCCTTGGGTGAGACTCCCGATTTTTCTTCCTGCACCGCTACAGACGAAGCGGGCGAAACCTTTCCCGTAACCCCCTCTAAAACATACGATACCGCTAAAGAAGGCGAATACAAGGTTACCCTTACTGCGGTGGATAAAAACGGAAAGAAGGTAACAAAAGAGATCAAGGTCTTTGTGGTTGCTTCTCCCTTCGCTGAGAACGGCACTCTGATCGACGGAAGCTATAAGACCCAAAACGGCAAAACACTCTTGGTAAAAGACGGGATTGCCACCGTTGACGGAATCCTCATCGTAAACAAAAGCTACTCCCTTCCCAAGAGCTACCCTGTCAACAACCTGACAAAAGAAACGGAACAGGCTTTTTATCAAATGAAGGCAGCAGCACAGAGCGAAGGACATACCCTGACCATCCGAAGTGCTTACCGCACCAGAGCCCGTCAGGAATACCTCTTTAACAACTATGTGCAAAGCGACGGTCTGGAGGATGCGCTCACCTATTCTGCCCGTCCCGGCCACAGTGAGCATCAGACAGGACTTGCAATGGATATCAACACCGCAAGCACCGCAGAATCCAAAAAACCCGAAATGAAAGTGATTTTGGATTGGCTCAGCGCAAACGCCTCCAAATACGGCTTTATTCTTCGTTACCCCGAAGGAAAAAGTGATATCACCGGTTACATTTTTGAGCCTTGGCATTTTCGCTATGTAGGAAAAGACCTTGCGGAAAAGCTTTATCAAAACGGTGAATGGATCACCCTGGAAGAATATTTCGGCATTGACAGTATTTACAGAGGATATTAAAAAAAACCACCCAATGGAGACACTTCGTAAAGAAGTAGTCTCCGTTTTTCTATATAAAGAAAAAGACACTTTCAGTTTTTGAAAGTGTCATAGTGGGTTACATACTTTAAGAAGAGTAAATACTTGCCAAAAATAAAGAACATCTTATTCGGCAGGTACAGTGATATTGCAAACTAAAGGTTTGCAGTTATATTTGACCTGCGGTCAAGTTATATGAAAGCCTTGCGGCTTTCGTTATATTATATTCGCCACAAAACTGTCCAAAGGACAATATAACTTGGCAAAAGCCAAATATAACTGCGAAGCAATATAACTCGCCGTCAGGCGAATATAACTGAGGCACACTTCCTTACGGAGTGCGCCTCAATGGGTGGTTTTTTTGTTTGTCTTTTTACTTTCCGAGGGCAAGAGTCTTTTCGTAGGAGGCAAGGACTGCATCCATTGTCGTTCCGCGAAAGCCGCCTTCCTCCAAGGCACGGACTCCTTCGATGGTAGAACCGCCGGGACTGCACACCGCATCCTTTAATTCTCCGGGGTGCTTTCCGGTTTCCAGCACCATTTCCGCCGCTCCCTTTACGGTCTTTGCGGCAAAGCGAAGGGCAGCCTCACGGGAAAGTCCGCAGGATACCGCGCCGTCTGCCAGGGCCTCTACAAAAAGATAAGCAAAGGCAGGTCCGCAGCCATGAAGAGCACTTGCCGCATCGATCTTTTCTTCCTCGATCTTCTCTACAAGACCGCCGGAGGAAAGATAGGACGCAAAGATCTTTTCTTCCTCTTTTGAAACATTTTTCGAGCAGTAAACGATCACGCCCTCTCCCACCATAACGGGGGTGTTGGGCATAATACGGATCACGGGTGTCTCCTCTCCCAAAGCCGAAAGGAGGGACCCGATCTTTACTCCCGCCGCCATAGTCACAAGGGTAAGCTCCCCTTTTCTTTCTTTTACAAAAGGCGCAATTTCGGAAAGAAGCGCGGGGAGAACCTGGGGCTTTACCCCTAAGAAGACCATATCGCATTCCTTTATAAGGGTAATATTGTCAGAGGATATACCGGAAAGATCCTTCGCGGTCTTTTCCGCCTTTTCCTTCAAGAAATCCGCAAAATAAAGCTTCGTATCGGGCGCACTTTTTGCCACAGCGGTGGCAAGGGCTGTACCCATATTTCCCGTTCCGATAAAGCCGATCTTCATATTTTCTCCTTATCTTACTGTTCCGTTACCCAAAATGATGTATTTGTAAGTGCAAAGCTCCTCAAGACCCATGGGACCTCTTGCGTGGAGCTTCTGCGTGGAAATTCCCATTTCACAGCCAAGACCGAATTCTCCGCCATCGGTAAAACGGGTAGAAGCATTGACATAAACAGAGGTGCTGTCTACAGCAGAAGTGAAAAGCTGTGCCGCCTTGTCCGATTCGGTTACAATAGCCTCGGAGTGACCGGTAGAATGAAGCCGGATGTGCTCACAGGCCTCTTTTACATCTTTTACCACACGGACTGCAAGAATATAGTCTAAAAATTCCGTATCAAAATCCTTTTCTCCGGCAAGGCTTCCTTCAATGATCTTTGCCGCTCCTTGCGAAAGACGAAGCTCTACAGGATTTTC
This sequence comes from Eubacteriales bacterium, assembly GCA_045602025.1. Lineage (GTDB taxonomy): Bacteria > Bacillota > Clostridia > Oscillospirales > SIG627 > RGIG5579. The sequence goes on along the minus strand of JAZSAT010000034.1, from coordinate 39,406 downwards.
ACATCTTTCATCCACAAGTCTCTTTTTCAAAAGAGGCAAAAAGGAAGGTGCAATCTTTTCGTGTACCAAAAGCACCTCAGCCGCATTACATACGGAAGGACGGCTTGTTTTTGCATTTTCGATAATGTTAAGTGCCTTTTCAAGGTCTGCCGCCTCGTCTACATATACATGGCAGATTCCCGTGCCCGTCTGAATACAGGGAACCGTAGCATTTTCCACACAAGCGCGGATCAAGCCTTTTCCGCCGCGGGGAATGAGCATATCCAGATACCCCTCGGCGCGCATCATTTCCATGGCACTGTCTCTTGTGGTATCCTCCACAAGGGAAATAGCCTCCTTGGGCAAAGATAGCTTTTCAAGGCCCTTTCGCATAGCCTCCACAATGGCAAAAGAGGTGCGAAAGGCCTCTTTTCCACCGCGAAGCACGCAGGCATTGCCGCTTTTTATGGCAAGGGATGCCGCATCACTTGTTACATTGGGTCTGGATTCATAAATAATACCGATCACACCCAAAGGACAGGCAATCTTGCGAATGAGAAGTCCGTTTTCCCTTTTTACTTCCTTGAGAACCCTTTCCACAGGATCAGGAAGAGAAATAAGCTCCCGAATGCCCTTTGCCATACCAAAGATACGATCGTGGCTTAAGCGAAGGCGGTCCAGCATGACATCACTGATCTTCCCTTTTGCTTCCGCAAGGTCTTTTTCGTTTTCGGAAAGGATCTTTTCCTTAGCCTCTAAAATGGCACTTGCCATTGCCTCCAAAGCGGCATTTTTTTCCTCTGCGGAAAGACAGTTGATCTGAAAGGAGGCCTCTTTTGCCTCTTTCAGAATAATTTTTGTTTCTTTCATTTGTTTCCTCCCGCAAGAAAACGGGTTCCTACCTTTTTACCTTCTGAGATCTCATAAAGGATCTCGGGATCTTCCCCGTTTGCAATGATCATATCACAGCCGGAAGCAGTTACAATTTTTGCCGCGGAAAGCTTGGTCGCCATACCGCCCGTTCCAAGACTTGACCCCTTCTCTCCTCCGAGAGCAAGGATCTTTTCGTCAATGACAGATACCTCTTCGATAAGTTTTGCCGCGGGGTCCTTGTGAGGATCCGCCGTGTAAAGACCGTCGATATCGGACAGGAGCACCAAAAGATCCGCCTTCACCGATTCTGCCACAATGGCGGCAAGGGTATCGTTGTCGCCGATGCCAAGCTCCTCCGTGGCAACCGTATCGTTTTCGTTGATAATAGGCAGTACCCCAAGCTCAAGTAGCCGCGCCATGGTATTGCGAAAATGGTTGTGGCTTTCTTCATTTCTTACATCATATCCGGTCAGAAGGATCTGCGCCACCGTGTGATTGTGCTCGGAAAAAAGCTTATCGTAGGTGTACATCAATTCGCACTGCCCTACTGCCGCAGCCGCCTGCTTGGTGGGAATATCCTCGGGACGCTCTTTCAGATTTAGCTTCCCCACACCCATTCCAATGGCACCGGAGGAGACCAGAATCATTTCATGTCCCGAATTTTTCAGATCACTGAGTACCTTGCACATCTCCTCAACTCTACGGATATTCAGCCTTCCCGTAGCGTGAGCGAGGGTCGAGGTTCCTACTTTAATTACAATTCTCATAGTATTCTCTTTCTAATTCTGCTTTTGTACCAATTTATACTCATCATAAAACCGATAATAGGGACAGCCGCTGTAACGCCCGCTGGCAAGCCGCTCCATTTCGTCTTCGTCCAGATCGAGGGTGCAGATCTCACACTCCCACTCCTCATCATAGTCAAAATACAAGCAGCTTTCGCAGTCCGTAGAACCGTTTTTCTCCATACCCTCGCCTCCCTTCGGTCATCCGTAAGTTTTAATTACCTTTCATTATACTCTACTCTTTTTCCCGTTGCAAGAGTTTATGAAAAAAAAGAACCCTTCCTGATAAATCCTAAAATAAAATGGGTGCATATTAAGAAAAGACACACTTAAAAAGTGTGTCTTTTGTATATTGATGTGGTTTTACCAAAGAGGAACCTTTTCCGTGCCAATCTCAGTGGATCCGGCACCGGAGCTATCTATTACAGAAGCCATAAGAGCCTCTTCCGTATGAAAATTGATGCTATGTACTTCGGGAGATTCGTATTCTTTTTTCATTTTTTACGCCTCCTTGTTATGATATTCATTTGCGGCCTGAATGTAAATGAGAACCTGTTTTGCAAGAGTATTGTCAGGCTCACGGGAAAGAATCTTCTGAGCGACCCAGTCAACCCGGTCGGAAAGTTCAAGACAAATTCTTCCTTCCCCATCGGTTACGGTGATGATCTTTTCGCTGTCCATTTTGGAAGCGCTGAAGAAAATATCCACCGTAAAGCGGTAGGTTCCTGCTTTTTCGTCTAACACAGGGGAAGAAATATCGCAAAGGGATGTGATGTCGCTTGTTTTGTTTAAGGTGATTTTTATGTTTTCGATGGCATCTATGCTGTCGGCTTCACCGTAAAGGCGGATCGCGATGGCATCGTTCATCAAAAGGTTTTTTCCGGTAAAGCGAACATTTGCTCCTTCTTCCGCACCTTTACCGGAAGAGGCGGGGGTTTCAGCTTTGTAGGAAAGATCAAATTCGGCATCTCCCCCTGCCGCTACCTTGCCAAGATCTACAATGGATTTAAAGAGCTCAGCTTCTTTTCCACCGTCAGCGTAATGATCCGCACCAAGCTTTGCAAGCTTGTAAACAGAGTTGTAATCCTCAGCCTTGGGATCCGAAATGCTGCTACCGGTAAGAGTAAATTCCGTCATAAAGTCGGAAAGGCCGATTCCGTTAAAGGAAAGAACATAAAGACCTTCTTCCTCAGTCAGATCGGAGAAATCACCTTCCGCAAGAGGAGTCTCTCTTCCGGGAAGCGTTACAAGGTAGGTAAAGTCTTCATTTACATCTTCCTTGTTAAAGTAGTATTTTACACCGATGTATTTGTCCAATACAAGCTTTGCAGATACGGGAGCGACTACTTCTTTGCCACATTCGGTACAAACACCGTTTTCGGGCGTGTGGAGGGTGGTTCTGACAAATCCACATTCGTTACAGGTGGTATCGCAACCGTTGTCGTAGATATGATTGCCGGTTGCTGGGATTTCTACATAGGTTGTATGATCACAACGAGAGCAAGTTACATAAGCCGACCAGCCTATTTCTATACAGGTGGGAGTCTGGGCTTCATGATTGATATAATCGTGATTCAGCGCAGGAAGAATTGTGGCTTTTTTAATCGGATTTCTGTTTATATCGTACATATCACTATAGACGGAGTTATCTTCAAATCGATAGTGCGCTTGCACGCCCGGCGTTGTACAAGTAGGTGCCGTTTCATACAACTGCAGGAAGTGGATTTCCATTTCACTGTCATTGCTGGTTAAGTTTTTTCCGTTAAGCAGGACTTCAAAATCCTCTGCGGTTCCCAGATAGTACAGATCCGTCAAAGACTCACATCGAAGAATTGCTAATTGATAGCCGTTGTTCATATATCCACTAACCTTTGTCAGAGAGGAGGGGAGGCGCAAGTTATTTAGGCTACCGCAATCCTGAAATGCTTGTAAATTGAGGTCAGTCAGAGTTTCCGGCAAAGTGACCGTTGTAAGATTTTCACAATACTCAAATGCATAGGCTGGAATTTTAGTAGTGCCCGGTTCTACAACGACCTTTTTAATTTCATTGCAGCGATCGCCCCAAGGATACCTGGTTCCGGAGTATTCTTGTTTCATTTCACCTGTTCCAAAAATGGTCAGCACACCATCGTCAGACAGTTTCCAATGCAAATCCGAACCTTCCACACCACACTGATCCGTAAGTAACACAAGACCATTTTCACTTGCGCTATATTTTAGCAGATAACCCGGCATAACTAAATTTAACAAAGACAACTTGGAAGAATTGATATTCCCAAGTTTTTCACCTATCGCAAAATCCTCCAAGTTGATCTCCAAGTCAATAGGCGTATTTCCGTTGTAGTCGAAAGTCAATGCATTGGGATATTCCAAAATCAATTTGCCAATGGACGGCTTACCACTGATCGATAAAGTTGCTTTATTATAATACTTGGTTCCTACACCATTGGTGTAACTAGTCCAGGTTCTACCACTGTTACGAACACCGCAAATATTACCGCTGATTGTTCCTCCGCTGATGGTGCAAGAGCTGATACTATTCGTAGTTCCGGACACATTACTTGTGTTGACAATGCCATTTGCACCTTGGAGCGTACCATCGTAAACATACAAATTTCGAATGTTGTAAATTGCCGTACCTCGCTCCGAATTTGCTGTTACAGTACCTCCGCGGAAATACAACACTCCTTTGGTACTGGAGGAAGAATCATATGTGTTAGAAATGCCGTCACCCATCACCGCCGTGATGTTGGCATCATAAATATTCATTTTTCCTTCATTTTGAATACAAGTATCCTTTTCGGTCGTGCGGAAAGTGCCACCATAAATTGTAGCTGTTCCCAAATTTCTCAGCGCTGGCCCCTCAGACTCCACTGTGCAATCGTAGATGGTCATGGTTGCATCAGCACTATTTACAAGTGCTGCGTAATATGCTAAAGGTGAAGTATATGACCCGCCATAAATAACAGCGGTTCCGCTGTTACTAATATCAATACCAAAGGATCCTCCGTAAAGATACAACTTTTCATTGTTATGGACGGAAACGCCTTCTCCATCCAGGCAATAATTACCGCCAAAAATTGTCATTGTTCCGAAGTTAGTAAGAATAGAAGAGTCACCGTTGCTGACTCGAGTGCCTCGTGCGATACCACCAGTACCCTTACAATCGCACAACACCAAGCTAGCGCCTGGTTGCACTCTCAAACCATAGCCTTCCGCAAAGGTCAGGGTATGCCCGTTCAAACAAAGACGGGCATTATTCTTAATTATGATACTTTGAGAAAAAGTGATATCGGAGCCCAAATAATAGTCAGCGTTGTACATAGTTCCGCCGGTCCATTTGGTAGAGGCAAGTGCCTCGTGGGGCGTTTCGTGATCGCAGCTCAATCCACATGCGGGATGATCAAAATGCTCCGGAAAATTGATGGTGGCATTGGTCAACCTACTGTTGCCGCTATCAATGGAGATAGCCGCCCATTGCTCAGGCGTTCCCTTGTAGTTAACAGTGCGAATACCGGAAGAGTCAAAAGCATTGTAGCCTATAGAGGTAACACCGGTTCCAAGAGTTATGGTTTCAAGGCTGAATGCCTGCCGAAATGCGCCGCCACCAATCGTTTTAACAGAATTTGGGATCGTCACCGAAGATATGTTACTTCGGTAAAACGCATAATAGCCGATCTCTGTAACCGGATATCCTTCAATGGTTTCCGGAATCGTCAACGAACCAGTACCATACATACTGATGGATGTAATGGTAACTTCCCCATTGTTGATATTATAACTCAACTGGCTGACCGATGCCGCCTCTGCCGGAAGGGCAAATTCAAAGTCAAAAGGAACCCCCGCCAAAGGCGAGAGCACAAAAAGAACTGCCAGGAAAAGGGCGGTTAATTTCTTTAGCGTTTTCATTTTTTATTCTCCTTATAACAGAATTTAAAATGGTTTTTGCCGTTGCAATGTAAAAAAGATCAAAAACACAATATGGTGAATACTATTCACCATAATTTCTCTCATTTTAGCATACAATAAAGAAAAAGTAAATAGTATTCACCAAAAAAAGTGGGAGGATCTTTATGTTCAAGATCAAAGCTGCCGACGGAACGAACAATCTTTCCGGTAAAAATATTGCACGGATCCGAAAAGAAAAAAAGCTTTCTCAACGAAAACTCGCTCTTAAAATGCAACTTTTGGGTTTTGATGTGGATCACTATTTTATCAGACGGGTCGAAAACGGAGAACGCTTTGTCACCGATATCGACCTTATTATTTTTTCCCGGACCTTAAATGTTTCCGTCAGCGAGCTTTTAAACATCGCGGATGATGCCTTATAACTCTCCTTATGAAAAAAACACACCCGAAAATCGGATGTGTTTTTTGTTTTTTATGACAATTCAAATGCACCGGTGTAAAGCTGATAGTATTTGCCTTTTTGGGCGATGAGGTCGTCGTGGTCGCCGCGCTCGATGATCTCGCCGTTTTCAAGTACCATAATGGCATTGGAATTGCGGACGGTGGAAAGGCGGTGTGCAATGACAAAGACCGTTCTGCCTTCCATCAGTTTATCCATTCCCTTTTCAATGAGGGCTTCCGTTCGGGTATCAATGGAAGAGGTTGCCTCGTCCAGAATGAGAACGGGAGGATCGGCAACAGCGGCACGGGCAATGTTGAGCAGCTGTACCTGGCCTTGGGAAAGATTTGCACCGTCCCCTGTAATATAGGTGTTGTAGCCATTGGGAAGGTGGCGGATAAAGGAATCTGCATTGGCAAGCTTTGCGGCTTTGATGCAGTCCTCATCGGTAGCGTCCAGCTTTCCGTAGCGGATATTATCCAGAACGGTACCGGAGAAAAGGTGCGGATCCTGCAGTACCATACCGAGGCTTCGGCGCAGATCGCTCTTTTTGATCTTATTGATATTAATACCGTCGTAGCGGATCTTGCCGTCGGGCACATCGTAAAAGCGGTTAATGAGGTTTGTAATGGTGGTCTTTCCTGCACCGGTAGAACCTACAAAGGCGATCTTCTGACCGGGCTTTGCATAAAGGGAAACATCCTTCAGAACCGTTTTTTCAGGAACATAACCGAAGGTAACGCTGTCGAGCTCTACCCTGCCCCGAAGCTGGGTATAGGTAACGGTGCCGTCTGCCTTATGGGGATGACGCCAAGCCCACATACCCGTGCGCTCTTCACACTCATAGATTTCGCCGTTTTCGTCTTTTCTTGCATTCACAAGGGTAACATAGCCCTCGTCTTCCTCGGGCTTTTCATCGATCACGCGGAAAATTCTCTCTGCGCCTGCAAGGGCGGTGAGAATGGAGTTCAGCTGCTGCGAGATCATGCTGAAGGGGCGGGAAAAGCTATTGGTATAGGTAAGGAATGCAATGAGCATACCAACAGAAAGGTTTTCAGGTCTTGCAATGGAGATCACCGCGCCAACGGTTGCAACCACCGCATAGTTGATGTGGTTGATGTTGTTCATGGTAGGCATAAGAATATTAGCAAAGGTATTGGCACGGTTTGCACATTTCCGAAGCTCTTCATTGAGCTGATCGAATTCATCCTTCGCTTTTTTTTCGTGGCAGAAGACCTTAACTACCTTCTGTCCCTCGATCATTTCTTCGATATAGCCGTTCACCTTACCGAGAGCTGCCTGCTGCTTGATAAAGAACTTTGCACTTCTGCCGCCGATTACCTTGGTGAGCCACACCATTACCACAAGGCTTGCCATTACCACAAGGGTCAGCTGCCAGGAGGTCATCAGCATCACAACAAAATAGCCGCCTACGGTCAAAAGGCCGGATATGATATTGGCAATGGAGTTGGAGAGCATTTCACGAAGGGTATCCACATCGTTTGTGTAAAGGCTCATCAGTTCTCCGTGGGTACGGGTATCAAAGAAGCGAATGGGCAAAGACTCCATAGCTGTAAACAGGTCCATACGGATCTTCAAAAGGGCATTTGTTGAAATACCCAGCATAATTCTGGCATATCCCCAGGAAGAAAGCACCCCTGCGGCATAAACGATTGCCATACGAAGAAGCATCAGAATAAAATTCTGCCAAAGGGCGGCGTTTTCCCGATCCTTCATCAAAGGAGCAATGCCGTCATCAATAATAGGCTGCAACAGGGCACCGCCGTAGACCTGGGCAAGAGCCGTAACCACAACCCCTGCAAAAAAGAGGCAAAGTAAGATCTTATTGCCGGAAAGGTAGGAGAAAATGCGTTTTAAGGTACCGAAGATGTTCTTCGGCTTTTCGGGGGGTCTCTTGGGTGGCGGCATTAGTCTTCCTCTCCTTTCTGCTGGGAGGTATAAACCTCTTTATAAATTTCGTTTCGGGCCAAAAGCTCGTCGTGGGTACCCACATCGCTGATCTTACCGTCGTCCATTACCACGATCCTGTCTGCATCCTTCACAGAAGAGATTCTCTGTGCAATGATAATGGTGGTAACGCCGGAAAGCTTTGTGCGAAGGGCTTTTCGGATCCTGGCATCGGTTGCGGTATCCACCGCGCTGGTGGAGTCGTCCAAAATGATCACCTTTGGCTTTTTGAGCAGTGCTCTTGCAATACAAAGTCTCTGCTTCTGTCCGCCGGATACATTCACACCGCCCTGACCGAGCTGAGTTTCAAAGCCTTCGGGGAAGGAAGTAATAAAGTTATATGCATCAGCGTTTTTACAAGCATCGATGATCTCCTCCTCGGTGGCATTTTCATTGCCCCAAAGAAGATTTTCCCGAATGGTACCGGAAAAAAGCACATTTTTCTGCAGTACCATTGCTACGCTGTCACGAAGGGAGGACAGCGTATATTCCTTTACATTTCTTCCGCCCACCAGAACCTCGCCCGAAAGGGTATCGTAAAGTCTCGGAATCAGAAGAACAAGGCTTGTTTTTGCACTGCCCGTACCACCAATGACACCAATGGTCTCTCCGCTCTTGATAGAAAGATTGATCTCTGTCAGATTCAGATTATTCGGATCTTTATGATAGGAAAAGGAAGCATTTTTAAATTCTACAGAGCCGTCTGCGGGAAGAAGGGCAGGATCTGCCTGTGAATCGGAAATTTCGGGCACTTCGTCCAGCACCTCGCAAATACGGCGCATTGCCGCAAGAGAGATGATCATCATCATAAAGAGCATGGAAAGCATCATCAGGCTGTTCAAGGTCTGCCCGATGTAGGTAAGAAAGCTTGCCAATTTACCAAGCTCAAAGGTGCCGCCGATGATCATATTGCCGCCAAGCCACAAAACCGCAAGGATACAGGCGTACATGGTCAGCTGCATCACAGGTCCGTTTAAGATGATGACCTTTTCCGCACGCATCTGCGCGCGTCTTACCTCGTCTGCACTAACCTCAAACTTTTCTTTTTCGTGTCTTTCACGGACAAATGCCTTTACAATGCGGATCGCAATCAGGTTTTCCTGTACGGATGCATTGAGGGCATCGTATTTTTTCAGCATTGCCTTAAACCGAGGGTGAGCCGTGGAGGAGATCAGGTAAAAGGCCAAGGCGAGGATCGGGATCGCCACCAGGAAAATCCCCGCAAGACGGGCATTGACCCGAACCGCCATGATCACCGCGCCGATAAGCATCATCGGGCTTCTGACTGCACCGCGGATCAGCATCATAAATGCCATTTGCACATGGTTGATATCGGTAGTAAGTCTTGTGATCAGGGAAGATGTAGAAAAGTGATCCACATTTCCGAAGGAAAAATCCTGCACCTTTGCAAACAGTGCCTCACGGATGTTCTTTGCAAAGCCTGTGGATGCCTTGGAGCCGAGAAAGCCTCCCAAAGCACCGAACATAAGGGAAACAAAGCTCATCGCAACCATCAAAGCACCGCGCTTTGCCACATAAACAGGATCTCCTATACGGATACCGTTATCGATCATATCCGCCATGACAAAAGGGATCAAGACCTCCATCACCACTTCCCCGATCATAACGATGGGGGTGAGAATGGCAAAGATCTTATACTCTCTTACATAGGGAAGAAGCTTTTTGATCATACAAGATTCCTTTCTACGTTTTCCAAATTTTCGATCATACGAAGAAGATATCCTTGAAGGACTTCTTTTTCCTCCGCGGAAAAGCCTTCCATCAATTTTTCTTCCAAGGTATTGATATAATAGATCAGATTTTCGTCAAGCCTCTTTCCTTTCTCCGTGAGAACAAGAGTCTTGATGCGTGCATCCTTTTCGGAGCCGCCACGGGTGAGGATCCCGCTTTTTTCCATATTCTGCAAAAGGCTTGTAACACTGGAACGGCGCACAGAAAGATGCTCCTCCAGATCCTTCTGATATACCGTGCCGGCATTTCCCTTTTTGGAAATGAAAGCGATCACCCGAAGCTGACTGATGGTGATCCCTTCCTTCTGAAGATTTTCATCTCCCAGACGGCGGAATCGGTTGGCAATATTCTGCACCTCTTTGCCGTAACGGACCTCTCTTTTTTCTTCTCGGGCTCCGCTTATGTTTTTTTCCATAGCGTTCCTCTTTCTTTTTTGTTTGAGACCTAACAGTTAGAAATCTAACATTTTTTCATTATAGCACCGCCTTCTCTTGCTGTCAAGAAAAAGGAGTCGAATGAATCGTAAAAAAACAATGAAAAAACAGCAAAAATCCCCTCTGTATTTCAAAATATTTCAAAAAACTGTTGCAAACGCAAGCATTTCCCTGTATGATATAATTGAGAGAAAATAGAAAAGAAAGAAAGAAAAGGAGTAAAAATGACAATTTTTGATTTACTTACCATGATCGGAGGTTTATGTCTGTTCCTTTTTGGCATGAACATCATGGGGTCTGCTCTGGAAAGAAGAGCAGGCGGATCGCTCCGAACCGTTTTAGGAAAATTGACCGGTAATACTGCATTGGGCCTTCTCACAGGCCTTGCAGTTACCGCCGTGATCCAAAGCTCCTCCGCCACAACCGTTATGGTGGTAGGCTTTGTCAACTCGGGACTGATGACCCTGCGTCAGGCAATCAGCGTGATCATGGGTGCCAACATCGGTACCACGGTGACTGCTTGGATCCTGTCTCTTTCGGGCATATCCGGAGACAATATTTTTGTTCAGCTTTTAAAGCCCACATCCTTTACCCCCATTTTGGCTTTGATCGGTATCATCTTCTATATGAGCGGCAAAACCACCAAGAAAAAGGATACTGCTATGATCCTCTTGGGCTTTGCCACTCTGATGTTTGGTATGGATACGATGAGCGGTGCCGTATCCGGGCTTCGCGATGTACCTTCCTTTACCAACCTTCTCATTATGTTTGAGAATCCTCTTTTAGGTGTACTTGCCGGTGCACTCCTTACCGCGATCATTCAATCCAGTTCCGCATCCGTCGGTATTCTTCAGGCACTTGCTGTGACAGGACAGGTGACCTACGGAGCTACTATTCCCATTATCATGGGTCAGAACATCGGTACCTGTGTAACCGCGCTTCTTTCCTCTGTTGGTGCAAATAAAAATGCAAAAAGAGCAGCAATCGTCCATCTGTCCTTTAATATCTTAGGAACAACAGTGCTTCTCGCTGTTTTTTCCGTTATCAAAGCAATTCTCATTCCCCCGATCTTAGCGGAAAGCGCAAGTCTTGCAGGAATCGCTGTATGCCACTCGGTATTCAATCTGCTCTGCACGCTAATGCTTCTTCCTTGCTCCCGTCTGCTCGAAAAAATCGCCTTTCTCCTCATTCCCGAAACCCAGAATCCGGAAAAGGTGGCAGAGCTGGACGAAAGACTTCTTGCTACCCCTGCCATTGCTTTACAAAGATGCCACACACTTACTTCCGAAATGGCTCAGCTTGCCTTTGATACCTTGCAGACCTCTTTGGATTCTTTGAAAAATCTAACACCCGAACTTGCAAAAACAGTAAGAGAGGGCGAAGAAAAGACCGACCATTATGAAGACATTCTCAGTACCTATCTGGTAAAGCTGAGTAACAAGCCCCTTACGGAAAAGGAAAGCAGTGAAGTTACCAAGCTTTTAAAAATGATTGGTGACTTTGAACGCATTTCCGACCACGGAGTCAATATTTTGGAATCTGCGGAAGAATTGAAGGAAAAGAAGATCTCCTTTACCCCCGAAGGAACGCAGGAAATGGCAACCATTGTAGCCGCAGTAAACGAGATCCTCTACCTGACCTTAGGCGCTTTCCTTACCAACAATATGGATATTGCGGTTTCCGTAGAACCCTTGGAAGAGGTCGTAGACCGTTTGAAGGAAGAACTGCGTACCCGCCATATACGCAGACTGCAAGCAGGCACCTGCTCCATTGAAGCAGGTTTTGTATGGTCAGATCTTTTAACCAACCTGGAGCGAACCTCAGACCACTGCTCCAATATCGCAGGTTGTCTTTTGGAAATGAACCGAGACGAGATGAATCTGCACGAAGCGCTGAAAGAATTTCGTTCAACCAATGAAAGCTATCAAAAAAATCTTCGCTTCTATGCAGACAAGTATGCTTTGAATTAAAACCAAGCGGTGCCCCTTGAAGGGGCACCGAAAACAAAAAACGATGTTTTCTCTCAAAATTGACCCTTTGGGTCTTTTCTTTTTTGTCCGTATATGATAAAATAGGAAAAAAACTTTCAAGGAGATATTATGAAAGCTGTTATTACCGTTGTAGGAAAAGATACCGTGGGAATCCTTGCCAAGGTTTCCGCCTTGTGCGCAGAGTGCGGCGCAAATATCATCGATGTAACCCAGACCGTTATGCAGGAAATGTTCTGTATGATCATGCTGTGCGAAACTGACACCCTCACCGTCCCCTTCTCCGATTTTGTAGACCGTGCAGAAGCTCTGGGCGAAGAAAACAATTTGAAGATCCATGTAATGCACGAGGACCTTTTCAACTCCATGCACAGAATCTGAGGTGGAAAAATGCTGAACACAAGAGATATTTTAGAAACGGTCACAATGATCCAGGATGAAAATCTGGATATCCGTACCGTAACCATGGGAATTTCCCTGATGGACTGTATCGATCCCGATATTGACAAGGCCTGTGAAAAGGTTTATGAAAAGATTTGCCAAAGAGCAAAAAATCTCGTTCCTGTTTGTGAAGAGATCGAGAAGACCTACGGAATCCCGATCATCAATAAAAGAATTGCCGTTACCCCCATTTCCATGCTGTGCGCCGCTGCAAAGGGGCAAAACCCCGTAAAATTTGCTCACACCTTGGAAAGATGCGCAAGAGAGGTTGGAGTCAACTTTATCGGAGGCTACAGTGCTCTGGTACACAAGGGCTTTGCAGCCGGGGATAAGGAGCTGATCGAAAGCATTCCCGAGGCCCTTGCAACCACAGAGCATGTTTGCGCATCTGTCAACATCGGCTCTACCAAAGCAGGCATCAATATGGATGCAGTAAGAATGATGGGCAAAGCCGTAAGAGAAGCCGCTGAAAAGACCGCAGACCGTCAGTGCATCGGTGCGGCAAAGCTTGTAATCTTCTGCAATGCACCGGAGGATAACCCCTTTATGGCGGGAGCCTTCCACGGTGTAGGAGAAGCAGATACCGTCATTAATGTAGGCGTTTCCGGACCCGGCGTTGTAAGAGCAGCTCTTGCAAAGCTTCCCAAGGATGCCCCCATCGATAAGGTTGCAGATCTTGTAAAAAAGACTGCGTTTAAAATCACCCGTATGGGTCAGCTTGTAGCAAAAGAGGCCTCCAAGAGACTCGGCTACCCCTTTGGTATTGTAGACCTTTCCCTTGCTCCCACTCCCGCTGTAGGCGACTCCGTTGCTCATATTTTGGAGGAAATGGGTCTTGAAATGTGCGGCTGCTGCGGTACCACCGCTTGCCTTGCCCTTTTAAATGATGCGGTGAAAAAAGGCGGTGTTATGGCGTCCAGCCACATTGGCGGCCTTTCCGGTGCTTTTATTCCCGTTACGGAAGATGCAGGCATGATCGATGCTGCCTCTTGCGGTACATTAACCATTGAAAAATTAGAAGCAATGACTGCCGTTTGCTCAGTAGGTCTTGATATGATCAATATCCCGGGTGATACTAGCGCAGAAGTGATTTCGGCCATCATTGCAGACGAAGCCGCAATCGGTATGGTCAATTCCAAAACCACCGCTTGCCGCTTGATTCCCGCCATCGGCAAAAAAGTAGGCGACACCCTTTCCTTCGGCGGACTTTTAGGCGAAGGCCCCGTTATGGCAGTCAACACCAAATCCCCCGCGATCTTTATTCACCGCGGCGGAAGACTTCCCGCGCCTATGCAAAGCTTGAAGAATTAACGAGGCAATATGGAAAAAATCTTTCAGGAAATTCGGGAAGAGCCTTCGATCGTGAAGATCGTTTTAAGCGCGCCCGCAAAAAAAGATCCCTCCCTTCCCACAAAAATTTCTCTTCGTAAAATCACAAAAAAAGATGCTGTTACCTTTTCGGCTGAGGAAACAGTTGGCACAAAAGCCTTTCACAAAACCTTACCCCTCGAAGAGATGCCTCTTTATGTAGAAGAAAAGCTTCGCGACCTTTCTTTTCGTCAGCTTGGGATCTTTACCGAGGAAAAAGAGATCTCCTACCGTTTTTCCAAGAAGGGAAAGATCAGCCGCAGTATAAACAAAAAAAATAAAGCAACCCCTACAAACACGGGCCATAATCGAGAAAAAAATTACCTGATCCGAGAAGGAGATGCGGTTCCCTTTATGGTAGACCTTGGCGTTTTCACTAAGGATTTTAGGCCCGTCCAATCCAAATACGATAAATTTCGTCAGATCAACCGCTTCATTGAAATCGTAGATCACGCTTTCTCCGATTACGAAAAGGATGAAATTTCCATTTTGGATTTTGGCTGCGGAAAAAGCTACCTCACCTTCTTTCTCTACTATTATTTCAGCGTTTTGAGAAAGAAAAAGGTGCACATCACAGGATATGATCTGAAGGCGGATGTGGTAGAAAATTGCAACGCCTTGGCAAAAAAATACGGCTATAACGGCCTTTCCTTTGTAGTTGCGGATGTAACGCGTGACACCCTTTCTGATGAAAAGATCGATTTTGTGATCTCCCTTCACGCTTGCGACATTGCAACGGATTTTGCGCTGAATTTTGCACTGGAAAGAGAGGTTCCCTATATCTTCTCCGTTCCCTGCTGTCAGCATGAGATCAACGCAGAAATTAAAAAAGCCGATGGAGACCTTGATATTTTCCTTTCCCATGGCATTTTCAAGGAACGCCTTTCCGCACTTCTCACCGACGCCATCCGCACAAAAGTATTGGAAGCGGAAGGCTATAAGGTAGATGTTTTGGAATTCGTAGATTTTGCCCATTCCCCCAAAAATTTAATGATCCGTGCCAAAAGAAAGAAGAACCTTAAAAGAAAGCCGATGAATGAAGTTGAGCATTTGGAAAAAACCTACGGCTTTCATCAGACCCTTTATCATTTAAGAAAAGGAGAGACAAAATGACGGAAGAAATTGAAAACATCCCTCTCCACGAAGACATTCTTTCCTCCCTGGAAACCCTGAAAGAAAAAGAAGTATATGTACAAGGCGGTACCCTTTATGTGGTAGCAACTCCCATTGGCAGAATCGTGGATATTACGGTCCGCGCCATGAAGGTCCTTGAAAACGTAGATCTGATCGCCGCAGAGGATACCCGCCGCAGCTATATTCTTTTGAATATTTTAGGAATTCGGAAGGAAGTTATTTCCAATCAGAAGTTTAATGAGCACCGCAAAACCGAACGCTTTTTGCAGGACCTGCGAGACGGAAAAAGCATTGCAGTTATTTCCGATGCGGGAACACCCTGCATTTCCGATCCGGGAAATGAATTGATCAAATCCGCCATTGCGGAAGGATTTCCCGTGGTTCCCGTTCCCGGTGCCTGTGCGGCTGTCAGCGGCATCTCCGCTTCCGGCTTTGACCTGACAAGCTTTCTTTTCTGCGGCTTTTTCCCCAAGGAAAACACTGACCGCAAAAAAGAGATGGAACGGCTTTCCAGCGGTGCTGCCCGCACCTATATCTATTACGAATCCCCCAAAAGGATCTTAAAGACAATCACCTTCCTTTCGGAAAAGATCCCGGAAGCAAAGATCTGTCTTTGCAATGACCTGACAAAAACCCACGAACGGTTCTACCGCGGAACGCCCTTGGAGGTTCTTTCCGAATTGGAAGCCAACCCCAATGCGGAAAAGGGAGAATTCACTCTCATTGTGGAAATGCCCGTTATGGAAGAAAAAGAAGAGGAAAAGACTCCCTCCTCTCCCTACGGTGCTCTCATTGATGAAATGGTGGACGGTGCTCCCTCACTTCGGGATGCCATCGATGCGGTTTTGAAAAAAGAAAACACCCCATTTAAGAAAAACGAACTGAAGGAAGCGGCCATTAAGATCAAAGAGCTCTTTTCCGAATAAAAGAAAAAGAAGAAGGAAAATTCCTTCTTCTTTTTTATCTTATTTCTTGTTTTTTGCTTTTACCTGCGCCTGCACGGTAATGGGAAGACCCCAAAGATTGATAAAGCCTTCTGCATCCTGCTGATTGTAAACCTCATCCTCGTCAAAGGTTGCGTACTCTTCAGAGTAAAGGGACCAATCACTCCAAGCACCTGCTTTGATGATGTTGCCCTTGTAGAGCTTTAAGCGAACCTTACCGGTAAGATTTTCCTGGGTCTTATCCACAAAAGCGGTAAGTGCTTCGCGAAGAGGTGTGTACCACTGACCGTTATACAAAAGCTCTGCGAAGGTGATGGAAAGTTCGTCCTTCTTGTGCTTGGTCATCTTATCAAGGCAAAGAGTCTCAAGGTAGTTATGAGCAAAGTAAAGGATTGCTCCACCGGGGGTCTCATAAACACCGCGGCACTTCATACCGACCAGACGGTTTTCTACAATATCGAGAAGTCCGATACCGTTCTTGCCGCCGATCTCGTTGAGCTCCAAAATAATTTCTTTCGCGCTCATCTTCATACCGTTGAGAGCAACAGGCTTACCTTTTACATACTCCAAGGTAACATAAGTAGGTTCATCGGGAGCCTGCAAGGGAGAAACACCCATTTCAAGGAAGCCTTCCTTCTCATAAAGGGGCTCATTGCCGGTATCTTCAAGATCCAGACCCTCGTGAGACAGGTGCCACATATTCTTATCTTTGGAATAGTTGGTCTCACGGTTGATCTTCAAAGGAATGTTGTGCGCTTCTGCATAGGCAATCTCTTCTTCGCGGCTCTTGATATCCCACTCACGCCAAGGAGCGATGATGGTAAGATCGGGAGCGAATGCCTTGATGGCAAGCTCAAAACGAACCTGGTCGTTTCCTTTACCGGTACAACCGTGGCAAATGGCATCTGCACCTTCTGCAATGGCGATCTCACAAAGACGCTTTGCAATAATGGGACGGGCAAGAGCGGTACCCATCATATATTCTTCATATTTTGCACCGGCCTGTACAGTGGGAATGATCATTTCTTCTACGAATTCCTCGGTCAGATCTTCCACATAGCATTTGGAAGCACCGGTCTTGATCGCCTTTTCTTCAAGGCCTTCCAGTTCATCTGCCTGTCCTACATTACCGGAAACGGCAATGATCTCCGGATTGTTATAATTCTCCTTCAACCACGGAATGATGATCGATGTATCCAAACCGCCGGAATAGGCAAGTACGACTTTTTTTACCTCAGCTTTTTTCATTGTTTTTCCTCCGTTTAAAAGCACTTTATTCACTGCCAAATATCTTATCACAAGAAAAGAGTCTTTGCAATAGTTTTTTTCACAAAAAATGAAAAAAACATATTAAAAATTCAAAAAAATGTGAATATTTTCAAAAACTATTCGTTTATAATGAATAATTTTCTTTTTCCTATTCATTTTCTGAAATCAGAGAACCTTATAGCCTTCTTTTTCAACAGTTTCCTTCAAGAGAGCGTCGGATACATCCTTTGACAAGCGAAGGCGTGCTTCCTTCTTTTCGTGGCTGGGAATCGCTTCTTCCACGCCGTCAAGAGCCTCAAGAGCCTTCTTTACATGAGCCTCGCAGTGGGGGCACATCATACCTTCGATCTTCAATACTTTTTCCATTTTTTTATTCTCCTTTTTTGTTTTCATTTTTTCTTTTCCCCAGGAAAAGAGATTTAATCTCAAAGCATTCATCACTACAAAAATGCTGGAAAAGCTCATAGCGGCCGCGCCGAACATCGGTGTTAATGTCCAGCCGAAAACGGGAACAAAAGCTCCCGCTGCCAAAGGAATTCCGATAATGTTATAACAAAATGCCCAAAAAAGATTTTCTTTGATATTTCTGTAGGTCTTTTGTGACAGACGAATGAGCTTCGGTACATCCGAAAGGCTGTTTTTCATCAGCACCACCTCGGACGCATCCATCGCAATGTCCATTCCTCCGCCAATGGCAACCCCCACATGGGCAGAGGTGAGAGCCGGCGCATCGTTGATGCCGTCCCCTACCATCAAGACCTTCCCCTTTTCTTTCAGCTTTGAGACCGCGTCTTCTTTTTCTTCCGGCAGAACGCCGGCACGGACCTCTCGAATACCAACCTTTGCCGCTATGTTTTTGGCGGTTTCCTCACGGTCCCCCGTGATCATTATAACTTTCAGTCCCATTTCCTGAAGCTCGGCTACCGCCTTCGGGGAATCATCCTTTAAGGTATCTCCTACTGCGATCATACCTAAGCACACATCCTCCAGAGAAAGAAACATTACCGTTTTTCCTTCCGAGGCAAGGCGGACTGCTTCTTTTTCCGCAGCTTCGGGAATATTTGCCTCAGGACGGATCAATTCCCCTTTGCCGAGGCGCGCACATTTTCCCCCGATCATTCCTTCCACCCCAAAGCCTGCAAGGGTTTTAAAGGATACCACCTCATAGGGCAAAATGCCTTTTTCTGCCGCATACTCCTTTACCGCCACTGCAATGGGATGAAGACTGCTCTCCTCAAGAGAAAAGGCAAGCTTCAAAACTTCCTCTTCCGAAACACCGCCTTCGGCAAACACATCCGTCACATGCATTTTGCCTGTTGTGACCGTTCCCGTTTTATCCAGAACAACGATATTTGTCTTTCCTACTTCCTCAAGTGCTGTAGCCGTTTTAAACAAAACGCCGTTTCTTGCCGCAACACCGTTTGCAACCATAATTGCCACGGGAGTTGCAAGCCCCAACGCACAGGGGCAAGAGACCACAAGCACGCAGATTCCGTGAGTCAGTGCAACATCCACCGCGCCGTCAAATACCATCCAAAGTATAAAGGTAATGAGGGAGATGGTCATGATCACCGGTACAAAAATGCCGGAAACCCGATCAGCAAGACGGGCAACAGGAGCTTTGGAAGCGGAAGCGGAAATGACCCGATCGATCATACGGGAAAGCGTGGTCTCGTTTCCTACCTTTTTCGCACGGATCAGAAGAGGCGCGGAAAGATTGACAGTTCCCGTATAAACCATATCTCCCGAAATTTTGTCTACAGGAAGGCTTTCTCCAGTCAGTGCCGATTCATCTACAGCGCCTTCCCCTTCCTCCAAGATGCCGTCAACAGGGATATTTTCTCCAGGAAGCACCCGCACAAGATCCTCCGTCTTTACCTCTTCCAAAGGAATATCCGTTTCCCTTCCGTCACGAAGGACCCTTGCCCGCTCGGGGGAAAGCTTTTGCAGGGCGCGGATGGCATCGGTGGTTTTTCCCTTGCTTTTTTCCTCTAAGAGCTTTCCAACCGTAATCAAAACAAGGATCATTGCCGCAGAATCAAAATAAAATTTGTGGGCCGCATCCCCTTCTGCACCGCTTCCAAAAGAAAAAACAAGAAGGACAAAGCTATAAATAAAAGAGATTCCCGATCCAAGCGATACCAAGGTATCCATATTGGGTGAAAGATGCATAAGGGACTTAAAACCGCCGATAAAAAATCTCCTGTGAATCAAAAGCACCGATAAAGAAAGAATGCACTGAAAGATTCCCTGGGCCTCATAGGTAAACCATGAAGGCATGGAAAGACCCAGCATATGCCCCATAGAGACATACATCAAAACAGCGAGGATCGCCACAGACCAGATCAAAGAAGCAAAAAGGCCTTTCTTTTTACGCTCTTTTTTCTTTTGTGCTTTTTCCTGTCCTTTTGCACAAATGCCGTATCCTGCTTTTTTTACCTCTTCCATTAGTCTTTTTTCATCAAATTCCCCTTCAACGGTCATAGAATTTGTCAAAAGACTGACTGCTGCGCTTATCACACCCGGTGTTTTCTTTGCAGCCTTCTCTACCCTTGCACTGCAAGCGGAACAAGTCATACCGCTGACTGAGTATTCTTTCATAAATCCTCCTTTAATATCAAAACATACCTTATATAAATACTCTGACCTTCATACGGCCTCTGCCGCTGCGGGTCCTTCCCTCTTCTCCGTCAAAATAGAATCTGCCGTAACCCTTGACCGATATTCTGTCTCCCGGTAAAAGACACCGTTCGGGAGATAAAATCATTTTTCCGCGAATGCTGACTCTTTCGCTTTCCACAAGCTTCTTTCCCTCAAGCCTTGAAAGCTTCCAAACTGCAGAGATCACCGCATCGATACGCGGGGAGGCTGCAACTACAGATCTTTCCTCAAATTTCGGACCAACCCCTTCGGGAAGAGAGTCACATCGCTCCACCCTCACCGAGGTGTGCTTGACTCTTATTAAATTCTCTGTAAAATAGGGTGCCATCTGCTCAAAAGAAACAAGATAGCCTGTGTTTTCACAAATAAAAAGATCACCTAAAAGATCCCTTTTGATACCAAGGTTTAAAAGAGAACCCAAAAAATCCCGATGAGATAGGGTATCGGCAAATTTTTGAGATACAGGAGAGATTTTCAAAATCACAAGATCACTCTCCCATGCATAACCCATTTCCTCTTCTTTTCCGAAGAGGGCAACACACCGCTCCGCCTCGGGGCTTCCTCCTAAAAACACAGCACCAAGATCCGGCTTTTCCTCGGCAATGAGCGCCGCCTCCGCTTCCGTTAAAAAATTGGTTCGGGTATAGATCCCACGCGAATATGCCCTCCCGGAAAGCTCCCTTGCCCGAGCAAGGACCTCTTTTTCTTCTATTGTCATATATCCTCTCTTTCTCGGCGAAGCTCACGGCGAACGCGATTGATATGACGCTCAAATTCGCCTGTAGCGATCAGCTCCTTCAACAGCATTTGCTCAAACAAAGGTACCGTGCAGGAATAAAATCCAAGCTTTTCATCAAACAAAGGAACAAGCCTTTTCGGAAGCACCATATACCCTACTCGGATGGATGGAGATACCGTCTTGGAAAAGGTGTTTACATAGATCACATTATCCTGTTTCGAAATGGAAAAAAGCGTCTCCTCAGGCTTTCGGGAAAGGGTAAATTCCGATTCGAAGTCATCCTCTACCAAAAACTTGTCTTTTTTCTCTGCCCAGCGCAAATACTCTCTTTTTTTGGATGCAGATGCGGTAACACCGCTGGGGAAGCTTCTGTAGGGGGTAATGTGAAGTACATCTGCATCGCTCCCGTTCAGAGCTCTGCTTTCGATTCCTTCGGCTCCTAAAGGTAAAAGTTGGATCTTCGCTCCTTGCGCTTCATAAACAAAAGAAATTTTTTCGTAAGAAGGATTCTCCACCGCAATCTTCTTATCCTTCCCAAGAAGCTGTAAAATAAGTCCGTATAAATACTCCGCACCCGCACCGATAACGATCTGCTCGGGCAAGGCCGAGATCCCACGGCTTCTTGCAAGATATCGGCAAATCTCTTCCCGAAAAGAAAGACTGCCCTTCCCCGGACTTTTTTCCAAAAGCCGATCCGAATAAACCGCCAGTACTCTCCGCATAGTTTTTGCAAGAGAAGAAAATGGGTATTTTTGCATTTTCCCTTCTGTTTTCGGCATAAATTCCCTTTGCTCGGAAAAAGAGCGGGGAGTATAAAAGGTATCTTCTTCACGGAAACAAACAAAATACCCTTTTCTCTCACGGGCTTCAGCATATCCTTCTTCGCAGAGAAGAGCGTAGGCATGCTCCACCGTCACAAGACTGATCCCAATCTCCTCAGCAAGGGTGCGTTTGGAGGGGAGCCTCGCTCCAAAAAGGTAATTCCCTTCCGTAATATCCTCTCGCAAGGCTTCGTACAACTGCAAATAAGTAGATTTTGATGATAAAGGATCGATCTGATATTTCATCTGGTCTTATAAAATCCTTTCATTCCGGAGTTTTCACTAACCAGGTTTATTATAAATTTTTTTCGCCCTTCGGTCAAGCCTTCTCTTGCAAATGAGAGCAAAAATCTTTCCGATACAGCACTTTTTTAAAAAAATCCTTGCAAGAAAAAATAAGATATGCTATGCTGAAAACGATCTAAGATGTAAAAGGAGAACCCTTATGAAATTTATGACAGAAGATTTTTTACTGGAAACCCCTTGCGCCAGAAAGCTCTACCACGAATATGCGGAAAACCTTCCCATTATTGATTACCACTGCCATATTCCTCAGAAGGAGGTTTTCGAAGACCGAGGGTTCGAAAACATTACCCAGGTGTGGCTTGGAGGTGACCACTACAAATGGAGAATGATCCGTACCAACGGCGTTGCGGAAGATGAGATCACAGGCTCCGCCTCCGACCGTATTAAATTTCAGCGTTTTGCAGAAGCACTCCCCCTTGCCATCGGCAATCCCATGTACCATTGGACCCACCTGGAGTTGAAACGCTATTTCGATATCGACAAGCCCCTCACCGGCGAAAGCGCAGAAGAGATCTGGAATATTTGTAACGAAAAACTTCAGACCCCCGAATTTTCTGTTCGCAGCCTGATCAAGCGTTCCAATGTTGCAATGATCGGTACCACCGACAGCCCTGCCGATGATCTTCACTACCACAAGCTTTTAGCAGAAGACAAGGCATTTGATACCAAGGTCCTTCCCTCCTTCCGCCCCGATAGCGTTGTTAACATCGAAAAAGCAGCCTTTGCGGATTCTGTCAAACAGCTTTCCGCTGTAGTAGGCTTTGAAATTCAAAACACCGATGACCTGAAAAAAGCACTGACTCAGCGTCTTGACTTCTTCTATGCACACGGCTGCAGAGCATCCGACCACGGTATGGACGCAGTTGTCTTCCGCAAGGGCACGAAAGCCGAGATCGATGCCGCTTTTGAAAAGGCAATGGAGAAAAAGCCTCTTACCGTAGAAGAAATTGAAATGTTCCGCACAGATCTGCTTCTCCACTTGGGCCGCGAAAATGCAAAGAGAAACATTGTTATGCAGATCCACTACGGTGTTCAGAGAAATACCAATACCAAAAAATTCCTCACCTTAGGTGCCGACACCGGATTTGACACCATTGCAGGTGGCGGGGATGGCTTGGGCCTTGCTAAATTTTTGGATGCCCTTGCAGTTGATAACCTTCTCCCTAAGACCATCATTTATTCCCTTGATCCCAAAGACAATGAATTGATCGATACCATCATCGGTGCCTTCCAGGAGCCCGATCTTCCCGGGAAGATCCAGCACGGATCTGCCTGGTGGTTCTCCGATACCAAATCCGGAATGGAAAACCAGCTGAAGAGCCTTGCCAATCTTTCCATTCTCGGTAACTTTGTAGGAATGCTCACCGACTCCAGAAGCTTTCTTTCCTACACCCGTCACGAATACTTCCGCAGAATCCTCTGCAACTTTATCGGAAAGCTGGTAGACAACGGCGAATATCCCGAGGATTACAACGCGCTGGGTAAGATCATCTCCGGCATTTCCTATGAAAATGCAAAACGCTATTTTGAAATTTAAATCTCATAATTGACTTTTTCCCTCCTTTGGGTATAATAAACTCAGTACCCAAAGGAGGATTTTTATGGAACCGATTTCATTTGATTTTCCAAAAAAAGCTGTACCGATGGAAGATCCTACGGCTCTTTTTACCGTAGGCTACGGTCTTTATATTGTTACCACGAGAGAAAACGGAAAAGACAGCGGTCTTGTGATCAATACCTTCTCACAAGTAGCTTCAAGCCCCAATATCATTGCAGTAGGAATCAATAAAAATAACCACTCTGCAGGGGTGATCAGCCGTACTAAGAAGATGAATGTAAATGTTCTAACCGAAAGAGCGCCTTTCTCCCTCTTCGAGCGTTTCGGCTTCCAAAGCGGAAAAGATACGGACAAGATGAAAGGTCTTCTCTACGGCAGAAGCGAAAACAATGTGCCTGTTCTGAATGAATTCACAAACGCTTATTTTTCTCTTTCCGTACAAAAAGAGATCCATCTTCCTACCCACATTCTGTTTATTTGTACCGTGGAAGAAAGCCGCGTTTTCAGTAAAGAAAAATCTATGACCTATGCCTTTTATCACGCATCGGTAAAACCCAAGAAAAAAAACGAAGCAAAAAAGGGCTATGTCTGCAAGATCTGCGGGTATGTATATGAGGGCGATCCTCTTCCCGAGGATTTTGTTTGCCCTATATGCAAGCACCCCGCCTCCGACTTTGAAAAGCTATCCTAAAGCATAAAAAAATACCGCTTTCAAATGAAAGCGGTATTTTCTTTTTATAAATTATTTTCCTGCAAGGTATCTGGTGTTTTCAGCTTGAACAACAACCTTCCAAATATTCTCGTACATTTCCACATAGGTATCAACCATCTGCTTCACATCATCGGCAAAGGTATCGTAGTACTCTGCACGAAGTGAAGTAAGGTTTTCACGGTTGATGGTACGAACTGCATACCAGCGGAATACTTCCAGTCTGGGTTCATCGTAGTAAATGGACTTTTCTGCACCGCCCGCATACAGAGAGAAGTTTCTGTCTGTTTCGGAAAGAGGTGCATACAGGGTATTTCCTTCGGGATCCTCCATGGTATTACCGGCAGAATCCTTCAGGGCCTGAAGTCTCATTTCGTCCATGTTGTACTGTTCTGCAACTGCCTCAGCACCGTTTGCCTGTTCGTTGTAAGCAGAGAGCATATCCTGAATGGTCCATGCAGCAAGGTAATATATGCTCTTATACTCGTGCTCACCGTAGGTCACGGTACCATCCTTATACTTGATATAAGGACGGATGGTATAGAAGGTGTTGAAATCGTCGAAATCGTGATAAATACCATTGCCGTTGGCGCCGCCGAATACGACAGAATAGATGGTTCCGATTTCTTCTAAGGTTTCCTCATCCTTTTGAACACCATAAGGATTTTCAAGGTCAGCAGCAAGGGTGTAAACGGTATAAATACCGCTCTTCTTACCGCCGAAATCATCTACTGCAATATAAGAATCCGAATCACCGGGAGTAGCAGAATCTGCAAAATACTTGCTTGCATCCTCAGGCATATTAATCCAGTTGCCGTTTTCATCCACACCGTAAAGAACAGGATATTCTTCTGCATGGTATGCAAAAGAGGAAATGCCAAGCTTCAGATGATCTCTTCTTGCAACCTCGGTGGGTGCAATGATCACACCTGCCTCCTTAATCTCCTTTTCCGTTTCGGGAATGACGAACTGAATTCTCATCTTCTGATCTTCAGCACCGTCCGCACGAATGTTCGCACCAAGATAAGAGGGCTTTGCATAGGCTTCGCCGGGCTCTTGGCCTGCAGTAAAGTAAATAGGAGTAAGATGAGAAACCGTTACATATTTTCTGGTATCCGTTGTATAGTAATCGGTTACATAGGGTTCCCAGTTACCAAGAGAAGAGGAAATGCACGCCCAGATGAAGTTGTAAGTACCGTAATCGGAGCCGGTGGTCAAGCCGGTTCTGTCGGGATATCTCATCATAAAGAGATCTTTGGGATAGTTTGCGCCGGAACGAAGGTTAGAACCGGGAAGCGCTCTGGTTTCACGGGGCATACAGAAAGAGAAGTAGTAGGTATCGGGAGCAAGGCTGTTCTCCAGCTGAATCTCGCCGCGGCAGGTGAACATAGGAGGAACTGCAGAAGTATCCGCCCGGCCGTTGTACTTACCGTTGATCACTCTCCAGGGGAGACGGTATTCATAAACAGTAGTGCCATAGTAGCCGGAGGAAAGATCCTCTTCCTCTTCTTCACCGCCAAAGCTTGAGCCACCCATAAAGTCATCGAAAGAGCTGCCCTCTTCCTCTTCTTCCTCTACGACCTTTAC
Organism: Eubacteriales bacterium; assembly: GCA_045602025.1. GTDB lineage: Bacteria > Bacillota > Clostridia > Oscillospirales > SIG627 > RGIG5579. The sequence goes on along the minus strand of JAZSAT010000034.1, from coordinate 13,742 downwards.
AGGACGGGGGGAACGGTTGATCTCATAGTCAACACCGGGGCTTGTTACATCATCGATGCTCTCAGCTTCCAAATTACCGTATTTTCTCAGAATGTTATTAAAATCAAGAACATTGGTAGAAGTACTCACATAGGTGCGTACAAAATTTGCTTTTGTTGTCATTTTCGCTTCGAGATCATCACCGTAGCATTTCTTGTAGATGTTACCGGCAAAGTCAAAAGCGGTAGCCATAACACCGAGCGAGTTGGACATTGTAGTGCCGTAATAGAAGTTTGCCTTGTAGTGAGCGCTCTGGTGAGTGGTCTCAACTACCTCAATGGCATAGTAGAGATACTCGTCATCGTATCTTGCATAAACATTGATCTCTTCGGGGAGGATCACATGGTTGCGCTTCAGTTCCGCTACCTGAGCTACTGCAGTGGAATCACCTTCAGAGCCTGCAGCCTTATAGAATTTTGTTGCGGGGATACGCTCTCCGGTAGCATACTTATTCGGAACAAATTCAGGGGCAGAGCCATCCGCTTCGGGCTCAACGGGAAGAAAATCCTCGGGAATCCAATAATAGCTTGTAAAATTGGTTTCCCAATCTGCAGGCTTCTCAGTAAGCCTTTTCCAATTTTTCAGCTTGTACTGACCCTTACTGTTCATAACCTCGTAGGTTCCGTCTTTGTACTTTTCATTGGTTACAAAGAAAGCGTTTTTAAAGGTTAGATCATCAGGATCCTGATAATGGTACTGGGTAGTGGGAGAAAAAGAAAGCTGATCCGACTTGATGGTCCAAATATAGCCGTAAGGGCTATCGGTCTCGAAGGACTGGATCGCATCCCAAACCTCCTGGGAGGATTTTTCGTTGGGATATACATAGTAAGTACCATCGGAACGAAGCTTAAATTCACCCTTATCGATCGAAGGGGTTACATAATCTGCCGTGGTACAGTACCGGAAGCCGTAGGTTGCGATGGGTTCACCGTAACCGTCGGAATCCTTCAGATATCCGTCCATTTTTGGGGCAGCATTTCCCTTGGTAACCTCATACATATACATATGCTGCTGTCCGAAATCCTTCCAGGCATTACCCGAGGGAGAATAGGGTACAGCGGAAGCTGCAAAAGGAATAACCCCAGCAAGCATCACCAGAGAAAGCACCAAAGCGAGAACTCTCTTTTTCATAATTCATAACCTTTCTGAGTATGGTTTAGACTCTAAACCTATTTTATCTTATGTATAATCAATTCTACCATAGCAAAAAGAAAAAATCAAGCACTTTTGTGTATATTTTGCCTGGGCTTTCTTGTATATTTTTCATAAAAAATCCTTCTTCCCTTTAAACAGCAACAAGACAGCAAAAGACCGACGGTTTCCCGTCGGTCTCTTACTTTGTTTTTATTTTACAGTACCGGTTGTCGTTCCACCCGAGTTATAGGTTCGGCTAGTAACAGAAGCTCCATTCTTTGTCAATGTTGCTTTCAGTACGCTAGTACCGGCTGTATTGTAATATGCACCGTAGCGACCGCAAACATAGAAGGTAGAGCCAAAAGAGCCGCTAAAGCTGCTGCTGATGGTAGAGCTAACCTGACCTTTGCAGAATTTCTTGGAACCATAGGTAGTGCTATCCACGATATACATACCGCCGTTTACACAACCCTTAAAGGTACCGCCGTTGAAGGTGTTGGTTACATTTCCCTCATGACCTGCATTGACACAGCTACCTGCAAAGGCATTGTAGCTTGTTGTACCGTCATATGTGTTAAAGGTACCGCCGTTTACTGTGTTGATAATGTTACCGGTAACCTTATAGGATCCAGATGTATCATTACGGTAGGAGCCGCCCCAGAAGCTATAGAAAGTACCTGCGGAAATGGTAGTCTTTATAGCATATCCGTTAGAGCCGGATGCGGTAATGTTATTCATAAAGCCGCCGCCAAGGCTCATCTTGCCGGAAGCTACCGCAGGAGCGGAACCGGAAGCATTGGTGAAATTGTTGGTAACGGAACCTACTATATTACCGTAGTTGCCGCCGAGGATCAGTGCAAAATCCTTAACTGCAGTATCCTTTGAGGGGTTTGCTCCGGTAAAGGTACCGCCGTTGATGTAGTTAATAACATCGCCTGTGATTACTGTAACACTCGGGTAAGACTTGGTTCCGTATACATCCAGGCCGTCGCTGCCGCCGAAGTAGCGGTTAAATGTACCGCCATTGATGGTACCGGCTACACTGCCTGTAATATTACCGAAGCGGTTGCCGGTAAAGGTATTGCCACCGAAGGTGCCGGAAGTAAAGATCGTCTTGATATTACCTGTAATATCACCGTAGTAAGAACCGCCGTAAACATTACCGGTGAAGGTAGCGTTTGAAATATTGGTTTGAACAGCCAATTCGTCTGTAGTATTTTCCAAAGATGCCTGGTTATTGGCACCGTAGAATTCACCAAAAGCACCGCCGGTAACAGAATTTACAATATGCACACTCTTTGCACGACGGGAACCGCCCGTGAAGACTTCAAATTCGCCTGTGGTAATGATGTTCTGAATATCGGAAGCCACGCCGCCCTCGGTAGGTCTCTTGTAGCTGTCGATACCGAAGAGGCCGCCGTAAGCTGCACCGAAGGAAGCTGTGCTGCTCTTGAAATAGTTTTTAACAGTACCAACGGTACCGGTTTTACCTGCACCGTAGAAGAAGTCTACGCGAACGGTGCTTCCGGAATTTACATTGTTGGTAACATTATTGATGGTACCGAGAATGTAATTGGTGGTGGATGTACCGTCTTCATTTTTCACAGACTCAGTATCCTGGTTATTACCGCCAAAGAAGAGGTGGATCTCGCCGCCCTTCAGGTTATTCACAATAGCGGTGACATGGCCGGTAGTTTTTGCTCTGTAGTTTGCAGCGTAGTATTCCTTCACAAAGCCTGCTTCTACATTGTTTGTGATCAGATCCGTAGTCTTTGTCACTTTTCCTTCAGGGTCGCCGGGTGCTCTGCCGCCACCGAAGTAGGTGACGATCTCCGGTTCTGCTTCGCTGTCGGCATCCTTTGTAATGGTTGTGGTAATGTTCTTTGCCAAGCCACCGTTGGAGCCGCCGTAGAAGGTACCGATCACGGCATCATTTTTAATTGTATTCTTGATCGTACCGACCGTATCGGCGTTGGTACCGCCGTAAATTACACCTTTCATATCGGTGCTTTCGGTAAATTGTCCGTCATTTCCAAGGGAAACGGGAGCAAAGCCGGAAATGATATTTTCTACAGTAGTGGTTTCCTTAGAACCGTGTGCGCAGTAGAATGCGCTGTCTCTGACGGAAATACTGCCTTCCGCAGAACCGTGCACAAAATTCTTGATCGTGCTAATGTTGCCGCCGTTGGAACCGCCTGCAAAACGGCCGAAGTGTCCGCCGTAAACATAGTTGGTTACCTGGCTTTCACCCTCTGCAAGGGTATAACCGCCGTCAGTACCGAAGACAGCACTGGGACCGTTACCGCCGTAATAATAAGCTATATTAAAGGTACCGCCGTGGAAGGTATTGCGTACAACACCTACAACACCAAGCCTGGATCCGCCGTAAGCAGTGTAGGAAGTATACCATGCACTACTGCTTCTGTCTGCAGTACCAAACTTACCGGAATAGAAGGTGTTTTCGATCTCGCCGATTCGAACGGACCTGTCGGAAGCACCGCCGCCGCCCCAATAGGAATAAACATGAGCATCGCCGGCAAAGGAGCCGTCTTCATTTTGCTGACCGAGGATGTTTTCCACCTTACTGATCACCGCATGGGCTGTGGAAGAAGCATAGTTACCGGAAGCACCGTAGAAGGTACTGATAACACCGCCGGTCAAAATATTTTTAATGCTTGCAAGGGCTGTGTTGTTGTTAAAGGAGTTTCCTCCGAGGAAGTTTTGTACCTCGCCGCCCTTAATATAGTTTTCAATGGAAGAAACCTCGCCACCGTTGGAACCGCCGATAAAATCGTAACGAATATGCGCGCCGGGGAGAATGTTGTTGGTAATTTTGCCGGTGATATCGCCGTTGGCAGAACCACCCATAAGGTAATGATTTGCGTCTTTCGAATAAACCCAATCACAAGCAATGTTGTTGGTAACGGTACCGGAGATGGTAGCATCCTTTACACCGCAGTAAGCATAATCATCTGTGGTATTGATGGTACCGGAAAGACTATTAACATAATTAACTGCCTTGCCGTTTCCGCCCAGATAAACATCGCCCTCCAGAGTACAATCAGTGAATGTGTTATTCAAGGTATCGGAAACAGTACCGTTGATAGAAACCGTACCTGCAAGGGTACAGCCTGTAAGGTTGTTATAGAGAGAACCCTGAATGGTAGCAGTAGCATTAAAGCCAACGCCGTAGCCCTTGGAAGCTGCAAGACCAACGACACCGGTGATGTTCTGCTTATTGATGTTGTTGTAAACATTGCCTACAACAGTACCGGAGAAAACGCTGCCATAGTTTTGAATGCTGCCGCCTTCCCAGTTAATAACGATATCACCGGTATAGGTAGCCTTGTTCTGAGAACCCATGCGCACATGGGCAAGGGTACCACTCTTTACGGTACATACATGACGGTTTGCAGCACCGGTGTAGGTAGAACGAACACCGTAAACTACGGCTACATAGCCACCGTCAACTACGATCTCATTTTCAAAAGGAGCTCTGTCAGCGGTCATACCGTTGACACTGTGAATAAAGACATTCTGCGCGTTGGAGCCCTCAAGGAAGACCAACTGGCTTCTTGTTTTCTTGTTGTTTATGGTAAGGTCATTCACCGCCTGATCGCCGCTGATGTTCAAATTGGAGCAGCGGGTGGTCAGAGTTCCGTTTGCATAACCGTATTTGGTATTCTTAAAGATGAATGCGCCGTCTACCACATCGTCTTCACTCTTGTTGGCATCGAATTTTGCCTGATTCCAACCAGTGAAGGGAGTCCATGCACCGACCTGCGAACAAAGGGTCAGCTTTTCGTTGGAGGAGGAGGTGCTCAAAAGTACATTATCAAAGGTAACACGGCCTGTACCTGCATAGAAGATATAGGCAGAACTTGCCCAAGCGCTCAGGTCCATGTTTTTGAAGGTATAGTCATTGGCAGCAATAAAGCTTGCTGTCATAGCAGCACTTGAAAAGTCCTTGTTCCAGGTAGGAGTACCCAAGCCGAGGCTGTGCTGCTCCACATCCTGAGTGGAAGGATCGTCACCGTTGATCTCAATGGGAAGCTTGGTATTGTCATCACGGAAAATGGTGTAAGTATTAAAAAGATGACGCCCGGGCACACCGCTTCCGAAGGAGGCTGTGGTTCCGTCTGCAGCAACATAGATCGTTAAGGTATCTTTTGTTGCCCAAGTACGCCCTGCTGCAGCCGTAATCGCTTCATTGATATTGCTGTAATTAGCAATAAAGGACATATCGGAAGAAACCTTAGTTGCATAAGCACCATCAGGATCTCCTACAGTCATGTAATACTTCGTATCAGCAGCCTGAGCACCGATAAAAAGTACCCCCGCTACAGAAGCACACAAAAGCACCACTGCAAAAATCACGGAGAGATTCTTCTTTTTAAACATGTTTTTTCTCCTTTTGAAAAGATAGAATGATCATATCGAGGTATATAAACAGTTTCCTTAAGATACACCTATTATAATTATACAAAAAAAGAATGAAAAATCAAGTGTTTTTTAGAAAAAGAAATAAAAAATTCTTTGTAAAAAGGAACAAAAAAACCGACATTTTTTTGTCGGTTTTTTCATCTTTAGATTTCTACAATTACGGGAAGCACCATGGGGCGGCGGCGGGTTCTGCCGAAAAGGAACTTGGAGATCTCGTCTCTGGCGCGGCTTTTTACCGATGCCAGGTCAAGACCGTTATCCAAAGCAGACTCGATGGCACGCCTTGAAACCGTTCGGATCTCCTCCATCAGATCCTCGCTTTCGCGAACATATACAAATCCGCGGGTAATAATCTGCACATCTCCCACAAGATACTTTTCATAGGAATCTACAGCAGCCACCACGGTAATGATTCCCTCTTCCGCAAGAAGCTTTCTGTCGCGGAGGACAACGCTGCCCACATCACCGACACCGAGACCGTCCACCAGGATCATGCCGGAAGGAACGGTTCCCTCAAAACGGGCAGTCTTGCCGCCATCGGAAAATTCCAGGACCTTTCCGATCTCGGATATAAAGATGTTTTCCTTGGGAATGCCGGCATACTGCGCAAGATCAGCATTGCTTGCAAGGTGCTTGTATTCGCCATGCACGGGCATAAAAAAGCGGGGCTTGGTCAAGGCAAAGATCATTTTGATCTCCTCCTGACAGGCGTGGCCGGAAACATGTACTTCCGCAATGCGGTCATAAACCACAGAAACCTTTTTCTTCATCAATTCATTGATGATACCGGTAATGGTCTTCTCATTTCCGGGAATGGGGTGCGCGGAAATAACCACCATATCCTCAGGAGAGATCCGCACCTGACTGTGAGTGCCGTAGGCCATACGGGAAAGAGCGCTCATAGCCTCTCCCTGACTGCCGGTTGTGATCAGCGTTACATTGCGCGGTGCAAATTTCTTCAATTCCTCCGGCTCAATGAGAGTTCCTTGTGGAATCTTCATATAGCCCAGCTTGGACGCAGTATTGACAATATTGATCATACTTCTTCCTAAAATGCACACTGCTCTGTGATGCTTAACACTGGCATCAATGATCTGCTGTACGCGATGAATATTGGAAGAGAAGGTTGCTACGATCACGCGCTTGGTATTGTCGTGGAAAATATGCTCAAGGCTTGTGCCTACCGTTCTTTCGCTGGGGGTAAAGCCGGCTCTTTCACAGTTGGTGGAATCACAAAAAAGTGCCGTGACGCCCTCTCTGCCAAGCTCACCGAAGCGGGTCAGATCGGTCATTTCCCCTGCAATGGGAGTAGAATCGATCTTGAAGTCTCCGGTGAACACAAGATTTCCAGCCGGAGAATGAATGGCAAAGGCAACCGCATCTGCAATAGAGTGGTTCACCGAGATAAATTCCACACCGAATACTCCTGCGCGAATGGTCTGACCGGGACGGACATAATGCATTTCGGCATTCTTATCCAGTCCGAATTCCACAAGCTTATTTTCCACAATGCCCAAGGTAAGCTTGGTTCCGTAAAGGGGCACATTCACTTTTCTGAGAACATAAGGGATCGCACCGATATGGTCCTCGTGTCCGTGGGTCAGAAAAATACCGCGGATCTTATGAATGTTTTTCTCCAAATACTCGGTATCGGGAATGACAAGGTCGACACCGGGCATACCGTCGTCGGGAAAGCCCATACCGCAGTCGATCACGATCATATCCTGATCGGTTTCCACCACAGTCATGTTCTTTCCGATCTCACCAAGGCCACCTAAGGGAATGATGCGAACGGGTGTCATATCCTTCTTCTCTGCCTTCTTTTGCGGCCTTTTTTTACCTGAGTCCTCTTTTTCCTTTTGGGGTGAAAAGGTGGGAAGAGAGCCTCTTTTCACGGTCTTTGGAGCCTTTTGCTCTTTTTCCTTTTTGGAAGATAGGGAAGCTTCTTTCTTCTTTCTTTCTTCTCTCATACGAAGGATCTCCTGCTCTACCGTGAGCTTTTCCTTCTTAGGCTTTTTCTTTTGGAAAGGGCGCACGGCAGGTTTCTTCTTTTTGGGATTTTGTTCGTTTAAATTGTTTTTTTCGTTTTTTTGATTCTTATGTACGGGGAAAGCTTTATTTTCCCCTGAGTTTTTTTTCGATTTCATTTAGTTTTCCTCTATATTCAAATGCATTGTCCAAAGCCGCTTCGAAATTTGCCGCTTCGGATATAATTTTCATTCCGTAAAAGCCCGACTGAAAACGGACCTTTTCTTCTTCCCGACTAAGTCCCTGTGCAAAGGTGAGAAGCCTTGCCTTGTTCTCCGGCATCGGCTCATAAATAAGGGTGGAAATATAGATCTCGGGAAGCTTTTTAAATTCTTCTTTTATGGTTTTGGTATCCTTTTGTGCCAGATGGAAGAGACACTTTGCCGCAAGATGGGCAGAGTCATAGAGCCATCTGTCTCTTTTTGCAAATTCTCTTTGTCTGATCTCATCCTTATCTGTGTGATTCAGAGAAAAATACTCGGCTTTTCCTCCGCGCATCACAATGTGCTCCGCAAAATATCGCGGAGATGTTTGGGGTAAAACAAAATACCGTCTTCCCCGCTCAATTTCCTGTTCCAAAACAAAGAGTCTTGCTTTCTCCGTATCACAAAGCCTTTTTCCGTCAAGAAAGATCTTTACTTCCTTGTGGAAGACTTCCATACAGATTCCTTTTTCTCTTTTTCCATCATATGCGTGAAAGCCTGCATTTATGGCAGCTTCCCGCAAAGTGTGAGAAAACGGTCCGGAAAAGCCCACTCTCATGGTTTCTCCCTGACCCATCCCTTCGGAAAGGCTTTTGCAGTAAAGCTTTCGCAGGTTATCCGAAAAAACAATACTTCCCTTGCCGATCTCTTTTCTTTCCTCTTCAAAGAAACGGGAAATTTTCAGCACCTCTTTTCGGTAAAGAGGCATTCCTTGGGGCCCGTACACAAAAAAGAGTCCTCTCCCCTCTTTTTCGGAAACGAACACCGTTACCGCACCGAAATATGCTGCAGAAAAAGAGGCCATTTCTTCCGTTCCCGAGGAAAAGATCCTGACCTTTTTCCCTCCGGAGAGAACACCCGCAGCAAAATTTGCGGCAAAATACGCGCTTTCGGGTAAAATTTCATCCCAAAGAAGCCCGATCTCGCTGATGTCGAGACGGGAAAGGGCATACCCCAAGCGTTCGGCTCCTTCCCGATCAAGCCCTGTTTTCCCACCCTGAGCCGCGCCTTCTTCCGTGAATAAAAGTCCGTCTTCACGGAAGGAAGGAAAGGGGAATATGACAGAACCGGGAGGATATTTTCTTCCTTTTTCGGAAGAAGCTGCGGCGCTGACAACACTTCCTGCACCTAAGACACCGCCGGGGAGAACAGTGGAATCCTCTCCGGCCTTGCATCCTTCGCAAAGGATCGCGTCATTCACCACCGCGCCTTTTTTAATTCCTGTATTCTCCATGATCACCGATCCGGAAACACAGCTCCCCGCAGCAAGACGCACACCGGGAGAAATTACGGAACCGTGGCGAATCAAAGCACCCTTCTCCACAACAGCTCCGTCCGAGACAAAAGAAATTCCTTTTCCATCGGTGCTTTTTTGCAAAGTACCGCAAGGAGGAACATAGATCTTCGCCTTTCCTTCCATCAGATCCTGATTGCATCGGTAAAGGGTCGAGATCTTTCCGATATCGCACCAGTAGCCCTCATCCTTATACCCGAAAAGGGAATATCCTTCCCGCAGAAGGAGGGGGAACAGGTCCCGTGCAAAATCGAACATTTCTCCCTTAGGCACCTTGGAAAGTACCCCGGGAGACAGTATATATACGCCGGTATTAGCAAGATCGGAAAGGGTCTCAGACCAATCGGGCTTTTCCGAAAAGGCAAAGATCCTCTCCATGGTATCCTGTAATACCACGCCGTATTCCAGCGGTGTTTTTACGCTGGATAGAATGATCGTAACATCTGCTTTTTTCTCTTTGTGAAATCGCACGGCGGAAGACAGATCAAAATCGCAAAGCGCGTCTCCGCTCATTACGAGAAAAAGCTCCTCGTCTGCCAGATGTTCTTCAATTTCCTTCACACCGCCGCAAGTACCCAGCGGCACGGTTTCCGCGTGATAGGACAGATGAACACCAAAGGCCTCGCTCCCATAACGGTGGCGAATCTGATCCGCCAGATAATGGGTGGTCACATATGCCTTTGTTACACCGTGATGACCGAGAAGGGACAGACAGTAGTCCATCACAGGTCTTGCCAAAACGGGAACCAAGGGCTTTGGTCTGGTATCGGTAATCGGACGCAGTCTTTCCCCGCGTCCGCCTGCTAAAATCACTGCTTTCATTTTACTTCCTCCGAGAAAAAGATTCATTTCTATTTTTTCCTCAGAAAAAGCAATCTATTCTATTTTAAAAAATCATTTTTCGTCGGGTGGAAAATCCTTTATTTTACAAAGACAAATTTCTTCCCCAAAGGCTCTGATCTCACCCAAGGCAAAAAATTTTCCATCTTGGTATAGGCGAAACAGCTTGCCGATCTGTTCTTTTTCAAGTCCTAATTTTTTTACATTCACTCGGCAACCGTTTGCAATGAGCCGATCGAAAAAAGAGGGTAGATGAAAAACAGGGTAAGTGGCAAAGATCTCTTCCGTAGGAAGAAGCTCCGCTTCTCTTTCCTCTTGGCTCATTTTCTCAAGATCTTCGATCTTCAAAGATCGGTCTAAGGTGAAAATGCCGCTTTTTTCCCTTTCCAAAGCACTCATAGTGCCAAGACACCCTGCCTCTTTACAAAGGTCGGTAAGAAGGGTACGGATATAGGTTCCCTTTGAGACCTCTGCTACCAAGACAGCTTCTTCCCGGGAAAAAGAAACAAGCTTCAGCCTGTGAATATAAACGGGTCGGGCCGGTCTTTCGATTACTTTTCCTTCCCTTGCATATTCATAAAGCTTTCTTCCGCCGACCTTGACTGCGGAAACCATAGGAGGCGTTTGCATATATTCGCCCCGAAAAGCTTCCATTGCTTTTTTGAAGGACTCTTCTGTGGGGAGGTTTGAATTCTCCTCCACCGTTTTTCCCCAAATATCCTCTGTATCGGTTTGAAAGCCAAATCTTACACTTGCACGGTAAATTTTTGTTTCCTCAGGGATCAGGTCGCACGCCTTCACGGCACCTCCTACCAAAATGGGAAGTACACCCGTTGCCTGAGGATCCAGGGTTCCCGTATGACCCACTTTTTTGGTACCGTAAAGCCTGCGGACCAGAGAAACGGCATCGTGAGAAGTAAATCCCTTTTCCTTATACAAACAAAGGACTCCGCTTTTCACGAAAGTCTCCTCTCTGCTTCCGCAAGAAGCTTTTCCGTAATTTCTTCTTCACTTCCCAAAAGGGTACAGCCTGCTGCACAGATGTGTCCCCCACCGCCGAATGCGTGACAAAAATCAGAAGCATCAAAGCCCTTTTCGCTGCGGACGGATACCTTGAAAACGCCCTCTTCTCTCTCTTTGGAAACAATGGATACCTCCACGCCTTCCAATTGACGAAGCACATTGATCAAGGTATCAAGCTCCGAATATGCCGCACCCATTTTTTCCTGAATATTTTTTGTAACACAAAGGTAAGCGATCCTACCTTCGGCAAAAAGCTTCATTTCCGATGCGGCAAAGCCTTCCAGATTCATACGGAGTCTGGATTTGGTTTCAAACATCTTCTTATTTATAAGGTAAAAATCTCCATCTTTTGCAAAGCGGGAAAGGAAGGCCGCGGCAAGGAAGGTGTCCTCCCCCGTATTGGAATAACGAAAACACCCCGTATCGGTAGAAATTGCTGTATAAAGGGCCGAGGCAAGATAAGAATCAAACTCCGTTTCCATTTCCCGAAGAAGGGCCAAAACAATCTCTCCGCAGCTTGCCTTTTCAGGATCTACATATTTGATCTTGCCCTCCACTGTATTGATCCTGTGGTGATCCAGAACCAAAGCGATCTTATCTAAAAATTCCGCTCCCGGAAGCATTTCGGGAGATGCCACATCCACAGTAACAAAATTTTCAGGCTCAAAAGGAAAAAGCCCCTCCTCTGCTTTGGTCAGATAGGAAAACTCCGCACCAATAGGATCGGTACAGAAAACGCGGGCCTGTTTTCCCATTTTACGAAGTGCAAAGGCGAGGGCATGAGATGAGCCTACCGCATCCCCGTCAGGGGAACGGTGACACGCCACAAGAACCCGGTCAAAGCCGGGATCCTGCAGCATTTTTGCAATTTCTTTCAAATTATTCTTCTGTTCCATTCACATTCAAATCCCTTAGAACTTTAGCAATATGCGCACCGTGCTCCGCAGACTTATCATGAATAAAGGTAAGCTCAGGGGTCTGACGGAGATTGAGCCTTTTTGCAAGAGAGGAGCGAAGGAAACCGGAAGCGCGTTCAAGTCCCTCCTGTACCTCCTCGGGGTCACCAATGATCGTACCGAAATAAATTTTCGCAAATTTCAGATCGGGAGTAACCCTGGCGGCATTGACGGTCACAAAGGCGGAGGATACCCGCGGATCCTTTACCTGGCGGATAATCTCACCCAACTCACGGGCAACGGAATCGTTGACCCTTTCCTGTCTGTGATTCATAGCATCCTTCCGAAAAGATCAATCGTTTTTGATCTCTTCCATCACATAGGCTTCCAGAACATCGCCCACATGAATATCATTGAATTTTTCAAGTCCGACACCGCATTCGTAGCCCTGCGCAACTTCCTTTGCATCGTCTTTGAATCTCTTCAGAGAAGAGATCTTGTCTTCAAAGATCACAACGCTGTCGCGGAGAACGCGGATCATACTGTTTCTGGTGATCTTACCGTCGGTTACATAAGAGCCTGCGATCACACCGACACCGGGTACACGGATGGTCTGACGGACCTCAGCCTGACCGAGAACATTTTCACGGAAGGTAGGCGCAAGCATACCCTTCATAGCCTTTTCGATCTCTTCCAGGCACTCATAAATAATACGGTAAGTACGGATATCAACTTCGTTCTGTGCAGCACTTTCCGTTGCACCTCTGTCGGGACGAACATTAAAGCCTACAATGATCGCCTGAGATGCGGCGGCAAGCATAACATCGTTTTCGGTAATACCACCGACAGCGGCGTGAATTACCTTTACCTTGACTTCGTCTACGGAAAGCTTCTCAAGAGAAGCCTTTACTGCTTCGGCACTGCCCTGTACATCGGCTTTTACAATGATGTTCAGGCTCTTGGTGCCTTCTTTTACCTGGTTGAAGAAGTCCTCAAGGCTGACCTTGGCATTGGCACGGAATTCCTCTTCCTTCTGTTTGTCTTTTCTCTGATCGGCAAGCTCTCTTGCCATTTTTTCGTCTTTAACAGCGTTAAAGATATCACCGGCACCGGGAACCTGGTCGAGACCTAAGATCTCTACAGGAACGGAAGGACCGGCAGATTTCAACTGTCTGCCCTTATCATCGATCATAGCACGGACACGGCCTACTGCACCGCCGGCAATGATCACATCGCCTACATGGAGGGTACCGTTCTGTACCAGAACCGTAGCAACGGGGCCTCTGCCCTTATCCAGCTTTGCTTCAATGACCGCACCCTTTGCTTCGCGATCGGGGTTTGCCTTCAAATCTGCCATTTCGGCAACCAGAAGAACATTTTCCAAAAGATCGGGAATACCCTTTTTGGTCAGTGCAGATACAGGCACGCAAATAACATCGCCGCCCCACTCTTCGGGAACCAGATCGTATTTGGTAAGTTCCTGCTTGATGGAATCGGGATTTGCACCGGGCTTATCCATTTTGTTGATGGCAACGATAATGGATACACCTGCTGCCTTTGCGTGGTTGATGGCTTCCACGGTCTGAGGCATAATACCGTCGTCAGCAGCAACAACAAGGATGGCAATATCTGTCAGCTGTGCGCCGCGGGCACGCATTGCGGTAAAGGCTGCATGGCCGGGAGTATCCAAAAAGGTAATGGGCTTACCGCCCACCTCGATGCGGTAAGCACCGATATGCTGGGTAATTCCGCCCGCCTCAGTGTCGGTGACATGAGCATTTCTGATAGCATCCAGCAGAGAGGTCTTACCGTGGTCAACGTGGCCCATAACAACAACAATGG
>JAZSAT010000033.1:0-11716 GCA_045602025.1 Eubacteriales bacterium | reverse complement strand
AAAAGAGACCGATTTCTCGGTCTCTTTTGCCTTGTAGGAATAATTACTCAGCCTTTGCTTCCTCAGCGGGAGCAGCCTCCTCTGCGGGAGCCTCCTCCTTTGCTTCCTCGGCGGGAGCAGCTTCCTCAGCGGGAGCCTGTTCCTTTTCTGCCTTGGGAGCAGCCTTCTTAGCGGCAGCCTTCTTAGCGGGCTTCTTTTCTTCCTTCTTCTCTTCAGCTACCAGCTCGATGATTGCCATTTCAGCAGCATCACCGCGGCGGGGACCGGTAAGAATCACTCTGGTGTAACCGCCGCATCTTCCTTCGAAGGAAGGAGCGATCTCATCAAACAACTTCTTAACAACGTCCTCTTTGGTAATGAAGGAAAGAGCCTGTCTTCTGGAGGCAAGGGTATTCTTCTTTCCGAGGGTAATCATTTTTTCAGCAAGACTCTGAACTTCCTTTGCGCGGGTCGCAGTGGTCTCCAATCTGCCTTTTTCAAGCAGGAAGGTCACCTGGCCGCGGAGCATAGAAAGTCTGTGGTCAGTCTTTCTGCCAAGTTTACGCATTTTGTGTTTCCTCCTGATAGTATTGGGAAAAAATCAGTCTTCTTCCTTCTTGAGCTCAAAGCCCAAGGACTGAAGCTTCTGAATGACTTCTTCCAGAGATTTCTTACCGAGGTTACGGACTTTGATCATCTCCTCCTCGCTACGATTGATCAGATCTTCAACGGTATTGATACCTGCGCGCTTCAAGCAGTTGAATGCGCGAACAGACATATCCAGCTCCTCAATGGTCATTTCAAGGACTTTTTCCTTGGCAACATCTTCTCTGTCTTTCATAACATCAAGATTCTTTGCTTCGTCGGAAAGGTCAATGAAGAGATTGAGGTGCTCAACCATGATCTTAGCGGCAAGGGAGATAGATTCTTTTGCGGTAATGGTTCCGTCGGTCTCCACTTCCAGAATCAACTTGTCAAATTCCATACGGTCGCCGACTCTTGCATTCTCTACGCGGAAGTTAACCTTCTTTGCGGGAGAGAAGATCGAGTCGGTAAAAATAGTGCCGATGGCGGGAGTTCCCTGCGCCTTGTTACGCTCAGCGGAGACATAGCCTCTGCCGGTTTCGAATGTAAGCTCCATGTAAAGCTTTGCGCCCTGTGCTACCGTGCAGATGTAAAGATCGGGATTGAGGATCTCAATATCAGCATCAGCCTTGATGTCACCGGCGGTTACCACCTTGTCACCCTCAACATCGATCACGCATACCTTGGGGAGACTTGTGAAAAGCTTTGCGCGGACACTCTTAATATTTAAAATAATTTCGGGTACGTCTTCCTTTACACCGGCGATAGTAGAGATCTCGTGGAGTACACCGTCGATCTTCACGCTGGTTACGGCAACACCGGGAAGAGAAGAGATCATAATACGGCGAAGGGCATTACCGAGGGTAATACCGAAGCCTCTTTCCAAGGGTTCTACTTCAAAGATACCGATGGAACCGCTCTCATTCATCTCGATGGTGTTGATACCCGGTCTTTCAATTTCTATCATGAAATAACCTCCTTAAAATTTAGGGATTATTTGGAGTAAAGTTCGACAATGAGCTGTTCATCAATTTCAAAGTCAATGTCCTCTCTCTGAGGCATTGCAATGATCTTGCCCTTTCCATTCTCCTTATCAACTTCGATCCACTTCGGGATGATCTTACCTTCGCTCTTTTCAATGATGGTCTTGATCTTAGGACGGTCCTTCTTGGAATCCTTGATCGCGATTTCATCGCCAACCTTCAAGAGCATGGAAGGAATGTTCGCTTTCTTGCCGTTTACAGTAAAGTGGCCGTGACGAACGAGCTGACGAGCGTCTCTGCGGCTCTCTGCAAGACCCATTCTGTAAACAACATTGTCAAATCTTCTCTCGATCATGATAAGCAGGTTAACACCGGACATACCTTCCTGTGCGTCTGCCTTCTTGTAGTAATTTCTGAACTGAGTTTCCAGAATGCCGTAGTAACGACGGGTCTTCTGCTTTTCGCGAAGCTGAATACCGTAGTTCTTCATCATTCTGGCACGAGCGGTGCCGTGCTGTCCGGGTACGGTGCCACGACGGGTGATGGGGCACTTATCGGAGAAGCATCTTTCGCCCTTCAAAAACATTTTAACGCCTTCTCTGCGGCACTGTCTGCACGCAGGGCCTGTATACTTTGCCATTCTTTCTCTCTCCTTTCTGGATTATACGCGTCTTCTCTTGGGAGGACGGCAGCCATTGTGGGGGATGGGAGTTACATCTTTGATCAGCGTGATCTCAAGACCTGCGGTCTGGAGAGCGCGGATGGCGGATTCTCTTCCCTGTCCGGGGCCTTTTACGAATACCTCAACGGTCTTCAGACCCTGATCAACAGCGAGCTTTGCAGCAGTTTCTGCTGCCATCTGTGCAGCGAAGGGAGTGGACTTCTTGGAACCCTTGAAGCCAAGTTCGCCGGCAGATGCCCAAGAAATGGCATTACCATTCACATCGGTGAGAGTGATAATGGTGTTGTTATAAGTAGAACGGATATGAGCTGCGCCTTTTTCGATATTCTTCTTCTCGCGGCGCTTCTTGGTCGTTCTTTTTCCTTTGGTAACTGCAGCCATGGTTTTCTACTCTCCTTTATTTCTTCTTGTTTGCAATGGTCTTTGCAGGACCTTTTCTGGTTCTTGCATTGGTCTTGGTTCTCTGACCTCTGCCGGGAAGACCCTTGCGGTGACGAATTTCTCGGTAGCAGCCGATATCCTTCATTCTCTTGATATCGTATGCAATGTTTCTGCGGAGGTCACCCTCTACGGTGTATTCATTTTCAATAATTTCACGAAGCTTCGCTACATCTTCATCGGTAAGATCCTTAACTCTGGTATCAGGATTGATGCCGGTCTTTTCGAGGATCTTCTTGGAAGAGGTCAGGCCGATACCGAAAATATAGGTCAGGCCGATCTCAACGCGCTTCTCTCTGGGAAGGTCAACACCTGCTAAACGTGCCATACTGTTTTTTCCTCCTCTTAAATTAACCTTGCTTTTGTTTATGCTTGGGGTTTTCGCAGATCACCATAACTTTACCTTTTCTCTTGATGACCTTGCACTTTTCGCATATTTTCTTTACGGAAGGCTTAACTTTCATTTGATTTCCTCCATATTGGTATTAAAAAATTACAGACGCCGAATGATTCTTCCGCGGGTGGGGTCATAAATGCTGACTTCAACCAGCACCTTATCACCCGGGATGATTCTGATATAGTGTTGTTGCATCTTACCCGAAATGTAAGCCAGAATCACCATATCATTGGGAAGCTTTACTTTGCTCGTGGCGTTAGGCAGTGTTTCGATTACAGTGCCTTGGAATTCCATTACATCGTCTTTTGCCAAAATAGTACTCTCCTTTGGATTTTTCCAAATTACAATTCGGTTAAAATTTTTGCTCCGTCACTTGTTACGGCAACGGTATTTTCATAATGTGCGGAAAGGGATCCGTCCATTGTCTTAACGGTCCATCCGTCGGGCAATTGGTACACCTCTTTTTTGCCGGCATTGATCATAGGCTCAATGGCCAGGGTCATACCTGCGTAAAGGCGGGGTCCTTTTCCCGCTACCCCGAAATTGGGTACATCCGGTGCTTCGTGTAAATTTTCTCCGACTCCGTGACCGATATACTCTCGAACAACGGAAAAGCCTTGGCCTTCCGCAGTCGTCTGAACAGCCGCAGATATATCGCCCACTCGGTTACCCGGCAGAGCCTTGGAAAACCCAGCATAAAAGCTTTCCTCGGTGACCCGGATCAGCCTTTCGGCTTCGGGGGAAATTTTACCACAGGGGAAGGTTCTCGCACAGTCGCCGTGAAAGCCATTCAAATAGGCACCCACATCGATGGATACGATATCCCCTTCTTTCAGCACCTGGTGCCCCGGAATTCCGTGGATCACCACATCATTTGCGCTGATACAGGAGCTTTTGGGAAAACCCGCATAACCGAGAAAAGAAGGTGTGCCGCCGTGCTTTTCAATGTATTTGCGAATTTTCAGGTCGATTTCGCCCAAGGTTACCCCCGGTGCGATGATGCTTGCGCCCTCGTAAAGGGCGGCAACGGTAAGCTTGCAACTCTCCTGCATTTTTGCAAGCTGCGCGGTATTCTTCAGTTTGATCATGCTTTCAGTGCCTCAAGGATCTCTTTCTCGATCTCCTCAGGTGTATGTGTACCGTCAACCGTCACGATCTTCTCCTTATAATACTGAATGAGAGGCTCGGTCTGGTCGTGGTAAACAGAAAGTCTGTGAAGAACTGTTTCAGGCTTATCATCCTCGCGAATGGAAAGCTCCACTTTGCAAGTATCACATATACCTTCTACCGCGGGTGGGGTATAGAGCACATGATAGGTCTTCTGGCATTTGGGACAGAATCTTCTGCCACCCATTCGCCGTACGATCACATCATCGCCCACTTCGATGTCAACGACTGCAGAAATCGCAACGCCGCTTTCATCGAGGAATTTTGCCTGTTCGATTGTGCGGGGAAAGCCATCTAAAATAAATCCGTCTTTACAGTCGGGTTTCTCCAGACGATCCTTAACAAGGGAGTTGACAAGGTCGTCGGGAACAAGACTGCCCTTTTCGGTATAACGCTTAAATTCAAGCCCTAAGGGAGTTTCGTTCTTGATGGCCGATCTTATGATGTCGCCGGTTGAAATCGCCGGGATCCCCAAGGCGGCGCTGATACGCGCTGCCTGGGTTCCTTTTCCGGCACCGGGCGCTCCGAGAAAAATCAATTTCATTCTGATTTACCCGAGAAATCCTTTATAGTGACGCATTGTGATCTGAGATTCCAGATCGCGAACGGTCTCCAGAACAACACCGACTACGATCAGCATGGAGGTTCCACCGAAGGAAACGCTACCGAGATCAACGCCGCCTACAAGGCCGGAGATGATGTTGATGATCATAGGAAGTACTGCAATGGCTGCCAGGAAGAATGCACCGATGAGGGTGATCTTCTTCAGGGAGCTTGCAATAAAGTCGCTGGTGGGCTTACCGGGACGAAGACCGGGGATAAAGCCGCCGTTCTTCTTCAGGTTGTTCGCTACTTCAACGGGATTAAAGGAAATCGCCAGATAGAAGTAAGAGAACGCAATGATCAGAACGAGTTCGATCAATACATAGAAAATGTTGGTGGTACTGAAGAGGCCAAGGAAGCCTGCCCAGAAAGAGCCTTCCTTCGGATCGGGGAAGAACATGGCGATGGTCGCAGGAAGCATCAGAATGCTGGATGCGAAGATAATCGGCATAACGCCGGACATGTTCAACTTGATGGGAAGGTGGGTGCTCTGACCGCCGTACATTTTACGGCCTACCACTCTCTTTGCATACTGAACGGGAATCTTTCTTTCAGATTCGGTCATAAAGACAACGAATGCAACGATCAAAATTGCAATTACCACAAAGAGCGCGTACACCAGAATGGTGGAGATCACACTCTTGAAGGTAACATTTCCGCTGCCCAGATCCAAGGTGTTAACAAAGCCTGTTACCATGGTGGGAAGTGCTGCAATGATGTTTGCGAACAGGATCATGGAAATACCGTTTCCAAGTCCGTTTTCGTTGATCTTTTCAGCCAGCCACATAATAAGAGCTGCACCTGCACAGTGGCAAGAGATGATCACGATCGCTTTGAACCAGTTGGGATCGGAGATCGCACCCACTGCGCTGCTCTGAAGGGTCACATAGTAACCGTAAGAGGTGATCAGTGCAATGGCAACGGTTGCAACACGAGTGATCTGAGTAATTTTCTTTTTGCCTTCTTCACCCTGCTTAGACAGTCTTTCCAGCGCGGGGATCGCAATGGTAAGAAGCTGAATTACAATGGAAGAAGTAATGTAAGGGGATACCGAAAGTGCGAACAGAGTCGCTTGGGAAAATGCAGAACCTGACAGTATATTCAAATACTGGAGCATCGTACCTGAGGTCTCAGAAGAAAACCATTCCGAAATTGCATTGGGATCAATGTAGGGAACGGGCAATACACAACCGATACGATAGATCACAATGATCATCAGTGTGAAAAGCATCTTTTTTCTAAGATCAGGGAGCTTCCAAGCGTTAACAAATGTTTTCAGCACTTCAGATCACCTCAACCACACCGCCGGCTGCTTCGATCTTAGCCTTAGCGGCATCAGATACCTTGTGAGCCTTAACGGTCAGTTTCTTAGTAAGGTTGCCGTTTCCGAGAACCTTCAGACCGTCGAGCGGTTTTGAGATAACATTTGCTTCCACAAGAGAAACCAGATCAACAACTGCGCCGTTATCGAAGAGCTTTTCCAAAACGGAAAGGTTCACGATAGCGTATTCGGTAGCGAATCTAACATTGTTGAATCCGCGCTTGGGAAGTCTTCTGTATGCGGGCATCTGGCCGCCTTCGAAACCAATACGAACGCCGCCGCCGGAACGAGCCTGCTGACCCTTGTGTCCGCGACCGCCGGTCTTACCGTTTCCGGAACCGGGACCTCTACCCTTGCGCCATGCCTTTTTGGTAGGCACAGCGGGAGCCAATTCATGAAGCTTCATTGTGTTTCCTCCTATTTTCTCAGGCGTTCTCGACACGGACCATATGCTTGATCACATCGATTTTGCCCTTCACTGCTGCGTTTTCTTCCTGAACGGTGAAATCGCCGATTTTCTTCAAACCGAGGGAAGCAGCAGTCTTTTTCTGCTTTTCGAGTCTGCCGATGAGGCTTTTCTCGAGCGTAATTTTAAGAGCCATTGTTTCTCCTCCTCGTTCAGTTCAGAATTTCTTCGGGAGTCTTGCCACGCATAGCAGCCACTTCCTCAGCGGTACGGAGTGCGCGAAGTCCCTCAAAGGTTGCTTTCACAACATTGCCGGGGTTGTTGGTACCCAAGCATTTAGCACGGATATCGGAAATACCTGCAAGCTGCAGAACGCTCTTCACTTTACCGCCGGCAATGATACCGGTACCCTTAGGAGCGGGTTTCAGAAGAACGCGGCCTGCGCCAAACACGCCGACAATCTCGTGAGGAATCGTGGTACCCTTAACGGAAACCTCGATCATATTTTTCTTCGCGTCTTCCACACCCTTACGGACTGCTTCGGGACGCTCGGAAGCCTTTCCGAGGCCATAGCCTACATGGCCCTGTCCGTCGCCCACAACTACCAGTGCGGAGAACTTGCGGACACGACCGCCTTTTACAGTTTTGGAAACGCTTTTGGTGTAAACAACGTCTTCTCTCAGATCGAGAGTAGCCGCATCAATTTTCTGTGCCATATCATTTCCCCCTTTAGAATTTTAACCCAGCTTCGCGGGCACCTTCAGCAAGCTCCTGAACACGTCCGTGGAAGATGTAACCGCCACGGTCGAACACCACTTCAGTGATGCCCTTGTCAAGAGCAGCCTTTGCAACTGCCTGTCCCACAAGCTTTGCGGCTTCTTTGTTGCCGCCGTACTGATTGAATTCCTTATCAAGGGAGGAAGCGGAGGCAAGAGTCTTGCCGTTTTCGTCATCGATCACCTGAGCATAAATGTACTTCAGAGATCTGAAAACGCAGAGTCTCGGCTTCTGTGCAGTACCAAAGATCTTACCGCGAACTCTTTTATGTCTTCTAATACGCTTTTTATTCGTATCAACGCGAGAAACCATTTAATTCCACTCCTTTCCTTATTTGCCGGCTTTACCGGATTTGCGGCGAATGTGCTCGCCAACATACTTGATACCCTTGCCCAGGTAGGGTTCGGGAGGTCTTTTACCTCTTACTTCAGATGCGATCTGACCTACCTTCTGCTTGTCGATACCGACAACAGTGATGTGGTTGGCATCGGGTACTTCAAAAGTGATACCGTCGCCTTCGGTCATAACAACATCGTGAGAAAAGCCGAGGTTCATTACGATCTGGTTACCCTTCTTAACAACACGGTAACCGCCTTCGCTGATTTCGAGCTCCTTCTTGTAGCCGTTGGTAACACCTTCTACCATATTGGCAACAAGGGTACGGGAAAGGCCGTGAAGGCTCTTAGCTTCCTTTTCGTCGTTGGGGCGCTTAACGAGAACTTCGTTTGCACCTACTTCAACCTGCATCAAAGGATGGATGTTCTTGGTGAGAGTGCCCTTGGGTCCCTGAACGGTTACTTCGTTGCCGTTTACGGTAACTTTAACACCTGCGGGGATCGCGATGGGCTTCAGTCCGATTCTTGACATATCTTATCCCTCCCTTACCAAACGAAAGCGAGCACTTCGCCGCCAACGTTTGCCTTTCTTGCTGCACGGTCGGTCATAATACCCTTGGAAGTGGAAACGATTGCAACACCGAGACCATGCATAACCTGAGGGATCTCTTCGCAGCTTGCATAGATACGAAGACCGGGCTTGGAAACTCTGCGCAGGCCCTGGATGATTCTCTGCTTGTTAGGACCGTACTTCAAAGTTACACGGATAATGCCCTGATTACCGTTGTCAACAACTTCAAAACCTTTGATATATCCTTCGTCCAACAGGATCTGAGCAATGGCTCTCTTCATGTTGGAGTTGGGGATATCTACACTTTCATGCTTTGCAGCATTTGCATTTCTGATACGAGTGAGCATATCAGCAATTACATCTGAAATTTGCATTTAAATTTTCCTCCTAAATTGCATTTAGTTTGCGGCAGTGCCGCACTTGAACACATTTTTATGCCGGTCTCTTACCAGCTTGCCTTTCTAACACCGGGGATCTGGCCCTTGTAAGCCAATTCACGGAAACAGATACGGCAGATACCGAATTTACGAAGATAAGCATGGGGACGGCCGCAGATCTTGCATCTGGTATATTCTCTGGTGGAATACTTCTGCTTCTTCTGCTGCTTCAAGATCATTGCTTTCTTTGCCATTTTCTTTTCTCCTCCTTACCTTATCTTGCAAACGGTGCACCCATGAGAGCAAGGAGCTTGCGTCCTTCTTCATCGGTGTTAGCGGTGGTTACAAATACGATATCCATACCGCGGATCTTATCGATCTTGTCATATTCGATTTCGGGGAAAATGAGCTGCTCTTTGATACCGAGAGAGTAGTTTCCGCGTCCGTCGAATGCGTCGGGATTGATACCCTTGAAGTCACGAACTCTGGGAAGAGCCAGGTGGAACAGACGATCGATGAATTCGTACATAATGTCGCCTCTCAAGGTAACCTTAGCACCGATCTTCTGACCCTGACGGATCTTAAAGTTTGCAACGGATTTCTTTGCGTAAGTAGGAACTGCTTTCTGACCGGTGATGGCAGAGAGGTCGTCGATGATGTTATCAATTACCTTTGCATTTTCCTTTGCTTCGCCTGCGCCTACATTTACCACGATCTTGTCGATCTTGGGGATCTGCATAACGCTCTTATACTTGAACTCCTCCATCAAAGCGGGAGCTACTTCATTGCGATAAAATTCTTTCATTTTTACCATATCAGCTTCCTCCCTTACAGTTCAGCACCGCATTTTGCACAAACGCGGGTCTTCTTACCGTCTTCTACTTTGATCTTGGTTCTGACACCCTTCTTGCACTTGGGGCAATAAACGCTTACCTTGCATGCATTGATGGGAGCCTCAGCTTTTACGATGCCGCCGGTCTCGCCCTGTTTTCTGGGCTTCACGTGCTTGGTCACCATATTGATGCCTTCCACAATTACCTTGCCTTCCTTGGGGCTCACCTCAAGAACCTTACCGGTCTTAACTTCGCCGGGCTTAGTAAACTTGTTGGAATAGCTGCCGACATTCAAAACGACTGTATCGCCTTTTTTAATGTGAAGCTTGTTACTCATATTCTTAGGCGTGCTGCCTACAATCCTTCTTTCAGAATTGCTCAGCACTTGTCTCCTTTCAGTATGTTACTTTAAGCGTGACAAGGCTCAGAGTACTTCGGGAGCGAGGGAGAGGATCTTCAGATAGTCTCTGTCACGAAGCTCTCTTGCAACCGGTCCGAAAATACGGGTTGCCCTGGGATTCTTGTCTTGCTTGATGATAACTGCTGCATTCTCGTCGAATCTTACATAAGATCCATCGCTTCTGCGGGTGGGCTGTACGGTTCTGACAACAACGGCCTTAACCACGTCGCCTTTTTTCACCATACCGCCGGGAGCAGCCTTCTTAACAGCGCAAACTACGACATCACCGATGCCTGCGTAGCGTCTGCCGGTGCCGCCCAAAACGCGGATGCAAAGCAGTTCTTTTGCGCCGGTGTTATCGGCGACTTTCATTCTGCTTTCTTGCTGAATCACTGTTAGTTACCTCCAAATCAGGTTTATTTCGCCTTTTCGATGATTCTTACAAGGCGCCATCTTTTGCTCTTGGAAAGGGGTCTGCATTCCATGATTTCTACCTTATCGCCTACACCGCACTCGTTCTTCTCATCGTGAGCCATAAACTTTACGGTCTTCTTGATGATCTTGCTGTAGAGGGGATGCTTTACGTTGTCTTCGATTGCAACAACGATGGTCTTATCGGTAGCGTTGGATACAACCTTTCCTACGCGGGTCTTTCTCAAGTTTCTATCCATTTTTTCTTATCTCCTTTACTTACTGTGCGGAGTCTTTATCAGCCTGGATCTCTTTTTCGCGGATCACAGTCATCAGACGAGCGATGGTCTTACGAGCCTCGACGATCTTCTGAGGGTTGTCAAGCTGATTGATGGCGTGCTGGAAGCGGAGGTTGAAAAGTTCTTCTTTCTTAGCAACAAGCTCTGCATTCAACTCGTCAATGTTCTTTTCTCTGATTTCGTTCAATTTCATCACAGTGTATCCTCCTTAACTTCCTTGGTTACGAATTTACACTTGATCGGCAGCTTGTGGGAAGCGAGACGCATTGCTTCTTTTGCAACTTCTTCGCTGATTCCGTCCATTTCGAACATAACTCTGCCGGGTTTAACCACTGCAACCCAGTACTCGGGAGAACCTTTACCGGAACCCATTCGGGTTTCAGCAGGTTTTTCAGTGATGGGTTTGTCAGGGAAGATTTTAATCCATACCTGACCGCCACGCTTGATATAACGGGTCATAGCAATACGGGCTGCCTCTATCTGGTTAGAGGTAATCCACGCCGGCTCTAAAGCCACAAGACCGAAATCGCCATGAGATACGGTATTACCTCTGAGGGCTTTACCTGTAAGACGGCCTCTGTGTACTCTACGGTACTTAACGCGTTTTGGCATTAACATTAGCGGGCTCCCCCTTCCTTCTTACGATTGCGGTTATCACTGAGAACCTCGCCCTTGTAAATCCAAACCTTAACACCTAACTTACCGTAGGTTGTATCAGCCTCTGCAAAACCGTAGTCAATGTCAGCTCTGAGGGTCTGGAGCGGGATAGTACCTTCGTGATACTGTTCGCTTCTTGCGATTTCAGCGCCGCCAAGACGACCTGAAACCTGAGTTTTGATACCCTTAACGCCAAGACGCATTGCTCTGCCGATAGCGAGCTTCATAGCGCGGCGGAAAGAGATACGCTTTTCTAACTGAGTTGCAATGCTTTCTGCAACTAACTGTGCATCAGCATCGGGAGTCTTAACTTCAACGATGTTAACAACAACCGGCTTGCCGATTTTAGCTTGACAGGTTTCGCGTAATTTTTCAATTTCGCTGCCGTTACGGCCGATAACCATACCGGGCTTTGCACAGTGGATGTGTAATCTTACACGCTTTTCATCACGTTCGATTTCGATTTTAGCAATACCTGCAGAATAAAGTGTTTTC
>JAZSAT010000032.1:0-35585 GCA_045602025.1 Eubacteriales bacterium | reverse complement strand
CAGGGAGTAACAAGGTTCTCTCAGCCGCCGAAAACTTGTTTTCGCGTGCGGCGTGAGGTTCTTATAACACCAGCATCTATCCTACGAACTATTAAGTGACACCCCAAGAACACAAGCAAAAGCGATGTGTGATTGGTTCGGTGGAACTTATGCAGTAGCGCAGCGGAGCTCCTGTTGCTTTCATATATGTACTGTTAGTATCTGTAAACAGGGAAGATTTATATTTACGGATTTACTTTTGATAACTATTATGGCATAATATGTAAAACAATCTGCTTGGAGGAATTTATTATGACCCCCTTGATTTCTTTGATTGGTATTGTCTTAGGCTTGATTTTATTGATTTTTCTTGCCTATAAAGGACATTCCATTATTTGGGTTGCACCGGTTTGCGCCGCATTGGTTGCGGTACTTGGCGGACTGGATGTTCTTCAAACCTACTTAGAGGAATATATCGGGGGAACGGCGGCCTATATCGTTTCCTGGTTTCCCGCTTTACTTTTTTTATCAGCTGTATTATAATAACAAAAGTTTCTTTTTGGGAGTCATTTTATGCCAAATTCTACAATCTTTCCAATCATCGCACAGATCATCGGCTTTCTCGGTACCGTTGTGATCGTCATTGGTATGCAGCAGAAAAAATACAAGCACATTGTCCTTTGCAAGATCGGAAACGAATTTCTTTCCGGTATTCATTATATCTTTTTGGGCGGGTATACGGGCATGCTTACAAACCTTGCAAGCTGCCTGACAAACGGTGTTTATTACTTCCGCATCAAAAAAGGAAAGAGCACTCTGCCCTTCCAGATTCTTTTTGCCTGTATGTTCGTTGCCATCGGGATTTTATCCTGGCACGGCCCCGTGAGTATTTTCGTAGTGGTGGCAAAGCTCATCTCCTCCGTAGCCCTTGGCATCAAAAGCCCACGCACCATTCGCATTTTAAACCTGATCAGCAATCCCTGCTGGCTCCTTTACAACATTTACATGGGAAGCTTTGCCGGTATGCTCACCGATTCTCTTGTGATCACCTCCGTCATCATCGCCATCATCCGCCTGGACATTCTCCCCCAAAAAGAAAATACTTAAACAAAAAAGAGCCTTTCGGCTCTTTTTTTATTTTTTCCAGGCTTCGAAGGTAGGGACGGGCTCCAATTTGTGAAGGCTTCTTGCGTGGTAGCGGTCCATGATCGCCTTGTCCTTATCGTTTGCCTCGCCGGTTAAAATATAGCGGTCGATAGCCGCATAGGTAACACCCATCTCCTTTTCGTCGGTCTGCCCTTCAAAAAGGCCTGCGGAGGGGGCTTTTTCGATAATGGACGCGGGTGCGCCAAGGTAGCGCAAAAACTCATACACCTCACCCACCGTCAGATCGGAAATGGGATTGAAATCGTGGCCGCCGTCGCCCCATTTGGTAAAATAACCCATAAATCGCTCGCTCCGGTTGCCTGTTCCGGCCACAAGGCGGTTTTCTGCCGCACCGATGGCGTAAAGAGTCGTCATACGAAGGCGAGGTGCAATGTTGGTCAAGGCCTGGGAATTGAGGTTTGTTCCCGCAGCCTCCAAAGCAGAAATATGTGCTTTTTTCACCTCGGTCAGGTCCACCATAC
Source organism: Eubacteriales bacterium (assembly GCA_045602025.1). Lineage (GTDB taxonomy): Bacteria > Bacillota > Clostridia > Oscillospirales > SIG627 > RGIG5579. Next base: position 33,978 of record JAZSAT010000032.1, on the reverse strand, counting down.
GGTTTTCGATCTTAAAGGTATCACAAAGGGCGCGGGCATCCTCCAGATCCTTTCCGAAATTGACGGAAGAGCCGCAGGGCATCATAACGCTTACCGTATTGTCACAGGCCATTTTTGCCAAAATGCCCACAAGAGCGCAGTCCTTACCGCCGGAATTGCCGAATACAATGCCTGCTGCATGGCTTTTTTCCAAAAGATGCCGGATAAAAGAAACTCTCTCTTCGGTTTCCTTTTTATAATCTCTCATAATATCTCCTTTTGAAAGGGATCTTCCCATGAAATTTACTTTTTTATCATAACATAAGAAAAGAAAACGGTCAATCGCTTTTTTCCCCTTGCAAAAGGAAAACATTTTTGCTAAACTGTAAAAAAAGCAAAAAAAGAGGTCTGTTATGAAAAAAATCATTGTACTGCTCCTTCTTCTCTCCCTTTGTCTGCCGCTTCTTTTCGGCTGCTCCGCTTCTCTCGCAGGCGGATCTGAGGAAGGCGAGAAAAAAGAAGAGGTTCAGAAAGAAAACGAAGAAGAAGCCCAGGAAACCGGCGAGATCGTCTACCCGGACTCCTATGCCGTAGGATATGCAAGCGTTGATATTTCCGGCGATCCCGCATCCAACCATATGGTATATTACGGCGGTACTGCCGAGGGTGTGCACGATCCTTTGATGCTCACCTGTATCGCCCTTTGGGACGGGGAAAATGTTGCCCTTGTGATGACCGCCGATCTGAAAAAGATGTACGGTGAAAACTGGGTGGGCGCCAGCAATGTTGCCGACAGAAGCCTGGAGCAGATCGAAAAGAACTTCGGCATTCCTCAGAGCAATGTGATCATCAGCTGTACTCATTCCCACTCTGCTCCCGACGCAGGTGAGGATGTAAACGGCAATATCCGCTGGCAGCAGCAGTACTATAAGCAGCTGACAAAAGTTGTGGATAAGGCCCTTCGCGATCTTGATGAGCTGGAAGGCGCATACACCGGCAAAGCAAATGTTGCCGAAGGCTCCACCTTCGTCCGCAGATACTATCTGGAAAACGGCGGCTTTTCCAGCCCCGGTGCGGCAGCGGGTGCCATCGCTCACGAAAGTGATGCAGATCCCGAGCTTCGTACCATCCGTTTTGACAGAAAGAACAAAAAAGATGTTCTCATGGTCAACTTCCAGACCCACTACGGCGGTGCCGACAAGCGTTACCCCTCTCAGTTTTCCGCAGACTTTGTCGCTCCCTTCCGCGATCAGGCCGCTGAAAAATTTGACTGTCTTGTTGCTTATTACTCCGGAGCAGGAGCCAATGTAGGCTTTTCCACTGCCATTGAAGGGGAAAGAAAATTCAACGGCTATGACGATGTTGTGAAAAACTCCTTTATTCCCGCCACGGAGGATTCTCTGAGCAAAGAAGAAAAGGTCGAAATCGGCAAGGTGATCGGTAACCGTAATATATACACCGGTACCTGCATGCAGCGCAGCCCCGAAAGAGTGGAGCAGGTCAGAGAAGCAGGCTCCGCAGGCGGTGCCGCTACGGCAGAGGGCGCGTCTCTTATGAAAAAGTACGGCATTGAATCCGATCTCGAGATCCAGCACACCCTCCGTCACAAGGATCTCCCCGAGACCCTCCCCGTTCCCTTTACAGCCATTTCCTTCGGTGATGTGGCTTTCTGTACCACCCCTTATGAGATGTTCCACGAAAACGGTAAACAGGTTCGGGACTCCTCCCCCTTTAAGAACACCTTTGTTTGCACGCTGGCAGGCGGTGCCCTGGGCTATGTTCCCTCTGCCCTCGGCTTTGAAAACGGCTCTTATGAAACCTTCAACTGTGCCTTCAGACCGGGTAGCGGTGAAGAGTTCGCAAACGAACTTGTTCGTATGCTGAACGAGAATTACAGCAAAAAATAAAAATCATACAAAAATCGGGCGCACTTTTTATGCAGTGCGCCTTATTTTTTTCAAAAATATCGGAAAGTTAACGAATTGTTCACTTCTTTTTTCTCCCGTTTGATAGAATAAAAATAGGGAAAAAACCTATTAAACCCATAAGGAGAAAACTATGAAAAGAATTATTTCACTCATCCTTTTGCTTTCTCTTCTTCTGTCCCTTTGCGCTTGCGGCGGCGGACAGCTTTCCGATCCCACTAAGACCCCCGGCGAAGAAGAAAAAGAAAACGCAGAAGGCGAAAAACAAACCGGCGATATCAAATATCCCGACGGCTTTGCCATCGGCTACGGCACCGCTGACATTTCCGGTGACCCCTCCATCACCCCTGTTGCCATCGATGGCGGCACCGCCAACAAGATTTATGATCCTCTGCTTCTTACCTGCGTTGCCGTTTGGGACGGAGAAGAGGTTGCCCTCATTATGACCGCAGATGTAAAGAAAATGTTCGAATCTGTGGCCAACCGTTCTTTTTCCATTATCAAAAATAAATTCGGCATTCCCGAAGAAAACATCATTATCACCTGCACCCATACCCACTCCGCGCCCGACACGGCTACGGATGGCCAAGGAAAATCTCAGTGGCTGCAGAATTACTACAAGCAGCTTCCCGTTGCAGTAGAAAATGCCCTTCGTGATCTTGACGAGGTAGAGGCTGCATACTCCGGCAAGGCAGACCAGCCCGGCATCGGCTTCGTCCGCCGCTATAAGCTTGCCAACGGCAGCTGGAAGATGAACCCCAGCATAAATGACAACCCCGTAGAGCACGAATCCGAGGCCGATCCCGAAATGCGCACCATCCGCTTTGACAGAAAGAACAAGAAGGACGTTCTTCTTGTAAACTTCCAGACTCACTACTACGGTGCCAAGGTTCCCGAAGCACTCTCAGCAGACTTTGTAGATCCCTTCCGCAAGAGTGCCGAGGAAGAATTTGACTGCCTCTTTGCTTACTACTCCGGCGCAAGTGCCGATATCAACCAGCGTGCTATACTTCCCACCGATGAAAAGGCAGAGAATGCAGACGAAGCCTTTATGGAAGGCGCAAGAAAGTGCCTGAAGGCAGAGAAAAAGATCAAACTCGGTGATCTTAAGATCCAGCACAGCAAATACACCGCACAGTGCAAGATCGATACTCCCGAAAAACTGGAGCAGGCAAAAGAAATCTCCTCTACCAAAGACATTGCTCAGCAAAATGCCCTGATCAAACAATACGGCTTTGCAAGTTATGACGAAGCAACCTTTGCTGTCTATTACGGAAGCTCCGAGCCCACCATGGAGGTTCCCTTTACCGCCATTGCCTTCGGCGATGTAGCTTTTGTTTCCGCAGCTTACGAAATGTTCCACGAGCATGGCTCCTATGTAAGGGATAATTCCCCCTATGAGACCACCTTCGTTTGTACCCTGGCTCACGCGGCAAACGGATATGTTCCCACTGCCATCGGCTATGAGCACGGCGGGTACGAAACCTGGAACTGCCGCTTTGTAGCAGGCTCCGGTGAGCTTTTCGCTGATGAAATCGTTCGTCTTTTGAAAGCTTGCGACGCAGAATAACAAATAGAACGAAAGAGGTCTGTATGTTTACAGACCTTTTTTCGCAAAACGATTTTTATGGAGAAGTATATGAAAAAAATCCTTTCCATATTTCTCTTAATCTGTCTTCTTTTGAGTATGGTCTCCTGCCGAAGTCAGCTTCCTTCGGAGGTACCGCCGGAAGAAACGGTGGAAAACAAAAAGGAAGATGAGATCACCTATCCCGACTCCTTTGCAGTGGGGTATTCCTCTGTGGATATTTCCGGTTCTCCGGGCACTCACCCCATTTCCTATTACGGCGGTACGGCTCTCGGGGTACACGACCCCTTGATGCTCACCTGCATTGCCCTTTGGGACGGGGAAGAGATCGCCCTTGTCATGACCGCCGATTTGAAGAAGATGTTTGAGGAGCTGGGCAAGATCTCTCTGGACCTGATCGAGCAGGAATTCGGTATTCCCCAATCCAATATCATCATCAGCTGTACCCACACCCACGGTGCGCCCGACGCAGGAAGCAAGGGCACGGGAAATGTCAAGTGGTCCTATCAGTACAGAAGACAGCTTCTTGTGGCCGTAGAAGAGGCCCTGAGGGATCTTGACCCTGTGGAAAAGGTCTTTACAGGCAAGGCAGAGCAGCCCGGTATCGGCTTTGTCCGCCGTTACCTTTTGGAAAACGGCACCTGGAAAATGAATCCTTCCAGAAGCATGAAGCCCATCAAACACGAATCCGAGGCCGATCCCGAAATGCGCACCGTTCGCTTTGAACGGGAGAATAAGAAGGATGTGCTTCTTGTCAACTTCCAGACTCACTACTACAGTGCAGAGAAAAAATACCCCAATCAATTTACGGCAGACTTCGTAGGTCCCTTCCGTGAAAGTGCCCAGAAGGAATTTGACTGCCTCTTCGCATACTTTTCCGGAGCAAGTGCTGATATCAATCAGATCGCCATGCTTCCCGAAGATAACAAGGCGGAAGACCCCGACGAGGCCTTTATGGACGGGTTGGGAAACTGCATTTCCGAAGAAAAAGAAGTTCCCGTAGGCAAAATTAAGATTCAACACAGCGATTATACTGCTACCTGTATGGTCCGTACCCCCGAGAGAATCGCTCAGGCAGATGAGATCACAAAGCTTGGCACAAGCACCGCAGAAGGCAAAGCCCTGATGCAAAAATACGGCTTTGTGGATGCCAATGAAGTAAGCTTTACCCTTTACTACAAGAATCTTGAGCCTACCCAGGAGATTCCCTTTACTGCCATTGCCTTCGGCGATGTGGCTTTCGTTTCCGCTTCTTATGAAATGTTCCACGAGAACGGCTCCTATGTGCGGGAAAATTCCCCCTATGAAACCACCTTCATCTGTACGCTCGCCCACGCGGCAAACGGCTATGTACCCACCGCCATTGGCTATGAGCACGGCTCTTACGAGACCTTCAACTGCCGCTTTGTACAAGGCTCGGGCGAAGCATTTGCAAATGAAATGATCCGGCTCCTTAACGAATGCAACAAATAAAACTTTGTAAAATCGGCTGTGGCTTTGTTCCGCTTCGGATAAAACCTCGGTTATTTACATATGTAAACGCCCTCGGCTTTCCCTCGCGCGCCTCGCCTCGCTCGATTTCACTGCGTTTTATCACTTCATTACTTTTAAAAAGAAAAAAGCAGGCAAAAAAGAAACCGGACTATTAAAAGATAAAATTGGTTTAAAATCCCTTTATTATTTTATTTCTTAAGAAGTTTCTTTGGTTCTTTCCCACTGGCGAAAGTTCCACCTTCCAAAACAAGTTTTGGGGTGTCACTTTTTTTCGAAAGAAAGAACAGAACATTTTTTGGATCCCTTTTTTTCAAAAAAGGGACAAAATGAGACAAAGTTTTTTGGTACCTTTTTTCAAAAAAGGTACGAAAGGAGATAAAAATGGAAAAACTGAAAGAGAAAAACATCACCCTGCCCAAAGGATTTTCCGTCGGATACGCGGCTGCCGATATTTCCGGTACCCCCGAAACCGACCCCATCACCTATAACAGCGGCACGGCAACAGGCGTACACGACCGCCTTCTTCTTACCTGTATCGCCCTGTGCGACGGAAAGAATGTTGCCCTTGTGATGACCGCCGATCTGAAAAAAATGTTCGAGCCCATTGCAAGAGAATCTTTGGCTATGATCGAAGAGACCTTCGGTGTTCCCAAGGAAAATGTGATCATCAGCTGTACCCACTCTCACTCTGCCCCCGACGCAGGCGGACCCGATCCCAACGGCCGCGGTATCGGCTATGAAAAGTGGAATGCGCAGTACAAAGAGCAGCTTCTCGTTGCAGTAGAGGAATCCCTTCGTGACCTTGACCCTGTCAAAGAAGCCTTCACCGGCAAGGCAGATCAACCCGGTATCGGCTTTGTGCGCCGCTATCTTCTTGCCGACGGCACCTGGAAAATGAACCCCTCCAGAGCCGACAATCCCATCGCCCACGAATCCGAAGCGGATCCGGAAATGAGATCCATTCGTTTTGTAAGAGAAAACAAAAAGGATGTGCTTCTCATCAACTTCCAGACCCACTATTACAGCGCAGACAGAAAATACCCCAGTCAGTTTTCCGCAGACTATATTCATCCCTTCCGTGAAAGTGCCGAGAAGGAATGGAACTGCAAATTTGCCTTTTTCTACGGTGCAAGTGCCAATATCAACCAGGTTGCCGTACTTGACGAAGATAAAGAAAGAAAGGTTCCCAATGCAGACGACGCCTTTATGGAAGGCGCAAGAAAGTGCCTTGCTGCAGAAGAAAAGGTTGCCCTCAGTGACCTGAAGATCCAGCACAGCGAATATCTTGCAGAATGTAAGGTTCGCACCCCCGAGGTCCTTGAGAGGGCTCGCGAAGTGGTAAGACTTTCCAAGGAACGCGGAGCCACAGGCTACCCCGATGATATTCTGAAGCAGTTCGGCTTTAAGGGTGCACCTGAAGTTTCCTTTACCTTCTACTATAAGAACCTTGAGCCCACCCAGTACGCTCCCTTTACTGCCGTTGCTTTCGGCGATCTCGCCTTCGTTTCCGCACCTTACGAAATGTTCCACGAAAACGGATCCTATGTTCGTGAAAACTCCCCCTTCAAGACTACCTTTATCTGCACCCTCGCTCACGCATCCAACGGCTATGTTCCCTCTGCCATCGGCTATGAGCACGGCGGATATGAAACCTGGAACTGCCGCTTCGTCCCCGGCTCCGGCGAAAAATTTGCCGATGAAATGGTTCGTCTCCTTAACGAGTGCAAAAAATAAAACTTTGTAAAATCGGCTGTGGCTTTGTTCCGCTTCGGATAAAACCTCGGTTATTTACATATGTAAATGCCCTCGGCTTTCCCTGGCGCGCCTCGCCTCGCTCGATTTCACTGCGCCACCGGCGAAAGTTCCACCTTCCAAAACAAGTTTTGGGGTGTCACTTTTTTTCGAAAGAAAGAACAGAACATTTTTTGGATCCCTTTTTTCAAAAAAGGACAAAACAAAGCAAAAGGCATTCGCTGCCCGCGAATGCCTTTCTTTTTTCTTCACAAAAAAAGAGCACCCAAACAGGTGCTCTTTTGTATTTTGTATTTCTTAGATTTCTGCGAAATACTTGATGGTACGAACCATCTGGCTGGTGTAGGAGTTCTCGTTGTCATACCAAGCAACAACCTGTACCTGATAGGTATCATCGTCGATCTTAGCAACCATGGTCTGGGTAGCGTCGAAGATAGAACCTGCGGTAGCACCGATGATATCGGAAGATACGATCTCGTCGGTGTTGTACTCGAAGGACTCGGTAGCAGCAGCCTTCATAGCAGCGTTGATGCCCTCAACGGTAACATCCTTGCCCTTAACAACAGCGATCAGGATGGTGGTAGAACCGGTGGGGGTGGGGATTCTCTGAGCAGCGCCGATGAGCTTGCCATTCAGTTCGGGGATAACAAGACCGATTGCCTTTGCAGCACCGGTAGAGTTGTGAACGATGTTAACCGCGCCTGCTCTTGCTCTGCGGAAGTCGCCCTTTCTGTGGGGACCGTCGAGGATCATCTGGTCACCGGTGTAAGCGTGAACAGTGGTCATGATACCGCTCTGGATGGGAGCAAAATCATTAAGAGCCTTAGCCATGGGAGCAAGGCAGTTGGTGGTGCAGGAAGCTGCGGAAATAACAGTGTCATCCTTGGTAAGGATGTTGTGGTTTACATTGTAAACAACGGTGGGAAGATCGTTGCCTGCGGGAGCAGAGATAACAACCTTCTTTGCGCCTGCGGTGATGTGTGCGCTTGCCTTTGCCTTGGAGGTGTAGAAACCGGTGCATTCGAGAACAACGTCAACACCAAGCTCGCCCCAGGGAAGCTTGGAAGCGTCGGGCTCAGCGTAGATGGTAATTTCCTTACCGTCAACGATGATGGAGTTTTCAGTAGCTTCAACAGCCTTGTTGTAACGACCCTGAGCAGAGTCATACTTCAGAAGGTGTGCGAGCATTTTGGGGTTGGTAAGGTCATTGATGGCAACAACTTCGTAGCCTTCAGCTGCGAACATCTGGCGGAATGCAAGACGGCCGATACGACCAAAACCGTTAATAGCAACTTTTACAGACATTTTGGTATCTCCTTTATGTTTTAAAATTTTTTACCAAACATTAGTATAGTATATTTTTCCACAGATTACAAGAGAATTATGCAAAATTTTTATTTTTGTAACATTTGGAAAAAGCGCAGGGCATTTTCCCGGGTAATTTGTATCATTTGTTCCGTAGAAACGCCGTGGATCTCAGCAAGACGGGCCGCGGTGGCGTAGGCATAGGAGGACTTATTCCGCTTTCCTCTGTAGGGCACAGGGGCAAGGTAGGGAGCGTCCGTTTCCACAAGAAGCCTGTCAAGAGGAACCGCCTTTGCCGCTTCGGGAACGATGGCGGCGTTTTTGAAGGTGACCGTGCCGGAGAAGGAAATATACCAGCCCATTTTCACATACTGACGCGCCATTTCAGGGGAGGAGGAGAAGGAGTGCATCACGCCCTTGACATCGGGAAAGGAGCGAATGATATCAAACACATCTCCGTGGGCATCTCTGTCGTGGATACAAACCGGGTAGCCTGTCTCGCGAGAGAGCTCCATCAGACGGCGAAAAACATCCTTTTGCACCTCTCTGGGTGCATTTTCATACTTGTAATCAAGACCGATCTCCCCAATGGCAACCGCCTTGGGGTGACAAAGCATTTCTTTTAATTCTCTGATGGAATTTTCATCAAAGGTATGGGCGTCCTGCGGGTGGATACCCACAGCCGCATAGAAAAGATCGTACTTTTCCGCCAGGTCAAGACACAGGCGGCTGGTGGGAACATCGCAACCGATATTCATCACATACTCCACCCCACAGGGGCAGATCTCGCTTTTTTCCTTCAGGTGCGCTACCACCTCATCCAGATCCCCGGCAAATCGGGGGTCGTCGTAGTGGGCGTGTGAATCAAACAGTCCCATTTTATCCGATGCTTGCGCCCGCAGGGGTGGCAGGGTCAAGCTCGATGATCTGCACCTTGCCCTCGCTCTCGGTGGAAAGGAGCATACCGTGGGATTCCAGACCCATCATTTTTCTGGGCAGAAGGTTCTTCACAAGGATCAGCTTTTTGCCCACAAGCTCCTCGGGCTTGTGGAATTTGGCAATACCCGAAAGAACCTGTCTTTCCTCATCGCCGATATTCAGTTTAAATTTCAGAAGCTTTTCGCTTTTCGGTACATTTTCACATTCCAGAACCTCTGCGCAAACAAGCTCTACCTTGCAGAAATCGTCAAAGGTGCAGGGCTCCTTGGGGCCGGCCTCTTCCTTGGCTGCCTGTCTTGCCTTTTCCTTTGCGGCTTCCTTTTCCGCCTTCTTCTTGGCCTTTTCTTTTGCTTCCAATTCCTTTAAGAGGGCGTCGGCATCAATACGGGCAAAGAGAGGCTCGCAAGAAGATACGGCAAAGGCATCGGTGGCACCGAAATCGGAGGAAACATAAGAAAAGTCATCCAATCCCTCGCCCTTTACAATGGAAAGGATCTTCTCGCCTGTTTCGGGAAGGAAGGGAAGGAGCATATTGCCGATACGGGCGATCGCCTCCAAAAGGTTATAAAGGACCTCCTCCAGTCTCGCCTTCTGATTTTCGTCCTTGGCAAGAGCCCAGGGCATGGTCTCGTCAATATACTTGTTGCACCGTTTTGCAAAATCCATTACGGCATTGATGCTGTCTCCCACATGGAGGCTGTCAATCCCGCTCTTTAGTGTTTCGAAGGTCTTCTTTTCACAAGAGATCAGGTCCAGATCGATCTCATTTTCATACTTTGCGGGACGCTTTACCTTGCCGTCAAAGTATTTTACTGCCATGGCAATACTGCGGCTGACCAGATTTCCCAGAGTATTGGCAAGGTCCGCATTGAACTTTGCAATCATAGCTTCATAGGTAATAGAGCCGTCCTGAGCAAAGGGAATTTCGGACAGAAGATAATATCTTACCGCGTCCACACCGAAGATCTCTGCAAGCTCGTCAGCATACAGAACATTGCCCTTGGATTTACTCATCTTATCCTCGCCCACAAGCACCCAGGGATGGCCGAGAACTCTCTTGGGCAGGGGAAGATCCAGTGCCATCAAAAGAATCGGCCAGTAAATGGTGTGGAAACGAACGATATCCTTTCCGATCACATGCAGATCCGCAGGCCAGAATTTTTCAAAGCTCTCTTTACTGCCGTCGGGGTCGTACCCTACACCCGTAATGTAGTTGGAAAGGGCGTCGATCCAAACATAGATCACATGTCTCGGATCTTCTTTTACCTTCACGCCCCAGGAGAAGGTGGAACGGGAAACACAAAGATCCGCAAGACCGGGCTTGATAAAGTTATTGACCATTTCCGCCTTTCTTGCAAGAGGCGCGAAAAAGTCGGGGTTTTCTTCGTAGTACTGAACCAGCCTGTCCGCATACTTTGAAAGGCGCAAAAAGTACGCCTCCTCCTTGGCATCTACACAAGGTCTGCCGCAATCGGGACAAAGACCGCCCTCCTTTAACTGGGAGGAAGTAAAGAAGGATTCGCAAGGCACGCAGTACTTGCCTTCATATTCACCCTTGTAGATATCACCCTTTTCCAAAAGTCGCTGGAAGATCTTTTCCACAGCCGCCTCGTGATCCGCATCTGTGGTACGGATAAAGCGGTCGTAGGAAATATTCATGCAGTCCCAGACCTCCTTGATCTGAGCGGCAATTTTATCCACATAGGTTTTGCAGTCCACACCCTCGGCCTTGGCAAGCTCCTCGATCTTCTGGCCGTGCTCGTCGGAGCCGGTCAGGTAAAATACATCGTAACCCATCATACGCTTGAATCTCGCAATGGCATCCGCAAGAACCGGATCATACACATTGCCGATGTGGGGCTTACGGGAGGTGTAAGCGATGGCTGTGGTAATATAATACTTTTCTCTTTCCATAAGAGTCCTCAACTTTCTCAAAAGGAGCGAATGGGCACCTTTTGTATAATCAAAAATTATTATATACCAATTTTTCCCCTTTTTCAACCCCTCTTACTTTCTTTTGAAAAAGAAAGTAAGCAAAGAAAACTTTCGGCCAATAAAAGACAACAAAGGAATATAACTCCAAACTCATCTACCAATCGTCATAAGCTTTTTGGGTCCCTTTTTCTCGAAAAAGGGACAAAGCAAAGAAAACTTTCGGCTAATAAAAGACAACAAAGGAATATGACTCCAAACTCATCTATCAATCGTCATAAGTTTTTGCAAAATTCTTGATCTGCCGTAGGGGCCGTCCCCTCATATAAAAAATGGCATTCGCTTCCTGCGAATGCCTACCTTAATTTTGCCATAGGCAAACATCATTTGCCTAAAAGGCAACATCATTGGGCACAGGCCCACATCGTTTCACCGCAGGTGAACACCATTAAAAAAGCACCCTTTCGGGCGCTTTTTTCCATTGTCCCGCTTTTGGGACAGAAAACCGGTTATAATGGCAAAAAGAGAATTGCAAACAAGGCTTTTTTATGGTAAAATAAAAGAGAATAGAATGGAAAGGAATCGGACTATGCTCTACCGCGTCTTTTTACCTCCTTTTTCAGAAGGGGAGGACTATATCGAAAAGAAAATATACCAGGCTTTTTCTCAAAAGAAAAGGGTCTTTGTTCTTGTGCCCGAGCAGGCCACCGCAAACTACGAGCGGGCGGTGGTGGAGCTTTGCGGAAACACAGCATCGGAGAGCATTGAGGTAACAAACTTTTCCCGCCTGCCCGATGTGGTTTTGAGGGAATACGGCTCCCTTTCGGGGAAAGCACCCACAAGCGCGGAAAGAAAAATGCTTCTGGCAGAGTGCATCCACCGCACAAAACCCCATTTTTCCTCCCTTTCCTTAAGAGAAGATGCAGACTCCGTTGCCGCTTTGGAAACAGAGCTTGAAAGCATGCGTCTTGCAGGCCTTTGGGCACATGAATTGGCAGACCTTTCTCAAAAAGATCTGCCCTCGGAGGAAATGAAGGAAAAATTCTCCGATGTGGCAGTGCTTCTTGCCGCCTTTTCCGAAAAAATGAAAGAAAATTTCGCCGATCCCACAGAGGAGGGAGAACGGCTTGCACGGATCCTGAAGGAATATCCCTTTTTCCGCGACAGCGTGGTTTTTGTGGATGGCTTTTGGGATTTTACCCATCCGCAGCGGCTGATCCTGGAGGAGATCTTAAAGCAGGCGAGGGATGTTTTCGTCAGCTTTACCGCAAGAAAAAAAGAAACGCTTCTTTTTTCAAAGCCCCTTCTTGCCGCAAGAGACCTTCTTCGGCGGGCAAAGGCGTGCGGTGCAAGCGTGGAGGATGTTACCTTCGACCCTGCCGAGGGAAATACCCCTCTCCACCACCTGGCAAATTCCTTCTTCCATCAGAACATCCCCTTTGAAGAAAAAGCAGAAAACATTGAGCTTTGGGAATGCAAAAACAAGGGAGAAGAAAGTACCTTTGTGGCAAAGCGCATTCTGCAGCTGGTTCAAAAGGGTGCCCACTACCGCGAGATCGCCGTTTTATCCCGAGACGGCGGGGGGGAAGAGGTTCTGTCCCTCACCTTAAAGGAGAACAATATTCCCTACTTCTTAGAGGAAAAAGCTCCCCTTTCCCGCTCGCCTCTTGCCAGGACCGTCCTTCTGGCATGTCGCTTTGCTCTGGGCTACGGCACAGACAGCGATGCCGGATATTTTGTGAAAAACGGAGCCTTCCCCTTGGCGGATGAAGAGCGTTTTTGCTTGGAGCGATACATCGCCACCTGGAGCCTTTCTCCCAAAAGGCTTTTGGGCACAAAGCCCTTTACCATGCACCCGGAGGGATATGTTTCCTTCCAGGAGCCCTATCATGAATCAAACGAGGACAGAAAAGAGCTTGCCCTTGTAAATTCCGTGCGGGAAAAGGTCTTTTCTCCCATACGGGATCTTGCCCTCGTTCTTGCGGACGGGAATGTTTCGGATAAGATCTGCGGCATCGTAGCTTACCTTTCCCGCATCGGCGCGGAAAGCCTTCTTTTGGAACAGGTAAAAAAGGCAAAGGAAAGGGGCGATTTTGAAGAAGCCGCTGAATTCTGCGCAGTGTGGAACAGCCTTTTGGAGGCCCTCTCCGCCTTCGGCAGAACCTTGGGAGAAGAGGTGTGCGACGGGGAGCGGTTCCTGTCTCTTCTTGACCTTGCCCTTTCCGCCACCCTTCCCGGAAAAATTCCCCCTGCACAGGATCGGGTACAGATCGGCAGAGTGAATTTCTCCCGTACCAAAAACACAAAATATGTCTTTATTACCGGCCTTTCGGCAGGTACCTTCCCTGCACCTCCCCCCAAAGGCGGCCTTTTCCCCGACCGCGAGAAGGATTTCTTGAGGGAAAAGGGCTTTTCTCTTCCCGGAGGAGAGGACGGCATCGCCGATGAATACTTCTATTTTTACCTTGCCGCCCTTGCGGGAGAAAAGGGTCTTATTATGTCCTATTGCAATGAAGAAAGCGAGACCGGCGCCGCCTCTCTTTCCGTCATCGGCAAGCGAATGCTTACCCTGTTTCCCTCTTTGAAGGTACAAGCCTTCTCCCGTGAAGCACTGTCACCCCTGACAGAAAAGGACGCCTTTAGCCTTCTTTTGCAAATGGGCGATGAGGCCTTTACAGACCCCGCCAAGGTAAGAAACTTTTTTATGAAAAATCCCCTGTGGAAGGAAAAGCTTCTGTCCTTTACCGAGGGTCTCAGCTTTGAAGAAATGCGGGATACCCTTTACACCCAAAAGCCCTATCAGGGTAAGGATGTGAATATGGTCTATTCCCGCCTTGAAAAATATACCCTTTGCCCCTTCTCCTATTTTGCCCGATACCTTCTGGGTGCAAAGGAAAGAGAAAAGGCAAAGATCGGTGCAAATATTGCGGGCAGCTTTGTCCACAGCGTGCTGGAAAAGGTCCTTCTTTCCCTTCAGCAAAAGGGAAAGCACATCGGCCGCCTGACAGAAGATGAGCTGAAAGAAGAAAACCGCCTGGCTGTAAAGGAAGCGGTGCTTGAGATCACAAAGGAAGCGGTTCCAAGCTCTGTTTTGTACCTTCTGAACAGGCTGGAAGAGAGCACCCTTCTTATTTTAAAGCATCTGCAGAAGGAGTTTTCCCTTTCCGAATTCTCCCCTATTTTCTTTGAAAAGAGCCTGGGAGATCTGAACAGCACCTATAAAATCCCCCTGTCCGACGGCACGGACCTTCGTCTTTTCGGCTCCATTGACCGTGTAGACCTTTACGAAAACAAGGCCGGGGAAAAATTTGTCCGCGTGGTGGACTATAAAACGGGAGGACACGATTTCTCCCTGACGGATGTAGGCAACGGTCTGTCCCTTCAGATGCTTCTGTATCTGTTCGCCCTGTGGAACGAAGGCTTCTCCTTCGGCGGTGAAAATATTATGCCGAAGCCTGCAGGCGTTCTGTACTTAAACGGCCTTTCCTCCTCCTTTGTGTGCGACACCCCCGAGGAAGAAGAAAAGGTCAATGCCGACCCCTTCCTTGCCCTTTCAAGAGAGGGCCTTGTGGTGGATGACAAAGAGCTTCTTTCCGCCCAGGATCCGGAGGGTATGGGTGAATTTATTCCCGTCGCCTGGAACAAGGAAAAGGTCACAGGGGCATCCAATCTCATTTCCCTGGAGAACCTGGGAAGACTGAAGAAAAAGGTAGAAAAGGATTTTGCCGCTCTGGCGGAAAAATTAAAAGAAGGAAGGATCGCCGCCTCCCCTCTGGTCAGCCGTTCGGGTCAGGTGGATCCTTGCCGCTGGTGCGAATTTTTCCCTGTTTGTAAACGAAAAAAAGAGGATGTGCGACCCTATCGGACCCGCATTTCCCAAAGTGAACTGTTCGGAGAGGAGGAATAGATATGGCAATGCAATGGACAAAGGATCAGCAAAACGCAATTGCCGCAAGAGGCACCTCTCTTATGGTCAGTGCTGCCGCAGGCAGCGGTAAGACCAGCGTTCTCACCCAAAGGATCGTCAGCCTTCTTTCCGAGAAAAACGGTCCCTCTTCCTCCCGCCTTGCAGTGGTGACCTTCACCAAGGCGGCGGCGAAAAACTTAGAAGACAAGCTCTACCGCGCTCTGTCGGATCTGGTGGCAAAAAACCCTGAGGATACCGCCCTTTCCCGACAGCTGATGGGCCTTGCCCACGCGCAGATCTCCACCATACACTCCTTCTGCTACGCCCTGATCCGCGGGAACAAAAAGGCCCTGGGTCTCGGGGAAAATCTGCGTATCGCAGATGAGGGGCGCATTCTGCCCCTGCAGAAAAAGGCCGTGGAGGAAGCGGTGGAGGAATTTTTAGAAGACAGCGTAAAGGACCCTCTTTGCCTGAAGCTCTGCCGCATATTTACCACCTCCCGCAGTCTTGCGGGGCTTTACGATGCCCTGTTTCTGCTTTTTGAAAAAATTTCCTGTCTCCCCGGGGGAATCGATTCCTTAAAGGAAATCTGCGACCGTCTGGAAAAGGAGATCCTTCTTCTGAGAGAGGGAAGTATTTCCCTTTCGGAAACCAATCTCGGAAAAGGCGTGTCGGAAGAGGCTCTCTCCCTTTTGATCTATGCAAAGGAGACCTTTGCCGCCTTGAAGGGTGCTCTTGAAAATACCCAGGTCCTTTCCGAAAAATACCTTCCCTTTTTGGAGGAAAGAGAAGCCCTTGCGGCAAAGGGGATCGACCTTTGTAAAAAGGGCAATTTCTTCGAAGCCGCAAAGCTTCTGGAGGAAGGCTTTTCCACCTCCATGCCCCGCATTACAAAATGCCCCCCTGAGGAAAAAGAGATAAAAGACGGCGTTTCGGAGATCCACAACCGCCTGAAAAAAAGCCTTCTTGCCTTCTGCCGATCCCACATGAAGGAGTCCCTTCCCGCCCTTTTAAAGGAGAGCGAGGAAAGCATCACACTAACCCGCAAATTTCTCCTTTTGGCAGAAAACGCCCTTGAAAAATTTTCCGCAGAAAAGGAAAAAAGAGGCTTTTTGGACTACGGCGATCTGGAAAATCTCACCCTGAAGCTGGTAGCGGAAAAAAAGAACGGTATATGGCAAAAATCCGCACTCGGTGAAAAGATCACCGAGGAATTTGACGCGGTCTTTGTGGATGAATATCAGGACTCCAACGCCATTCAGGACCTGATCTTCCGCTGTATTACAAAAAAAGACAACCTGTTCATCGTAGGAGACCCCAAGCAGAGCATTTACCGCTTCCGCGGTGCAGAGCCGGAGATCTTCTCCTCCTACAAAAACACCCTTCCCCGCTACCCCTCCGATTCCGATGAGATGCAGGCCATCTTTCTTTCTCACAACTTCCGTTCCTCGGAAAATATCCTTTCCTTTGTCAACCGTATTTTCCGCGTGGTCATGGAGAATACCGCACCCGACTCCCTCTACAAAGAGGAAGACGAGCTTCGGGCGGGAAAAGAGAGTGAAAAGCCCTCTCCCCGGGTAGAGATCGTTTTGATGGAAAAGAAAAAAGAGGAGGAAAAAGAGGTCTTCAGCGAAGCGGCACAGCTTCTTCACGAAGAAAACACCGAGGCAAAATACATCGCCTCCCGCATCCGCGGAATGCTCACCTCCTACAAACCGAGGGACATTGCCGTGATCTGCCGTACCCACAGACAGATCGCCATGGTGCGGGATTCCCTTGAGCTCCTCGGGATCCCCTGCAGTACGGCAAAGAGCTCGGCAATACAGGAGGAAAGGGAATATCTTTTCGTTCATTCCCTTCTTTTGGCTCTGGACAATCCCGATCGGGATGTACCCCTTCTGGGCGCGCTTCTCTCCCCCGTATTCCGCTTTTCCTCGGACGAGCTTCTGGCCGTTCGGAATCTGAAAAAAGAGGGCAGCTTCTACTCTGCTCTCACCTTGGGAAAAGAGGATCCCTCCTTTGCCCTTTGTGAAAAGTGCCGCGAGGTGTATGACTGCCTGAAGGCCCTTCGGGAGAAGAGCAAGCACCTTACCCTCACCGCTCTTATTTTCCATTTGTATTCCGAGTTTTCCATTTCCTACCTTTTCGGTAAGGAAAATTTTCACATCAAGGATTTCTTCTTGAAATGTGCGGAGAATGCAGAAAGCGTAGGAGAGTATTCCCTGTCGGATTTTGCCGCATACCTTGACCGCGCCGCCGAAACAGGCGGTGAAGAAGAGGAAGAGGGCGATGGCGTGCATCTTCTGACCATTCATAAATCCAAGGGTCTGGAATTTCCCGTGGTATTTGCCTCCTTTTTGGCACAAAAATTTGACCGCCGAGACGAGAGCTCAAAACTGATCCTCTCTCCCGAAAAGGGCGTGGTCTTCCACATTCCCTCGGAAAACGGCAGGATCCGTCGGAATTCCTTTATGAGAAAAGGTGCCGCTCTTTCTCTTCACCGCGCTATGCTGGAGGAAGAAAAGAGGGTCCTTTATGTGGCCCTCACCCGCGCGGTGGAAAAACTGATCCTGACGGCAAATCCCAGAAGCTACGCCTCCTTGAAGCGAGATCTGATCCTCGTTTCGGAAAAGGTCCTTTCTTCGCCCCTTCTAAAGGAGCTTCTTGCCCACGCAGACTCTCCCCTGCACTTTGTTCTTCTTGCCCTAAGAGACAGCCCCGCCGTTCGGCGCATTTTGGAGGAGGGTGGCTCTTTGAGTGAGGGAGAAATGATAATTTCCATCGATTCCCCTGCAGAGTGCTCCCCTTGGCGGGGGGAACGATCTACGGAGAAGAAAGAAAAATTCGACAGCGAAAGAGTCCTTTCGGATCTTTTGTTCCGCTACGAATCGGGCGGTCTTGACACCCTTCCCGAAAAGCTTTCCGTTTCCGAAATCTTAAAAGCTGGCAGAGAAGAGGAAGCTGAGCTTTCACCCCGCAGACTTCTGGATTTCGATCGGGCAAGGCTCACCTCCTCCGCAGCGCAGATCGGTACTGCCACCCATAAGGTGATGCAATTTGCTGATTTTGAAAATATGGAAAAAGACGGAGAAAAGGAATTTTCCCGCCTGAAGGAAAAGGGCTTTCTTTCCGAAGAAGAATTCGCCCTTGCGGAAAAGGAGAAGATCCTGGCCTTTTTCGGATCGGAGCTTTACGGCAAAATCAAGCAGTCTCCCTTGCTTGTGAGAGAAAAACGCTTCAATGTGCTCTTTGACGGCAAGGAGCTTTTGGAAAAAGACGGGGAGGTACTGGTTCAGGGTGTGATCGACGCCTTTTTTGAAAATCCCGACGGCACCCTCACTCTCCTTGATTTTAAGACCGACCGCGTGAAAAAAGAGGGAGGAGAAGAAATTCTCATCTCCCGTCACGGCGATCAGCTGCGCCTTTATTCTAAGGCAGTGGAAAAACTGACGGAAAAGAAGGTCTCAAGCCTTTTGATCTGGTCATTTTCCCTGGGAAAAGCACTTTCCGTCCCCCCATGGAAAAAGAATAACCGGACAAAAATTTTACTTCCCTGAATTTTTTGTGCAAACTGTGTAAACAAAGAATGAATTTATCCCTGTTTTCGTTGCTTTTTACAGAGTGCGGTGCTATTCTTTATATAAGTAAAGGTAGAAAATTCGAAAAAAGATCTTTTCGAAAATAAGCCCTTTAAGGAGATTTTTATGAAAAAACTCATTTGTTCTCTATTGGCACTTCTTTTTCTCCTGTTTCCCGTGGCTTGCTCCTCCTCTCTTGCGGAAGAGAAGGGAGAAGATCCTCAGGCAGAAAATGCAACTCAGAAGGAAGAAGAAAAAAACAAAAAACCCATCACCTACCCTGATGAATTTTCCGCCGGCTTCGGCAGAGCGGATATCACCCCCGATTCCCTCCCCATTCAGACCAGTACCGTTCCCACCTACGGTGAGATCTTAAAGAGCAAGCTCTACATCACCTGTGTGGCGGTGCACGACGGGGAAAACACCGCCCTCTTCTTCGGCCTCGACCGAAAGGAGATCACCGAAAGCTTTGAAAAACAGGGCAAAAAGATCTTGGAGAAGGCTTTTGGCATTCCTTCGGAATATATCTTCTTCAACGCAACCCACTCCCACACGGCTCCCCTGGGTGACAGCCCCGCCATTTCCGCCTGGACCAAGCAGGTCTTCAAGGGCCTTGAGCAAAGTGCTGAGGACGCCCTTCGCAGCCTGACTCCTACCGACATTTACACCGGCAGAGGAGACGGCACGGGACTGACCTTCGTCCGCAGATACATTATGCAGGACGGCACCTATAAGGGGATCCACTCCGGCAACCCCAGCGAAGACTATAAGGACCACGAAAGCGTGGCCGATTCCGAGCTTCGTACCATCCGCTTTGACTGCGGGGATAAAAAGGATATCGTGATGGTCAACTGGCAGTGCCACGCCGCAAGCGACGGCAGCCTTATCATCAACGGTAAGAGAGTGGTCAGCGCAGACTTTATCGATAAGCTCCGCAGCGGTGTGGAAAAAGAGCTTGATATGAACTTTGCCTACTACAACGGCGCATCGGGTAACCTTGCCATGACATCGAAAATCCCCGGAAAGCAGATATGCAATACCACAGACGAGCTTGGCACCGCCCTTGTGGATGTGGTCAAGGAAGCACTCGATTCTGAGAAAAAGGTAAATTCCGGTAAGATCTCAGCCTCCGTGGGAAAAGTTACCGGCGAGATCTTTAAAGACAGCGAAGAAAAGAGAGCCGCCGCCAAAGGCGCAAAGGGCGTTTCTCAGTCCATATCCACCGTAGAGCTTTACAGAAATTACGGCATTCACTCCTATTACGAAGCCATTCACATCGGTGAAAGAGCAGGTCTCGGAAAAACCCAGGATATTCCCCTTTACGCCATCTCATTCGGTGATATTGCCTTTGCAGGCGCACCCTTTGAAATGGCAGATAAGACCGGTGTGCAGATCCGCCAGGGCGCAGAAGGCTTTGACACCACCTTCATCTGCGCTTATACCGGCGGCTCCATGGGATACATGGCGTCGGAGGATATGTACCCACACGGCGAATACGAGGTGTATTGCAGCCGTTTTGTACAAGGCACCAGCGAAATGTGTGTAACGGAAATTTTGCGTATGCTCGCTGAGCAGAAAAATAAATAAAAAGAAAAGGATGACAGTATCATGAAAACACTCAAATTTTCTCTCCCTCAGGGCTTTACCGTAGGCCACGGCAGAAGTGATATGTCCCCCGAGGTTCCCGTTATGATGGGCGGCGGCTGGAACGCCACCGAGGTACGCGACCCTCTTTATGCTACCTGTACCGCTGTTTCCGACGGTGAAAATGTTGTCCTTCTCTACCATATGGATATGAAGGATATGCCCCGTGCGATCTTTTTGAATGCCACCGCCAAAATTTTTGAAAAAACAGGCGTTCCCGAAGAAAATGTGATCCTCAACGCCACCCATACCCACAACTGCCCTCATACCTCCTCCATGGCAAATGAAGCGGCAGTCCGCTGGCGTGAGAGAGTGGCCGAGGCAGCTGCAGAGGCAGGAGAAGCCGCACTGAAGGACCTTGCTCCCGCCACCATTTCCATCGGCTACGGCGATTCCTACCGTTTAAACTTTGTACGCCGCTATCTGATGCCCGACGGCACTTATAAAATGAACGCAAGTTCTAAAATGAACCCCGTTGCCCACGAATCCGAGGCAGATCCCGAATTTCGCGTGATCCGCTTTACAAGAGAAGGCAAAAAAGACATCGTGTTGGTTAACTGGCAGTGCCACTGTGCCTCCTCTCAGGGTTATTTCAGAGAATCCGTTTCCGCAGATATTGTGGAGATCATTCGCATGAGAGTGGAAAAGGATGCCGATGTTCACTTTGCCTATCACAACGGCCACAGTGCCAATATCAACACCCTTGATGCCCTTGGAAATAAGCTTCATAAGCTTCACCTGGATATGGCAGACGAATTTGCAAACCGCGTCCTGAAGGTGCTCGAAAATATGACCCCCGTTCAAAGCGGCAAGGTACGCATTGACACCCTTCGTATGGAGGAGCCCGTTCAGAAGGACAGCGAAGAGAGAAGGGCCGGCGCCATCGAATGGGCAAGAGCCTCTGCAGAGGACCGTCCCGAGGTTCTCAAAAAGCACGGCTTTGACTCTATGTACGAGGCCATTGCCATCAATACCCGTGCAAAAATGAAGCCCGTAGATGAGCTTCACATCACCGCCCTTTCCTTCGGTGATATTGCCTTTACTACCATGCCCTTCGAGGCTTTTGACCAGAACGGCATCCAGATCAGAAAGGCTTCTCCCTGCAAAATGACCTTCACCTGCGCTTATACAAACGGCGCGCTGGGCTATATGCCTGCAGAGGAGATCTTCCCTCACGGCGGATACGAGGTATATGTATCCCGCTTTGAAAGAGGTACCCCCGAAAAGTGCGTCAAAGAACTTATTCGGATGCTGAACGAGCAAAAAAGTCTCGACTGATCGGAGTATATTATGAAAAAGCTTTTCGCCCTTCTCCTTGCTCTGATCCTTGTTTTCCCTCTCGTTTCCTGCGCCTCCTCCTTGTCGGAAGCACCGAAGGAGGAAGAAAAAAAGGAAGAAGCTTCTGAAAAAACCGACAAGACCGAAGAAGAGGAGCCCATCCTCTTCCCCGATACCTTTTCCGTAGGCTTCGGGCGAGAGGAAATGAACCCTGATGCCCCCGTGACTCTGACCCTCGGCGGTGTTTCCACAGGTGTGAAGGAGGATCTTTTCGCCACCTGTATTGCCGTGCACGACGGAGAAAAGACCGCCCTTTTGTTCCATATGGATATGAAAGAGACCCACGAGAAGATCTTTGGCGACTGTACCGAAAAGATCCGCGAGGAGTTCGGCATCGAAAAAGAAAATATCATTATGACTTCCACCCATACCCACGCTTCCCCCCACACCTCCCTGCAGGATCCGGGGAATATCAGGTGGCGTATGAAGGTAACAAAATCCGTTCTGGCCGCCACCGAGAAGGCCCTGCGCGACCTTGCTCCCGCCGAGATCTTTGTGGGAACAGGCGATACCACGGGCTTTGCCTTCTCCAGAAGACTTGAGCTTTCGGACGGAAGCTTTAAAATGAACCCCAAGGCAGATGACAAGCCCGTAAAATACGAGGTGGAGGCCGATCCCGAGCTTCGCACGATCCGTTTTGAACGAGAAGGCAAAAAGGATGTGATCCTTGCCAACTGGCAGAGCCACTACGGCGCAGGCGGCACCCAGATCACAAGTGACTTCGTTTACTATATGCGAAAAGGCGTGGAAAAGGATATGGACGCCCTCTTCGCCTACTTTAACGGTGCCTCCGCAAACCTTTCCCTCCATCATTACCTTGGCACAAACACCTATCCCACCTATGTGGAAACAGGAAAAGCCTTGGCAGAGGTGGTGGCAAAAGCGGTTGAAAACGAAGAAAAGGCCGAAAGCGGTAACATTCAGACCCGCTACACCGAGCTTTCCGGCAAGGTCATACAAGACAGCGATGAAAGACGCCGTCAGGCAAAAGAGATCGTTTCCACATCCGGCCCTCAGCAGGAGACCCTGATAAAGCAGTACGGTTTTGAATCCATCCACGAGGCAAATTCCACCAATACCCGCGCTACCATGGAAGAGATCACCCCCATTCCTCTGACCGTGATCGCCTTTGGGGACATTGCCTTTGCCGCAAATCCCTTTGAGATGTTCGATATCAACGGAAAAGAGATCCGCGACGGCTCTCCCTACAAAATGACCTTTAACTGCTCCTATTCCAACGGGCACTTAGGCTATATGCCCCCCGATGAGGTCTTCCCTCACGGCGGATATGAAGTGGTAAAAGCCTTTTTTGTAAAAGGCACCGCAGACGAAGCCGTTCTTGAAAGCGTCCGTATGCTAAAAGATTGTAAAAGCGCAAACTAAAAAGAGGAAAATACCATGAATTATAAATTTACCCTTCCCAACACCTTTTCCACAGGCTTCGGCAGAAAGGTAATGAACCCGGATCAGTCCGTGCTTCTGACCCTCGGCGGTTTTTCCACCGGTATGCTGGATAACATTTACGCGACCTGCGTTGCCGTTTCCGACGGAAAAGAGGTGGCTCTTTTATACCACATGGATATGAAGGAGACCCCCAGAAGCATTTTCGACCCTTGCGCCCAGGCCATTGAGGAAAAATTCGGTATTCCGAAAAAGAATATCATTATGACCTCCACCCATTCTCACACCTCCCCTCACACCACCGCAAATCACGAGGGGAATATCCGTTGGCGTGAGATCTTAAAGGATGCGGTAGTAAGTGCGGCAGAAGAAGCTCTTTCCGACTTTGCACCCGCAAAGCTTTATATGTCAAAGGGTGATACCACAGGCTTTGCCTTCTCAAGAAGACTCCTTCTTGCAGACGGCACCTACCGTATGAACCCCAGGAAAATGCACGGCCCCATCCGTCAGGAATCCCAGGCGGATCCGGAGCTGCGCGTGCTCCGTATGGAGCGAGAGGGAAAAGAGGATATCGTGATGGTCAGCTGGCAGAGCCACTACGGCTGCGGCGGCACCGAAATGACCTCGGATTTCGTTCATCACCTCCGTGAAAACACCGAAAAGGATCTTGGGGTAAAGGTCGCTTATTTCAACGGCGGCTCCGCCAACATCAATATGATCGATTTTGTCACCCGAAAGGTTGGCGATTATGCCGAGATCGGCCGCGGCCTTGCAGATGTGGTGAAAAAGGCCCTGAAAAACGAGACCGAAATCGAATCGGGCTCTCTTCAGATCAATCAGTTTGATATGATCGGCAAGGTAAAGCAGGATCCTCCCGAACGGATTGCCCAGGCAAAAGAAATTTTGTCTACCTCCGGAGAGGAGCAAGCCGCCCTCATTGAAAAATACGGCTTTGACTCCATTCACGAGGCCTATCCCACCTGGTCAAGAGCGCAGATGGGCAAGGAATATATCATTCCCCTTTCTGCCATCTCCTTCGGTGATTTTGCCATTACCGCAAACCCCTTTGAAATGTTTGATATGAACTGCAGAGACATCAGAGAATGCTCTCCTTACAAAATGACCTTCGCCTGCGCGTATTCCAACGAGCACTTAGGCTATATGCCTCCTGCAAGGATCTTCCCCCACGGTGCGTATGAGGTATTCAAGGCCTTCTTCGTTCAGGGCACTGCAGACCAGGTGGTTGTGGAAACGGTCCGTATGCTCTGTGAAAACTTTAGAAATGCAAAGAAAGGCACCATCCAATGAAAAAAATAATTGCACTGATTTTAGCACTTGTGATGCTCTTCTCCCTTGTTTCCTGCGCCTCCACTCTTCAGGAAGAAAAACCGGCAGAAGACAAGACCCCCGCAGAAGAAAACAAAAACGATATGATCGATGAAGAGGATGCCCCCATCGAGTACCCCGATGAATTTTCCGCCGGCTTCGGCAGAGAAGAAATGGTACCGAATCTTCCCATCAAGCTCGGTAACGGAAACACAGGCGAAACCATGGCCGATACCCTTTACGCGACCTGCGTTGCCGTACACGACGGAGAAAAGACCGCTCTCTTTTTCCATATGGATATGAAGGAAATGCCCGAGGCAATTTTCGATAAGGCTACCGAGAGAATCGAAAAAGAATTCGGCATCCCTGCGGAAAATGTGATCATGACCGCCACCCATACCCATGTAGCACCTCACACCACCTCTGACGAGGCGAACAATATTCGCTGGAGAGGCACCCTTTATGAAGCTGTGGTTTCCGCAGCGGATCAGGCTCTGCGAGATCTTGTTCCCACCGAGGTTGCAGTAGGAACGGGCGACGCCACGGGCTTCACCTTTGTACGCCGCTATCTGATGCAAGACGGAACCTATAGCTGGATTCCCCAAAGGGGCTCTGCCATCAAAGCGCCCGAAACCATGCCCGACCCTGAGCTCCGCACCATTCACTTTATCCGTGAAAATGCCAAGGATATCGTGATGGCAAACTTCCAGACCCACTACTGCGGCGACTCCAAGGGCATTACAAGCGACTTTGTCCACTATCTCCGCCAGAGTGTGGAAAAGGATATGGATGTGCACTTCGCCTACTTTAACGGCGGCTCCGGCAATATCAGTACCAAAAACTATATGGGAGACGCCCCCTATGCTTCTATGTCAAAGTTTGGCCCTGCCTTAGCAGAGGTCGTAGCCAAAGCTGTCAAGAACGAGGAAAAGGTCAAGACCGGACCTCTTGCCATCAGCCAGAAGGATCTGGAAGGCACCGTCCGCATCGACAGCGCAGAAAGAAAGACCGGTGCTGCTGAATGGGCAAAGGCCATCGGAAAAGAAAAGGATGCCCTTCTTGTAAAATACGGCTTTAAAACTCAGTACGAGGCAATTGCCATCAACGCCCGCGCGGCCATTGCAGCAGGAACGGCAACCAACCTCATTCCCGTAACGGCCATCTCCTTCGGAGATGTTGCCATCACCGCAAACCCCTTTGAAATGTTTGATACCAGCTGCCGCGAGCTTCGTGAGGCTTCTCCCTTTAAGATGACCTTCACCTGCTCTTACTCCAATGCCCATCAGAGCTATATGCCCCCCGATGAGATCTTCCCCCACGGGGAATACGAGGTATATGTATCCCGCTTTGAGGCGGGTACTGCGGAAATGACCGTAAATGAGATCGTTTCCATGCTGAACGCACACAAAGCACAGTAATTTTTAAAGAATCATACCCCCGAAAAACGGGGGTATTTTTTTCCCTTTTCTGAGTCGCCCAAAAGGAAGGAAAGAACGGGCACACCGCAATTTCTTCCATATTATATATATACCGTACACAAATTTAAAAAAAAACAAATTTAATTTGTTTATTTTTTCAAAAAAGTATTGATTTTCCGCTTTTTTTTTGTATACTTATAGTAGGTGTATCTTGATATAAGTATAGGAATATCCTTTTTCAATGCATTTAAATTCTTAATGAAGGAGTTTTCGTATGTTCAGCAAAAAAATTCTATCGATCCTCATTGCAGCAGTACTTCTTTGTGCTGCCATCGTCGGCGTTGTATTTATCGGCGCCGATGCAGGGGGAACCTCTTACACTTGGTACATTGACGGTGTGGGTACCGCTGAAAACAGCTACGCCACCATCGATGCGGCCATGTCTGCTGCAAAAGCAAAGACCGACTGGGCGGCTGATGATACGCTGACGATCTATGTCACCGCATCCGGCACCACCTCGACCTTTAATACCGCTTCTACCGGCGGTAATGCAGATACCGGTCGTCATCTGTTTAATGTGATCACTGTTTTCCGTGCGGATAACACCCAGCTCCCCATCACCATCGACGGTGATAACCCCGCAACCGACACGGTAGAACAGAACACTCTTCTCATCACCGAGCCCGTATGGACTCTGTCCGGTATGAAGAGCTTCGCTGCGTCCAATGACTACACCTTCAAGAACCTGGATCTTTCTTCCTGGGCTGCAACGACCTATGCTTTTTATGCAGGCTCCGGTGAAATTACATTTGAAAATGTAAACTTCGGTTCTACCCAGACCATGACCATCTCCCCCTCTGTCGGCGGATGGACTCCCTTCAAGAACTGGACTCAGGAACAGTTTGATGCAAACGAAGCTGCAGACGGCAGCGGTCTTGTGGAGACCTCTATTGTTCTCTTGAATACCGACTACGGTAAAACCAACGGTAAGCTTACCTGCAGAACCGGCGACAACGGTCTTTCTACAAACGGTAATGCCACCGGCGGCGGTGTGAATGTAAAGACCAATATGTTCAGAAACAAGATCGTAGTTGGCGAAGGCTCCAATGTTGCAAACATCAACCACCACAGCGCAGATAAGATCAACACCCTCGTTTTTGCTCCTGCAGAAAGCGTGATCGAGGTTGACGGCGGTTCTGTCGGTAACCTCTACAGTGTACGCGGAGCTTATGTTGGCGTAGGTAACAAGATCATATCCAATGTAAAGAGCGGTTCCGTTGCCATTCACCGTATGGGTCCCAACGGTGCAGCAGGTAAATTTACCGGCGATGTTGAAGTCAACTGGACCGGCGGTACCATTACCGAGTTCTGGGGTGCATATCTTGGCACCATTGACGGTGATGTAACCGTTAGTGTAGAAGGCGTTGCACCTTCCTTTGCAGAGGGTAAAGTGATCGGCAGTACCGTAACCGGCACCGTTACCCAGAACATCAAGGACTGCGACCTCCAGGGCGAAGTATATCTCGGTGCAAACGGTAAGGCAGCCAATGTTATCAACAACCTTTCCGGTACCATCAATACCACCGACTACTATGCATATCTCGGTACAAACGGTCAGGCCATCACAGGAAACCTTACCAACAACATCTCCTGCGATTGGAATTACACCGGAGACAAAAGCGAAAAACATTTGTTCTGCGGCTCCTTCACCGGTGTGGTCGACGGTAAGATCACAAACAATATTACCACCGGCGCAGATATTGCTCCTATGTTCTACGGCGGCAGCCGTCAGGCAAATGTAGGCTCTATTGAAAACAATGTTTCAGACGGCACCTTCCATCTGAACTTCTTCGGCGGTAACCGTGAAAGCGGCACCATCGGCAGCGTAAATACCACCATTTCCGGCGGTAAATTCGAAGCAGTTTCTTACCTTTCCGACCGCGGTGCAACCTCCATTGAGACTGCTACCGTAAAGATTTCCGGCGGTACCTTTATGAGCGGTGTTTATCTTGGAAGTAACATCGGCGATATCGGTACCTTGACCTCCACCGTTACCGGCGGTACCTTCAAAGGAAAACTCTACAATTCTTCCAGCTCCGGCACGATCACCACGAAAACCCTTACCATTAAGCCCGAGGGCAATACCCTTTCTCTTCTCAGCGCAGTAGAGGGTGGATGCACCGAGTTTATCGGAAACTCCGCTACCGTGAAGATCGGTTCCGGCACCAAGATCGCTGCTGCAAAGGCAAGCGGCTCCGTTACCTTCCATCAGGTAAGCGCATGGAACGCGCAGACCTACTTCAGCGCAGAAAGCGGCTCCATTGCCATTACCGCTACCCAGGATAAGGGCGTAACCGGTAAAACAAGGATCAACGGCAATACCCTCGAGGGTATCACCGAGATGCTCTACGGCACCTCCTTTGTCTTCAACGACCGCGTATCCGTAACCTTCCACTTCCTGAAAACCGCAGTAGATGCAACCGATCCCGATTCCTTCTCCTTTGTCGTTAAGGCAGAAGGCGGCAGAACCATTGCAAATGCTACTCTTGCCGATATTAAGGCATCTCCCGTAGCAGACAAATACTACTCCTACACCACAAGCCCCCTGATGGCTTCCGAAATGGCATACTTCATCACCTATGAGGGAGACGGTGTTCCCAGCGGAACCCTGAACCTTCTGGATCTTGCCGCAAGAGGCGCACAGATCGCTACCGAAAGCAAGAATGAAGTACTTGCAGACCTTTATCTCTCCTATGCAAACTATGCAGTTTCCGTAAGAAACTATCTTGCGAAAAACGCAGGCGGTGAAATTTGGACACTTCCCACCGAGGGTACTGCACCCACCGCACCCGAATTCACCTCCGGCAAGGGTCCCCTGAAGCTGATCGATTCCCCCGCAATCACCATGTACGGCAGAAGCCTGATTCTTGACGATGGCATCCGCATCCGCTACTACGGCAAAGGCCCCTCTACCATCGCTTCCAACTATGTTCTTTATGTAAACAACCAGAAGGTTGAAAACGCCTTCACCTATGTTTCCGGTGAGACCTATCCCTTGAGAATGGAAATCCCGATCTCCGTTACCGAAGGCGAGACCTACCTGCGCATCACCATTAAGGATGCAAATGCCAAGGCTCACTTTGACTATGTAGACCGTCTGGACCGTCTGGCAGCAGACCTTGGTCTTGTAGGCGAGACCGAGCTTGCAAACGAGGCTCTCTACTACTTCCAGTCTGCAGTTGCATACCAGGAAGATGCCAAAACCAAGACCGTTCTCACTACCCCCATTCCCACTGAATTCTCCGCCGGTTACTCCACCGTGGATGCAACTCCCTACGGTGTTGCCGCTACCATCAACGGCGAAAAGCTGGGTGTAGATACCTCCGAGCCCATCCATGTTACCTGTGTGGCAATGGCTGACGGCAATGCAGAGGACACCGTACTGTACTTCAGCATTCCCGCCCGTAAGGTTTCCGACAGCTTTGTAAAGAACGCTACCGCCTTTTTGGTAGAAAAGACCGGTGTGAAAGCAGAGAACATCTTCTTCAATGCGACCCACTCCCACTCTGCGCCCAACATTACCGCACCAACCGGAGCCGGCATTCAGGTTTGGTTCAATGATTACCTCTATCCTGCAGTGGTTCTCTCCGCTCAGGAGGCACTGCTTGACCTGACTCCCTCTACCGCTTATTCCGGCAATGCTGATTCCGAGATCGGTGTCGGTATTGTTCGCCGCTACTTCAATAAAGACGGCGATTTCTGCAGCATCCAAGGCTACTACCGCGATCGTGCTACCGGTACTCCCGGCACCTACGAATCGGATATCGACCGCGAAATGCGCACCCTCCGCTTTGAAAGAGAAGGCAAAAAGCCTATCCTTTTGATCAACTGGCAGGGCCACGCAGCAAGTGCAGTTGGTTATCTTTTGGTAGATTCCGATGCAGCAAAAGTAAGCTCTACCGATGTTGACGAAGCATACATCTCCGCAGACTTTGTCTACTATCTCCGTCAGGGCCTTGCAGATGAAGGCTATCTTGCCGCATTCTTCAACGGCGGTACCGGCGATATCAACTTTGCCGATCCGCCCTTTACCGGCACTGAAACCTGGCTTTCCGATTATTTAACCGCTGCACAGATCCAGGAACACAAGGACCGCTATGATTCATATGTAGACCTGATGGATACCCTTGGCGCAACCGAGGTAGAAAACACCCTCAAGGGCAAAAAGCAGGTTCATGTAGCATACGGTAAGTCTTTGGTACAGACCGCTTTGACTGCAACCAAATCCGCAACCAAAGTAAACACCGGTACCATCAAGACCGAGACCATTCAGGAAGAGGTTACCGTTCGTAAGGATCCTGCACAGCTTGTGGATAGCGCAAGACTCTGTAAGAACTTCGGTTCGGAAGAAGAAGGCAGAATGGCTTACAATATGTACGGCTTCGACACCGGCCTTGAGGTTACTCACACCATCAAGAGAAACGACACTCTGGGTGATACCGATGAGATTCCGCTGTCTGTTGTAACCTTCGGTGATGTTGCACTTTCCTTCGCTTCTTACGAAATGTTCCACGAGAGCGCATCCGCACTGAGAGCAGTTTCTCCCTACAAAGTAAACTTCGTTTGCGGTTACACCAACGGCGACGACGGTTACATGCCCACCATCAAGGGCTTTGGCAACGAAGGCTACGAGCACTACGCTTGCTTCTATGTTGAAGGCACAGCAGAACAGTGCAACGATTCCCTTCTTGCAATGCTCCAAGAGCACAAGAACTAATCCAAAAGACGGCGATTGCGAGACTTCTTTTTTAGAAGTCTCGCAGTTTTATTCGCCAAAAGCGAGTTCTATTGCATTGCAGTGATATTCGCTACGCGAGTTTTGAAGGCGAATAAATAAACATTTTCTTTCCGAATCACAACTTTTATTTACACATACTCCTCACCGCGCAAAAATAGAAAAACAACAAAATTCAGGATAAAAAATGAAATTCACTTACGATCACGACCTGCACATTCATTCAAGCGTATCCGTCTGCTGTAAGGACGAAAATATGACTCCCGAAGCGATTCTTTCCTATGCCGAAAGGGAGGGCCTTGACACCGTTTGCCTGACCAATCACCTTTGGGACGAGGATATCCCCACCGAATCTCAAAACTATGCCCTGCAGAATTTTGAGAATCTGGAAAAGGCACTGCCCCTTCCCCAAAAAGAAGGGATCCGCTTTTTGTTTGGCTGTGAGACGGACCTGAATAAGGACCTGACTCTTGGGCTCTCCCGGGAAAAGATGGACAGGTTCGACTTTATCGTGGTGCCTACCACCCATTTTCATATGAATACCAATGTCCCGCCGGAAAAGAAATGCAGTGCCGAAGCCTGTGCCGAAACCTGGCTCGAACGGCTGGATGCGGTCCTCGGTATGGATCTGCCCTTTCACAAGATCGGCATTCCCCACCTTTCCTGTCGGCTGATTGCGAAAAACGACAGCAAAATGCGCCTGGATGCTCTTCGCCTCATTGACGAAAAGAAAATGCGCGCTCTGTTCCAAAAGGCGGCAAAGCTCGGCTGCGGTATTGAACTGAACCAGAAGGATATGACCTATCTCCCCGAAGAGGAGGACTCCATTCTGCGCCCCTTTTATATCGCAAAGGAAGAAGGCTGCAAATTCTACCTCGCCAGCGATTCCCACACCGTCGCCGCCTTGAAAGACACTCGCCGCATTTTCGAAAACGCCATCGAAAAGCTGAACCTTTCCGAATCCGACAAATTCTTACTTTCTGTCCCTTTTTCGAGAAAAAGGGACGCAAAAAGCTTATAACGAAAAAAAATATAACCTTGGTTTTTATCCCAAGGTTATTTTTTATTGTTCCTTTTTTGAAAAAAAGGAACCGAAAAAACTTATGACTAATAATAAATAAATTTGAAGTTATATTCCATCTTTTTCCTTTATTGTCGGAAGCTTTCTTTGCCTTGTTCCTTTTTTGAAAAAAAGGAACCGAAAAAACTTATGAATAATAATAGATAAATTTGGAGTTATATTCCAACATTCTCTTTTATTGTCGGAAGTTTTCTTTGCCTTGTTCCTTTTTCGAGAAAAAGTGACCGAAAAAACTTATGACTAATAATAAATAAATTTGGAGCTATATTCCTTTTTTCTCTTTACAAGGCATAAGTTTTCTTTGCCCCCTTTCCCACCGGTGAAAGTTCCACCAACCAAAACAAGTTTTGGGGTGTCACTTTTTTTTCAAAAGAAAGGGGGTTCGGGGCGTTTTTTCTTTTTTCGCGAGGGAAAAGGTGTACCATCTTATCGAGCGAAAAGACGGTTCCAGCGAGAATAGGTCTTTACATCGAGAGAGAGGATCTGCTCCGCGGTAAAACGGCATTGCCAATTACCCACCGCCGTACCCGGTGTATTGATCCTGGTATCGGCACCGTAAAAGAGAAGATCTTGCAGGGGGAAGATCACACATCCCGCCTTTGACCGAAAGAGCGCGCGCAGGGTCTCTTTCACAAGGTCAGAGGACGCGCCAAGATACTCTTTTGCGGTGTTTCTTACATCCTCCGATTCCTCGAAATAAAATCCAAGCAGGGTATTGTTATCGTGGGTTCCCGAATAAGCCACCTGGTTTTCCTTAAAATTATGAGGGAGATGAGGGGATAAGGGATTGCCGTCAAAGCCGAATTGGAATACTGCCATACCGGGATATGCCGCATAGGAAAGAAGGTCCTTCGTATCCTGATCAATGGTACCAAGATCCTCCGCAAGGATCATTTTCTTTTTTGTAAAGGGAGCTATGGCATCGATAAAAGCCTTGCCCGGGCCCTTGACCCATTCCCCCTCCTTGGCACTTTCCGCCCCTGCGGGAATGGCAAAATAAGCACTGAGCGCGCGGAAGTGGTCGATGCGGATCCCGTCAAAGAGAGAAAGCTGGTAGGAAAGGCGATCTTTCCAAAGGGAGAAGCCGTCCTTTTCCATTTCATCCCAGCGGTAAAGAGGATTGCCCCACATTTGCCCGTCGGGTGAGAAATAATCCGGAGGAACTCCTGCCACCTTTTTGGGGGAAAGGTCCTCATCCAAAAGAAAGGCCTCAGGGGAGGACCACACATCAAAGCTGTCGTGAGAAACATAAAAGGGAAGATCCCCTATGATCTGTATCCCTTTTTCGTTGGCATAGGAATGGAGCTTTTCCCACTGGGTGTGAAATTCATACTGAATAAACTGCCAGGCGAAAAGGGTGTCGGCATCGGGCGTAGAAAATTCCCACTCGGTCCACGGTCTGCCGCCGTTTTTCTCCTTCAGTGCAAAAAAGAGGCAGGTTTTCGCCACCTGCGGATGTTTGGAAAGAAACTTTTCGATCCCGCTGCGGTCCTTTACCCGCGCAGCCGCTTTTTTCAAAAAGGGCAGACGGTTTTTCTCTAAAAAGGCAAAGTCACAAAGATAAGGCTCCTCCACCCTTTGGGATAAAAGCTCTTCTTTTGTCACAAGGCCCTTTTCATAAAGGGCATCGGGAGATAGAAAATACGGATTTCCGCCAAAGGAGGAAAGGGACATATAGGGGGAGTGGTAGCTGTCCGTCACACCGAAGGGAAGCACCTGCCACAGACGAAAGCCCCCCTGTGCGATCCTGTCAATAAAATCATACGCTTCTCCCGAAAAACTGCCGCAGCCGTAAGGGCCGGGTAAAGAAAAGATCGGAAGAAGCACACCGCTTTTTCGTTCCATTTTTTCACCTCAAATCTATACTTCTATCATACACCAAAGATGGATATTTTGCAACGGTGCAGTTTTTTATAATTTTTGGTATTTTTTTCTAAATTCCCTGTACAAATAAAAAAAACAGGTGTATAATGTTCATATAATATACACATTTTTTGCAAAAACTTCACACAAAAGGGGTGATTTTCTTTGATCCAACAGAAAATGGAAGCATTTTATAGGGGGGAAAGCAGCATTGCCTACACCTTTATGGGTGCGCACCCCCTGGAAGGCAGAGAAGGCTTTTCCTTTCGCGTATGGGCACCGAAGGCAAAAAGCATTCACCTGGTGGGCGATTTCAATTTCTGGAACAAAGAAGAGATCCCCATGGAAAAGGACGCCCACGGCTCCTGGTACGCCGAAAGCTCCTTTGCCCGTGAAGGTCAGAAATATCAGTACTACATCGAAGGGGAAAAGGGGACTTTTGTATATAAAAGCGACCCCTACGCCCGCGCCTTTGCACCCCTTCCCCAGACCGCAAGCATCATTACAACAGATTTCTACAATTGGAGCGACTGGGACTATTTAAAAAAGAAAAAAAATCCCCTTGGCAGACCGCTAAGTATTTACGAGGTTCACGCAGGCAGCTGGAAGCGGCATCCAAACGGTGCTTTTTATACCTATCGCGACCTTGCAGAGACTCTTGTTCCTTATGTAAAGGAAATGGGCTACACCCACATTGAGTTTCTCCCCTTGAC
>JAZSAT010000031.1:0-36606 GCA_045602025.1 Eubacteriales bacterium | reverse complement strand
CGCTCGCGCTTGTTGCCGATACTGACGTTTTGGCTGCGGCTCCGCTTGAGATGATAAAGGCGGGCTACGGCGATATTATAGGCAAATATTCGGCGCTCAACGACTGGAAATTATCGGCTGCCATAAATAACGAATATTTTTGTCAGTATATATACGACCTCACCTTCGAGCAGGTTAAAAACACTCTTTTGCTTGCAGAGGGAATCCTAAAGCGCGACTGCGAGAGCATCAGAACCTTGATGGAAGCGCTAATCGTTATCGGAATTTTGATGAGCTTTGCCGGCTCCTCCCGCCCCGCTTCCGGTAGTGAGCACCACCTTTCTCACTTCTTCGAGGTCACCGGTATCGTAGACGGTACGGATTACTTCCCCCACGGAATTGATGTAGCATATTCCACCGTGATCACTGCGGGTGTTCGTGAGAAGATCCTTGCAAAGCCCTTCCCCAAGGAAATTTATCGCCCTGAAAGAGCAGCATACGAGAAGGAAATGGCGCGCATTTATAAAGAAGTTGCAGATGGATTTATTCAGCTTCAGGATAAGATCGGTAACTACAAGGCAAACAGAGCTGAAATTTATCTTGCAAAAGAAAAAGAGATCCGCGCGATCTTTGAAAAAATGCCTTCTGCAAAAGAGATCGAGGCTATGCTTGCCAAGGTAGAAATGGATATGAAGGAATTCTACGACCTTTACGGCGCGGAAAAGATCCGTGATGCTGTGCTTTATGCAAAGGATATTAAAGACAGATACTCCGCTCTTTGGGTAAACTATGACTACTACGGAGGAGACAAGGCATAATGGATGTAAAAAAGATTAAAGTCATTGCAATGGACCTGGACGGAACGCTAACACAGCACAAAACACCCCTTTCTGCTCTGCAGCGTCAGGTTTTGACCGCTCTTTCTCAGAAGTATAAGCTTTTGATGGTTGGCGCGGGACAGGTTATGCGTATTTTTAATCAGCTTGAGCAGTTTCCCATTGATATCATCGGTAACTACGGTCTTCAGTGCGGTCTTTACAACAAAGAGACCAAAAGCATGGATATCGTTCGCGACGAGGTTCTTCCCTGCGACAGAGAAAAGGTAGCGAAGATCATCGAGGATATGCGCCAAAAATACGGCTTTACCGAATATGCGGGAGAGTCTGTAGAGTACCATCCCTCGGGCTGTGTGACCTTCCCTATTTTGGGAACAAAGGCAAAGCAGGAGGATAAGCTCTCCTTTGACCCGGACCGCAAGAAGAGACGCGCGATTTACGACGAGGTAGTAGAGGCATTTTCCGACTACTGTGTATTTGTAGGCGGCTCCTCCTCCTTCGATATGGCTCCCAAGCCCTTTGATAAATATTATGCTCTTGATCTTTACTGCAAGGAAAACGGCTTTGACCATTCCGAGGTGGTTTACATCGGTGATGACTACGGTCTCGGCGGAAACGACGAGTCTGTTTATAAGTCTGATTTCAACTACCTTACCATTGACAATTATCTTGATTTCCCCAAGGTAGTGGCAGACCTTTTAAAAGAGGTTGATGTTGATTTCTGGACCCAGAGCCCTAAGAATATCTTTGTAGCGGCTCACCGCGGATGGAGAGCAAAGTATCCCGAAAATACAATGGAAGCCTTCCGCGCAGCACTGGATCTGGGCGTGGATCAGCTTGAGACCGATGTGCGCGTGACCAAGGACGGAAAGCTTGTTCTGATTCACGATGCTACCGTTGACCGTACCACAAACGGTGAAGGCAAGGTGGAGGATTTCACCTTGGAAGAGCTGCAGAAGCTGGATGCGGGAGAGGGAACCAGGATCCCAACCTTCATCGAGTTTATGGAGCTTGTAAAGGATTATCCCACATTGACCCTTGATATCGAGCTGAAGGAATACCCCACCGAGGGAAGAGTAGAGCTTTCTCACAAGGTTTGTGACGAGGTTCTTAAGATCGTTGACGATTACGGCTTTACCGATCGTGTGGTGATCAACACCTTCCACGGTGATCTCCATGAGTATATTGTTGACACTTACGGCGATAAGTATAAGCTTCACACTTATTATCCCTTGCGCTATGTAAGACAGCCCAACCGCGATCCCTATCCTCCCGCATATTGCCTTTGCGTATTCGGCCTTTTAAGCGGAGAGGTTTCCATCGAGGAAGCACAGGGCATTCGTGATAAGTACGGTGTTCGTCTGTGGGCAGGTTCCTATGCCAAGGACGAAGAGAACATCGATCTTGCCGTAAAGCTTGGTGCAGAACTGATCACTTGCGACAATCCCGATGAGGTTCTTGCTATTTTGAGAGCAAAAGGACTTCACAAATAAAAAGAAAAATAAAAAATGAGGTGATATATCACCTCATTTTTTTGTTGCCTTGGTATAGATCCATTCTTCAACCTTTTGCTCCGGAGGAAAAAAAGAGCCGCTTTTTTGCCAACCGAGCTTTTCATAGAAAAAATAGGCACTTTCATCGGCTTGTGTGCTTGTCATCACATTGTTGTAGCCAAGGGATGCCATCTCTTCTTCCCATTTTTTCAGCATAGCACGACCGATTCCAATGCGGCGAAAATCTTTTTTCAAAAAAATCAGATCAAGAAAGGGAATGGACTGCCAGAAAAGGCTGTAACGCAAAATCCCAAATACTTTTCCGTCTTTTTTTGCGGTATAGATAAATCCGCATTTGACCGCGTTTTCAAGGATGTTTTGGGGAAGATGGTCAAATTCTGTAAGATCCTTCAGGTCCGATAGACTTGCTTTTTCAATTGTTATCATAACAGGCCTCGGGAAACATACTCTTCAGCTATCGCAGCCGCAACTGCGCCATCGGAGGCGGCAGTTATGACCTGACGAAGAAGCTTTGTTCGCACATCTCCCGCGGCAAAAACCCCTTCCACATCGGTTGCACAGCTTTCGTCAGCTACGATATAGCCATTTTTATCAAGCTTTATTTTCCCTTTTAAAAGCTCGGTATTTGGCTTTCTGCCGATGCTGACAAACACCCCGTCGCAAAGGATCTCTTTTTCACTTTTTGTTTTCACATTTTCAAGGCGAAGGCCTTTGACACGATCTTCTGTGAGAAAACCGGAAACGGTGCTGTCCCATACAAACTCAATGTTTTCTACAGCCTCCAGTGCCTTTTGCTCGGCTCTGCCTGCTCGCAGGGTATCTCTGCGGTGAACAAGAAATACTTTTTCGCAAAGTCTTGAAAGATAGAGAGCGTCGCCTACGGCAGAGTTTCCGCCGCCGATGACTGCTACGGTCTTTCCTTTGTAGAATCTTCCGTCACAGTGGGCACAGTAATGCACCCCTTTTCCGATCAGTTCTTTTTCTCTTTCCACACCCAATTCTCTCGGATCGGCACCCGTGGCAAGAATGACGGTCTTTGCCAAAAAACTGCCTGCGGTGGTTTCAATTCTTTTTGTTTTGTCGGATAGATCAAAGCCGAGGACTTCGGTGTACTCGGTCCTGGCACCGTTTTTTTCGGCACCGCTTGCCATTTTCATACCCAAGGTAAAGCCGTCGATCCCTTCGTCAAAGCCGGGATAGTTTTCGATATCACCCGTAAGGGCCATTTGCCCGCCGGGGGCCATTTTTTCAAGGATCAATGTATCAAGCCCTGCCCGTGCGGCGTAGAGGGCGGCAGCAAAGCCTGCCGGTCCGCCGCCGATGATTATGGTATCGTAAATATGCATCATCTCAGGCATTTTTCAGCATATCCAGAATCTGTGCCTTGGGCTTTACACCAATGCTCTGGGTGATCACCTGGCCCTTCTTCATAATGATCAGGGTGGGAATGGTAGAAATACCGTACTGCATTGCAAGGTCGGGCTCTTCGTCTACATCGATCTTTACCACAAGATATTCGGGGTTTTCTGCGGCGATCTCTTCAATGGCCGGCGCGATCATACGGCAAGGTCCGCACCAGGTTGCGAAAAAATCGATGAGAACGGTTTTTTCGCTGTTTTTGATGTCGTTAAAATTGTTTTTGTTTCCGTGTAAAATACTCATTTTGCATTCCTTTCTTTTTCAGTCAAAATCAGAGAAGAATACTTGAAGCGCTTTTTCGTATTCTTCCTTGTTTACAAGATAGCTCATACCGTGGTCGGCTCCCGGGACGATCAAAAGCCTTTTTGGAGCTGTGCAGGCCTTGTAATTTTCATAGGTCATTTCTACAGGGACGAAGTGATCGTCGGAGCCGTGAATAAACAGGGTAGGAATGGTATTTTCCTTCATGGCATCCACAGAGGAAAAATCCTTTGGGCCGATCTGTATCTTTTTTCGGCACATATCGTCGGCAATCATTCCGTGAATACTGTAGGAGATCCTTAGGTTATTTTCTGCCACATGCTTCCAAATGGCGTGGGGAGAGGTAAAGGCGCAGTCGGAGATGATTCCTTTTACCTGAGGCGGAAGATCAAGGCTCGATGCCATCAAAACCGTTGCCGCTCCCATGGAAATGCCTGCAAGATAAATGGGACCGTTCCATTCTTTTTTTTCTATGAGCCAGTGGATCCATTCCTTGCAGTCGTATCGTTCCATCAAACCAAAGCCCATATAGTCTCCGCCGGAGAGACCTTGGCCTCGTTGTTCGCAAAAGAGAACACTGCAGCCGTTTTCATGCCAGAAGGAGGCGATCGGTCCGAAATCCTGTGCCCAGGAGGAACGCCAACCGTGCATGGCAATGATCACTCTTTTGGCATTTTTTGCAGGATAAAAGTGGCCTACCAATGTAGTTGCGTCATAGCTTTCAATGGAAACAGCTTCGGTTTCGGCAGACAGAAGGAATTCTTTTCCTTCTCTCATTGCGGTCAAAATTTCTTCGGATTCTTCATAACCGCGAAGCTGATTTTTTGCTTTCTGCATATCGGGAGTATCCTTTGCCGCATCCCGTTCCAAAGCGATCTCCACCATTTTTTTGGTTAAAAGATAGGAGGATGCCGCAAAGCCAAGTGCACCAATGGTAAGCGCGCCGGCGGCGATCAGAAGCCTTTTTTCATTTTTTTTCATAAAAGCTCCTTTCGTTTTTTTAGTATTATGCGCGAAAATAAAAATTCAATGTGAATTTATCCAAGGAGAATATCCACTACAAGCATCAGGCAAAAGCCTGCCAAAAGGGCATAGGTTGCACCTCGCTCACCACCGTGGGCGTGGGTTTCTGGGATCATTTCATCACTGATCACATAAAGCATGGTACCGCCTGCAAATGCCAGGGCAAAGGGAAGGATCGCACCGGAAAGGCTGACGGCAAAAAAACCGAGAAAGGTTCCCAACACTTCCACCACGCCCGTAAGAGCAGCGATGATAAAGGTCTTGGTGCGGCTCATACCGGCGGCAAGCATCGGCGCAATGATGACCATACCCTCGGGAATGTTTTGCAGGGCAATGCCAAGGGCAATGGTCATAGCTTCTGCATCATTTCCCGTGCCGAAGCCTACACCTGCGGCAATGCCTTCAGGGAGATTGTGAATGCCGATGGCAAAAACAAAAAGCAAAACCTTGTTAAGTCTTTTTTGATGATCGGGATGCACCTCTTCCGATTCAGAGGCGGCCATTTTGTGTAGGTGAGGGACCAATTTATCGATCAGATTTAGGCAAATAGCACCGCAAAAAATACCGATGATGGTAACGGGCAGAGGATTTTTTCCACCGTGTTCCAAGGAGGGCAGGATCAGCCCGATCACTGCTGCCGCAAGCATTACCCCTGCCGCAAAGGAAAGGGTGATGTCACTGAATCTGTGACTTACTTTT
The DNA here is from genome assembly GCA_045602025.1 of Eubacteriales bacterium. Taxonomy (GTDB): domain Bacteria; phylum Bacillota; class Clostridia; order Oscillospirales; family SIG627; genus RGIG5579. The sequence continues at coordinate 30,875 of JAZSAT010000031.1, read as the reverse complement.
TTGAATAAAAAGCCGAATATGGCACCGATCAGTGTGGCACCGCCTACACCGAAAGCGGTTAAAATTACAACTTCCATATAAACCTCTTAAAGCCTTATAAGATTTTTTTCATAAACATTTTAGATGCTCTTTTTCCTTTGGGGACAAAGAGACGGCCGTTCTTTGCAAAATAGCTTTCTTTTGTGAATAGCTCTATATATTCACCGTCTTCTACAAAAAGGGTAGTATCCTTTAAATTGTATACGCATTTTAAGAGACTGCTTGTGTATTGAGGCGTTTCGGTGTCCTCGCAGTAAATGTGAACCCCGGAAAGCCTTGCGGTTTTTTGCAAAGCACCGCCGCTTAAATTGGCAGTGGTGCAGTAAAAGATCTTTCCGCCTGCAGTTTCCTTCATTCCGAGGCAAACTTTTTTGGAATTTTCATAAGCTCCCAAAGAAATTATATTTTCATCTTCAATGAAAAATCTCGGATAAGGGAGATTTTCGATCGAGATCTTTTCTTTTCCGATGAGAACATTCTCTTCCTCATCCAAAAGGGGAGAAACATTCATTTTTGTGATTTCTCTTATACCGTCTATGCCGTTTTTGTCATAATCGGGAGCATAGAGGTACAAAACAGACTTTGTTTTTGCTTCTTTTTCGATCCATCTTTTGCTTTTTTCCGAAACAGAAAAGGCATCCAGGAAAATGATCAGCTTGTACTTTTTGGTATCGGTCTTTTCCAGATCGCAAAGGGAGATCAGGTCAAAGGGCGCGCCCATGCGCATAAGCCCTTCCAGCTGTTTGCCGAGGCAAAGGGTGTTCAGACCGCTGTTTTTGTTTACTCCGTAAAGGCTTTCGCTGTCGGCAATTACAAGAATCTCTGCGCAGCTTTCATTTTTTCTTTCGGAAATGTGTTTTTGAATTTCGATCATCTCACGGATCGCTTCCATCATACCGTCAGAATAAAACCATCCCTCAAACATATCAAACCACCAGAGGGCGGCACCCTTGGCGGCGCAAAGCATAAAGTCCCGCTGCATCAGGTTTAAGGTCTCTTCTTCGCTTTTGCATTTGTTCTTGCCGCCGGGAATAATAATATCGCCTACTTTTTCAGGGGAAAGGTGGGTGATGTGGTCAAATTCCAGATAGTAGAGCTTATCGTGTTTGTCCAGGGTATCAAAGGTGACCATAAAGGCACTGGTGGAATCCTCGGACCGATAAAGATAGGAGGAGGGGGAGGAGATCATATCAATATCGGGGGAGGTGAATACCTTCTCGTATGCCAAATGCCCGTCGTTCCAAAGTCTTGGACCGGAAAGTTCCATCAAATACCCGAAATATACGCCCAAAAGCTTTTTATGTTTGATAACCTCCTGGGCCTTTCCTGCAAAGTATAAAATGCTGTCTGCAACACTTTCTGCGTGGAATTTTCGGAAGGCCCTTACTTCTTCTTTGTATCGGGGAAGAAGAAAGGCTTTTCCGTCTGTTCCGTTTAAAACTTCTTCGGACGGAATTTTGGCCTGTGGGTCGTTTCTGTATATCTGCCAGGCCTTTTCTTTTTTCGGGTGGGAGGCTTCCTTATCAAAATGGCTGAACCATTCGGTGGTAAAGCCGCAAAGCATAAAATAGCCGTAGAATCTGTCGCCGTATTTTTCCTCTGTGTGGCGAATCATCGCCTGCAGGTAGTCTGCTGCATCTTCTTTCCATTTTTTACAGCAAAGTGCCTGAGATAGACAGCGGAAGCTGTTCGGAATATCGGGATTGTCTTTCAGATACCAGTCTCTTGTATCCAGCTGTATCATCAGGGCAAAATAGCCTTCGGGAGCACTATCTAAAAAAAGCTCGATCTGTTTGTCAACAGGATCAAAATTATATTTGTGATCACCTATCCAGCTTTCCCCAAACAGAGAATAGGGGACGCCCAGTGCACTGGTCACACCGCTTGAAAGAATACTGAAAAGCCTGACACCTGCTTTTGCAAAATCGGAAATATTGCGTTTTGTAGGGCGAAAGGATTTAAAAGAAAGTGGTTCAATGATCTCACCGTCAACAGATACCTTCAAGGCTCCGTTGACCCTTTTTAAATTAGCTTTTTCCATTTAAAAACCACTCCTGAAAAATGATATCAGTCTATAAGAAGATTATACCATCATTTAAAGAAAAAGCAAGAAAATTCTGCCTTTGTTTATCGTTTGACTTTTTTTTGTTTTCCGCGTATAATGACAAGGTAAATTCAAAGGATCCTGAAAGGAAAAGTAAAATGAAACTTTCTATCGTTGTTCCTTGCTTCAATGAGGCGGAAAACATTCGCCCTTTTTATGAAAAAACAAAAGAAGAGCTTTCAGCTATTATGGATCATGTGGAAATGATCTTTATTGACGATGGAAGCTTAGATACCACTGTTTCGGAACTGAAAGCATTGGGAGAAGAGGTGGATACTCATATCCGCATCCTTTCTTTTTCCCGCAATTTCGGAAAAGAAGCAGGTCTTCTGGCAGGCCTTCGTGCGGCAACGGGAGATTTTGTGGCTATTATTGATGCCGACCTTCAGCAAAATCCAAAGTATATTGCCGAAATGCTCACAATTCTTGGGGAAAATCCGGAATATGACTGTGTTGCTGCCTACCAAAAGGTGAGAAACGAAGGGAAGATTCTCGGCTTTTTCAAGGGTGTCTTTTACAGCCTGATCAATCGCCTGACAGATATTTCGTTTTTCCGTTCTGCCAGCGATTTCAGACTTCTTTCCCGAAAAATGGTGGATGCCATATTGGCACTTCCCGAAAAATGCCGTTTTTCCAAAGGCATCTTTTCTTGGGTAGGCTTTCAGACCTACTATATGCCCTATGAGGTGGAGGAAAGACAAAAGGGGAAAAGCAAGTGGAATTTCTGGTCCCTTACTTCTTACGCCCTTGACGGGATCGTTGCTTTTTCCGATAAGCCTCTGATTCTCTCTTCTGTAATGGGCATCGTCCTCTTTTTGATCTCGCTTGTTTTGATGCTCTTTGTCGTAATAAAGACGCTTCTCTTCGGCGATCCTGTTGCAGGTTTCCCGACTCTTTGCTCTCTGATTCTTCTTTTGTCAGGTATTCAGCTTTTGTGCATCGGCATTGTGGGTCAGTACCTTGCGAAAATGTATTCCGAGGTCAAGGGCCGTCCCCTATATATCATCAAGGAAGAATACGACAACAAAGAAAACTGAAAGAAAAGCTCCGAGCAACGCTCGGAGCTTTTTTATCTTATTTTACCAGGCACTGTTCGTAAATGCCTGCTTTTTTGATGGCTTCTACCAGGGTCTCACCAATCTTATCGGGAGTGGGAGCTACCATAACGCCTGCTTTTTCCAAGGCTTCAACCTTGCCTGCCTGGGTGCCCTTGCCGCCGGAGATAATGGCACCTGCGTGGCCCATTCTCTTACCCTTGGGAGCGGTCTTTCCGCCGATAAAGGATACAACGGGCTTTTTCATATTCTTTTCGATCCATTCAGCAGCCTCTTCTTCGCCGCTGCCGCCGATCTCGCCAATCATAACGACTGCCAGAGTGTCGGGATCATCGTTGAACATTTTAAGAATGTCGATAAATCCGCTACCGCGAATGGGGTCACCGCCGATGCCCACTGCGGTGGACTGGCCGATTCCCAGGGCGGTGAGCTGATGAACCGCTTCATAGGTGAGGGTTCCGCTGCGGCTCATTACGCCGACCTTGCCGGGTACATGGATGAATCCGGGGAGGATACCAACCTTGCATGCACCGGGAGAAATGAGGCCGGGACAGTTAGGACCGATGAGACGGGTCTTTTTGCCTTCCATGTAGGTCTTGACGCGCATCATATCAAGAACGGGAATTCCTTCTGTGATACAGACAACAAGATCCATTTCTGCGTCAACTGCTTCTAAAATGCCGTCTGCTGCAAATGCCGGAGGAATGTAGATGACAGAGCAGGTTGCGCCTGTCTTTTCCTTCGCTTCCTTTACCGTGTTGAATACAGGAACACCCAAAACCTCCTGACCGCCCTTTCCGGGGGTGGTTCCGCCTACGATCTTGGTGCCGTAGGCCAGCATCTGCTCGGTGTGGAATCTACCTTGAGAGCCGGTAATTCCCTGTACGATTACTTTTGTATTTTCGTTAACAAGAATCATTTCTTTCCCTCCTTTATGCGTTTGCCGCCAGCTCCACTGCTTTTTTGGCAGCTTCTGCGAAGGTTTCGGCGGGAACAAGCTTCAGACCGGAAGCGGAAAGAATTTCTCTTCCTTTGTCTGCATTGGTGCCGTCAAGTCTTACTACAACGGGAACCTTGATATCAATGATCTTTGCAGCCTCTACAATACCCTGCGCGATGACATCACACTTCATAATACCGCCGAAGATATTGACAAGAATCGACTTTACATTGCTGTCGGAAAGAAGGATCTGGAAAGCGGCCTTTACTCTTTCCGTGGTTGCGGAGCCGCCTACATCAAGAAAGTTTGCAGGCTCACCGCCGAAGGTCTTGATGATGTCCATCGTTGCCATAGCGAGGCCCGCACCGTTTACCATGCATCCTACAGAACCGTCAAGGGATACATAGTTCAGGTCATATTTGGAAGCCTCGATTTCCTTGGGATCTTCTTCGTTAAAGTCACGAAGCTCTACAATATCAGGATGGCGGAACAGAGCATTGTCGTCAAAGTTGACCTTTGCATCCAGTGCAAGGAGATCTCCTTCTTCTGTTTCGATCAAGGGGTTGATCTCAACAAGAGAGCAGTCCTTTGCCACGAAAAGGCGGTACATACCTCTTGCAATCTTAACGAATGCTTTTGCTTGGGTAGCGGAAAAGCCGAGCTTTTCAGCCATTTCCCAGCCATTGTAATCCTTGTAACCGATTTTGGGGTCAATATGCAGCTGCAGGATCTTCTCAGGATGGTTTTTGGAGAGCTCTTCGATCTCCGTACCGCCTTCCGCGGAAGCGATCATAACAATGGAGCCATTTGCAGAATCCACGGTCATAGACACATAGTATTCCTTTTTGATTTTGCTCGCTTCGGTTACATAGAGGCCGCGAACTACCTTGCCCTCGGGACCGGTCTGATGGGTGTAGAGGGTCTTTCCCAAAAGCTCAGTGGAGAAAAGGCGTACCTCTTCTTCTGTTTTGCAAAGCTTCACGCCGCCGGCTTTGCCTCTGCCGCCGGAGTGGATCTGTGCTTTGATGACTACGGGATATACGCCCAAAGTCTTTGCCGCAGCTGTAGCCTCGTCAGGAGTTTTTGCGTAGATTCCCTTGGGGCAGGGGATGCCGAAATCAGAAAACAGCTGACTTGCCTGATACTCATGAATTTTCATAAAATTATTACACTTTCTTTTTGCCTTATGTTATTTTACAAGCTTTGCACCTTCACGAAGTGCTTTCAGATTGATCTCTTCCGTTCCCTTGGGAATGTGCATCAAAACAGCCTTTTCAATATTCTCATCGGAGGAGAAATCAAGGATCGCGTTGATGGCACCTACGGAAACGATATTGACTGTCTGCATTTTGCCAACAGTCTCTCTTGCAGTCTTCAGAATAGGAAGACGAAGAAGCTTTTTGTGGCTGTAATCCTCGGGAACCTGAATGGTCTCGTCGATCAGTACATAGCACTCCTCATCCAGTCCGTAGCAGTATTGATTGAAGGAGGGCTGGGAAAGTGCCATAACGAAGGTAGGCTTTGTCACCTTGGTAAAACCGATCTTGTCATCGGAAATGATGACCTCGCCCTTGCACATACCGCCTCTTGCCTCGGGTCCGTAGGACTGAGACTGGGCGACGAATTTGTTTTCAAAAATTCCGGCTTCTGCCAGAATGATGGTGCCTGTGATAAGGCCCTGTCCGCCGGTACCGGCAAGACGGATTTCCATTTTACTCATTTTTTGCCTCCTTACTTCTGGAACTTGTCGATGATCGTCTGATACTGCTCGGTCAGCTCCGGGAAGTCGCTTTCGCTCAGTTTTCCGATCACAAGCTTGCCTTTTAATTCCTCGGGAGACATGGTCTTTGCTTTTTCGACGCTGACGCTGTTTTCCTTCTGCCAGAGGAACATATCCACTGCACTTCCTTTTTTATTCTTTCTGCCGTAGTAGGTGGGGCAGACGGAAGCACACTCGATGACGGAAAAGCCCTTATGACGGATGCCTTCCTCAATGAGCTTTGTGGTGCGGACTGCGTCATAGGCAGATCCGCGTGCGGTGTAGGTGGCACCTGCAGCCTCTGCAACCTTCGGGATGTCAAAGCTGCGGTCGATGTTACCGTAAGGTGCGGTGGTACCCTTTTCACCATAAGGAGTGGTGGGGGAGTACTGACCGCCGGTCATACCGTAAATGTTGTTGTTGAAAACGATGGCGGTAATGCCGATGTTGCGGCGTGCCGCGTGGATCAGGTGGTTGCCGCCGATGGCACTTGCATCACCGTCACCCATAATGCAGATGACCTCAAGCTCGGGACGGGCCATCTTGATACCGGTAGCAAAAGCCAAGGCTCTGCCGTGAGTGGTATGCATGGTATTAAAGTCCATATAGCCTGCAGCGCGGGAAGAACAGCCGATACCGGAAACCAGAACGACCTTATCCTTGTCAAGACCTAAATTGTCTACTGCCTGCGCTACATCGCGCATCAGGATACCGTGACCGCATCCTGCACACCAGATGTGAGGAAGATGATCCTCACGGAAATATTTATCTACAAGCTTAGATGCCATACTTAGCCCTCCTTTACTGCAGCGATCACTTCATCGGGGGTGATCACCGTTCCGTTTACTTTGCCCAGGAAGGAAAGCCCACAGTTATTTTTGATCACTCTTTCCACTTCCAGAACCATTTGACCGTTGTTGTGTTCCGCTACAACGATCTTTTTCACCTTCTTAGAGATCTCTTCCATACGCTTTGCGGGGAAGGGCCAAAGGGTGATGGGGCGGAAAAATCCTACCTTCTCGCCATTCGCTCTCATTTCTTCTACAGCACTGTATACGCTTCTTGCGGTACCGCCGTAGCAAACGATGCAGGTCTCTGCATCTTCCAAATCTTCTTCCCAATCCGCAATGTCGTCAGCGGCATCCTCTACCTTGGCAATGATTCTCTTCACCTGGCTGTCAGCAATATCGGTAGAGTTTGTGGGGAAGCCGTCGTTTGCGTGAATCAGACCTGTTACATTGTATCTCTGCCCCATGCCGAACGGAGCCATATGAGGAACCTTTTCCCCTTCCTTGCAGGAATAAGCAGGATCGGCACAGTCAGCACTGTATGCTCTGTTTACAATTTCCAGAGAGGATGCATCGGGGATCTCAATGCTTTCACGAAGGTGACCTACGATCTCGTCCATCAAAAAGATAACGGGCGTACGGTACTTTTCGGAAAGGTTGAATGCACGGATGCACTTGGTATAGCATTCTTCCACCGTTGCGGGGGCAATGGCGATCACGGGATGGTCACCGTGGGTACCCCATTTTGCCTGCATCACGTCGCCCTGAGAGGGAGAGGTGGGAAGACCGGTGGAGGGACCTGCTCTTTGAACATCCACCAAAACAAAGGGGATCTCGGTCAGACAGGCATAACCTAAGTTTTCCTGCTTCAAAGAGAAGCCGGGGCCGGAGGTAGCAGTCATGGATTTTACGCCTGCTGCACTTGCACCGATGGCAGCGGCACAGCTTGCGATCTCATCCTCCATCTGAATAAAGCGTCCGCCAACCTGAGGAAGTCTTGCGGCACAGCCTTCTGCGATTTCAGTAGAGGGGGTAATGGGGTAACCGGCATAAAAGCGGCAGCCTGCGGCGATCGCGCCTTCTACACAGGCCTCATTGCCTTGCATCAAACGAATATTTTTCATTATTCTACCTCCTCAAGATACAGTGCATAATCGGGGCATCTTAATTCACACATACCGCAATAAATGCATTTGTCGATTTCTTTGATCGCGATTTTGTCACCTTCCATAGCGAGAACGCCTTTGGGACAAAATGCAGCGCAGATTCCGCAGCCTTTACACCAGCGGGAATTCAGTACCAATTTTTTTGCTTTTGCAGCCATATTTTTCACCTTTTACAAAGAAATTTTTGCCTTTCTTTTTTTCAAAATTCAATCGTTATGAGAATGAACCTAACATAAAAAACATTATAACATTTTTTGAATATTTATACAAGTATATAGGAAGGAAAAAATATTTTTCGTTTTATGTTATTGATTTTACGAAAAATAATTTAAACAAATTAGGTTAAAAAGAATTAAACTTAATTTTATTTTGCAAAAATCGCAAAAAACAAAGCCTACTTTACACAGGTTTTCTGTTGTGGTATAATAAAAGGGCAGTTTTATATGCAAGAAAAGAGAAAGAGAGGGAAGGAAATGTCATTTTCCCAAAAAGTGAAAAAGCTTTTGCAGGAAAACAAAATGACCAAGGCTGAGCTTGCAAAAGACGCCGGCATTGCCTATACCACTCTTGACAGTATGCTGAAAAGAGAAACTGATACGGACCGCCTTGCTACGATCTTTCGTATTGCCAAGGCACTTGGCACCTCTGTAGAGGCTCTTATTTTTGATGAAGAAGAAAAAAAGACCACTCCGGAAGAGGAAAGACTTCTTGCCTTATATGCTCTTTTGGATACCCGCGGGAAGGATACGGTGCTCTCTCTTTTGGAAAAAGAGGTAGATAACAGCAAGGAAAAGCAAAAGGCAATTCCTTTGTATCAGGCACCTTGTGCAGCGGGAGAAGCACTCCCTGTTTATTCGGATGAATCCACTCCGCTTTTCGGAAAGGAGTCTGATATTCCGCCGACCGCTACCTTTTCCATACGCCTTTCCGGTGAAAGCATGGAACCGCTTCTTTCCGATGGAGATCTTGTTTATGTGGAAAAGGCCGAAGAGATCAAAAACGGTGAGATCGGCATTTTTCTTCTCAACGGCGAAAGTCTTTGTAAGATGTTCCGCAAGCAGGAAAACGAAAGCTTTTTGGTGTCCTTGAACCCCTCTTTTCCTCCCATTCGTGTATTGGAAACCGACGATTTGCGTCTTGTCGGTAAAGTGATTTTCCCAATGGAAAGTGAGAAAATAAAATGAGTAGAAAACCCAAAAAAAAGACAGCTTTGTTTTTGATTCTCCTTTTGGTATTTGTTGTTCCCATTTTGATCACCCTTTTTGTTTTGGAGCTGAATTTATCCTCTGATCTCAGAAAGGGAAGTGTTCGCGCCGTTACTTTGGTTTATGACGGTGAAGATCATAAAATTGAAGAAAAAGAACAGATCGATAATTTCATTCAGATCGCAGAAAGCGGCGAGGAGATCGGAGAGGCGGCCGATCCGCTTTCCGAATATCGAAAATGTGAAATGATCTTTCACAAGATCAACCGTGATGTGGAATATATTTTTTACCTCAGCGATTCGGTGCACAATTGCTTGTATACCGATCCGGAGGGTGATATGTTCCTTCTTCCCGAAAAGAGCGCGTCCAAGCTTCTTTCCCACAGAGCTTTGGGCGGTTATGCCGTAAGCTATGCTTCTTATCCCACGATGATCTTCACACAGGGCGGCAAGAAGTTCGGCGCAAAGGAGATCGACGGTGAATGGACCTACTCCAAAATGGACAAGGGTGAGTCTGCCGAATTTGTAAAAGAAAAAAGTGATGAGACCGTGGTTCTTCCTCAGGGAGAGAATTTGAATTTTTCCTTCTCTATCGAGCCGGATTTCTGCAGTATTACCTTGCAGAATGAAAAGGGAGAGATAATGTATTCAGGAGCACCTGATGGCTTGGAGCCTGTTGTGATGGAAAAGGATACAACCCTTTCCCTGACTGCGAAATGTGATTGGTACGAGGATAATCACGAGGAATACTATGGCTCTTTAACCTATACTTTTGATATTTTTTATGATATTCCCACCTCTTGCAGCCTTGATCGGCAGTCTGCAAATCCGGGAGAAATGATCACCCTCACCGTTTCCAATTCTTCCAGCGACGATATTGTGGTTACCCCCACCTTTGCCGTAGGTCAGATCCAAAAGGTCAATACAGACGGTGTATGGCAGATTTTGATCCCTGTTGCCGAAACGGCAACGCCGGGGGAATTTTCTATGATGATTATGGGACTTGATGTGGAGGAGACCTTCTCCGTTACGATCAATCCCGCAGCGTAAATTAAAATAAAAGAAAAAAGCAAGTTCAACGAACTTGCTTTTTTTATGCTTTAAATGTTTTCCTCTGCGGAGAGGGAAGGGCTTTTTTGCTTTCTGAGAGAAAGGATGGGATCCTTTCCGTCTGTTACCACTTCTTTTGTAATCACAAGCTTCTCTACATCTCTGCGATCGGGGATCTCAAACATGATCTTCTGCAAAAAGCTTTCCATAATGGCGCGCAGCCCTCTTGCACCGGTGTTTTGTTCTTTTGCTTTCTTTGCGATCTCGTGGCACGCTTCTTCTGAAAATTCAAGCTCAATCTCGTCAAAGCGGAACAGCTTCTGGTATTGACGGACCAAAGCGTTTTTCGGCTCGGTCAAAATGCGAACAAGGCTGTTTTCATCTAAGGGATCCAAAGGAACGATCACGGGAATTCGACCCACAAGCTCGGGAATAATACCGAATTTGATCAAGTCGTGGGGAACGATATCTGCAATGGTATATTCCGTCTTTTTTCCTTCATCCCCTTTATCACCGAATCCGATGATCTGCTTGCCCTGACGCTTTTTGATCACTTCTTCCATGCCGTCAAAGGCACCGCCGCAGATAAAGAGAATGTTTTTGGTGTCAATTTTAATAAATTCCTGATTGGGGTGCTTTCTGCCACCCTGAGGAGGAACATTTGCCACCGTGCCCTCTAAAATTTTCAAAAGAGCCTGCTGAACACCTTCACCGGACACATCTCTTGTGATGGAACGGTTTTCGCTTCTGCGAGCGATCTTATCGATCTCGTCAATATAAATGATGCCTTTTTGCGCCTTTTCCACATCAAAATCTGCTGCCTGGATCAGTCTGAGAAGAATATTTTCTACATCCTCGCCTACATAGCCGGCTTCTGTCAGCGTGGTGGCGTCGGCAATGGCAAAGGGAACCTGAAGGGTTTTTGCCAAGGTTTGCGCAAGATAGGTCTTACCGCAACCGGTTGCGCCGATGAGAAGAACATTGCTCTTTTGGATCTCTACGCCGTCGTCGTCCTTTTGCATCAAACGCTTGTAGTGATTATATACTGCAACAGACAGGGCCTTTTTTGCTTCGTCCTGGCCTACCACATATTCATCCAGCTTTTTCTTGATCTCGGTGGGGCGGGGAAGATAGTCGATCTTGAATTCTTTCTCTTTTTTCTCTTTTTCTTTTGCTTCTCCCAAATATTCTTCTACAAGCTCATAGCAAAGAGTGGCGCAGGCGTCACAAATATAGATGCCCTTTGGGCCGGGAATGAGAAGGCCCGCCTGCTCTTGTGTTCTGGAGCAGAAGGAACAAGTGGGAACATTTTTTTGATTTGCCATAAAACCTCCGCTTGGTTTTTGAGATAAAAAAGCCGAGCAAGCTTTCTTTGCTCGGCTTTTTCTTACAAGATTTTATGCTCTTTTTTCGATCACTTTATCGATCAGTCCGTATGCAAGAGCCTCGTTTGCAGTCAAGAAATTGTCACGATCGGTGTCTTTTTCGATCTGGGCAAGATCTTTACCGGTGTTTTCCGCAAGGATCTTGTTTAAGGTCTCACGGGTGCGGAGAATGTGGTCGGAGTGAATTTTAATATCACTTGCCTGGCCTTGCATTCCACCCAAGGGCTGATGGATCATGATCTCACTGTGGGGCAGTGCAATACGCTTGCCTTTTGCACCTGCAGACAGGAGAAAGGCACCCATGCTTGCCGCCATACCGATACAGATGGTGGATACATCGCATTTGATGTAGTTCATTGTATCGTAAATTGCCATTCCCGCGGAAACAGAGCCTCCGGGGGAGTTGATGTAAAGATGAATATCTTTTTCGGGATCCTGTGCTTCCAGGTAAAGGAGCTGTGCCACTACAAGACTTGCAGTGGTGTCGTTTACCTCGTCGCAAAGAAATACCACTCTGTCGTTCAGAAGTCTGGAATAGATATCATAACTTCTCTCAGAATGTCCGGTCTGTTCGACCACCATTGGAACCAGTGCCATGTGTCAAAACCTCCCGTTTTGGATTTTTGCTTATTTTTCTTCTGCTTTTTTAGCAGGAGCTTTCTTTGCAGGTGCCTTCTTGGCAGGAGCTTTCTTTTCTGCGGAAGCGGTAGAGGTAGCCTTCTTAGCGGGGGCTTTCTTTGCGGGAGCCTTCTTTTCGCCTTCAGCCTTCTCTTCGGTCTTCTTCGCAGGAGCTTTCTTTGCAGGTGCCTTCTTGGGCTCTGCTGCCTTTTCGGTAATCTCTGCAGATTCCTTGATCAGATCTACTGCCTTACGAGCAGAAACATCTTTCTTGATTACTTCTTCAGGAATGAATTCCTTTGCCTTTTCTACATCGATCTGATAAGAATCAGCAACTCTCTTGTATTCTGCTTCGATCTCTTTTGCAGTGATCTTGAATTTTTCAGCCTTTGCAATGGCTTCCAGAGCCAGGGTAGCCTTTACCTGACGCTCAGCCTGAGGACGGAACTCTTCCAGCATCTTCTCACGGGTCATACCGGAGTACTGGAGGTACATTTCCATAGAAAGTCCCTGCTGCATCAGACGGTTGCCGTAATCCTGGAACATATTCTCAGCTTCGTTTGCAAACATGCAAGCGGGAATGTCACCTTCGATGCCGTCAATGATTGCGGTGAGAAGCTGCTCTTCTACCAAGTGCTCAGCCTCTTCTTTGTTCTTCTGTTCTATTTTAGCCTTGATATCCTTCTTATATTCAGCCAAGGTATCAAAATCGGAAACATCCTTTGCAAATTCATCGTCAAGTGCGGGAAGCTCTACTTTTTCGATGCCGTTGAGAGCTACCTTAAAGATTGCTTCCTTGCCCTTCAATTCCTCTGCGTGGTAATCTGCGGGGAAGGTAACGGTAACATCAAAGTTTTCACCAATTTTATGACCTACGATCTGCTCTTCAAAGCCGGGGATAAACTGCCCGCTGCCGAGCTTCAGCTTGTGAGCTTCGCCCTTGCCGCCTTCAAATGCCTTCTCGCCGATAAAGCCTTCGTAATCGATGATGGCAATGTCGTCCATCTCAGCACTTCTGTCGGTGATCTCGATGGTTCTGGAGTTTCTCTGCTGAACTCTTTCCAGCTCGGCATCTACTTCAGCCTTTGCCACCTTTTTCACGGTTTTTTCTGCTTTGATTCCTTTATAATTCTTAACGGTGATCTCAGGCTTGGTCCAGTATTTTGCGGTAAGAGCAACGCCGTTTTCGTCAATATCGCCAAGCTCAAGCTCAGGCTGGCTGACAACATCGATCTTTGCTTCTTTTACTGCTTCTTCCAGTACACCGGGGAGAAGTTCGTTCAGTGCATCTTCATAGAAGACACCCTTGCCGTACATTTTCTCCACAATGGCACGGGGAGCTTTTCCCTTGCGGAAGCCGGGGATCATGATCTTTGCAGCCTGTTTTTTGAAAACCTTGTTTACCTGGGCTTCAAAATCTGCCTTGGGGATCTGGATCTCCAGAATGGACTGATTGGTTTCGCCGTTTTTTACGCTTTTTAAACTCATTTTTCTCAACTCCTGAAAGACTATTGTTGTAGATAAAATCTATCTTTATAATTATAGCACATTGGATATTTTTGTCAAGACATAGGAGGGAAAAACGGCTTTTTGCTCAAAGATTGGAAAAAAATCTGCTTCTTTTGGTCAAAAAGACAGTAAAATGAGAGTAATATGATGTTTTTTTATTGCATTGATATGCAAAAAAGTGCTATACTGAAACTGTAAAAGATATGCAAGAAAGGAATTTTCCATGACAGAAAAAGAAATACTCTCCCATGTGGATCACACACTCTTATCCCAAACAGCAACCTGGGAGGAAATCAAGACAATTTGCGAGGATGCTATGCTTTACGGCACAGCCTCCGTTTGCATCCCTCCTTCTTTTGTAAAAAAGGCAAAGGAGTTTTGCGGCAACAGAATGAAGGTCTGCACGGTCATCGGCTTTCCCAACGGCTACAATCTTCCGTGTGTAAAAGCTTTTGAAGCAGAAAAAGCGGTGGAAGAGGGAGCAGATGAGATCGATATGGTAATCAACATCGGTCTTGTCAAAGAAAAAAAGTGGGACGAGGTGCAATCCGAGATCGCACTTGTCAGAAAGGCCTGTGAAGCAAAGATCCTGAAGGTCATCATTGAGACCTGCCTTCTGACCGATGAGGAAAAAATTAAAATGTGCCATATCACGGGAAAAGTCGGAGCAGACTATATAAAAACCAGTACCGGATTTTCCACGGGCGGTGCCACCAAGGAGGATGTTGCTCTTTTTGCAAAATATGTAAAAAAGCCTCTTCTGATTAAAGCAGCGGGCGGTATCAAGACTCTGGAGGATGCCGAAAAATTCCTTGCATTGGGTGCAGACCGTCTCGGAACCAGTCGCGTGGTGAAGCTTGTGAAAGAGAAAAAGGAGAAAAACAATGAAATACCCCACACCGCATATTAATTGTACCCCTTCCGATTTTGCAAAAACCGTTTTGATGCCCGGGGATCCTTTGCGGGCAAAATTTATTGCGGAAAACTTTTTGGAAAGTCCCCGGCTTGTCAATAACCTCAGAGGGATCGGCGGCTATACCGGTCGGTTTGAGGGAGAAAAGATCTCCGTAATGGCAAGCGGTATGGGTATGCCCTCCATCGGGATCTATTCCTATGAGCTTTATTCTGCCTTCGGGGTAGAAAACATTGTTCGCATCGGCTCCGCAGGGGCCATGCAGGAAAACATCAAGGTGCGCGATATTGTAATCGGTCAAGGTGCCTGCACCAATTCCGCCATGGAGAAAAATTTCCGTCTTCCCGGGTCCTTTGCGCCCATCGCATCCTTTTCGCTTCTTCGCATTGCGGTAGAGGAGGCTGAAAAAATGGGACTGAGATATCATGTGGGAAATCTTTTATCCTCCGATATTTTTTATAACGATGAGGAAGGCCTTTCCGAGAAGGAAAGGAGCCTGGCTCTTTGGGGGAAAATGGGCGTTATGGCAGTAGAAATGGAAGCGGCGGCACTTTATATGAATGCTGCAAGACTCGGAAAAAAAGCGCTGGCTATTTGCACCGTATCCGATCATCTGATCACGGGAGAAGCCACCTCAGGCGAGGAAAGACAGAATACCTTCACGGATATGATGCTGCTTGCCCTTCGGGCCTCTCTCAGGTTTTAAAAAATGAAAAAAAGAGTTTTTATGATCGTTCTGGATTCCCTTGGGATCGGAGCCCTTCCCGATGCGAAGGATTTCGGAGACGAGGGATCCAATACATTAAAAAGCATCTCCTTCTCCGAAAAATTTTCCATTCCCAATTTGCAGAAGTGGGGAATTGGGAATATAGAGGGCGTGGACTATCTTTCAAAGTCCGAAAAGCCTCTTGCCGCCTTCGGCAGAATGGCTGAGGTTTCCCGAGGAAAGGACACGACCATCGGGCACTGGGAGCTTTGCGGCGTGGTCTCTCCGAAGCCTCTTCCCACCTACCCCAACGGCTTTCCGAAAGATCTTCTTATGAAGATCGAAGAGAGGATCGGCAGAAGATTTATTTGTAACAAGCCCTACTCAGGCACACAGGTTCTGTGTGACTTCGGAGAGGAGCATATGAAAACGGGAGATTTGATCCTTTATACCTCGGCGGACAGCGTATTTCAGGTTGCCGCCCATGAAAATGTCGTGCCCGTTTCGGAGCTTTACCGCATTTGCGAAATTGCAAGAGAAGAGCTTGTAGAAGAGAACGGGGTGGGAAGGGTGATCGCCCGTCCCTTTATCGGTGAAAAGGGGAATTTTGAGCGGACTGCAAACCGCCACGATTTTTCGTTATCCCCACCGTCCGAAACCCTTCTTGATGCCGCGAAAAGAGAAGGCTTTTCCGTGATTTCCATCGGTAAGATCGAGGATATTTTTGCTTCCAAAGGGATCACGAAGGGATATCGCACAAAAGATAATTCAGACGGAATGAAAAGGATCCTTTCCGTGGCAGAGGAAGACTTTGAAGGGATCTGCTTTTTGAATTTGGTAGAATTTGATTCCAAATACGGACACAGAAACGATGTGGACGGCTATGCTTTTGCTCTCTCGGAATTTGATGCATTTTTGCCATCTCTTTCCAAGAAGATGAGAGAGGATGACCTTCTGATCGTGACGGCAGATCACGGCTGTGATCCCGGCACGGAATCCACCGACCATTCCAGGGAGTATGTGCCGATTCTGGTGTACGGTGCATCGGTGTTGCCCGGAGATTTGGGTACGCGTAAAACCTTTGCGGATCTTGCGGCAACGGTAGGAGAGTATCTTGCCCTTTCTCAAAAATTCCCCGGAGAGAGCTTCCTTTCTCTTGTGAATAAGGAGTAACTTTATGACTATGTATGAGATCATACAAAAGAAAAAGGAAAAGAAATCGCTTTCCCGAGAAGAGATCTCCTTTTTCGTTCAGGGCTTTACCTGTGGCGAGATTCCCGATTATCAGGCATCTGCCCTAATGATGGCCATCTGCTTTTCGGGGATGACAGAGGAAGAAACCGCTGTTCTTACAGAGGAAATGATGCATTCGGGTGATGTGCTTGATCTGTCTGAGATCGGAGAAGGTACGGTGGATAAGCATTCTACCGGCGGCGTAGGGGATAAGACCACCCTGATCCTGGCACCGATCGTAGCAGCCTGCGGTGGCGTGGTAGCAAAAATGAGCGGCAGAGGTCTCGGCCATACCGGCGGCACGGTGGATAAAATGGAATCGATTCCGGGAATGAAGGTAGATCTTCCCTCGGAAGTGTTTTTCCGTGTGGCAAAAGAGATCGGCATTTGTGTGGTAGGGCAAAGCGGGAATTTTGCTCCCGCCGATAAGAAGATGTATGCTCTTCGGGATGTGACCGCAACGGTGGATTCCATTCCCCTTATCGCTTCCAGCATTATGTCCAAAAAGCTTGCCTCCGGTGCGGAGAGCATCGTTCTGGATGTAAAATACGGTTCGGGTGCTTTTATGAAAATCCCGGAAGATGCCGGAGAGCTTGCAAAGGCAATGGTTGCCATCGGCAAGAATCTCGGTAGAAGAGTTACCGCACTTGTAACGGATATGGATACTCCTCTCGGCACCCATATCGGAAATGCGCTTGAGGTGAAAGAGGCGGCTTTGACTCTGATGGGAAAGGGAGATAAGGACCTGACGGAGGTTTGCCTTTCTCTTTCTTCCCATATGCTCTCGCTTGCGAAAAAAATCTCCGTTTTAGAAGGAAGAAAGCTTTGTGAAGAAGCCTTGTACAGCGGAAAAGCTCTTGCGAAAATGAAGGAATGGATCGAAAAACAAGGGGGAGATACAGGGTTCTTCGATGATTTTTCTCTCCTTCCATCCACGCCCTTTTCATTTGATATAAAATCCCCTGAATCGGGTTATCTTGCTTCAATGGAAACCACACAGATCGGCCTTGCGGCAGGGGAGCTTGGTGCAGGGAGAAAAACCAAAGAGGATCGGATCGATTACGGCGCGGGGATCATTCTTCATAAAAAATACGGTGATTTTGTGGAAAAAGGAGAAGTGATCGCAAGTCTTTACGCCTCGGACAAAGAAAAATTTTCTTTGGCGGAAAAACGCTTTCTTTCTGCACTTTGTTTTTCTGAAACACCGCCGAAAAAGAAAAAGCTTATTTTTGATATTGTGGAATAAAGGCAGCCTTCGGGCTGCTTTTTATTTGAAAAGGGATTGAAAAATGAAATGTTTTATTGTAAAATGAAAAAAGGAAATGTGAAGGAGCTTTTTTATGAAACGGATGATGGAGGAATTTCTTGAGAGATCGGGAGTCTGCGAAGTGTCTCTTTTGTCTTACCGTCGCGATCTGGAAAAGCTGTTTCTGTATTTTGAAAACAGGCCCGAAAAAGCAGATAAAGAAAGTCTTGAAAGCTATTTTTCTCAGCTCGGACAAAAATTTTCCCCCACCTCCTTGACAAGACATGTATCGGTAGTCCGTTCCTTTTATCAGTACCTTTTTGAAAAAGGAGCTATTGGGGAAAACTTTGCAAAGGATCTTCGTGCCGCATCCTTTTGTCAAAAAAAGGAGAGGGGTCTCACGGAGGAAGAATTGGAACGGCTTTTGTCCTTCCCGGCTCCCGGTTTTCGGGGAATGCGGGATCGGGCAATGCTGCAGCTTTTGTGTGAAACAGGTCTTCGCGTGTCCGAAATCGTCTCATTGAACCGAGAGGATTTTGGGGAAAATGAGATTCTTTGCGGAAGCGGAAAAAGAAGGAGAAGCATATCTCTTTCTCCGGCGCTGTCGCGTACCCTTTCCACCTATCTTGCGGTAGCTGAGATTTATCCTGTTACGGGAGAAGAAAAACCGCTTTTTATTACGGCAAAGGGTTCACGACTTACAAGGCAGGGCTTTTGGAAAAATCTGAAGGACCGTGCTATATACAGTGGGATCGATAAACCCCTCAGCCCTCAAACCTTACGGAATTTTCTTGCCCTTCACCTGATCGAGTCGGGGAAGGATCGGGAAGAGATTACAAAGCTTTTGGGAAATGCAGATGTGTCCTCTCTCAGAGGATATGAAAACAGAAAGTGAGAGAATGAATGGGAATCTTCAATTCATATATCAAACCGGGAAAAGGTGTTCAGAAAAAGGATATCGCGGAGAATTTCGGCTTTAAACGCTTTTTCACTACCTTTGGTGATAAGTTCTGGCGTATCGTTACCCTGAATCTGATGTACTTTTTGGCAAACTGTCCGATCTTCGGTCTTTTTGCCTATCTTGCGGGAGTAGGAGGTATTCCTTATCAGACCCCCGTAAATGTTCTGTTTCAACCTCTTCACGGTGTGATGCTTCACGGAGAAAACCCTGCCCTGAACGCTCTTTACGGCGTAATGGGTATTCAGGTCGAGCACGGCTATCCTTCTACCTGGAGCTATGTTCTTTTGGGGATCGGGCTTTTGACCCTTGTTACCTTCGGTGTTTCTACCGCCGCCATGACTTATATTCACCGCAATTTTATCCGACGGGAGCCGGTAGATCTTGCAGAGGATTTTTTCCACTGTGTGAAAAGGAATTTTAAGCAGTCCTTTCTTCTCGGTCTCATCGATTTCGGCATTTTGTTTGTGATCGCTTTTGATCTTGTCAGCTATTTCTATTCCAACCAAAGCTTTGTTCATCTAATGCTGATGTACCTTACCTTTTTCTTGTCGATTCTTTACCTTCTGATGCGTCCTTATATGTATTTGATGTGCGTTACCTTCGATTTGAAGATCACAAAAATCCTGAAAAACTCCTGCATTTTGACGGTGAGCGGACTTTTGCGAAATCTGTTTTGCTCCTTCTGCGCCCTTCTTGTTTTGATCCTGAATGTGGTCGTTTTTGGATTTATCCCCTCTCTTGGTGTGGGAATGTTGTTTATTTTCACCCTTTCCATTGCCTGGTTTTTCCAGGTTTACGGTGCCTGGCCGGTGATCAAAAAGCATATGATCGATCCCTTTTATGAGGAGAAAACCGAAGCAGAAGCGGAAAACGAAGAGACTGTTTTTACAGACAGAGGATAAAAAAGAGCCGAAAGGCTCTTTTTTTCTGCCTTTTTTCTATTGCAGATTTTCAAGCTGTATGGTAAAATAAAGACAGAAAAATTCGGGAGGCCTCTATGATCAGGGAAGATCTTGTCCGACAGCTTACAAATTTGAGTCAGGAAGAAAAAGAATTGCGGGGTGCGGGGCATCTGGACCGTAGTCTTTATATGGAAAAAGGCAGCTGCGTGATCGAGAGCCGCAGAATGATGAAGGCTGGGAAGCTGCTTGATCTTCGCGTGCATACGAGATTTGCAGACTTTCCGCTTCACTCTCACGACTATATCGAGGTGGTCTATGTTTGCTCCGGCAGTGTTACCCATAAGATCGAGGGAAAAGAGGTTGTTTTAAGAGAAGGAGAGCTTCTTTTTTTGAGCCTTTCCGCCCGCCACGAAATTATGAGTGCAGGGGAGGGAGATGTTGCGGTAAACTTTATGATCCTACCGCAGTTTTTCAGTGAAGTTCTTTCTATGCTCGGAGAGGAAGAAACACCCCTGAAACGATTCGTTATCGATTGTATCAGCCGAAAGGAGGGCGGCGTAAACTACCTTCATTTCAAGGTTTCCGATGTCCTTCCCATTCAAAATTTGGTGGAAAATCTGCTTCATGCTTATCTTTTCCAAGCACCCAACAAACGCAAGGTCCATCAGATGACCATGGGCCTTTTGCTCCTTCATCTGATCAACCACAGCGACCGTCTTCATGTGGAAAAAGGGGAAAGTGCCGTGCTGTTCCGCGTATTCCGTTATATTGAGGATCACTATGTAGGCGGAAGCCTTGGGGAGCTTTGTGAGATCCTCCATTACGATATCTCCGCTCTTTCCCGCTATTTAAAGCTTGCCACCGGAAAGACCTATACCCAGCTTTTGCAGGAAAAACGCCTCTCTCAGGCGCAGTTTCTTCTTCGCAGCACGGGAATGAACATCTCCGAGATCGCCGCTGCGGTGGGTTATGAAAACGCAAGTTATTTTCACCGTCTTTTTGTCAGCGAGATCGGAATGAAGCCCAAAGCCTACCGAGATGCAAATAAGGACAGTTTTTTCATCAAATAAAGATATTCCACAGGCAAATCTTTTATGATAATATATAGATGTAATATTTTATAGAGAGGTGTAACTATGTACCATCTTGCCATTGACATCGGTGCCTCCAGCGGCAGACATATCCTCGGAAGCATCGAAAACGGAAAGATCGTAACGCGTGAGATCTACCGCTTTGAAAACGGTGTTGCTCCCGTAGACGGTCATCTTTCCTGGGACCTTGCGTCTCTGACCCACCATGTGATCTGCGGTATCGGCGAGTGTAAAAAGCAGGGATTTGTTCCCGAAACCATTGCCATTGATACCTGGGGCGTGGACTATGTACTTTTAGACGAAAACAAAAATGAGATCCTTCCCGCCATCGCTTACCGCGATCGCAGAGTGGAGGGTGTGAAGGAAAAGGTGGATGCCATCATCCCCAGAGAAGAGCTTTTTGCCCGTTGCGGCATTCAGCCTCTGGACTTCAACACCATCTACCAGCTCTATTGCGATAAGGAAGAGGGAAGACTTTCCAAAGCAAAATATATGCTGATGATGCCTGCTTATCTTTCTTACCGCCTGACCGGTGTGATGAAGCACGAATATACCAACGCTACCACCGCTTCTCTTGTGAATGCTACCGAGAAGAACTGGGATATGGATCTGATCCGTAAGCTTGGCTATCCGGAAGAGCTCTTTGGTGAGCTTTGTCTTCCCGGTGAATGCGTCGGAAAGCTTTCTCCCGAAATTGAGAAAGAGGTAGGCTTCTCCGCTACCGTGATTTTCTGTCCTTCTCACGATACGGCTTCCGCAGTTGCCGCTTGTCCCGTGGAAGAGGGAAGTGCATTTGTTTCCTCCGGTACCTGGAGTCTGTTTGGTGCAGAGATCATGACCCCCGTTCTTTCTGCAGATGCAATGAACGGCGGCTTTACCAACGAGGGCGGTATTGAGTACCGTTACCGTTTCCTTGAAAACATTATGGGTATGTGGCTGTTCCAGAACATCCGCAAAAACCTGAACAAGAAATACACCTACGATGAGATGATGTATCTTGCCATGGAAAGTGATTACAAGAAGACCTTTGATCCCAACGCTCCTTCTTTGGTAGCTCCCGAGAATATGATTGAGGCGATCAAGGGACTTCTCGGCGAACCCGATCTTCCCATCGGCGATGTTCTCAGCTCCGTTTACGAATCTCTTGCCGCTTCCTACAACAGAGCCGTTTTGACCATTGAGGCTCTTACAGGAAGGCCCGTAAAGAAGATTCATATTATGGGCGGCGGCTGCAAGGATAAGTACCTGAACAGCCTGACAGCCCGTGTTACCGGAAAGCCCGTGACCGCAGGCCCGGTGGAAGCTACTGCTTTAGGAAATCTTCTTTCTCAGATGCTTTATGCAGATAAGAGCAAGACCCTTGCCGATCTGAGAGAGGTTGTAAAAAAATCTTTTGACATTGTGGAGGTAAAACCATGAGCTATTCAGAAGCAAAAGCAAAGTATGAAGCCCTTGGCGTTGATGTCGAAAAAGCGATGAAGACCTTGGCATCCGTTCCTGTTGCCCTTCATTGCTGGCAGGGGGATGATGTACGCGGCTTCGATACCGACCCCAACAAGCCCCTGACCGGCGGTATTCAGACTACGGGCAACTATCCCGGCAGAGCAAGAACTCCCGAGGAATTGATGGCAGACCTTGATATGGTTATGTCCCTTTGCCCCGGTAAGAAGAAAATGAACCTGCACGCTTGCTACGCTGTTTTCGAAAACGGCGAGTGGGCAGACAGAGATAAGCTTGAGCCCAAGCACTTCCAAAAATGGGTAGACTTCTGCAAGGAAAGAGGACTTGGCTGTGATTTTAACCCCACCTTCTTCTCTCACCCCAAATGCGATCCTCTGACCCTTTCCAGTGCCAACGAAGAAACCAGAAAGTTCTGGATCGAGCACGGTAAGGCTTGTATCCGCATCTCTCAGTATTTTGCAGAAGAACTTGGCGAAGAGTGTGTTATGAACATCTGGACCGGCGACGGCTTTAAGGATATTCCCGCGGACCGCAAGGGCCCCCGTGAAAGATACCGCGATTCCATCGACCAGATCCTTTCCGAGCCCTTTGATTTTGATAAGGTTAAGCCTTGCGTGGAGTCCAAGGTATTCGGTATCGGCGTAGAAGCTTACACCGTAGGTAGCGCAGAATTCTCCTTGGCTTATGCCGCGAAGAATGCAGACCGCTGTATTCCTTTGATGGATAACGGTCACTATCATCCCACCGAAGTGGTTTCCGATAAGATTCCCGCGCTTCTCGCATTCTTCCCCGAAATTGCACTTCACATCACCCGCCCCATCCGTTGGGACAGTGACCATGTAGTGCTTCTTGACGATGAGACCCGTGAGATCTGCAAGGAGATCGTTCGTTGCGGCGGTCTGGAAGGCAGTGTGAAGATCGCACTCGACTACTTCGACGCTTCCATTAACCGTATTTCCGCATGGACTACCGGTTTCCGCAATGTTCAGAAGGCTCTTCTTTCCGCTCTTCTGACCCCCGATTTCACTCAGCTTCAGAACGAGGACAACTGGTCGAAGCTTATGGTGCTTCAGGAAGAAATGAAGACCATGCCTTTCGGCGATATCTGGGACGAATATTGTCGCAGAGAGGGTGCTCCCGTAGACGGCGAGTGGTTTGCAAAGGTTGAAAAATACGAGGCAGAAGTTCTGTCCGCAAGAAATTAAACACAAAAAGGAGATTAAAACAATGAAAACAAAAGCAATTCGCCTTCGCGGCAAAAGTGATTTAAGACTTGAGGAGTTCGAACTTCCCCAGATGGGTGAAGACGAGATCCTCGCCCATGTTATTTCCAACAGCATTTGTATGTCCTCCCACAAGGCAGCTCTTCAGGGCTCCGACCACAAGAGAGTACACGACGATATCGATCAGCATCCCCCCATCATCGGTCATGAAATGTGCGGCGAGATCGTAAAGGTAGGCGCAAAATGGGCTCACAAATTCAAGCCCGGTGACAGATTCACCATGCAGACCGCTCTCAACTACAAGGGTACCCTGTGGGCTCCCGGTTATTCCTACGAATTTGTAGGCGGTAACGCTACCTACATTCTCATCCCCAACGAAGTTATGGAGTGCGACTGTTTGCTTCCTTACAACGGTGAAGCATTCTTCTACGGCTCTCTCTCCGAGCCTGTTTCCTGTATTGTTGGCGGTTATCACGCAAACTACCACACCAAAAACGGTAGCTACGTTCACGAAATGGGTATCCGCGAAGGCGGTAAGCTTGCAATTCTTGCAGGTGTAGGACCTATGGGTCTCGGTGCTATCGACTATGCAATCGGCTGCGACAGAAAGCCTTCTCTCGTAGTTGTTACCGATATTGACGCTGCAAGAATCGCTCGTGCAAAAGAGATCCTTACCGAAGAATACGCTGCTTCCAAGGGTGTAAAGCTTGTTTATGTTAACACCGCTGAAGTAGAAAATCCCGTTGAGTACCTCCTGTCCCTTACCGACGGCGAAGGCTATGACGATGTATTCTGTATGGCTCCCGTTCGTGCAGTTGTTGAACAGAGTGACGCCATCCTCGGCAGAGACGGCTGTCTCAACTTCTTTGCAGGTCCTACCAAGACCGATTTTTCTGCAATGTTCAACTTCTACAATGTTCACTACGCTTCCACTCACCTTGTAGGTACCTCCGGCGGTAATACCGATGATATGAGAGAGTCCCTTTCCATGATGGAAAAAGGCGAGATCAACCCCGCTTCTATGGTAACCCATGTAGGCGGTCTGAATGTAGCTGCTGATACCATTCTCAACCTCGACAAGATCCCCGGCGGTAAGAAGCTTATCTACACCAACAAGGATATGCCTCTCTTTGCCATCGCCGATCTTCCTGAGCTTGCAAAGACCGATAAGTTCTATGCTGACCTTTGCGAGATCTGCCAGCGTCATAAGAATCTGTGGAACCTGGAAGCAGAAAAGTACGTTCTTGCAAACGCAAAAGAAATCTAAGGAGGAAGAAACATGTATACCGAATCTCTTGCCGCCCTTGCGGCAATGTCCAATAAATACGGTGCCAATCCTGCATTCGTTCTTGCAGGCGGCGGAAACACCTCCTTTAAGTCTGAGGACCGTCTTTGGGTAAAAGGCTCCGGTACCGCACTGGCTACCATTAAGCCCGAAGATTTCGTAGTTCTGGAAAGAAAAGCACTGGGCCAGATGTGGTCTGCCGCATACCCCGAAGAAGAAGCTGCCCGTGAGGCTGCCGTTCTTCAGGATATGATGGATGCAAGAATCAAAGGTGAGACTCGCCGTCCCTCCGTTGAGACTCTTCTCCACGATCTGTTCCCCCAGAAGTACATTCTTCATGTACATCCCGCTATCGTAAACGGCATTACCTGTTCCAAGGAAGCAGAAAAGGCAATGACAAAGCTCTTCCCCGATGCTGTTTGGGTTGACGCTTGCAAGCCTGGTTACATCCTCGCTTTGGAATGCAAGAAGAAGATGGAAGCATACAAGGCTGCTACCGGCAAGGACTGCCAGCTCCTCTTCCTTCAGAACCACGGTATCTTTTATGCAGGTGATACCACTGAAGAATTGGATGCACTGGCTTCCCGTGTAATGGATACGCTGGAAAAGGCAATCGCAAAGCAGCCCGAAATGGCAGAGATGGAATACGATGTATCCAAGGTTGCATCCATTAGCCCCGTCATCCGTATGCTCTACGGTGAAAATCAGCCCGCAACCGTGAAATTTACCGTTTGCCCCGAAGTGCTTGCATACGATCCCGCAACCGAAAGCCTTTCTCCCGACCACATCGTTTATGCAAAGGCAAAACAGCTCTCTCTTCCTGCAGATGTGGACGGAGACGGCATCAAGGCTGCTTTTGACGCATTCGTAGCAGAAAACGGCTACAAGCCCAAGATCGTTTTTGTAAAGGATCTGGGTATGTTCTCCTGCGGTATGACCATGAAAGAGGCTGTTACCGCACAGATCGTTATGCTTGACGCCATCAAGGTTTGTGCATATACCAAATCCTTTGGCGGCGTATCTCCCATGCCCAAATTCCTCATTGACTTTATCGTTAACTGGGAAGTAGAAAGCTATCGCTCCAAGGTAAGCCTTGCAGGCGGCGCAGCAAAGAGACTTGCAAACAAGGTTGCTGTTGTTACCGGCGGCGCACAGGGCTTCGGTAAAGGTATTGCCGATGCTATGTTCGAAGAAGGCGCGTATGTTGCTATTGTAGATATGAACATGGAAGGTGCTCAGGCTGCAGCAAATGAATACGGCGATGCAGGCTTTGCAGCTTTCGCCAATGTTTCCGACGAGGATTCCGTAAAAGCAATGGTAGAAGCCATCACCGCTCATTTCGGCGGTATTGACATTTTTGTCAGCAACGCAGGTATTGCAAAAGCAGGCTCTCTGAAGGAGATGACAAAGCCCACCTTCGAGCTTGTAACCGCAGTAAACTATACAGGCTTTTTCCTTTGCACAAAGTATGCTTCCTATGTGATGCAGCTTCAGCATAAATATGCTCCCGATTATATGATGGATATCATCTCCATCAACTCTAAGTCCGGTCTTGCCGGCTCCAACAAGAACTTTGCTTATGCAGGCTCTAAGTTCGGCGGCATCGGTCTTACTCAGTCCTTTGCAATGGAGCTTGCTCCCGATAACATCAAAGTAAATGCCATCTGCCCCGGTAACTTCCTTGACGGCCCCCTGTGGTCCGACCCCGAAAGAGGACTCTTCGTTCAGTATCTGAACGCAGGCAAGGTTCCCGGTGCAAAGAATGTAGACGATGTTCGTCGCTTCTACGAATCCAAGGTTCCTCTGAACAGAGGCTGTCTCCCCATCGACGTTGCCCGTGCAATCTTCTATATCGTTGAGCAGACCTACGAAACCGGTCAGGCTGTACCTGTTACCGGCGGACAGGAAATGCTGAAATAAGGAGGCAAATTATGACCATTCAGGAACTGAAAGAAATTAAGGAAAAGGTGGATGCGGGGCTTCTCCCCGCACCCGAGGATACGATCTATGTGAACAATCATATCCATACCACCTATTCCTTCTCTCCCTACGATCCCACCGCTGCTGTTTATATGGCTTGGAAAAATGGCCTGAAGACCGCAGGTATTATGGATCATGATTCCGCTGCAGGCGCAAAAGAGTTTATCGAGGCAGCTGCTGTTCTCGGTATGCCTGTGACCTGCGGTGTAGAATGCCGCGTGGATATGTCCATGACCAAGCTCAACGGTCTTCGCATCAACAACCCCGACCAGAAGAGCGTAGCTTATGTGACTATGCACGGCATTCCTCATCAGAATATTGACGCGGTAGATGCATTCCTTGCTCCTTACCGTGAAAAGAGAAATGAGCGTAACCGCAAGATGTGCAAAAACATCACCGAGCTGGTTTCTCCCTATGGCCTCAGCCTTGATTTTGATGAAGATGTTCTGCCTCTTTCCAACTACCACAAGGGCGGTTCCGTAACCGAGCGTCATATTCTCTATGCTCTTGCAAAGAAGATCATCGCCCGTTATGACAGCCCCGAAAAGGTTTTGAACTTCCTCACCAAGGAAATGGGCCTTGCCATCCCCGAAAAGGTTCAGGCGCAGATCGCGGCAGGCAACGAAACTCCCGATTTCTACGCTTACGACATCCTCGGCGCACTCAAGAGCAATATGGTAGAGAAATTCTACATTGATGCTACCGATGAATGCCCCAAGGTTGCAGATTTTGTGGCAATGGTACATAAGTACGGCGGTGTTGCCGCTTACGCATATCTCGGCGATGTCGGAAACTCCGTTACCGGCGATAAGAAGACTCAGAAATTTGAGGATGACTATCTGGACACCCTGATCGATGTGATCAAGGAGTATGGTTTTGATGCCATCACCTATATGCCTACCCGTAATACACCCGAACAGCTTGCAAGACTGACTGCTCTTTGCGAGGAGCACGGCTTCTTCCAGATCAGCGGTGAGGATATCAACTCTCCCCGTCAGTCCTTCCGTTGCAAGGCACTTGACGATCCTAAGTTCCATCACCTGATCGATGCAACCTATACCCTCATCGGTTATGAGGAAATGGCATCGGTTGACTTTGAAGGTGCCAAGGAAAAATATAAGGAAATGTTTCGCTGATCGAAAAAGGAGTTATTATGCACTTTAATGCAAAATGGATCACCTATGAAACCGGCGAATATAAGGGGATCGATGCAAAATATGGCAACCCCGCCCCTTATTTCAGAAAGAAGTTTACCCCCAAAGGCGCAGTAAAAAAGGCTGAGCTTCTGGCGGCAGCCCTCGGTGTTTATAAGATCTATGTAAACGGCAAGGAGATCTCAAACGACTATCTTTCTCCCGGCTGGGTGGACTACAACAAAAAAATTCCCTTTATGCGTTACGATATTACTCCCTTTCTGCAAGGAAACAATGCCATCGGTGTTGTTCTGGCAGACGGCTGGGCAGTAGGTCATATAGGCTCTACTACCACCTTTAAGCGCACAAGCTACTCGGACCAGATCCAGTTTTGTGCTCAGATCGTGATCGAGTATGAGAACGGAGAAGGGGATGTAGTCAATACAGACGATTCCTGGCTTGCAACCCAAGGCGAGATCCGCAGATCCGACATTTATATGGGTGAATATGTGGACCACAGAATGTCCCTCGGCGATTTTTCTACCTATGATTATGACGATTCCAAATGGGATCGCGCGGTGGAGGATCCCTTCCGTTTTCCCAGAAACATTTACCTGGAGGAAATGAAGCTTAATCCCATTGTGGTAAAGCACACCTTTACTCCCGAGGTGATCAAGCAAGAAGGCAATCTTACCGTGTATGATGTTTCTCAGAACATCGCAGGCGTTTTGCGAGTTAAAGTAAAGGGCGAAAGCGGAGCGAAGATCATCCTCCGTCACGGAGAGCTCTTTGTAGACGGAAAGGTCTATACGGAAAACCTTCGCAAGGCAGAGGCCACCGATACCTACATTCTTTCCGGTGAGGGAGAAGAGGAATTCCGTCCTCTCTTTACCTTCCACGGCTTCCGCTTTGCGGAGATCACCACCGAAGGAAATGTAGAGGTTATGAACGTCGTAGCGGAAGCAATGTATTCCGACCTTGCAAAATCCGGTGAATTTTCTTGTTCCAACCCTCTTGTCAATCAGATCTTCTCCAATGTTCTTTGGAGTCAGAGAGATAACTTCCTCGGTGTTCCCACCGACTGTCCTCAGAGAGA
Source organism: Eubacteriales bacterium (assembly GCA_045602025.1). Classification (GTDB taxonomy): domain Bacteria; phylum Bacillota; class Clostridia; order Oscillospirales; family SIG627; genus RGIG5579. Next base: position 2,028 of record JAZSAT010000031.1, on the reverse strand, counting down.
TGAGAGACTCGGCTGGACTGCCGATGCACAGACCTTTGCCCAGACTGCCATGTATAATATGGACAGCAAGGTGTTTTATGAAAAATATCTTGCGGATGTGCGTGACGCACAGCTTGGCAACGGTGTGGTTCCCGCAGTTGCGCCCCTTCCTCATATCGGCTTCTACAGTTATGTAGGCTTTGGTCCCGCGGCAGGCTGGTGTGAAGCCATTGCGGAGATCCCGTACTGTCATTACCGTACCTACGGTGACAAAAAGATCATTCGCGATAACCTTCAGGCGATCAAGCGTGTTTTGGACTATTACGAAAGCACCTGTCCCGAAGGCGTGAGAAGCACTTGCAGCTATACTTACGGAGATTGGCTGTTTGCAAAAGAGCCTTCCGATATCAATGTGATCTCCACCCTCTTTTACGGCAGAGCAGCCTTTGACTGTGCAGAGCTTTGCCGCGCAGTAGGGGATTTTGAGACCGAGCGTTACGAGGCCCTTTATGAAAAGATCAAGCAGGCATTCAACGACAATCTGATCAATGCCAGAGGCATTATCAAGAGTGATACCCAAAGCTGCTATGTAATTGCTTATAAATTTGGCTTCATCACCAAGGAAAATGCAAGAAAGCAGCTTGAGAGAAAGTTCCGTGAGGATGACGGAAAGCTCACCTGTGGCTTCCTCGGTATCCGCTTCCTTCTTCCCGCCCTTTGTGATGTGGGGCTCTCCCATATTGCATATCAATTGATCGTGAATGAAGAATATCCCGGTTGGGGCTATTTCATTAAGAACGGTGCCCCCACCATTTGGGAAAGATGGGACAGCTACACCGAGAAAAACGGAATCCGTAAGGGCATGAACTCCTTCAACCACTATTCTCTCGGTTCCTGTGTGGAATGGATGTATGAGTATGTGCTCGGTATCCGTTCTCATACGGATAAACCCGGTTTTGAGAAGGTTTCTCTCATTCCTTATTTCTGCCACGACGGCTCGATCACTTCCGCCAAGGGATATTACGATTCCGCAAACGGCAAGATCGAGATCTCTTGGAAGGTGGAAAAAGGTGTGTTTGAGTATAAGGTAACCCTTCCCGAACAGATGGAAAGAGATTTTTCCTTCCCCGAAATGGAAGTGCTCTCCGAAGAAAAAGAAGGAAACACCCACATTTTCCGTCTGAAAAAAGCATAAAAACAAAAAAGACTTGCGAAAGCAAGTCTTTTTTTGTACGCATTTATTTTTATCATACTTGTATACTTTGTAAAAAAATTTCGTTAATAGTTGCAAAAAATCCGATTTTTTGATATAATACGCTTGTCACACAAAATTTAATTAACAAGTAATTTGAGAAAGCTCTCTATTTTTTTATGGGGAGTCTTATCCCTATGCTTATTTGTCAATAATGAATTTGGTAAAAATGCAGATTCCCACTTGGCAAATAAGTTGAGTTTTCTTACTGCTTGTTAAGTTTTGTGTGACAACAATCGGGGTTTGCATTTTTCGGTGCGATAACTTCGGTTGTCGCACTTTTTTATTTTGCGAAGATTTAAAAGTGACTAAAAGAAGGAGGTAAATAAAACTAAATTCGCAAAAAATATAAAGGAGATTCTTAATTATGTCTATTGATGATTTAACAAGTATGGATTTGGCACCGTTAATTTTAATTTTTGCTATTGCAGCTGTAATCTTTTTAATTTACTATTATTACTCTTACAGTTGTGCAAAATCCGAGTATGAAAGCACTGAGAAAAAAACAGAATCCGGCTTAAAAGTTATTTCAAAAGAATTGGGAGATATGGTAGCGATAGGTGGCACCGTTGGCGCACCGGTAAGAGGCTATAGGTGTACACTTATTTTTCAAAAAGAAGATGGCACACGCTTGGTTTTAAAAACATCCAAAGCAGAGATTTATGAAAAAATTATCGTTGGCGATGTTGGCGATATAAAATTCAAAAATAATATACTAACAGAGTTTAATAATACTTCAATTTGAAGAAAGGACATATGACATGAAGAAGATTCTTGCTAATCCCATTGCATTTTTT
>JAZSAT010000030.1:0-29938 GCA_045602025.1 Eubacteriales bacterium | reverse complement strand
TGCGCACTTTGCAGTGGCAATGGAAAGTGCGTAGCGGTTTACTCCTTCATCAGAAAGCTCGGCAATAGTCGGATAAATCATGTTTTTTTCCTCCAAAAAATAGTTTTATTTCAAGAAACCTTCAATGAAGGCTTCCTTGTTACGGTAGGCGACAGGGCTTTCGGTTTTACCTGTCATGGCAATGTCGGCAATGGCGCGTGCCGCTTCTTCCGACCTGTCATCATAATTGATAACGAGGTTTTCGTAAAGGCGGACTCTTTCCAGTTCCTCCTTTGCAGTGGTAAGACGCTTTTGGATGGACTGCTCCGTTTCGGTTCCTCTTCCGCGCAAACGCGCCTCTAAGGTCTTGTAATCGGGAGGGGAGAGAAAGACGGAAGCATAGGATTTCAGCTCCTTCATTGCTTGAATGGCGCCGTCGGTCTCAATTTCGAGAACGGGAACAAAGCCTTCCTCAACCATTTGAAACAGCTGCTTCTTCGGTGTGCCGTAAAAATTTCCGCAGTATTCTGCGTGCTCAAAAAAGCCATCCTCGGAAAGGGTCTTTAAGAATTCTTCCCGACTTACAAAAAGATAGTGAACGCCGTGGATCTCGCCGGGACGGGGAGCACGGGTCGTCATGGAAACGCTCAATTTTAGCTTCGGGAAAAGCTCTTTTGCAATTTTAAATACAGTTCCTTTTCCGGAGCCTGCAAAGCCGGATACGATCAAAACTTCAGGTTTCATGTTCTCATTCCTTTTCTTTTTTTGCCGAAAGGCGGGATTGAACTTCCTCGGGTGACAGAACAGAGAGAATAATGTGTCCGCTGTCGGTCAGGAGCACCGACTGCGTTTTTTTGCCGCAGGTGACATCTACAGCGATCCCTGCATCCTTTGCATCCTGAACCAAACGCTTGATGGGCGCGGATTCCGGTCCTGCAACGGCAACCACACGGGAGGATGCTACATAATTTCCAAATCCGATTTCTGTCATAATTACCTCTTACTCAATATTCTGGATCTGCTCACGGATCCGTTCGATCTCATTTTTGGCATCGATTACAAGCTGAGTGATCTCAATTTCGGAGCATTTGGAGCCGATGGTATTTACTTCTCGGTTCAACTCCTGGGTGAGAAAATCCATCGTTCTGCCGGAAGGAGTATCCTGACGGATCAACTTTCTGAACTGTCCGATGTGGCTTCCAAGACGGGTGATCTCTTCGCCCGTATCGATCTTGTCGGCAATAATGCCTACTTCGGTGAGAAGCCTTGCCTCATCGATCTCGGTATCCTGAAGATATTCTTTCAGTCTTGCTTCCAGCCTTTCCCGATAAAGGGATAGGGCTTCGCCGGAGCGAGCCTTGATCTTCTCTAAGATCTCTTCCATACGGTCAAGACGGGCATTCAGATCCCGAAACAGATTTTCTCCTTCCTTTTCTCTCATCAGAAGAAAGGCATCCAGTGCCTTTTCCACCACGGGCTCTACCATAGCCCATACGGTGTCCGCGTCGTCTTCTTTTACCTTCTTGGAAAAAATGTCAGAGAAGCGAGCCACGGAGGAAACGGAAATGTCATCACGAAGGTTGTGGTTTTCCGCGATCTTGCGAAGAGCAGCAACATACTGTGCGGCAAGATTTTCGTCCAGAGCGATCTCGGTAACATCCCCTGCAGGGCGTTCTACTGTGAGAAAAGCATCTACTTTTCCTCTGGCAGCTTTTTTTTGAATGGCTTTTTTGATCTTTTCTTCCAGATATCCGTAGATTCTGGGAAGACGAATATTGGTGTCAAGATAACGGTTGTTTACACTGCGGATCTCGAAGGTGATATCGAACCCGTTTATGCAATCGGAATAGCGTCCGTAACCGGTCATACTTTTCAGCATAAAAACTTCCTTTCCTCGGGGGGCATAGTCTTATAAATATATTATCACTATAATATACCAAATTTTTTTCGCAAAGTCAAGGAAAAAGGGTGAGAAATACGGGTGGTTCAGCCACTTTTTCATAAAATCGAAAAAAGTGAGAAAAAATCGTTTTAGCTATTGCTTTTTTATTCTGGTGTGCTAAAATCCAAGTAGAAAAAGGAGTTGAGGTGTGGAAAATGGCGTCTAAACATTCTATGGACCTTACAAAAGGCTCTGTCTTGAAAAAACTTGTTATTTTTGCAATACCGATTGTTCTCAGTAACATTCTTCAACAGCTTTATCATGCAGCGGACGTGATTGTAGTTGGAAATTTTGCAACGGATTCGCGAACCGCTCTTGCCGCTGTGGGCAGCACCGGCTCTGTTACGACTTTGATTTTGAATCTGTTTCTCGGTCTTGCGGTCGGTGCCAACGTGGTTTGCGCAAACCTATACGGTGAGAGAAGAGCGGAATCTCTTCGTCGGGCGATGCACTCTTGCATCGTTTTTTCACTGATTTGCGGCATCGCGGTGAGTGTAATGGGTTTTCTTCTGTCGGAGAAGATTCTCGTTCTGATGGGTAGTCCCGATGGCGTCAGAGAACAGGCGATGAAGTATATGCAGATTATCTTTCTCGGTCAGCCTGCGAATTTGATGTTCAATTTTGGCTCGGGTATTTTAAGAGCGTACGGCGATACCAAGCGCCCGTTGTATATCCTTTCTGCTGCCGGAATGATCAACGTTATCTTGAACGTGATTTTGGTAATGCTTTCCCCCAATAATGCCGCTTCTTGCGTTGCGATTGCCACCATCGTTTCTTGGTATGTTTCCGCAGGTATCGTTCTGTGGATTCTTTTCCACCCCGGCGGAGATCAACGGCTGAGCGTTTCAGAGATGAAAATTCATCGCAAGGAATTTTTAAACATAGTGAAAGTTGGTATTCCTTGCGGTTTGAACAGCATTCTTTTTAACATCACCAACGTAATTATTACCTTCGCTTTGAACATTCTCGGACCCGTTGCTCTCGCTGCCAATTCTGCAGCCAGCAGTGTGGATGGTATTTTGTATCAGATATTAGCAGCGTTCAGTTCTGCATGTGTCAGCTTTGCCGGACAGAACTATGGCGCCAAGAAACTGGACCGAATTGACAAACTTTTGTCGCGAAGCATCCTTGTTACCTTGGGGATTCTTTCCGTCATGGCCGCTTTGATTTTTTCGTTCCCCGACTTTTTTATGGGATTGTTTGCAAACGGAGATTTGGAAGTAATCGCCATGGGCGGGGTCCGTTTGAAAATTATGAGTTTGGGATATATGATCTATTCTGTTTCCGAGATGGCGGTAGGCTGTTTGAGAGGAATGGGAAAAACCATGCTTCCGATGGTGCTGAATATTTCCGCCATTTGTATCACCAGAACGCTTTGGATACTCCTTCTCTTTCCTCGTTTTGAAACCCTTGCGTTTCTTTTGTACTGCTATCCCGTTTCTTGGATTTTGTCGGCGACAGCGCAGCTGATTTGCTATTTTGTATGCCGCAAAAAAGAGGAAGAAAAGCTGCTTTTGGAGCAGTTTTCGGATCCGGCATAAAAACTGTTTAGGAGGGAAAAATGGCGTCAAAGCATTCTATGGACCTAACCCACGGTCCGGTTATGAAAAAAATGATCGTTTTTGCGATCCCTATTCTGCTTTCAGCTCTTTTACAGCAGACCTATCACGCTGCGGATATGCTGGTGGTGGGAAATTTTGCGAAGGATTCAACTGCTTCTCTTGCTGCAGTGGGCTCCGTAGGTCCGATCAACGCCTTGTTTTTGAATTTGTTTTTGGGGCTTTCCGTCGGTGCAAACGTTATTTGTGCCAATTTTTACGGAGCAGGGAAGAGGAAGGAGCTTCGCTCAGCAATGCATACCAGCATTACCGTGGGTGTGATCAGCGGTATTCTGCTTGCCGTTTTGGGAATTCTTTTTTCCCGCCCTATGCTGGAGATGATCGATTGTCCTGCCTCTGTCATTGATGAAGCAACTACGTATCTGCGCATTTTGTTTATCGGTCAGCCTGCCTCGCTTCTTTATAACTTCGGATCCGGTATTCTCCGTGCCCACGGAGATACCAAGCGCCCCATGTATATTCTTACGGCAACCGGTCTTGTCAATGTTGGTTTTAACCTTGTTTTTGTTATCGCTTTCCATTTGGATTCTGCCGGTGTTGCTCTTGCAACCGCTACGGCAAACTATCTTTCCGCAGCAGTGATCCTGACGATCCTTTTTCATCCGTCGGGTGAGTACAGATTGTCTTTAAAAGAGCTTTCTTTGAAAAAAGGAGAGGTGCTTCATATTGCAAAAATCGGCATCCCTTGCAGCTTGAACGGTATTGTGTTCAGTGTTGCAAATCTTCTGGTAACCTCTGCGTATAACGCCCTTGGTCCTGTGGCGCTTGCTTCCAATTCCGCCGCGGGAAATATGGATGTGATCCTGCATCAAATTCTGGCTTCTTTCTCGGCTGCATGCGTGAGCTTTGCAGGTCAGAATTACGGTGCAAAAAATTTAAAAAGAATCGATAAGCTTCTGTGGCAGAGCATTTTGGTCTCTATCGGCGGTGTTATGATCATTAATGCGTTTACCTTTACTTTTCCCGAGTTTTTTATGCGCATATTTACAAAGGATCCCGAAGTAATTGCGATGGGTGTCAAACGCATTTTCGTCTTCGGTGCCGGGTATGTTCTGTTTTCCGTTGCCGATATGTCTATCGGGTGTCTCAGAGGAATGGGAAAGACCCTTATGCCCACTGTCTTGAATGCCTTTTTCGTTTGTGTTCCCCGTGTGATCTGGGTCACGCTGATTTTTCCTATGAATCCCACCTATAATTTCCTTTTGATCTGCTATCCCCTTTCCTGGACACTTTCGTCCTTGGCACAATTTGTTTGCTACCTCTACTATCGCAAAAAAGAAGGAAAGCTTCTTGCAACCGCCTGAAGAAGAAAAACCGCGTTTCGAAAAAACGCGGCTTTTCTTTTATTCATAAAATAACATAGAAGAACAATTTGATGAAAATCAATGGAAAAATGCGAAATAAAATCGAAAAAACTCTTGGAATTGCCTTGACTTTTTATCTTTTTTACACTATAATAATTGTTGATTTATTTTGTGGGAGGAATTATGACCTTATACGAGCGTTTGGTGCGGTTTTTAGGCCCGGTGATCCGTTTTCTGTTCCCGATCCGCCTTATCAATCTTCCGAAAACCTTGCCCGAGGAAGGTCTGATCGTCTGCCCCAATCATATTTCATTTTTTGACCCGCTATTTCTTGCGATCACCCTTCCAAGGCCTCTTACCTTTATGGCAAAGGAAGAGCTTTTCCGCCGTCCCATCGTCGGTTATATTGTAAAAGGGTGCGATGTGATCCCTCTTTCCCGTGATGGGGGAGACGCGGTGAAGCTTCGTATCGCCGTAAGGGAATTAAAGGCGGGAAAAGCCTTTTCTGTTTTCCCCCAAGGTACCCGCTGCCGCTATCCTTTGAAGAAAGAGGATTTTAAGGCCGGTGTCGGTATGCTTTCCGTCCTTTCGGGAGCAAAGATCCTACCTGTCGGTATCTATTCCAAGAATTTTAAGGTTCGCCCCTTCAGAAAGACCTATATTGCTTTTGGTGAGATCGAGAGCTTTTCCTTCCCTGAAGATATGGGCAAAAAGGAACAGGCTGTTTATGTAACCGATCATGTCTTTGAAAAGATCTCGGATCTTGAAAGACAGGCGGCAGACTATAAAAAGAACAAGAAAAAATGAAAATTTTGCTTTCTGAACACGCAGGCTTCTGTTTCGGTGTCCGCCGCGCGGTGGAGCTTTTGGAAGAACAGATCCAGCTTGGAGAAAAAAAGATATATACCTTAGGGCATATTATCCACAATGAGGACTTTAACGAATCTCTTTCCAAAAGAGGCGTGTCTAATATCTCCACGGAGGATCTTGACAATATTTCCGGCGAGAACGCTTTGATCTTTGTCAGAACCCACGGTGTCCCTCAGCCCGTGATCGAAGAGCTTGAGAAAAAAGGTTTTCCGTATATTGACGCAACCTGTCCTTTTGTAAAAAAGATTCATAACATCGTTCTGGAAGAAGAAAAAAAGGCCCTTGCAGAAGGAAAAAAAGCGGTTTTCGTTCTACTGGGCGATGCACAGCATCCCGAAGTGCTCGGGATCGTAAGTCAAACAAAAAAATATCCCGTGGTTGTTATTTCAAGCCTTGAAGAGCTTATGGAATATGAAAAAACAGCCGATCGGGATGCCTATCATATATTCCTTTCCCAGACCACTCACAGTGTGGCCCAGTGGGAAAAGTGCTGTAAGCGCGCAAAGAGCGTTTTCCCCGATCTGATCTTTTACGATACGATCTGTAATGTAACGGGAATTCGCCAGAAGGATGCGCAGGCTCTTGCGAAAAAATGCGACCTTATGGTCATTGTAGGTGGCAAGAGCAGCAGCAACACCAAAAAGCTGGTTTCGGTAAGCGAAGAATTTTGTGATACCGTTCATATCAGAAATGCGGGAGAAATACCGCACAATAAATTAAAAAAAGATATGACTGTCGGTGTGTCGGCGGGAGCCTCCACTCCGGACAGTGTGATCAAGGAGGTAATACAAACCATGTCGGAAATCAAAAACGACGAAATGAGCTTTGAGGAAATGCTCAACCAATCATTCAAAACCATCAGAACAGGAGAAGAAGTTACGGGAATCGTAACCAGTGTCTTTGCAAATGAAGTGCATGTAGATCTCGGCATCAAGCATACCGGTATCCTTCCTTCCGCAGAAGTAGCTGACAGTGAGTCCAACCTTGCTGAAAGCTTCCATGTAGGCGATGAAATCACTGTTTTGGTTCAGAAGTTTAACGATCCCGAAGGCACCGTTCAGGTATCCAAGAAGAGAGTGGATGCCCGCGCAGGCTGGAGCAAGATCCAGGAAGCCTTCGAAAACGGCGTAACCCTTTCCGGAAAGGTTACCAGTGTGATCAAGGGCGGCATTTTGGTGTCCGATGATACACAGACCTATTTCGTACCCGCATCTTTGACCGGTTCTCCCAAGGGAGCAAGCCTCGATCCTATGCTGGGTCAGGAGGTTGCTTTCAAGATCGTTGAGACCGATCCCGCAAGAAAGAGAGCAATTGCTTCCATTCGCGAGGTTCTTCGTGAAGAGAGAAAGGCTCTGGAAGAGAAATTCTGGGCAGAGGTTGCTGTAGATAAGGTTTATACCGGTAAGGTTAAGTCTATCACTTCTTACGGCGCATTTGTTGACCTTGGCGGCGTGGACGGTATGGTTCACATCACTGAGCTTTCCTGGAAGAAGCTGAAGAGCCCTGCAGAAGTAGTAAGCATCGGCGATGAGATCACCGTTTTCGTAAAAGAGATCAACACCGAGACCCGCAAGATCAGCCTCGGCTACAAGACCGAAGCTACCAATCCCTGGAAGATTCTTCCCGAGAAGTTCCAGGCAGGCGATGTTGCTACCGTTAAGATCGTAAGCCTTACTACCTTCGGTGCATTTGCAGAATTGATCCCCGGTATCGACGGTCTGATTCATATTTCCCAGATCGCTAACCGTAAGATCGCAAATCCTGCAGAGGTTCTTTCTGTTGGAGAAGAAGTACAGGTTGAGATCGTTGATATCAACTATGAGACTCAGAGAGTCAGCCTTTCTATGAGAAGCCTTCTTGCTGCTGAGGAAGAAGAGGTCGACGAGGCTGCTGAACAGTACATGGTAAAGGAGACTCCCGCTGAAGAGACTCCCGCTGAAGCGACTCCCGCTGAAGAGGCTCCCGCAGCAGAAGAAGCTGCACCTGCTGAAGCTGAGTAATTTTAAATCCTGAATATTTTTCATTTGATTTTGCCGAAAGCGAGAGTTTTCGGCAAAATTTTTCTCTATGAGACTTTTTCCCGTCCGAAAACACCCTTGTGGATGATCTTCTTCACCCCTGTCCGATCGAAGGGAATAAAAGGATAAAGATAGCTTTTTCCTCCAACACCTTTTGTAAAAAGAAGGACGATCAGCCAAAAGGCAAGGCCCAGTAAAAAGCCTGTTACACCGAAAAATTCCACTACCAGGATCAGGGAGATCCGAATGAATTTGAAGCAGTATCCAAGCTCAATATTGGTGGGGATAAAGTTTGCAATTCCCGTAAAGGCGGAATAGAGGATCGCCTGAGGGATAAACCAGCCGCTCTTGACGGCAAATTCCCCTAAAAGAAGGCCACCGATCACAGAAAAGGATCCCGATAGGGTCGTTGGCGTGTTAAGAGAAGCCATTTTCAGACCGTCAATGGCAAATTCAATGATCAAAAATTGCAAAAACAGTGGTACAGCATAGTCCTGGTCTGTAAGAACAAAGGAAAATTTTCCCGGTAAATATTGGCTGTTTTGTACTGCAAGAAGCCAGATGGGAATCACAAGGATCGTCGATAAAAAAACAAACAGCCGAACCAGGCGTAAATAGATTGCCGTCAACGGAGGAAAATAATAATCGTCCGCCTCTTCGAAAAAATCGAAGATAGATTGTGGCAAAAGGATCACAGAAGGGGAGTTATCGCAAAGGATCGCAATTTTTCCCTCCATCAAGGAAGCAGCTACCACATCAGGCCTTTCCGTATACCGGGTTTTTGGAAATGGGTTGATTAAAGAAAGCCCTTTTCTCGGAAAAAGAAGGTTGCTCAAATTCTCTTGTGTCATGGATAAATTGGGAATGGCTGCACCTTTGATCTTCTCCCGTATTTTTTCGAGAAATTTTTCATCGCATTTTCCTTTCAAGGAAAGAAGCGCAACCTCATTTTTGATTTCACTTCCCAAAAGGAATTTTTCTGTTCTTAAAAAAGAACACCGTAAATATCTTCTGATTTGAATAATATTGGAGATCAGGCTTTCATTGGTTCCGATATGAGGCCCTCGAAGTGTCCTGTCTTTTTCCGGTTCTTCAATTCCTCGCATGGAAAAATCGCGGATATCCATTAAGAGAATCTGCGAAAACCCCTCTATTGTCAAAGAAGCACTTCCGCGAAGGATCTCCTCTGCAGCGAATGCAGGATCATTTGTTACCTCGCAGCTTCCAAAGGGTAAATAAATTTCTGCAAGCTCATTTAAACTTTTCAGCTTTTGAAATTCTTCTGTTTGAATATTCATCAATGCCTTTAAAATGTTTTCTGTGGATAAGGCATTGGTATAACCGATAATATAAGTAAAAACAGCTTTTCTTCCGGCCAAAAGAAGACTTCTTTTTTTAAAATCAAAGGCGGTTTCAATGCCCAAAAGGCAGTTGATCCTGTCCTCCAACTTTTTTTCATTTTTCATTTTTTCACCTTCTTTTTACTATTTTTGGCGAAGAAGGCTCGTCTTATACACAAGGATCGAAAGGAGCTTTATTCTATGAAAAAAAAGCTTTTTACTGTTTTTTCTCTGTGCATTTTTTCACTTTTGTTTTTCCTGAATTTTCAGGTTTTTGCCGAAGAAAAATTGCCTCTTACACCACCTGTGACCCAGGAGGAAGGATTTACCTTGAAAACAAGCGTGTCTCCGAAGGAAGGCGGCAGTATTGCTGTTAAGGTGGACGGAAAGGATCATAATGGAGAAAAGATCAAGAAGGGTGCTACCGTAACGCTTTCGGTATCAGAAGCGGAAGCTTATCTTTTTGATCGCTGGGAGATCTCAAGCACGGTCGAATCTCTCCCCGAAAGCAGCCTTACGAAAAAAGAGATCACATTTTTAATGCCTGAGATGAATTTGGATTTTAAGGCGGTTCTGAAAGAGAATAAAACAAAATATACGGTTTATATTGAAGCGAACGATGCTTCCATGGGTTCACCGAATTTCGGCCACAAGGATTTTTTGCCCGGTGAAACGGTTAAAGTGGATGCGGCATCCTCCGATGGCTTCCGTTTTGTCCGCTGGGTGGACAGCGACAATGTGCTGAAGGACCTTGAAAAAGATTGGGATACAAAAAGCGTATTTTCTTTCAAAATGCCTGCGAAGGATGTTCATTTAACTGTTGAATTTGATTATGTAACCTACTTTTTCACACTAAAAGTAGAAGGAGAAGGAGAGGTTGAAGTCATTGGAAAAGAGAAAAATGAAACCGGAAAATATCCCTGCACGGTAGGGGAAGAGATCCTTTTATCTGCGACGCCCGGCGAGGATTTCAATTTTGTCAATTGGTCTTCTACAAATTCAGCAGAATTTTCGGATTATGATAAATCAGACACCACCATGACTTGCCCCGCATCGGATTTTACCTTAACGGCAAATTTTGCCTCTGCGGTGAAAAAACTTACGATGGAAAGCTCCGAAGGCGGAACTGTTTTTCCGGAAAAAGGAGAAACGGCCGTTGGGGTGGATACTCTTGTAAATATCGTGGCATCTCCCAATCCCGGATATCGGTTTTCTCATTGGGAGTGCAGCTCCGAAAAGGGAGATTTTGAAAACAGTAAAAAGGCAGAAACCAATTTTACCATGCCCGATGAAGATTGTACGGTGAAGGCGGTTTTTGTCAAAGGCAAATACCAATTGACCCTTAAAGCTTCTGCCGGAGGCAAGGTAGAAGGGAAGGCGGGTGCCTATGAAATGGGCGAAAAGGTTCCGATCAAGGCGATCCCTATGAAAGGATACAAGTTCTCCCGCTGGCTTTGCGAGGTAAACGGAGTTCTCGCTTCAGAGGAAGCTTCAACAGAAGCGATCGTTCCCGGTGAGGATGTAAGGATCACGGCGGTATTTATTTTGAAAACCGGTGTTGCACCTGAGGTTTCAGGAGGCATTGAAAAGGATGAGAATTCTTTCCCCTGGGGAATTTTGATCGTGGTATTTCTTCTTTCTGCAGCTTCGATCGCGCTTGTGATCATTCGTGATCGGTATAATCTTTCTTATCGACTGATCATAAAGCAGTGGTTCGCAAAAAAAGATAAAAAATAAATCGATCCAAAATAAGATCCAATAAAAAATACACACCGAATTCGGTGTGTATTTTTGTTGATTTGTATACAGAAAAAAGAGAAAACCGTGAGGTTTTCTCTTTTTGTTTTTATGATCAAAGTCCGGTCTTTTCCAAAAGGATCTTTTTGAGAGCCAAAAGCTTTTCTTCTGCTGCAGCTCTGTCATTTTCGCGGATAGAATAGTAGAATTTGATCTTAGGCTCTGTACCGGAAGGACGAATGGCTACCCAGGAGCCGCCCTTCAGGTAAATTTTTAAAACATTAGACTTGGGAAGGGAATCTACACCCTTTTCGAAATCCAGTACCTTTTCGGTATCGGGAAGGAAGGTAGGATCCTGACGGAGGATCTCCATCATCTCACCGATTCTCGCAATGCCTTCTTTTCCTTGGAGGGCAAAGGATTCTACGGTGTCCAGAAAATAACCGTATTCTGCATAAAGATCTTCCAAAGCATCAATGAGGGTCTTTCCGTTTTTCTTGTGGTAAGCTGCCATTTCTGCTACGAGCATAGCACCTAAAACAGCATCCTTATCTCTTGCGTGGGTACCTACAAGATAACCGTAGCTTTCTTCAAAGCCGATCAGGAAGTGGTGAGCTCCGGGCAGCTTTTCTGCGATTTCTTTTTCATATTCGGTCATTTTGTTGCCGATGAAGCGGAATCCGGTCAAAACCTGAGTGAAGCCGCATCCGTTTTTCTCAGCAATGTATTTGCCCATATCACTGGTAACGATACTGGTGATCACCATGGGGTTTTCGCCAAGAACGGTTCTGTTTTTCAAAAGGAAATCTACAAAGAGTGCACCTACCTGGTTGCCGGTAAGAAGGGTCATAGTTCCCTTGTGGGCAACCGCACAGCCAACGCGGTCTGCATCAGGGTCGGATCCGATCACAAGATCTGCACCGATCTTCTGCGCAAGGGATATACCCATTTCCAGCGCGCCTCTTTCTTCGGGGTTGGGGCTTTTTACGGTAGGGAAGTTTCCGTCGGGCGTTGTCTGTTCTTCGACTACGCTCACATCGGTAAAGCCGTCTTTTTCCAAAATTCTGGTAACAGGCTCAAGGCCGGTTCCGTGGATGGGGGTATATACGATGCGAAGGTTCTTCTTTGCTTCTTCATCGTGGAAGGTCTTTTGGCGAAGAACGGCATTGCAGAAATCCTCCAGTGCCGCATCTCCGATAAACTGCAGCATCTCATCATTGCCTTTTGTGGGAATTTCACTCCAGTCAGCAATTTCGGATACCTTTTTGATTACTTCTTCCGCATCCTCGATACCAAGCTGACAGCCTGTTTCATCATAGGCCTTGTAACCGTTATATGCGGGAGGATTGTGGCTGGCGGTAATTACAATACCGGAGCAGCAGTTAAAATGCCGAACGGCAAAGGAAAGTACGGGAGTAGGAACCGCTCTGTCAAACAGGCGGACAAAAATGCCCTCTGCAGTCAGAACATCTGCCGCACTTCTTGCAAGGGTAGCAGAATTGTTACGGGTGTCAAAAGCAATAACAACGCCGCGTTTTTCTGCGTCGGAAAACTTTTCTTTCAAAAAGCGGGCAAGACCTAAGGTTGCTTTTCCTACGGTGTAATGGCCGATGCGGTTGGTACCTGCCCCCATAATGCCTCTCAGGCCTGCAGTTCCAAATTCCAATTCTTTATAAAAGCGGTCTTCAATCTCTTTTTCGTCGGTAAGAGCGCGGAGTTCTTTCTTTGTGTTTTCGTCAAAACAGGGTTCGTTGCACCATTGTTCATATTTTTCTTTGTAAGTTGGCATAGAGACCTCCTTGTTTTTATTGATTTGATTATAACCTTTTTTTTCCATTTGGTCAACGGGAAATATGAGTTTTTTTGAAAAGTGGATAAGACTTGACAAAATAAGAAAATCGGGTATAATTGCTTTAAGAAATCGAAAGGAGATGATAGTAGCTTTTATGGATACGGACAGTCATAGTTGCAAATTGAATGATAACCCTTCCGTATATCAGACAAATACAATAGGTTTTTGTGTTCGGCGTGGTCTATCCTTTTATATCCGGGGATAGGTAATGCCTTTTTTCTTTGCACTAAAAAAATAAAATTTTCTGATATAGAAAGGAATTCAACACAAAATGAAACTGGTCGGCCCCTTATTATTACAATTTGTACTTATTTTTCTGAACGCGATTTTTGCTATGGCGGAGATTGCCGTTATCAGTATGAGCGAGGTAAAGCTTGCAAAGCTTTCGGAACAGGGAAACCGCAGGGCAAAAAAGCTGCTTAAATTAAAAAGTGACCCTGCAAAATTCCTAGCAACCATACAGGTCGCCATTACCTTGGCTGGCTTTTTAGGCTCTGCCTTTGCTGCGGACAATTTTTCGGAATATCTGGTAGACTTTTTTTACCGCTTTTTCCCGAAGGCAGACTATGCACTGCTTGACAGTATTGCAGTCATTCTCATTACTCTTATTCTCTCTTATTTCTCCTTGATCCTCGGTGAGCTTGTGCCTAAGAGAGTTGCCATGAGAAAGACAGAAGGAGTTGCGCTCGGCCTTTCCGGAACGGTCTTCTCGGTGGCTAAAATTTTTGCGCCTATCGTTTGGTTCTTAACCCTTTCCACCAATGCCGTTTTGCGCCTTCTCGGAATCGATCCCGGCGAGGAAGAGGAAGAGGTGAGTGAGGAAGATATCCGTATGATGGCAGAAGCCAGCGCGGAAATGGGTATTATCGAAAAAGAAGAAAGGGAAATGATCGAAAATATCTTTGAGTTTGACGATGTAACGGTCGGCGAGATCGCCGTTCACCGTACGGATGTTTCTCTTTTGTGGATGGAAGAAAGTGACGAGGAATGGGCGAAGACCATTTCCTCCAGCCGTTTTACCTGGTACCCTGTTTGCGACGGAACCATTGATAATATCGTGGGTGTTTTGGATACGAAGGATTATTTCCGTTTGGAGAATAAAACACGGGAAAAGATTATGGAAAAAGCCATTCGATCTCCCTACTTTATTCCCGAGGGTGCCAAGGCGGATATTACCTTGCGCAATATGCAGAAGAACAGAGTTTCCTTCGGTATTGTTCTGGATGAGTATGCAGGTTTTTCCGGTATTATTTCCATCAAAGATCTGATCGAAAGAATCGTCGGCGATATGCTGGATGAGGATGAAGAAATGGATTTGGCGGAAGAAGAGATCCACCAGGTGGGAGAGAGAACCTGGCGTGTGAACGGCAATGTTTCCCTTGTGCTTTTATCCAAAACGCTTGAAACCGAATTCCCCGATGATTATGAAACTGTCAGCGGCTTTGTTCTCGGACTTTACGGCGAAGTTCCCGAGGACGGCACTTCCTTTGAAGTGGAATACGAAGGTATTCAGATCAAAGTGAGCGATGTTCGGGAACACCGTGCGGTCAGCACACTCTTTACCTTGCCGGAAAAGGAAGAGCCTGAAGAGGAAGAATAATGAAAAAGAGACACAAATTTGTGTCTCTTTTTTTTGCAACAATCCTCCTTTTGAATCATACAATGAAATAAAACAAGTCAAAAGGAGAGTATTTTATGGAATATGGCAAGGAGCTTATCGATCAGATCTCCGCATTGGATGATGAAACGCTGAAAAACAGCCTCGGGAGTGTAGCACGGAATATGGGATTCGATCCGAATCTTGCGAATATGTATCTTTCGGATATGACAAAGATTCGTCAGGCAGTTCAGAATCTTACCGACGAGGACCTGAAGCGTGTTCAGGAAAGTCTCGGAGAAGAGATGATGAATGATATCATTCAAAATATTCGTGCGGAAATAGAGAAGAAGTAAATGGACAGCTTTTCCGATAAATTGAAAACGGTGCTTTCCGATCCGGAAAGTATGGCAAAGATCACCGAGATCGCGAAAGGCTTTGCCGCAAGAGAAGGCAAGGAGAGAACAGAGGAGGAAAAGCACGACAGTCAGAAGGGGAATGCACCGAAAGCGGATCCCGTAATGGAATTGGTTCGTTCTCCTGCCATTTCGGAGGCTCTTCGTCTTTTGGGAAACGGAAGTCGCGAGAGGGTCAATCTTCTTCTTGCTATGCGTCCTTTTGTTAAAGAAAACAAAAAGGAAAAGCTGGATAAGATCATCGGTACGATGAAAACCCTTGATCTGATCACCTCCACACAAAAGCTTTTGTAGAAAGGGTGGAAAAATGTATTCGGGTACTTTGAGAAAACAAGGGTTTGTTCCTGACCCTTCCGCTTTTCAATACGCCAAGGAAAGGGAGGAATACATCCGCCTTTTAAAGGAAAGGGATCCTGCTCCCGCGGTTTTGCCTACCATAGGAAAAGAGGAAGTTTTTCAGGAGGAGCCGAAAAGTCTTGCAGGTCTTCTTGAAATGATCTCTCCTGAGGATTCTGCTCTTGTTTCATTGATCGTTTTTCTTCTTTGTGACAATACGGAAAACGATGTGGTTCTCCTTGGAATCCTTCTTTATGTTCTTCTGTCCAAATAAAAAATCCTTTGCCCACAGGGCAAAGGATTTTTTTAAAGGAATAACAAGGTTAAAAAGCTTTACAGCTTGCATTCTCTTGAGAAAGAGGTCATTTTCCTTGATAGAAGCCCACCTTGCGGTAAACCTTTGAAATGGTCTTTCTTGCGATATAGGAGGCTTTCTCGGTACCTTCCTTTAAGATCTCGTCAAGGAAGCATTTTTCTTTGGTCAAACGGCTGAATTCTGCCTGAAGAGGAGCGAGTGCATCGGCACAGGCTTCGCCGACGGCAATTTTAAAATCACCGTAGCCTTTTCCGTCAAACTCCTTTTCGATCTCTTCTGCACTTTTGCCGGTAAGGCAAGAGTAGATGTTCACAAGGTTATAAATACCGGGACGCTCGGGATCACAGGCGACTCTTGCTTCCGAGTCAGTTACTGCGCGCTTGAATTTGCGGATAATATCGTCCTTGGAATCCAAAAGGAAGATGGATGCATTGGCGTTAGGGTCGGATTTTGACATTTTTCTTTCCGGCTCTGCCAAAGACATGATCCTTGCACTGGATTTTAAAATGTATGCTTCGGGTACGGTGAAGGTGGGGGAGTATGCACCGTTGAAACGGCAAGCAATGTCGCGGGCAAGCTCGATATGCTGCTTCTGATCGCTTCCTACCGGTACCAAATCTGCCTGATACAGAAGAATGTCTGCGGCCATCAGCACGGGATAGGTGAAAAGTCCTGCATTGATGTTGTCTGCGTGTTTTTGACTCTTATCCTTAAACTGCGTCATACGGGAAAGCTCGCCGAACATCGTGTTGCATCCCAAAACCCAGGAGAGCTGTGTGTGCTCGGGCACATGGCTTTGAAGGAAGAAGGCTGCCTTCTTGGGATCGATGCCGCTGGCCAGATAAAGGGCAAGGGTATCCAGACTCTTCTTTCTCAGAACCGCAGGCTCCTGACGAACGGTAATGGCGTGCAGATCAGCCACGCAGTAAATGCATTCAAACTCATCCTGAAGTTCAGCCCAGTTTTTCAGTGCACCCAAGTAATTGCCCAGGGTCAGATTGCCTGAAGGCTGAACCGCAGAAAATATTCTCTTTTTGTTTTCGGTTTGTTCCATATCGATTCCTTTCAAGGGGTTCATCAAAAAGTGAAACTATGATAACACATTTTTTGTATTATTTCAAGTCGGAAGAAAACTTTTCTTCAAAAGCAGCTTTTAATAACTCAGCCGTTTTGAAAAATGCCGATGCATTTCCCTTTAAAACCTTGCGGTCATAGGTTAAAAGGCCGTTGGTCTCTTCTTCCACATCGGAAAACTGAGTGAGAACGGTAGCGGAAAGGCCTTTTTTCACAAGAGGGAGCACTTCCTTTTCATAAAGGGCAATGACCGCTTTTTCCCAATCGCCTTTGTTTTTGAAAAAACGATAGCCGAATCCACCTTTTTCTACAAAGCTGTGTCCTTTTATTTTGCAAGCGTACCCGCCGAATTCCGATAACACAAGAGGGCGACTTTCGGGAGAGGGAAGCTTTAATTTTTTAAAGTAAATATGGTGGCTGTCTACATCGCTTTTTGTTTCAAAAAACCAGCCGGAGGTGGTGTCGTAAATGCGATCGGGATCTGCTTTTTTCAGCAGTTCATATACGCTGTCCGCATCAAACTGACCCCATCCTTCATTGAAAATGGTGTAGTACAAAACGGAAGGGTGGTTAAAAAGTGCCCTTTGAATGCCAAGGCTTGTTTTGAGAAAGGCTTCCATCTCTTCTTTATTCCGTTTGACACGAATTCCTTTTTTGATGCCAATGGTAGGTAAGGCGGTGTCTCTCAGGAAGGAGTATTTGCCGTTGTTGATCATATCCTGAAAAACTACCATACCAAGTCGGTCGCACTCATAGTAAAAGATCTCAGGCTCAATTTTTATATGCTTGCGGAGCATATTAAAGCCGCAAGCTTTCATTTGGAGAATATCTTCTCGGAATCCTTCCGATGTTGCGGGAAGGAAAATGCCGTCCGGGAAGTATCCCTGATCCAGCACACCGTGAAAATAGCAGGGCTTTGCGTTGAGGCACAAAAGGGGGGTATTGCCGATCCTTTCAACAGAAATGCGCCGCAGCGCAAAGTAGGATTCGATCCGATCCTCTCCGGAAATGAGGGTGAAACGGTAAAGGTTCGGTTCTTCCGGTGACCAAAGCTTTCCCTCCGGGAAAGAAAGGGTGATCCGATCTCCTTTGAAGCGATACTCTTCTGCAGATCCGAATCCGAATAAAATGAGCTTTTTCGTTTCCTCTCCGCCTTCGATCTGAATGACGGCTTCTTTTTCTGTGGTGGAAATTTTCAGCTCGGTAATATGATTTTTCGGCACACTTTCCAGCCATACCGTTTGCCAGATACCGCTGACGGGGGTGTACCACATCCCACCGGGCTTTTCCGTCTGTTTTCCGTAGGGAAGCTTTTTATCAAGAGGATCCTTTACAAAAAGAGAAAGCCGGTTGTCACTCTCTTTTAAAAAGGAGGTGATATCAAAGGAGAAGGGAAGGTATCCGCCCTTATTTGTTCCCACCTTCTGTTCGTTGAGAAAAACCTCTGCCTCCTGGTCTACTGCACCGAAGTGAAGAATGACACGGTCTTTTTTGAAATCCTTCGGCAGAGTAAAATTTGTGGAGTAGCAAAGGATATCGTTTTTCCTGAAGTGCTTTCCAATGCCGGAAAGACGGCTTTCGGGAGGATATGGCACCAAAATTTTTCCCATGGGAGTAAAGGTACCTTTTCTTTTTATACCAAAATCCCATTTTCCGTTGAGGCAAAAGAAGGAATCGCGCATAAGGGTAGGGCGCGGATAATCGGAAAAGGGAATCTTTTCGCGATCTGTTTGCTTTTCATATGGTGTTGTAATGGCGGAAGTATTTCTTTTTCTCATAATATTTTTCCTGAGTTTTTTTATTATTTTACCACAAGGCAAAAAAGAGTTCAAGAAATTTTGGACAAAGAATGGAAGGATCTATGAAAAAGCCAACAAAAGAAGGATTCTGCCTGTAAAACTTGCATTTATATTTATTCTATGTTATAATATCTATAGCCGCGCATAAAGTGCATTTATTTTACAACAAAGGAGTTGGTTTTTTCGTGGATCCCGCGGGTAATAGTATATTGTTGGCTTCATCAATGGGCACAGGCTCCGGTATGGGCATTGGTGCCATCGTCTTGCTTTATATTTTGTGTCTGATTTTTGCGGCATATTTTGCTTCCTCGGAAACAGCATTCACCGCCGTCAGCAAGGTAAAGCTCAGAACGCTGACGGATAAAGGAAACAAAAAGGCAAAAAAGGCGCTTTGGATCACAGAGCATTTCGACAAAACACTTACCACCCTTCTCATCGGAAATAATATTTTCCATGTGGCCGGTGCGACTCTTACCACCTTGTTTTTGGTGGAAATGTTCGGTGACAAGGCGGATTCCTATTCTCTTATAGGTACCTTTGTAACGACTTTGATCGTGTATCTCTTTGCGGAAATGATCCCCAAGAGCATTGCCAAGGTACATAATGAGAAATTTTCACTTTCCTTTGCTGCCTCTATGAAGTTTCTGGTTCGGGTGTTGTCTCCGATTTCTGCTGTTTTTACGGCAATTTCCGATTTTTTTGCCCGTATGTTCTCTACCGGTGAACAGAATACCGTAACGGAAGAGGAAATCATCAGCATTATCGAAACCATCGAGGATGAGGGAGTTTTAGAGCCCGAAAAGCAGGCACTCGTTAATTCCGCTATGGAGTTCCGTGAAAAAACGGCTCAGGATATTATGGTTCCTATGGATCAGGTGGTCACTGTTTCCAGTACTACGCCCAAGGCAAAGCTGGTTGAGATCATCAAAACAAGCCCCTATTCCCGTATTCCCGTTTACGAAGGGAAGGAAGAAAATGTGATCGGCATCTTGCCTGCAAACCTTTACCTTTCTCTTCACGCAACAGGCAAGCCTGTGGTTTTAAGAAAAATTCTTTTGAAACCCTATGTGTTTGATTATAAAACGGATATCGGAGAGCTTCTTCAGAGAATGAGATTAAATAAGCTTCATATGATCTTCCTTACCGATGAAAAGCGTAAAAAGGTCGGCATCATTACGATGGAAGACATTCTGGAAGAGCTTGTAGGCGAGATTCAGGATGAGACCGACACAGGCGAAGGCCTGGAGTTGGCGTAAGGGGGTGCTGATATGGAAAAATACTTACCTTATATCGGCATCGTACTGTGCCTGATCGGTTCTGCCTTCTTTTCCGGTACCGAGATCGCTTATACCTCTTTAAGCAAAATCAAGGTGAAAAAAGAGAGCGAAAACCCCTCTTCTCCCATTTGGAAGCTGATCGCCTTTATTTATAATCACTATGATAACGCCCTTTCTACCGTTTTGATCGGCAATAATCTGGTAAATATCGGCGCGACCATGATCATGTCCTTTATTGCCATTGATCTGGCTGCAAAGATCCATATGAACGAGGGGACTGCCGCATCACTTGTTACGGTTGTGATGACGATTATCATCCTGATCGTAGGTGAGATCACACCGAAGATGATCGCCCGCCGCATCAACGAGCCTTTTGCCAAAATGGCGGCGTATCCCATTATCATTCTGATGATCATCTTCTTCCCCTTGGTTTGGGCAAGCTCTTTACTTATGAAGGGCGTAAACTTTATTTTCCGTAAGCGTGACGGGCAAGAAGTGACCGTTACCGAGGAAGAGCTTGAAAACATTCTGGATACTGCCGAAGAAGAAGGCGTTATGGAAGAAAATGAAACCGAGCTTCTTCAGTCTGCACTGGAATTTACCGATATGGATGCTGCAGATATTCTCACACCTCGAATTGATGTTGTTGGCTTTGAAGTAAATGAGGATATGGAAAAGGTTCTTTCTGTGATTGCAGAGACGCAATTTTCCCGTTTTCCTGTTTATGAAGGAACGATTGACCATGTGGTAGGCATTCTTGTTGTAAAGCACCTTTTGAAAGAGCTTGTGGATAACCCCGATGTAAAGATCTCTGATCTGATGCTGGAGCCGGTATTTATTCCCAAAACCATGCGTCTTCCCGATATTATGAACCTGTTCCGCCGTCACCGCCTTCATATGGTTGCCGTTGCGGACGAATACGGCGGCATTTTGGGTATTGTAACCATGGAAGATGTTTTGGAGTGTCTCGTAGGTGAGATCTGGGACGAAAACGACGATATCGTTAATGAATTTCAGAAGATCGACGATAAGAGATACGAGTGCGTCGGTGAAATGAATCTAACCGATTTCTTCGATGAAATGGATATGGATGAGGATGAACCGGACACAGAGTGTGCCACGATGGGCGGCTGGGCAACTGAGCAGATCGGCGCGATGCCGCAGCCCTTCGACTCCTTTGATTATAAGCACCTGACCCTTCTTGTAAAAGAGGTAGATGAGCATCACCGCATTACACGACTTCTCGTTCTTGCGCACTCCTTTACAAAAGAAGATATCCCCGAAGAAGACTAAAAAAAAGCCTTTTGACTCCAAAGTCAAAAGGCTTTTCCTATCCTTGCTTTTTTATTCCTCAATTTGAGATGTGCAGTGGGGGCAGCGAGTTGCATCAATGGCAATGTCGCTTTTGCAGAAAGGGCATTTTTTTGTTTTTGGTGCGGGAGGAGCTTCCTTTTTCTTGCCGAGGCTCATCAAGGTATTCACACCTTTCAGAAGGAGGAAAAGCACCAGCGCGGTAAGAAGGAAGTTGATCACTGCGGATAAAAAGCTTGCAATCGCTTCGCCGATACCGGCAAGGGTTACCGTTTTCCATCCCCAGGTGAGAATGACGGTAAGCAGAGGCTGAATAAAATTCTGCGTAAGAGAAGTGACGATTGCGGTAAAGGCGCCGCCGACGATAATGCCGACTGCCATATCAAGTACATTTCCGCGGAGAGCGAATTTTTTGAATTCTTCAATAAATTTTTTCATAGTTAGTTCCCTTTCATTTTTTTCCATTTTATCACGGTTTTTCACAGATTTCAACAAAAAATAAAAACTTTCAAAAAAGAGAAAAAAACTCTCAAATTTCTCTTGACAAAATAAAGGAAATGTGTTAACATAATCGTCGCTGAAAAAAATATTGCCGAATAGTGTAACGGTTAGCACGACAGACTCTGACTCTGTTTGTCTGGGTTCAAATCCTAGTTCGGCAGCCAAAAAATAAGACAGTCAATCGACTGTCTTATTTTTATTTTTTATTGCAAGTTACCTTTTTTGTTGCTATAATAAAAATAGAAATTGGAAAGGAGAATTTTTATGATCCGATACGAAATTGAAGGCGGGCATCTTCCCGTTGTGATTTGTTATCCCGAGGCTGGGCAGACCCTTCTGACTCAAAGCGGCTCTATGAGCTGGATGAGTCCCAACATGCATATGGAGACTCATACGGGAGGTCTTAAAAAGGCTTTCGGCAGAATTTTTGCAGGAGAGTCCATTTTCTTTAATGAATATACGCCCCTGGGCGGTAGCGGAATGATCGCCTTTGCATCTGCATTCCCCGGCTCCATCATTCCCTTTCAGGTAACGGAAAACGAAAGCATTATCGTGCAAAAAAGAGGCTTTCTTGCGATGGAAAAGGGGCTTGACCTTTCTATTTATTTTCAAAAGAAGTTCAGCCGCGGTTTCTTTGGCGGCGAGGGCTTTATTATGCAAAAGGTTTCCGGGAGCGGCATGGTCTTTTTGGAGATCGACGGTCATTGCAAGGAATATACCCTCGGTGTAGGGGAGAGCATTTTGATCGATACCGGCTACCTTGCGGCAATGAGTGAAAGCTGCAGTATGGAAATTGAGACCGTGAGGGGTGCAAAGAACATTTTCTTCGGTGGGGAGGGGCTTTTTCTTACCCGCGTAACGGGCCCCGGTAAGGTTTATTTGCAGTCTATGCCCGTATCCAATATGGCAAAGGAATTGATCCCTTTCCTTCCGACACAAAATAGTAGCGAAGGCGGAATCAATATCAAGCTCGGCGAATAAAGAAAGATAAAAAAAGAGAAGTCATTTGACTTCTCTTTTTTCTTTTTATACGATCTGTTCCAGTAAAATTTTCTTCTTGATAAAGGGGAAGAGGCTTTGTACCGCAAGATAAAAGTCGAATAGATCTTCAAATTCATACTCGCGTTTACCGAATTCATCTATAAAGTTTTGCATCATCTCTGTTGCCTTTTCCGTGTTGCCTTGGCATTTTTCGATCATAACCTCCGCAATATTCTCGCACCAGGTGGTGTGGAACTTTAAGAGCTGCCAAGCGATGGACTGAGGACGAATGGGGATCAGAATATGGTCGCCGATCTTCTCTCTCATTTCTTTTGCAATCTCTTTTACCTTTGCAAGGTAAGGCACTCTGTCGGGATTGTAGTGGTTGCCGTATCTGGGATCCTTGCTCTTTTCTGCAAGCATATATCCGAAATCAAAGGCATCGGTGATCTTTTTAAGATACTCCTTTACCATCTGCCAATCTTCGCCGTAAAAATGCTTGTAGTAATCTTCAAATTCTTTTTCGTAGTCAAGATCACGGTTCATCATAGTTTCGGCATAAATGTGACCGGCAAAGCCATTGGGGAAAAAACTGCGGTTACTGCCGTCTTCCATACAGCCCTGCATATTCAAAATGCGGTAGGAAAGGGTACCCTCATATACTCTCCTTGCAAAATCAATGCCACCGGGATCGCGGTACTGCTTGATCCAGAAGTGGTATTCAAAAATGCTCACGGGACCTGCAAAGCCTTTTTGCCATTCTTTTAAAAGAGAGATGGCATCTTCTGCGGAAGCAGGTGCTTCCCAGTCGTTGTATTGAAAGGGAAGGGGCTCGGGAAATACACTGTCTTCTGTAATGCTTGAGGTGTAAGAGCGGTAAATGGGGCAGTACTGGAGAATAAAACGGTCGGGATTTTTGATCTTTTCTGTTTCCGGTGCGAACATCATATCCGTGTAAGAACTGATGATGATCTTGGTATCAAAGCCTTCTTTTGTCAGCCTTTCATCGATCATGTTAAGGATCTTTACATATTTATCTGCAGGTCTTGTTTTGACGCATTCCTCGCACTCACAGTGATGGCGGGAAATGTCGCCTACCGTCATTCCGTAATAGTCAAAATGGGGGTTTTCTCTTACTGCTTTTACGGCAGCCTCTACCATTCTTCTCTGCACCTCAGGATTTGACATGCAAAGCTGAGAAAAATAAATATCATTGCGATAGAAATCTCTCTTTCCGTCGTACAGTGCAAGATACTGGTAAACTTCCGGGGGGAATTCCTTTTTGCCGCTTGCATAAGCGTTTCTGTCGCTGCATTTTAAGCCAAGTGCATAGGCAACCAGCTCATGCTCGCCGGAAAACTGGATCTGGCCTCTTTTCTGAAGCTCACTTTCATAAAGCGCTCTCCATTGGTTTTCTGCAACTGCGGGATCGTATCCTTCTTCGGGACGGTTCTTTTCGTTGTGCTTGTGGAAATAATATCTCTGCTGATAGGTATCCACCTGAAGAAGACCGAAGGTGTTTAGTTCTTCCTTTGCATGAAAATCAATGTAGGAAAGTACCTGGCGAATGCTGGGGGCGCCTTCAATGGTGTGTCCGCGGAATCTGTGATCGGCAGCCTTGTGATAAAACTGCTTTTCGATCTTTTTCATGGGAATATATTCTCCCTCGGGACCAGGGAACAGCCATCTGCAGCCGTTGAGCTTCAAGAAACGGTACACGGCAAACAGTACACTTCTGGGGTTAGAGCCTGCAAGAATACCGCCGTTTGCATCTGCATCAATGTGGATAATATCGTCAAATCGGGGGTCCTTTGCATCACATGAAATGCCAAAATCTTCTAAAAGTCCGAGGCGGAATCCTTCCTTCGCATCGGCACAGAGAGAAACCTCGATCTGCTTTTCTTCGGGCATCATCATGCGATAATACTTTTTCAGTTCCTCTGCTGCAAAATGAATGACCTGGTTGTCATGTAATTTTGAAATTTTGATCATAATCTACTCCTTTTAGTTTACGATTTCTTCGCCGAGAATTTCTTTTCTTACCATGGGATCGTATCCTGTCATTGCAAGAATAAAGTCAAAGCGGTCGCCGATGATGCTATCGTATTTTCCAAATTCATCTTGCATTTTTTCCAGAAGCTCGATCGCTTCTTCCCTGTGGTTCTGGCATTTTTCTGTCATAATGTCTGCAAGGCTTTCACACCACTTGGTGTGATAGAAAAGATCTTGCCAAGCGATAGACTGAGGACGAACGGGGATCAGAATATGGTCGTCGATCTTCTCTCTCATTTCTTTCGCAATTTCTTTCACCTTCTCGAATCTTTCCACGCGTGATGGATCAAAATATGCTGCGCCCTCTCTCTTATCAATGGCTTTTTCCATCAGCATATATCCGAAATCAAAGGTGTCGGTGATTTTTTGCAGATAGTCCTTGACCGTCTGCCAATCTTCGCCGTAAAGGTGCTTGTAGTAATCTTCCAGTTCCGCTTCATAGTCAAGGTTACGGTTCATCAGAGTCTCTGCGTAGATATGCCCTGCAAAGCCATTGGGGAAGAAGCTCTTGTTGCTTCCGTCTTCCATACAGCCTTGCATACCCATGATCTTGTAAGCGTAGGTATCTTCATATACTCTGCGTGCAAAATCTATCGCGCCGGGATCGCGGTACTGCTTTCTCCAGAAGTGGTATTCAAATACGGATGTGGGCCCTTTGAAGGCTTTTTCCCATTCTTTAAAAAGTGCCATGGTCTCCTCGGAAGAGGAGGGGGCCTTCCAAGCATTATATTCGTAGGGAAGGGGCTTGGGATATACGCTGTCTTCCGTAATGCTGGAGGTGTAAGAACGCGTAATGGGGCAGTACTGGAAAGCAAAACGGTCGGGGTTTTTGATCTTTGCCTTTATAGGCGCGAACATCATATCGGTGTAGAAGCTGAATAGGATCTTGGTCTCAAGTCCTTCTTCCGTCAGCCTTTCATCGATCATATTCAAAATCTCAACATACTTGTCGGAAGGACGGCTCTTCAGGCACTCTTCACATTCGCAGTGGTTTCTCTGCCAATCTGCAAAGGTAATTCCGTAAAAATCCAGATGGGGATTTTTTCTTGCAATATCAACAGCTTTTTCTACCATTCTTTTGCGCACTTCCGGATGAGAGTAGCAAAGATGGGTGAAGTACATACTTCTGCCTCTAAATTTTCTTTCACCTTTTACCAGTGCAATGTACTGAAAAACTTCTTCGGGAAATTCTTTTTTGCCTTCCACATAAAGTCTGTGGTCGTTCACATCGAGTCCAAGGGTTGCAGGAAGAAGATCGTGCTCGCCGGAGAAAATGATCTGACCTCTTTTTGAAAGCTCACTTTCATAAAGCGCTCTCCACTGGGTTTCGGAAAGACCGGGGTTAAATCCTTCTTCGGGACGATTCTTTTGGATGTAACGGTGGTAATAGTATTGGGATTGGTACCCTTCTACATTGTAAAGGCCAAAGGCATTTAATTCTTCTTTTGCGTGAAAGTCAATGTATTCCATCACCTGGCGCATATTGGGTGCGCCTTCAATGGTGTGTCCGCGGAATCTGTGATCGGCTTTTTTGTGGTAAAACTGCTTCTCGATCTTTTTCATGGGGATATATTCTCCCTCGGGGCCGGGGAACAGCCATCTGCAGCCGTTCAGCTTGAAAAAGCGATATACGGCAAACAGTACGCTTCTGGGGTTAGACCCTGCAAGAATACCGCCCTTATCGTCTGCATCAATATGGATAATATCATCAAATTTCGGGTCCTTCACATCACATTCAATACCGAAATCCTCTAAAAGCCCGAGACGGAAGCCGTCCTTTGCCTCAGGGCATACCGAGATAGACACCTGCTTTTCCTCGGGCATCATCATTCGATAATACTTTTTCAGTTCTTCTGCAGCAAAATGGAACACTTCATTGTCGTGAAGTTTTGAGATCTTAATCATTGTTTTTCTCCTTTTAAACGATTTCCACACCGAGTGTGTGCTTTCTTACCATGGGATCGTATCCTGTCATTGCAAGAATAAAGTCGAAACGGTCACTTAGAAAACTGTCGTATTTTCCGAATTCATCTTCCATTTCTTCCAAAAGCCTGACTGCTTCTTTCGTGTGATTCTGACATTTTTCGATCATAATATCCGCAATCCTTTCGCACCACTTTGTGTGATAGAAAAGGTCCTGCCAAGCAGTGGACTGAGGGCGAACGGGAATCAGAATGTGATCGCCTATTTTTTTCCTCATCTCTACCGCAATCTCTTTTGCCTTTTTTAGATGTGGTACACGGTCGGGATCGTAGTGAGATCCGATCTTTCGATCTTTGCTCTTTTCTGCAAGCATATATCCGAAATCAAAGTTGTCGGTAATCTGTTGCAGATAGTCCTTGACCATCTTCCAGTCTTCGCCGTAGAGGTGCTTGTAGTAATCCTCCAGTTCTTTTTCGTAGTCAAGATCGCGGTTCATCAGCGTTTCCGCGTAGATATGCCCTGCAAAGCCGTTGGGGAAAAAGCTCTTGATGCTTCCGTCCTCCATACAGCCCTGCATATTTAAAAAGCGGTAGGAAAGGGTATCCTCATATACTCTTCTTGCAAAATCCATCGCGCCGAGATCGCGGTACTGCTTTCTCCAAAAATGATATTCAAATGCGGTGCGTGGGCCTTTGAATGCTCCTTCCCATTCCCGAAAGAGTGCGAGGGTTTCTTCTGAGGAAGAAGGGTGCTTCCAGTCGTTATATTTGTAGGGTTGGGGATCGGGAAATACACTATCTTTTGTTATGCCCGAGGAATAGGAGCGAGAGATGGGACAGTACTGAAAAGCAAAACGGTCGGGATTTTTAATTTTTTCCTTTATAGGTGCAAACATCGTATCGTTGTAAAAACTAAACAGGATCTTAGTATCAAGCCCTTCTTCCGTCAGTCTTTCGTCGATCATGTTCAGGATTGAAACATATTTATCGGAAGGACGGCTCTTTTTACATTCCTCACATTCGCAGTGGTTTCTGTGCCAATCTGCAAAAGTGATTCCGTAAAAGTCAAGGTGCGGATTCTTCTTTGCAATACTAACTGCTTTTTCCACCATTCTTTTTTGTATTTCAGGGTGAGAATAGCAAAGCTGGGTGAAGTACATATTGTTATTGATAAATTTTCGTTCACCGTTTATCAGTGCAACATACTGCAAAACTTCTTCGGGAAATTCTTTTTTGCCTTCCACATAAAGCCTGTGATCGTTCACATCAAGCCCGAGGGTCGCAGGAAGAAGATCGTGTTCACCGGAGAACAGGATCTGACCTCTTTTTGAAAGTTCGCTTTCGTAGAGGGCTCTCCACTGGGTTTCCGCAAGGCTGGCATCGAAGCCCTCTTCGGGGTGATTTTTCTGCATAAAACGATGCGCGTAGTATTGGGATTGATATCCCTGCACATCATAAAGCCCAAAAGCATTTAGCTCTTCTTTCGCGTGAAAATCAATATATTCCATTACTTGGCGCATACTTGGGGTGCCTTCAATGGTATGGCCACGGAATCTGTGATCGGCTTTTTTGTGGTAAAACTGCTTTTCAATTCTTTTCATGGGAATATATTCTCCCTCGGGACCGGGGAAGAGCCAGCGGCAGCCGTTTAGTTTCAGAAAGCGATATACGGCAAAAAGAACGCTTCTGGGGTTAGACCCTGCAAGAATACCGCCGTTTGCATCTGCATCAATATGGATAATATCGTCAAACTTGGGGTCCTTGGCATCGTTTTCAAGACCGAAATCTTCTAAAAGTCCGAGCCGGAAGCCATCTTTTGCATCAGGGTATGCCGAGATAGACACCTGCTTTTCTTCGGGCATCATCATCCGATAATATTTTTTCAGTTCTTCTGCAGCAAAATGGATCACTTCATTGTCGTGAAGTTTTGCAATTTTGATCATGAAGGTTCTCCTTTTAATATACTCAAAACTCAAATTTTCTGTCGCTTTTTTTACTACCCCTATTATGCCGACTGCATCTTGAAAAGTCAAGACTTTTCCGCCTTTTTAAACGGAAAAAAAGTTGATCTTTCGATTGGCGTTTTTCTTCGATTGAGATATCAGAAAATGTGCTTTTTGATCCCTTTTTTCTTTATCGTTCGGCTTGGTGAAATTTGGATATGGTCGGTTAAAAAAAGAGGATAAAGACACGAGTGTTTTTTCTTGTTTTTTCCCTTTGCGTCACGCTCCCAAAGAATTTGGGAGTACCTGTTTCCGCTCGTTTCCGGGCATTTCCGCCCCTTTCCGCTCGGAAACACATGCTTTCCGGCACTCTTACCTCCACTGTTTCCGTGTACTCCGGTCGTGTCTGTGGGACAAACTGTGGTCAAGCAAAACACCTCGAATGCAGTTCTCGCCGCATCCGAGGTGTTTTTTGTCGTCTGTATGGTAACTCTTGTTCCACCGAAAGTCAAGGTCTTTCGCAGAACAAATTTTGCCCCGCAGTAGACAAAGAAAAAGGTGCGAGAGCAACAGCGTGTTGCTTGTGATTCACCCCGCAATCTGTTATAATATAATCACAGTAAAAAAGGGCGGTAAAACATATGGAAACTAAAGATATTATTCTTGAACTCAGAACGAAACAGGGACTCTCCCAGGAGGAACTTGCCGAAAAGGTGTTTGTCACCCGTCAGGCAGTCAGCCGTTGGGAAAACGGCGAAACGGTACCCAACACCGAAACGCTCAAACTTCTCTCAAAACTTTTTGATGTATCCATCAACACACTCCTTGGCTCTCCGAGAGAGCTGATTTGTCAATGCTGTGGTATGCCGCTGGAGGATAGCAGCATCAGCCGTGAGAAAGATGGAATTTTCAACGAAGATTATTGCAAATGGTGCTATGCTGACGGCGAGTATATGTATCACGATATGGATGATCTGATCGAGGTCTGCGTAGCGAATATGGCAAGCGAAGCCTTCCCCTCGGAGCAGGCTCGCGCCTATCTGAAAGAAATGCTCCCCAAACTCGACTATTGGAAGAAATACAAAAATCTTGACGATGGCGGAAAGTTTGAAGAATTCAAGCACAAACTAATTGACGAGATCAACGCCCTTGGTGTGGAAGGAATGCCGAAGATCGAAAAGCTCAATGCGCTTGTGGGCGGGTACGTCAATTTGGAATACCGCCTCCCAAACGGCAAGACCGTCAAATTCCTCGATGATAACGCCACCTATCTTGGAAGTCAGCTTGAGTGTGAATTCGGCGGTGACCGTTGCTTCGGTGTCGTCGCCAATATGGATTTTATCCTCATTTGTACCTACGAGGAAAACGGCGAAAATCCCGAGCTTGTCATTTATAAGAAAAGATAAAAATTGCCGCTGAGATGGATCTCCCCACCTCAGCGGCGTTTTACGCTTATCGTACTACCGAAGAATGACTATAGATATAGAATTCCTCTTGGCTGGGCATCCACTTCTTTTCCTTGGGCGGAAAAGTTGCGTCGAAGGCGTTAACTGCGGCAACGTCCTCACAGCAATCGGCGGCGGTAGAGGGGATATACATCCACCTCTTGCCGTCAAGCACGTTTGTAACAAGTTCGCAAACGAGAAGTGCCGTCGGGAAGTTGCCGTCTACGATGAAGCTGACGTTCTTCTTTTTGCAACTCACAAATCCACGGCTAACGTAGTTGCCCGGATTGCCGAAATTGATGTTCAC
>JAZSAT010000029.1:0-50626 GCA_045602025.1 Eubacteriales bacterium | reverse complement strand
ATTATACGCTGCCGCCGAACAAATCGTAATTCAGCCAAAGGACAGTGTAGCGGTCCTTCAGATCCTTGGCGTACCAAATGGCATCGCTGATCTTTGCTTCGCCGTACATATCATAGAAGGCTTTCCTATCAAGGCCAATATCCTGGAGAATGGCTTCGATTGTGTCCGCACCGGGCATTTCGGCCAGCACTTTCTTGATGGCTCTTTCGTTTGCTTTGTAAACATCGGCTCTGTTTGCGGCATAGTTGCCCACCTTTTCCTGCAGGGCCATGCAGCCGCTTGCCACCGGGCCGTAAATGCTGTCCAGTTTGGCGGCAAGAGCCGCTTTTTTTGGGCGGTATTGGGTTTCGGGGAAGGCTTTTGCCACAAGCTCCTCCCGAATCTTTGCGGTGATGACGGTGGAGTATGCCACATCGATGCCGTGGGGGAAATAGGGCTTGTTCTCCACGATGCCGGTGATCTCGAAGAAATGGGAAAGGTGATGCTCGCTGCCTGATGCAGGCCTTGAGGAGCCGGCAAAGCTCATCATAATACCGATGATCACAAGGGCATCCATCAATGCCTTTACGCTATCCTCGTTTCTTTCAAGGATTCCGTCGGCAAGCTTTAAGGTGGTTTCGATCTGCTCGTAGGTCAGATCGTAGATGTACTGGCAGAAATATTCGCCGGTTACTTCGCGGCTCAGCTCCCAGTCATTCAGTGCGGAAAACTTTCCGATTACATCGCCGTAGCCTGCTTTGAGCATATCCATCGGCGCATTTTTGAGAACCTCGGTATCTGCTACGAGCGCAACGGGAAGGCCCGCAGAATAGGTCACCTTCATACCGCCGGTGATCATAGCGGCACCGGTAGATGCATATCCATCCATAGAGGGAGCGGTTGCAACCACCATATAAGGAACCTTCTGAAAATGGGAAACATATTTACAAAGGTCCTGAATAACACCGGATCCGATACCCAAAATCAAGTCTGCATCCAAAAGATTCTCCGTTACCTTATCAATGGCAACTTCGTTGGGAACAAGGATCTCCTTGCCGGAAAACATAACCTGTCTTACATCTTTGCCCTTCAAGGCAGAAAGGGTCTTTTCCCCGGCTGCCGCAAAAGTATTTTCGTCGGCAACGATCAAAATTTTCTGGTATGCCGCACAGATCTTTGTAAGTCTTGCCATCGCATTTTTTTCGATGTAGACATACTGAATGGGACAGGTATGCTTCTTTCCGCAAGAGCATTCAAATCCTTCTAAAAGCTTATTGATATCCACAATAACACCCCTTTTACAAAATAGTATCAAAATACAAGTTTATTATACCAATATTGCGAAAGGAAGTCAAGGGTGAGGGAGTGCGGTTTTGACAAAAAATGCGTCACCCTTCGGCAAGCCGGTATTTGTATATATTTGTCAAAATCCATTGCTTTTTTTCTTTTCCTATGGTATAATCTGTTAACTGTATTTTTGTTGTTATCTGAATTTATAATGTTTCATAGCACAAAAAGATTGATCGAATTTGATGCTAAATTTCCTTTTTTAGGAGTATTTCAATGACACATAAAACAAAACAAAAAATATTCAAGCGCGAAATTGAAAAAAGCTTTCTCCGCGGACTGGAAGCCCTTTTGGAGATTTTGGTGCTTTCCGTTGTTTATTATCTGTTCTGGCGTCACGGATACGACGAGGATGAATTGTTTCTTTTTAAAGGAAAATATGTATTGATGGGCGTTTATGCGCTGATCTCCTTTTTCCTGATCAAAAATATGGACGGCTTTCTCTTTGCGGATCTGCACCGATTCGATGTTACCCTTGCGCAATGGATCGGTATTTTTATCGCCAATTTTATCACCTATTTTCAGCTTTGCTTGATTCAGAATGCAATGATCACGCCTGTTCCCATTTTGATGCTGTGTCTTGCAGATGTTCTGATCACAATGTTTTTTGTATTGATCTGCACTTCCCTGCACCAGCACATCTACGCGCCGCGGCAGATGATCATGGTCTACGGAACCAACAATTCTTTGCAGCTGAAGGTAAAAATGGATTCCCGTAAGGATAAATACCAGATCAAAAAGCTGATCTCCTCCGAGGAAGATTTTGACCTCATCTGCAAAGAGATCGCAAAATACGATGCGGTAATCATCAACGATGTTCCCGCGCAAAAGAGAAACGATATTTTGAAATTCTGCTATCAGCATAGCCAGATGGCCTATGTTGTTCCCAAAATTACCGATGTGATCCTGCGCGGCTCCACAGACAATTCCCTCTTTGATACACCTATTTTCTTCGTAAAAGGATTCGGCCTTACCATTACGCAAAGAATCCTGAAGAGAATCATGGACATCGTTCTTTGCCTTTTGGCTATGATCCTTGCAGCGCCGATCATGCTCATCGTTGCCATTGCCATCAAGCTGGAAGACGGCGGCCCTGTTTTTTACAAGCAAAAGAGAGTCACCATCAATGAAAAGGTGTTCAACATTTTAAAATTCAGAAGTATGATCGTCAATGCAGAAGCTGCCGGCATCTCCATCCCCGCTACCGGAGAAGATCCCCGCATTACCAAGGTGGGCAAGGTGATCCGCGCGCTTCGTATCGATGAGCTGCCTCAGATTTTGAATATTCTCAAGGGAGATATGAGTATCGTAGGTCCCCGTCCCGAGCGTGTTGAGCATGTAGAAAAATACACCAATGAAATCCCGGAATTCACCTATCGTTTAAAGGTAAAGGGCGGCCTTACCGGCTACGCTCAGATCTACGGAAAATACAACACAAACCCCTATGACAAGCTTCGTATGGACCTGCTTTATATTGAAAACTATTCCCTTCTTCTCGATCTGAAGTTGATCGCAACCACCATCCGAATTATGTTCCAGAAGGAAAGCACCGAGGGATTTGAAAAAGCAGAAGAAACGCAGGAAGAAGCAAAAAGTATTGCCGAAGAAGAGCAGAAAAAGAATTCCGAAAAATAGTTTGACATAATTGGCATAAAAAAAGACGAAAGATGATCTTTCGTCTTTTTCTTTTTTAGTTTAAATGCAGTTTTTTGGCAATTCTTTCGGGAAGAACCGTTCCAAGAGCCTTGCGGTTCATCAAAAGATAAGCACCGCCGCAGAAGATGCCGGATATGGCAATGTTCATGATCTGCACAAGTCTTGATGTACTGGATACAGGAAGGAGCTTACCGAAAAGAATACCGAGAACAATCACCGCAAGAAGAGATAACACCGCTCGGGGAATTACGGCAAAGGTCTCCTTATAATCAAGTTGAAGGTGGCGCTTTAAATGAACAAGGCTGATGCTGTTGGATACAAAAAAGCCCAAAAGAGTCGCAAGGATCGCTCCGTAGTAGGCATCAAGCCCCACAGTTTTAAATAAATACATGAGAGGTACATCCAAAATAAGATTGGTCAAAAGCCCTGCGATGACACTGAAATATACGACCTTCTGCTTGTTCAGACTTTGCATCAAAGAATTGAGCACCATATAAAGGCAATCAAAGATCGTTACCAAGATCGTAAAACGGATGATCTTTCCGCCGTAAGAGCTTGCACCGTAAAAAACAGTCCAAAAGCTATTTGCAAAAAGGCTGATAAAAAGGGAAAGAGGAGCAATAATGAGAAGGATCATTTTCAGGCATTTATTAAAATTCTCATTGACCTCTTTTAACTTTCCTTTTGTAAAATCGGAAACGATATGGGGGATGAGGCTGACGATGAGCCCTGTAGAAACGGCAGTAATAATGGCATTGAATTTGGTTCCCCAGGTGGTGAACACACTGCTGATAAATTCCGTATCGGAGCCACTGAAGCCGAGACGGGGCAGAAAGCGAAGGATCAGCACCATATCCGTAGAGTTGTAAAGGGTATTGGCAACATTGATGATGATAAAAGGAAGGGCGCATACGGCAATTTCCTTTAAGATCACCCGATCCTCTTCCTTGGTGGAGACCGCTTTCCTATCAAGGCTTAATTCCGCTTTGTTTTTCCCGATTACACGGGAAAGATACAGATATGTGACAAGACCGCCGAGACCCGCCGCCATCACCGAGATGCCAACCGCATTACGGACACTGTGAAATATTTTTACAAAGACAAAGCTGCCCACAAGGATCACAACGATGCGGACAAATTGCTCCATCACCTGGCTGATGGAAGGCTGACTGATATATTTATGCCCCTGCAGATACCCTCTTTTTATGGAAAGAAGCGGTACGATCAGAAGTGCCACCGAAATGCAGCGGATCACAAATACCACATCCTCCATAGAGTTGCCGCCGGTGATCTCACCGATGATCAAATTCGCAAGAGGCTCTGCAAAGAAAAAGCATGCAAGGAAGGACAGCAGGGAAAACACCATTACAATGTAGGTGGCGATGCGGTACATCCTTATTTTTTTATCCGTTTGTCCAAGAGCTGCATATTCGCTTGTAAGCTTGCAGATGGCAAAGGGAATGCCAACACTGGAAATGGTCAGGAACACATTGTAAATGTTGTATGCGTAGCCGTAAAGGGCACCGCCCTGATCGCCGATGATCTGCTTGAAGGGAATAACATAAATAATCCCCAAGATCTTACTGAAAAAGATACAGGCAGTGGCAATAAATGCCCCTTCCAGAAAGGAGGATTTTTTCAGTTTACCCATTTTTCTCCTCCCCGAAATAAACCTCATACCAAACAAGGAAGGTGTAGATATTATAAAGCTTTCTTCCGTGATTTGCTTTTCCGCTGTAATGGGCCTCTAAGAGCGAAGTGATCACCTTGCGGTCAAAGAAGAGGTCTACATATTCTTTTTCAAAGGCTTTTTTCAAAAGAAGGTAGAATTTCTCCTCACGGATCCACTTGGAAAAAGGAACGGGAAAGCCGAGCTTTCTGCGGTTTGACCATTCATCGGGCATTTTTTCGTCGGCAATATCCCGAAAGATCGCCTTAGTGCGCATATTCTTTACCAGATACTTGGTAGGCACCTTTGAGGAAGCCTCCCATACCTTCTTATCCAAAAACGGAACACGGAGCTCAAGGGAATTTGCCATGGTCATTTTATCCGCTTTTAATAAAATATCCTGGGGCAGCCAGAAATGCATATCAATATACATTTTCTGTAAAACATCGTCCGAATCCCGTACCTTTTCGTAGTAAGGCATCAGAACATCGGAGGTCGTTGTATGATCCTTCAGCTCTTTGCAAAGGATCTCGTTTGCCTCCTCGCAATTCATGATCTGCGCGTGGCCGAGATACCGCTCGCAGAAAGGAAGGCTGTATTTGATGATGGTATTTTTACCGGGAAAATGCGGAAGAGGTTTTACGCACCTTGCCATAAATCTGCGAAGGAAGGACGGGAGCAGAAGATACATTTTCACCCCTTTTGTTTCGGGGTATTCGTTGTATCCGCCGAACATTTCATCCGATCCTTCTCCGGACAAGACCACCTTCACCTTTTCACTTGCAAGCTTCGATAAAAAGAATAGAGGTACGGCAGAAAGATTGGCTTCCGGTTCATCTGCGTGATACTGTACCTTCGGAAGTGCCTCAAAAAACTCTTCCTTGGAAATGTATCTGCTGAAGTTTTGAATGCCCATCAGATCCGAAAAATCCGATGCCATTTTGGTCTCGTCAAAGCCGTTCACATCAAAGCCGACGGTAAAGGTCTTATCGGGCTTTGCCACACTGACCACATAAGAAGAATCCACACCGCCGGAAAGGTATGAGCCTACCTCAACATCTGCGGTGATCTGGTGGTATTTTACCGAATCCTCCAGGGCATTTACGATCTCCTTTTTATGCGCTTCATAGCCAAGATCACATTTTTCGTATTTTACTTCAAAATAAGCCTTTGTTTCAAGCTTTGTGCCATCAAAGGTGAAATAATGACCCGGCTTTAGCTTATACACATTTTTAAAGAAGGTCTCCTCAAATACGGAATACTGAAAAAGAAGGTACATTTTCAAAACAGAACGGTTGACCTCTTTTTCAAAATTCGGGTGATCGATCATACCCTTGATCTCTGAGGAGAACATAAAATGACCGTCTTTTTTATAGTAATAAAAAGGCTTGATGCCGAAGGGATCTCTTGCCCCCACCATATTGCCTGTTTTTCTGTTGTAGATCACAAAGGCAAACATACCCCGAAGCATGGGGAAAAGATCGGTTCCGTATTCTTCGTACCCGTGGAGAATGGCTTCCGTATCGGCATTTGTTTTGAAAATATGGCCCTTTTCTTCCAGTTCTTTTCTCAATTCCTTGTGGTTATAGATCTCGCCATTGAATACGATCACAAGGCTCTCGTCCTCATTGTAGATGGGCTGATCGCCTCCTGCAAGATCCACAATACTCAGTCTGCGAAAGCCGAGAGCCACCTTTTCATCGGAAAAATAGCCATCGCTGTCGGGACCGCGGTGCACGATGCGGTCTGCCATTTTCTTTATGACTGTCTTTTTTTCTTCCAGATCCATTAATTTATCTGAAAAGCCTACAAATCCACACATATTCAGTCAACCTTCCAATAGCCGTTTTTATAATCTCTGTAATAGCGAATCTTACGCTTTGCCAAATAAAGAAAACGCTTGAAATTCCGATCCTTGGGATAGATCAAGGGATTTTCCGCACCCTTTTCCTTCCAAAGGGAAAGGGCTTTTTTACGAAAAGCTTCATTCTTGACATATTTTTTCACGATTCCTTTGGGAACAAAGGAAAGGAGAACCTCATTTTTCAAAACGCCGTAGTCAAGATCCTTTTCATAGATCAGATCCTCTACCAGCATTTTGATGGGATTGCATCCCAAAGGGCAAATATAATAGCTGCTTCTGCCCTGTCTGGCATTGATCTCGAGTACCTTGAATTTTCCGTCGCGGCGATCGTATTTCAGGTC
The DNA here is from genome assembly GCA_045602025.1 of Eubacteriales bacterium. GTDB lineage: Bacteria > Bacillota > Clostridia > Oscillospirales > SIG627 > RGIG5579. The sequence continues at coordinate 43,770 of JAZSAT010000029.1, read as the reverse complement.
AAATTCCGCAAAGCCGCGGTAGCCGATCTCTTCTAAAAACCTTGTCATTTTGGAAACGATCTCATCCGTGCCGCCGAACTGATTATAGCCGTTAATGAGTACCGCGGCATTGCCAACCATTGCTCTGGTGTGCTCCTGAAGGCCGATCTGAGCAAAGGATACCATACGGACCTTTCCTTCACGGTCTGCGTAAAGAACCGCATCAAACAGAAAGCTGTCGTCTCCGGGAATAAAGTCCTGCAGGATCAGGGTATCGTCATACCCGCCTGAAACAATGCGATTTACCACATCTACAAGCTCGCCTCTGTTTTCCACCTTGTATATCTTGTGCTTTTCCGGGAAATCCAGGTGATTATACAAAATCACATTGCTGGGCTTTACGATCACGGGATAGGTAAATTCCTCGGGGATCTCCCCTTTTTCTTTGCAGTCGTAATAAACGGTTCCGGGAAGATCAAGACAGGAAGAGGCGTAGGTCTTATAAAAGGCCTCCTTATACATCAAGGAATTGATGATGTTCTCTTCGGGGTAATTAAATACAAAGCCTTCTTTCAAAAGCTTTTCGCGGTTTTTCGCAATAAAGCCCGCATAGGTCTCATTGGAGCTGACAAGAAGGGTCTTTTTGTCTCCAAGGTCCTTTTTGCACTTTAAAACCGCCGCAAGAAAGCCCTTTTCCTCCCAAAGGTCATCAAAATACCGAACGGATAAAATATCCGTATAGGCAGTATAAGGGAGGGGTGATTTTCCTACGAGATTTGCTTTTTTACCATAGGCCTCGTGATAGCACCTTGCCATATAATAAGCATTGGCATCGGTTCCTACGATCAATACTTCAAAATCCATAAATTCCTCTTTTACAGATAAAATTCTTCTTCGCCGTAGCATCGGGGCACGCGGGATGTGATACCGGTCAGCAGCTTATATGCGCTCACCCCTGCACTTCTGGCCGCCTTCAAAACAGAAATATTTTCTCCGAAGATCTCCGCACGGTCCCCCACTTTGGTACCGTCGGGCACCTCCACATGGGTCATATCCATACAAAGGCTTCCTACGATCCTGCATACCCTTCCGCCAATGGAAACGCTCTTCATTGAATCCTTCATGCCGTCGTAATAGCCGATGGCAAGGGTAGCAACATTCATATCCTTTTCGGCGATAAAGGATGCGCCGTAGCCTACAAATTCGCCTTTTTTCACCTTTTTCACAGAGATCACTTCACTGTGAAGAGAAAAGGCGGTCTGAAGCTTTAATTTATTTTCCAAAATGGCCTTCGGCATTTTACCAAGCTTTATTAATAGATCCCGTTTTAATTTTCGAAGTCCTGTGGGATTCGGGATGCTCTGGGGAAAGCCGTACATACAAATACCAAGGCGAATGCCGTTGACAAAAGAGGGCTTTTTCTGATGCACCAGGGTAAGGGATCTTCCCACATGCACGATGGGGATCTTTTTAAGGTCGATATTTTCCGTCAGAAAAGAAAATGCTTCCATCTGCTTGTGATAGAAAAAGTCGCTCGTTCCTGCGGTGGCAAGATGGGTGTAAATACCCTCGATCTCAATGTTTTCGCCGCAAGGGGTACGGAAGATCTCCTCCACCTCGCTCTTTTCCTTGATACCGAGACGGTTCATTCCCGTGTCCAATTTAATATGGATCTTTATCTTTTCCTTAAAAGAAAGCGCAATCAATTCTTTGAACATAGAAAGGGAATCCACGGTAAGAGTCACCCGATAGCGGATCGCCTCTTCCACAAAAGAAAGAGAGATCGGCTCCAGACAGAGAATGGGGATCTCTTTATTGAATTCTCTCACCTTTACCGCTTCCTCCAGGGTAGCCACTGCAAGGTAATTGACACCGCCTTTGATCAAAGTATTGACCACATGCATGCCGTGACCGTATGCATTTCCCTTTACCACACCGAAAAAGTATTTGTATTCAGGGTAATGGGATGTGATCTCTTTTGCATTTTCAAAAAGCTTTTCCTCGTCAATTTTCACATATGTATTGCGATACATATTCCCTATCCTTTCTCTTTTCCAAAAGGCAAATATTTCCCTCATTATACTTAGATACTATTATATAATTAAATCTATCATTAAGCAAGAGAAAAACGAAAGTTTACAAAAAGAAAAAGCGGAGCAAAGCTCCGCTTTTCATTTTCATTATTTTTCTAAAAAGACATCGCGAATGGCTTCCAGATATCCGTAGCCGTAGAGGGTATCGGGCTCAAGATAGCTTGTTTCCGTCCATTCGTTCCAGCTGTTTACGGTAATGAGAGGGGTCTTATTGTATTTATCCACGTGCTCTTTTGCCTTCTCGAGAACCTTTTTAAATTCTTCGGGAGGATTATTGGTGGTCACGCGGTTTGCAAAAGCTACATACCGAGGATTGTTATCCCAGCCGATGGAAACATGGGGGAAATATTCTTTGTCGATGGCCGAGGTGGTCTTCTCCCATTCCTCGTAGGCGTCCTTTGCAATTTCCGTATAGTCTCTGTTCATATCGGAAAAATGCACGAACTGATAGTGAGTACAGGAATCCATCTCCAGAGCCTTGAAGGCTTCCAGATGGGTATACTCCATGGTGCTTCCGTCTACGCCGGAGAGATTCAGCTGCTTTTTGCCCCATTTTACCAACTGCAAATGCACCCCGGGAAGACCTGATTTTTTCACTTCTTCACGGAACCATTTAAGGGCTTTCTTTGCTTCTTCAAGACCGCCCATTCCGTTGATAAAGTTTGCAATATCGTAAATGCTCACTACGGGTTTTCCGTCGATTCTGTAGTAACAAGGAAGGTGTAAATACTGATCAATCCAGCGTTTACCGATGGTCTTGAACTGCTCAAAATTGACCGCTCCTTCCCAGATGGTGGTCTTTTGATCGGAGATACGGCGATCCCAAAGGGTATTGGCATCGTGGTTTGCCCACATCAGATAAAACTTCATTTTATCGTGATTTTTCGCCTTTAAGAAACCGTCGTTGAGGCACTGCTCCAAAAAGGGCCGGTTATCATACCAGTACCAGTCGTAAATAAATACATTTACGCCGTGATCCAGTGCTGCCTCGATCTCCATTTCCATCACATAAGGATCCGCTTCATCCACATAGCCCCAGAGAGGCTTTCTGTTCCAGGTATAGCCCTCGGGCTTATTCGGCATAACCTCGTGCATATTTTTTACACTTTGCCACTCCCCGATCCCCTCGGGCCAAAACATACGGGTACGAGGCTCCTTGGCTGTATAAGCAGGCCAGATATAAGCGGCAACATCATACTTTTTCATTCGATTTCCTCCAAAATATCAAGGATGGATTTTTCTCAATTCTACAGGAAAACAGAGAAGAAAACAAGTCAAAAAACAAAATTTCTCCGATTTATCTGATTTTTTCCGTATGAGCCAGCGCGTTCTTATAAATCGTATCAAAATCACCGTTTTTTACAAGTGCTTCCGTTACAATGGTTGCGCCTGCGGCAACCGCTACCGGTCCCAGAGCTAAAAAGCCTTCAATGGTATCGGGATTGATCCCTCCCGTTACCATAAAAGGAATGTGTGACAAAGGAGAGATCACATTCTTTAGGTAAGGTGCGTCATTTGGTCCGATGGGGAAAATTTTCACGATATCGGCACCTAAATTGTAGGCTGTCATAATTTCGGAAGGGGTAAAAGCACCGGGAATGGAAAGCATGCCCTTTTCCTTTGTAAAGGCCATTACCTTTTCATCGGTATTGGGCGCGACGATAAATTCCGCCCCCGCCTCAAACGCTGTGCGGGCAAAAGAGGTGGTAAGCACCGTGCCGGCACCCACACTCACATCCTCCCCGAAATAGGCTCGGATTTTGCTGATAATATCCCCTGTTTCCTTTGCCGTCACCTTTTCACGGGGGTCAAAGGTGATTTCAAAAACGCGGATTCCGCCTTCATACATTGCCTTGGCTGCATCCAGTGCAAGCATCGGGGGAATGTGCCGAAAGATTCCTACAAAGCGATTTTTTTTGATCAGTTCCATACTCATTTTTGTTCACCGATTCCCTTGAAGTAAAATACCGTGTCGTTTTTCGGACGAATTTGCGTTAAATTGCCCGTATAGTGGCGCAGATTGATGGGCTTATAGGGTCTTTTCTCCACTTCCTCCACATTCACATCGATGCCGAGACCGGGCTTGTCGCCGATCAGAATATAGCCATCCTCAAAGATCACCTCTTCCGTTGTAATGCTCTTTCGGAAGGAGGAGTCATTGATCATAATTTCGTGGATCAAAAAGTTGGGAGTTGCGGCGGCAAGCTGCAAAATTGCCGCATTGGAAATGGGTCCCGACGGATTGTGGAAGGAGATGGGGATGTGCTTTGCTTCTGCCATTGCGGCGATCTTCTTGCATTCCATCATACCGCCGGTATGGAACATATCCGGCTGAGCGATATCCACCGCATCCTTTTCAAACAGATCCTCAAAGCCGTAAATGGTATAAACTCTTTCTCCCGCAGAGATCGGCACCTGGGATTTTGCCTTCACCTTAGCAATCGCCTCTATATTATCGGGAGGACAAGGCTCTTCCATCAGCATCGGCTTGAAAGGAGCGAGCTCTTTTGATATTTCAATCGCCGTATAAGGGTTAAATCTGCCGTGGCATTCAATGAGAAGATCCACATTTTCCCCAACAGCCTCTCTGACCGTGCCTACGGTCTCCACTGCTCTGTGCATCTCTTCCTTTGTTAAGGTCATATGGGCCTTTCCGAAAGGATCCCATTTTAACGCCTTAACACCGAGAGAGACGGTTTCCTTTGCCTTCGCGGCAAATTCCTCGGGGGTCACAGCACCGGAGAACCAACCGTTGGCGTACATTTTTACCCGATCGCGCATTTTTCCGCCGAACAGATTGTAAACAGGGGTATTAAAATATTTTCCGACAATATCCCACATTGCCATCTCGATACCGCTGATGGCAGACATCAAAACAGGTCCACCCTTCCAGTAAATATCGCGATAAACCTCAAAACGCATTTTTTCGATCTGCATGGGATCTCTGCCCACGATCAGGCGTTTCAGATCCTCCACACAGCCCTTTAATGCCATTTCCTGGGTTCCGAGTGAAGCTTCGCCCCAGCCGTAAAGGCCTTCATCCGTTTCCACCTTGATAAAAGTCCAATTGGTTCTGTAAGCATCCATAATATAGACTTTGATATCTGTAATTTTCATATTCACAGCTCCTGTTTCTGATAAGGTAAAAGACAAGCACTAAGGCCCGAATCCACCGTAAAATCAATTCCCGTTATACTGCCCGCTTTGTCCGAGGCAAGGAAAAATACCGCTTCCGCAATTTCTTCTTCGGTAGATTCGCGGCCGATGGGATATTTTTCTCTGCGGCGACAAATCTCTTCCTCGCTCAAGGCATCCCAGCGGACGGAGTGGATCGCTCCTGCCACAAGGTTATTTACCCGGATCCCGAACTTTCCAAGCTCATACGCCATAGATTTTACAAGCATAGAGATCCCCGCTTTTGTCATCGCGTAAACCGTTCTGCCAAAAACGGCACCCATTCCCTGAACCGAACCGATGGTAACAATGCTTCCGCCGCAGGATTTCATAAGTTCCGCCGCCTTTTGACAGGCAAAGAAGGTTCCCTTTAAATTCACATTGCAAATGGCATCAAAATCTGCTTCCGTCGCATTCAAAAGCCCCACATTCAAGCCGAGATTTACACTGTTTGCAACAAAAACATCCAAAGAACCGAAGTCTTCCTCCATTTTTTGAAACACGCGCTGAATGGAATCGATTCCGTCAAAGGTCATTTCATAACCGCGGCATTTTACGGAAAATTCTTTTTCTATGGCCTTGGCCGTCTTTTCTGCCGGAAATGCTTCTCTGCTGGTAAGAGCGATCTGAAATCCCTCTTTAGCAAACCTTTTTGCAATGGCAAGGCCCGTATTTCGGGTTGCACCCGTGATCAAAACTGTTTTCATTTTCTTCCTCTTTCCCAAAAATCACTTCAAGCAAAGCATTTGGGCAGGACACTCTCCCGTGGGAAGGGCGATCTTTTTGTCTTTTGTCGTATAGACCTTACCGCTGAAGATCTCGGTATATTCCCCGTCTTCCTTTAAGGTGACCTCGGTTTCCTCTGCGCCTGTATTATAAACACCCAAAAAGCTGTCATTGATATAGGTGAAAATACCGTTTTCCGCATAGATATGCACACCGGAAAGCCGTGCGATCTCCCGAAGGGCGTTATGGGAAAGGTTGCCCACTGCGCTGAAGAACACCTTGTAATCCTCTCTCTCTCGGAGAGCAAGGGCGCATTTTCTGGAATCGGAAAAACGGCCTAAGATCTTGGCGGTGGGATCCGAAACAAACGGCGTAGGATTCTTTGCCTCGCCATAGCCGAAGGTAGACTGGAAGGCACGGACCTTTCCCTCATCCTTTTCCAAAAGGCCGATTTCCATTTCCAGAAGATCGGACATACGGCAAATATTCTGCCCTTCTTCTCCCATTAAATCGGAAGGGCCTACAAAGAGAAGGCTTCTTCCCTCTTTTTTCAGCTGAGTACGGATATAAGCTTTTTCTTCCTCGGTAAGAGAATAGGTGTTGAGAAAGATGTAAAGCTTGTATTTGTTTTTATCCACCAAGGTAAGATCATTCATAGAATAAATATCGTAAGGCGCGCCGATCTGACTCAGTGCTTCTCTTTGGTGAACAACACACTCCGAATGGATATCCGATTCGGGATTCACATAGTACAGCGGCTTTGAGCCCACAAAAACACAGATCTCCGCAGCCGATTCGCGGGGTTTCAAGCATATTTCAGAGGAAATGGAAACAAGCTTTTTCACTTCTTCCATCAATCCGTCGTCGTAATACCAGCCCTCCAGCATATCAAACCACCAGGTACCGCATCTTTTGGCAATGCGGCTCATCATTTCTCTTCTCATACCGTGGATGGTCTTTTCGCGGGTATTTAAAAGATCGTTTCTATGGAAGGTGGTGGTAAGCTCACGCATGGCAATATTGGTTTCGGGGTCGTTGCATTGGCGGCGGGGATTGTCTGCCGCGGTGGGCGCAAGGAAAGTCAGGTTATCAAAAGAAGCAAAATATGCCTTTTTGTGAAGTCCCAGGGAGTCGGACAGGATCATATGGGCGGTACCGTCGTCATACAAGCGGTGGCGGTAAGAAGAGGGGGTAGCGATCATATCCACATAGGGGCTTTCGTTCACAGGATCAAGATCCAGGTGACCGTATGCCCAAAGGGGCTTGCGCAGCTCCATAATATAACCGAAAAAGACACCGACGAGCTTTCTGAAATCCGAAGCCTCCTTAGCCGCGCGGCAAAAATCAATAACAAGGCCGGAGATCAATTCTGCGTGGAACCTTCTGTAGCGGATCACCTCACGATCCTTTTCAGGATCCAGGAAAACCTCTTCCTTTGGCTTATCTCTTTTTTCCTTGGAGGGAATCTCGGCTGTAGGATCGCCTAAATACTTACGGTATGCCGCAAGCTTTACAGGGTGGCTCTCCTCACCGTCGGCACGGCTGAACCACTCGGTGGTATTTCCTCCGAGAAGCCAATAGCCCAGAATTTTGTCATCGTATTTGGATTCGGCATAACGAATAAAAGCATTGATATAATCGCAGGTATCCTTTTTCCACTTTTCATTGCCTGCAATCTGGGAAAGATGGGTGAAGGAATCTACATTGCCCGGATTTTGCTCAAGCCACCAGGGGCGCACATCAATATGAAGATTAATGAAAAAATAAGCATCGGGGGCAGCGGAAAGGAACATTTCCATCTGTTCATCAAAGCTTTCAAAGCGGTAGTCCCCTTCTCCAAACCAATTTTCGCCGTAAAGAGAATAAGGGATCTTAAGCCCCGAGGGCAGACCGGAACAAAAAACATGAAAAATACGAACGCCTGCCTTATAAAAGTCGCCTACATTGCCCGGTGTCGGACGGAAGGATTTGAACGCAACGCTGTCGATGACCTTTCCATCCACCGCAATATGGTTAACACCCTTTTGCTTGATAATTTTTACATCCATTTTTTATCTCCTGCTTTTTTTCATGTAGTCTTTTGGGGAAATGCCGCTTTTTTCTTTGAAAATACGGGAAAAATATGCGGGGCTTGAAAACCCGAGGATAGACGATACCTCTGAAACATTCAGATCGCCCATTTCAAGATACCGTTTTGCCACATCCATGCGGCGTCCAATCAAATACTCCATAGGTGACATGCCAAAACAGCGATGAAATTCTTTTCTGAAATAGCTCGGACTTACAAGGCATATTTCGGAAAGATGCGAGGCGGAGATCTCCTCTTCCTCATGCTCCTCGATATAAGAGAGGGCGGTTTGTAAAAAGGAAGGCAATTTTCTCTGAAGAGTTTCCTCTTTTCTCTCATGATCACTCCACAGATCGATCAGTGCCCAAATGCTGCTTTTCAGATATGCATCCGACACCCTTCTGCCTGCAAGAAGCCGAAAGACATTCCCGATCTCCCGATCCTTCTCAGTAGGAAGGACAACCGGCTCTTTGGATAAAACATGCTCCTTTTCTTCAAAGAAAAAGTGACAATTGATCAAATACGCAGAGGGATTTTTTCTGATATTGGAAAAGACCAAGCGATAGCGGCTTTTCTTTGGCAAATATATGCAGTTTCCGCTTTTTGCTGAAAGCTCTCTTCCGTCAGGAAAAAAAAGGCACGCATCACAAGAGGCAAGATACAAAAAGCCGTCCACGGGTCTTCTTTTCTTCAAAAAAGAGCTTCCGCTTCCTTCTTCCCAATAGTTTTGCTCGAAAAAACGAACCTTGCAAATAGAAAAATCCGCTTTTTTCGGATCGGTTCCGTTTTTGTTTTTCATCGTTTTTTTCCTTTTTGCATTTTTTTATATTTTACCATTTTCTTTTCAAAATCGCAATACCATTTTCGACCCAATTCTTTACCTTTTCGCTCCTCCAAAAAAGTGTTCGTTTGCACAACACGAATACAAAAGTGAGTTTCTTTGAAAACTTCACTTGATTTTCAGTAGGATCTCACGCTTTTTACCCTTTTTTTACTCGGTTGACAAAAAGGTTAAAAGGAAGTAAAATTAATTATGTTTATACTTTAAAAATGCAAACGGAAAAACACAGAATTTTCGGACGGTGATGAATATCAAAAAAATCTTTTCCGACAAAGCCTTTCTGATCCAGCTGATCGGCTTTGTAATGCTACAAATTTTCATTGATATGTACAGACCTTTTTTCGAAAGCCGGTATCAGGTCTTTGGAATATCCTTACCCGAGATTGTCAATCTTTTTTGTTTTGCCGTTTTGACCTTTGTGTTTTTGGTCAAGGCCGCAAAAAAGCCGAAAGTGCTCATTCCCGTGGGGATCTATTCCCTTTGTCTGATCCTTTATCTGGTTTTTCACTTTTTGAATTTGGCAAAATTCGATCAAAGCATCCTTCACGGCTCGGAGAAAAACCTGTTCAAGGAATTCTATTTTATCTTAAGAACCTATTTGCTGCCCGTCTTTCTCTCCTACTATTTTCTTTGCAGCAAAATTGACCGCTTCTCTTTCAAAAAAACGGTCTCTTCTCTCTCTTTGATTATCAGCACCAATATAATTTTCACAAACATTTTTAAAATTTCCTTTGTCAGCTATGCCGCCACCTTGGAAAAGAATACTTTTATAACAAAAAATATCTTCCAGTGGTTTTTCGATCCCGATATCACAAACCCCTACCTTATGACCTCCAAGGGCTGGTTTTATATGGGCAATCAGATCGGGCTTATTTTGCTGATGCTTTTTGTGTTTGTAATGATGTTTGCACTGGAAAGCGGTAAAATGGGCGATTATCTTGTTCTGTTTTCCAATGCCCTGGCGATGCTCATGGTAAGTACCCAGGTTGCCACCTTAGGATGCGTTATCGTTCTTATTTTGGGTTTTGTATTTGCTGTGGTTTTCGGAATGCTTTTAAAACAGTTTCCCTTTGGGATAAAAAATGCCGTCACCTATGCAGTTATTGCTGCGGTATGCTTTTCCATCCTCCCTTTTTCTCCCATGGTTACGATCCAGTCTCAACAGGAACAGGCTCTTTCTGTAACAGAGGAACAGGAAAATGAGCGAGAAAAGCTGAAGGACCGCTATGAGAAAATAAAAAGCGATATCAAGACCCTTAACGGAAAAGAGGCAAAAAAAGCAGAAGAAGAAATGAGAATTTTCAAAGAGGAATTTTGTTCCCTGCTGTACAACAAGGCCTCTTTCTTCGGCTTCGAGCCCAATTTCCTTTATTTACTTCCTGTAGAGAACAATTTTGAATTTTGGTTTGAAACCGCCACCGGTGACAACGAGCATGTGGATTACAGAAAATTCAAAGCCATGCTCTTCCAGGAGGTCCTCGAGCTCAATGAAAATAAGACCGGCGACCGTCTTTGGGGAATTGGATATATTTCAGGCTTTCCCTATACCGAGCAGGACTTTGTTTCCCAGAACATCTTTTTCGGATATGCGGGAACCCTTCTTTTGATCGGCCCGTACTATCTTTTATTCCTTTGGGGAATTTTCCTTGCACTGAAAAAGATCAGATCCTGCTTTATTTATGAGAATGCGTTTTTCGCGCTGTTCTTAGGCTTATCAACGCTTCTGTCCTTTATGGCAGGTCATTTGTTTTACAGCCTTTTCTCCATCGTGATCTTCGCGCTTATTTCCGCATACTTCTTCAAGTTTCAAACAGAAAGGTATCGAATTTCGTGAAAAAAATTCTATTTATCATATACACATACAGCCATGGGGGCGGTGCGGAAAAGATCCTTACCAACATCGTCAACGGACTGGCAAAAAAAACCGATTATGAAATATCCATTTTGGAATATGCAAATATGCATGTAAAGGAAGAGATCATCGATCCGAAGATCAAGCGTTTAAAGCCTGTTGTAGATATGAAAAGCTCTTCCCGACCGGTGAGGATCCTGAAATATCTTCTGGTCCATTTGTGTCCGATCCTTCTCAGAAAAATCTACATCAAGGAAAAATACGATGTGGAGATCTCCTTCAATTATCAGATTCCTTCCTTCCTCTCGAGCGGCAAAAAAAGTGTTTATAACATTCAGTGGAACCACGGCGACATATACGGGTTGAAAAACCAGCCCTTTAGGCGGTTTTTACAAAACATAAGTTTTCGCAAAGCCGATCGGATCGTGGCCATTTCCCAAAACACAAAAAATTCCATTGTCGAGCTTTTTCCGAAATATCAAAACAAAGTGCGGATAATTTATAACGGAACCGATATTGATGCGATCCTTGAAAAAGCAGCCCTTTCTGCCGATATTTCCTTAAAACCCAATTCTTTGATCTTTTTGGGAAGGCTGGAAGAGAGCAAGGATCCCATGACCCTTATTGAATATACCGAGAAAATGATCCGAGAAGGCTTTGACCTGAACCTTTATCTTCTCGGAACCGGGGTTCAGGAGGAAGAGATCTCCTGTCGCATCAAAAATGCAAAATTGGAAGACAGGATCCATATGCTGGGGTATATCAACAATCCCTCTCCCCTTATGAAGCAGGCTTCCGCAGTCTGTATGTTTTCCAAGCGGGAAGGCTTTCCCACGGTATTTACCGAAGGCCTGGCCCTTGGAAAGCCCTTCATCTCCACGCAGGTAGGCGGCGTGGAAGAGCTTTCGAATGACGGTAAATGCGGTATTGTCGTTTCCTCTTACGAAGAATTCAAAAAAGCCGTGAAAAAAGTTGTTTTCGATCAGGAAAACAGCAAAAAAATGAGCCTTGACTGTAAGGAGCACATCCGATCCTTTTCCTACGACAGGCAAATCGAACAAACCATAGAACTGATCGAAGAAAAAGCATAAGACTTCACTATAAAAATTTTTATTTTTGAGGAACATATGAAAACGAAAAACCTTGCAGTTTCGGTCCGGAGCAACCTGCTCTTTACCGTCCTCATATTGCAGCCTTTTTTGGATCTCCAGTCCTACGCACAAAGGGATATGTCCTTATCTTTTTCCGCGCTCTTTCGCTTAATGCTGACGGTACTGATTCCTTTGTACACGCTTTTTGTTACAAAGGAGCGCAAAAAGTTCATTATGATCCTGAGCGTCTTCGCATCCTTTGCATTTTTGCATGTTGTGAACGGCTTTCGGGTCGGGTATGAGGATCTCTTTTTGGATGTCAAATATATGCTGCTTGTTATGCACGCCCTCCTTCTTTGCTTTTCCTTTATGTTCCTATATGAAAAAGAAGAGATCGAAGCACAGATAAAAAAAGCCCTTCCCATCATTATTTTTGTAATTTTTACCACCTATTACCTGAGTTTTTTCTTGAAAAGCGGACTTTACACCTATATCAGTGATAAGATCGGTTGGACGGGCTGGAACAACATTCCGAATGTTTTCAGCATCATCGTTACGGCAATTTTTCCTTTTACCGCTTATTTTTGCATTTATCACAAAAAAAAGCGATATCTTTTCTTACTGATCCCCATTTCGTTCACCTATATTTTAAACGGCACAAAAACCGCATACTTAACATTGATCTTCACTCTTTTGGGCTATGCAGTCTTTGCTGTTACGGACTTTTTCCTGCAGAAGAAAGAGAAGTTTCCCATTTTGATTTCTTTGTTCCTTTCGGTTTTGATTTTATGCTCTATCGCAGGCTACAAGTATTCACCGAGATACCGGGTCGATACTCTTCTTTCCGAGAATCTGCAAAACAATGAAGCCTTTTTATCAGACAAGGATCCGGAGCAATTCGTTAAGCTTTTGGACAAAAAAATGATCAAACGCTTTGGAAAAGAAAGAGTGCTTGCCGCTTATCGGAACGATATGACAGCGGAAGGTGCTGCGGATGTCCGTTTGAGAAAGATCCTTTTTGCATCTCTTGTTTGGGAGGAAACAGATCCTCTGACAAAGTTTGTCGGCTTTGAGCACGCTCTTATGCAATTTGACGGTGAGACCTATGACCTGGAAAGCGATCTGCCGGCCCTTTATTACTACTACGGCTACATCGGCAGTACCCTTTATCTGGCTCTGGTCGTATACTTTTGGCTTCGCTTGATCAAGCAGCTTCTCCTTCACTTTAAGGACAGCTTCACCCCCTTTAATCTGGCCATCTTTTTAAGCTACGGGCTATTGATGCTCTCGGCCGTTTACACGGGGTATCTTTTCAGAAAGCCAAATGCCGCAATTTATTTGGCCATTGTATTTCTCCTGATCTTCTGCAAAACAGAACCATTATTCAAAAAGCAAAAAGAAAAGAAGTAAAATGAAAAAACGAAGTGTAACGGAAAATATCTTTTTCAACATGCTCTATCAGGTGCTTGTTACGGTTTTACCCATTCTTACAACACCTTACATTGCAAGAACCTTAGGCCTTCATTCCAACGGCATCCATTCCTTCACAGAGAGCATCGTCACTTATTTTATTATTTTCGGTGCCATCGGCACCTCCCTTTACGGCATTCGCAAAATTGCCTATGTGAGCGATGACGAGGAAAAGCTTGCCAAAACCACAAAAGAGATCATTTTCTTGAGGATCATCCTGACCCTTTTGACTTTGGCCGTATATATTCCTCTTTTGTGCATCAAGGGCCCCTATGCGGTCATTTATCGCATACACATCATCAATATCGTTGCAAACGGCCTGGATATTACCTGGTTCTACCAGGGTGTGGAGGATTTCAAAAAGGTTACTCTGAGAAATCTTTTCGTAAAGTTCCTTTTTGTTGTCTGTCTTTTCCTTTTCATCAAAGAGCCCGACGACTTGCCCTTATATGTTCTTCTGACTGTAACCAGCATTCTTCTGGGCAACCTTGTTATGCTTTTTTATCTTCCCCATTATGTGGACCTGAAAAAAGGAAAATGCACCTCCCTTTCTCAGCATTTAAAGCCAAGCCTTCTTTTATTCCTTCCTCAGGCGATGAATTACATCTATGTTCTCATTGATCGCAGTATGCTGGGATGGATGATCGATACCAACAATGTTGGCCTTTATGACCAGGCTCAGAGAATTGTAAGAATGATCATCGGCATTCTACAATCCGTAGGATATGTTCTGATGGCTCGGGTAGCAAATCTGACCATCAGCAATGACAAAGAAGGCATTGCCGCTTATGCGCGAAAATCAGTGAATTTCAATCTGTTCATTGCATTTCCCGCCATGTTTGGCATTCTCGGTGTAGCCGATGACTTTATCCCCTTCTTTTTGGGAAGCGAATATACCCCTTCCGCACCGATTCTGAAGGCATTAAGTGCACTGGTACTTCTCACCTCGATGAACAGTGTGATGGGAATTCAGTTTTTGATCCCTTTGGGAAAAGAAAAATCCTACACCGTTGCCACTACAAGCGGTGCCGTTACGAGCGTAGTCTTAAACCTTGTTCTGATCCCCATCTTCGGCGTATTCGGTTCGGCAATTGCCTGCATTGCGGCAGAGCTGGTCGTTTTTGTCGTTTCCTATTGGCATTTAAAGGACCTGATCCAATTACGTTCGGTTTTAAAAGACAATTACAAGATCATCATCGGCTCGGTTTTCATGTATGCGGCCGTTCGTCTCATTTCCCTTTTGAATATAAATACCGTACTCAAATTACTACTGGAGCTTTCCGGCGGAGCATTGATCTATTTTCTCATTGCTTTTCTTACCAAGAACGAAACCTTTTTCATGCTTTTTCATAAAGCGACCTCTTTTGTAAAAAAAGTTTTTCATAAAAAAAGAATTGAGGAATGAAATGAAAAAAATCAGTTTGATCATTCCGGTTTACAATGTGGAAAAATTTCTTGGCAGGTGCCTGGAATCCGTTCAGGAGCAAACCTACAAAGAAGCACAGGTCATCATTGTTAACGACGGCAGCACGGACAACTCACCTGCGATCATTGATGATTACGTTTCCCGCAATGAAAATTTTTCTGCTTATAAAATCGAAAACAGCGGTCTCGGCGGTGCAAGAAATTACGGCCTGACCGTTGCCGAGGGTGAGTATATCGTCTTTTTGGACAGCGACGATTACATTGCATCGGATTGCCTGGAAAAGCTTCTGAAGGCTGCGGAGCAAAATAATAGTGACATTGTTGTTTGCAACAGCTGCGATGTAGCAGAAGACGGCACGCCTCTTTCCCTATCCGAAGCAAACATCAAAAACAAAACCACCTCTTTGGAAGAATCCCCTCATATTCTCTTAAACAGACCCAGTGCATGGGGAAAAATGTATCGCAAAGCTTTTTTTGACGATCTTTCTTATGTTGAAAGAGAATGGTACGAAGACCTCCGGCTTACACCAAAATTATACCTGAAAGCAAAAAAGATAACCTATATCGACGATGCTCTCTTTTTCTATGTACAAAGAGCGGGCTCCATTATGAACAGCGCAAAAGCCATCCGAAATTTAGAGATCATAGATGCTTTCGAAGATCTGATCGCGTATTTCAAAGAAAAAGGTGTTTACGCCAAATTCAAGGAAGAACTGAATTTTCTGTTGGTCGATCACATTGCGGTTGCGGCAATCACAAGAGTGATCCTGTCCGACTCCAAAGACAAGAATGGGGTTCTTGAAAAATTAGAGCAATACATTTCTCAATTTAAAGAGCTTTATCAAAACAAATATCTCCCCCTCCTCGGCTTTAATAAAAAACTCATTTTGTTTTTCAACCGAAAAAAGCTTTATTTTCTTACGGCACTTTGTATGAAAATAAAAAGAAAACTCAAATAGGAATTGATTGTTTCAGGAAGAAGAAATGAAAAAAGTAATGTTTATTTCCAGCACCGGCGGACATCTTTCGGAGCTTATGCAATTATCTCCGCTTTTCAAAGAGTATCATTACCACCTGGTGACTGAAAAAACGAAATCCACCGCTCCCCTTGCCAAGCAGCACCCCGGCAAAATGCATTACCTGGTATACGGTACAAAATCACATCCTGTCAGTTATCTTTTCAAATTCTCATTCAATATCTTAAAATCCCTCTTTTTGATCCTGAAGATCCTTCCGGATGTGGTTGTGACAACCGGTACCCATACCGCGGTTCCCATGTGTTTTTTGGCAAAGCTTTTCGGAAAAAAGGTTATTTTTATTGAAACCTTTGCAAACAGAACAACAAAAACCAAAGCGGGAAGTATGGTTTATCCCATTGCGGATGTTTTTATTGTTCAGTGGGAATCTATGTTAAAGCTTTATCCCAACGCTGTTTTCGGGGGGTGGATCTATTGATTTTGGTTACCTTGGGCACAAATGACAAAAGCTTTGTCCGTTTGATCCGAAAGATCGAAGAATTAAAAATCAAGGGTATCATTAAAGAAGATATCATCGTGCAAGCCGGCTACACAAAGTATGATTCCGACAAAATGCAGATCTTTGATCTGATCCCTATGGATGATTTTAACAAATTGATGTCAGAGTGCAGTCTGATCATCACTCACGGCGGTGTGGGAACAATTACCTCCGGTCTGCAAAAAAAGAAGAAGGTCATTGCTGTTCCCAGACTGAAAAAATACGGTGAACATGTGAATGACCATCAGCTTCAGATCATTGAAAATTTTGAGCATTCCGGCTATATTTTAGCTTCATACGAGGTGGATGATCTGGAAAAGATTCTCCACAAGGCTTCAGACTTTCAACCGAAACAATACACCAGCAACACCAAAAATATGGTTGACCTGGTACGAGAAAAAATAGAGCAGTTGACAAAATAATGAAAAAACAAATCTATATCACCGCTTTGCACCTGGCACACGGCGGGGTGGAAATGGCAATCTCCCTGATGAGCTCGGCCTTCGTGAAAAAAGGCTATGCGGTTACGATCCTTTCCCTGTATGAGTTAGGTGTCCCCGCCTACAAAATTTCACCCGAAGTAAAAATTGAATATCTCACAAAGGTCAAGCCGAACCGAGAGGCCTTTGCCGCCGCGGTCAAAAGCAAAAACCCTTTTAAGATCTTAAAAGAAGGGCTTTATGCCGTTCGCGTTTTAAGACTCAAAAAGACCGCCCTTGCAAAAAGAATCCAAAAGATCAAGGACGGCATTATCATTTCCACAAGGAATGAGCATTCTGTGATCCTTTCCAAATACGGAAATGACAGTGTTTTAAAAATCGCTCAGCTTCACCACGATCACCTTTTTGAAAAGCACCTTTTGTCGGATATCAAAAACCGCTATCAAAACATCGACTATTTTACCCTTTTAACCGATCAGCTCACAGAAGAAATCCGAGAGCTGCTAAAGGGAAAAAATCAAAGAACCCGCTGTGTTACCATGGAAAACTTTCTGGATACACAGCCCGATTTTGTTGACTTTGAAAGAAAAGAAAAAAAGGTTCTCGCCGTAGGAAGACTCCATCCTGTCAAAGGCTTTGACCGACTTTTGAACGTGTGGAAGGACCTGTCCCGATTGCACCCGGATTGGGAGCTTGTGATCGTAGGAAACGGTGACGAGGAGGAAAAATTAAAAAACATTTCCGCAAAGCTTGAAATTGAAAAGTCTGTCACCTTTACCGGTGCTTTGGATCACGACAAGGTGCTGGATCTGATGCAAAGATCCTCCATTTACGCAATGACCTCCCTCTCGGAAGGCTTCCCCTTTGTTTTGATCGAAGCCATGTCCTGCGGGCTTCCGGCAATCGCTTACGATGTAAGAGTAGGTCCCCGTGCAATCATAGAAAACGGCAAAAACGGATTCCTTGCAGAAGACGGCAACAAAGCTGCCTATCAAGAAGCAATGAATGACCTAATGGAAAACGAAGAAAAAAGACTGTTGTTTTCCAAAAATGCCTTTTTCCATGCAAAGGATTTCACCGAAGAAAAGCTCCTTCAAAAATGGCTTTCTCTTTTTGAATCCGATATATAAAAAAACAGCACCCCGAAAAAATGTATTTCGGGGTGCTGTTTCAATCTTTGGAAAAATTCTCATTTTTTGAGCAAAATTCCAACGAAAAACCTCCCTAAAAAAACTCTGAAAAACAGTAAAAATTAAAAATCGACAAAATCACAAATATATTGACTTTTCAGGTGTTATATGGTAGAATAAATTGCATCTATCTATTCTAATCGGTAGCGTGTATTTTGCATGATATGAAATCGATCATAAAAAAACAAGAAGGGAATTTTTTATATGAAAGTTGTTATTCTTGCAGGCGGATTTGGAACCAGAATCTCCGAGGAAAGTCAGTTCAAACCCAAGCCAATGCTTGAAATAGGCGGCAAGCCGATTCTTTGGCACATTATGAAGGAATATGCGCATTACGGTTTTACGGAATTTGTTATTTGCGCAGGCTACAAGCAGCATGTTATCAAAGAATGGTTCGCAGATTATTTTCTTCACAACAGTGATATTACCTTTGATTTTACCAAGGGTAAAAACGATATGATCATTCACAACCAGCACTGTGAGCCTTGGAAGGTTACCGTTGTTGATACCGGCCTGAATACTATGACCGGCGGCAGAATCAGAAGAATCAAGCAGTATATCGGCAACGAGCCCTTTATGATGACATACGGTGACGGTGTCTGCGATGTTAACATCAAGGACCTGGTAGAATTCCACAAATCTCATGGAAAGGCCGCTACCCTTACCGCTGTTACCATTGACCAGGAAAAGGGCGTTTTGGACATTGCTAAGGACTGTTCTGTCAAGGCCTTCCGCGAAAAGAACAAAAATGACTCCGCTCCCATCAATGCAGGTTACATGGTTTTGGAGCCCAAGATCTTCGACTATATCGAAAACGACAAGACCGTCTTTGAGCGCGGTCCCTTGGAGAGCCTTGCAAAAGAAGGCGAGTTGATGAGCTATATGCACAAGGGCTTCTGGCAGTGCATGGATACCAAGAGAGAAAAAGAAATTCTCGAAGAGCTTTTGGCAAACAATGAAGCTCCTTGGAAAAAATGGAAAGACTAATAGGTGATCAGCATGGATTTATTTTTTTATAATGGCAAAAAGGTATTTGTAACAGGTCATACCGGCTTTAAAGGCTCCTGGCTTTGCCGTGTGCTGATCGGTGCAGGTGCCATTGTTACAGGCTACAGCTTAGAGCCTCCCACAGATCCCTCCCTTTTCGCCATTGCCGAATTGGAGGATAAAATGACCAGCGTCATCGGTGATATCAGAGATCTGGATGCTTTGAAAGCTGCTTTTGACAAGGCTCAGCCCGAGATCGTTTTGCATCTTGCGGCACAGCCCATCGTGCGCGACAGCTACAAGGATCCCCGATACACCTACGAGACCAATGTTATGGGTACCGTTAACATTCTGGAGTGTGTTCGTCAAAGCAACTCCGTAAAAAGTGTTTTGAATGTCACCACCGATAAGGTTTATCATAACAATGAGTGGTGCTGGGGATACCGCGAAGACGAGCCTCTTGACGGATTTGATCCTTATTCCAATTCCAAGAGCTGCTCGGAGCTGGTTACCCACAGTTATATCAACAGTTTTTTTGAAGGAAAGCTTCCCGTTTCCACCGCCAGAGCAGGCAATGTGATCGGCGGCGGTGATTTTGCAAACGACCGCATCATTCCGGACTGTGTCCGCGCAATGGCAAAAAAATCGGTCATCGCTGTAAGAAACCCCTATTCCACAAGACCTTATCAGCATGTTTTGGAACCGCTGATCGTCTATCTTCTCATTGCACAAAAGCAATATGAAGATCCCTCTTATGCCGGATTTTACAATGTAGGTCCCGATGAATGCGACTGTGTTACCACCGGTCAGCTTTGCGATCTGTTTTGTAAATACTGGGGCGAAGGTGCATCCTGGGAAAACCAGGCAGAAAAAAATGCACCTCATGAGGCAAACTTCTTAAAGCTCGACTGCAGCAAGATCAAAGCTGTTTTCGGCTGGAAGCCCCGTTGGCACATTGAAGAATGTATCGACATGACCTGCCGCTTCAGCAAGGTTTGGCTGTCCGGCGGTAATGTTGCAGAAGAAATGGATAAAGAAATTAAAGAATATCTTGAGGAGAGATCATAATGGCTATTTGGAAAAACGAACAAGAAGCACGCGAACAAATCAAAGAACTGGTGACTCAGTTTTATCATGACTTTAAAGAAAAAAAGGAGCCCTTCAAGGCAGGCGACCGTATTACTTACGCTTCCCGTGTATTTGACGAGAAGGAAATGTGCGCTCTGACTGATGCTACCCTTGACTTTTGGCTCACCACCGGTAGATTTTCCGATGAATTTGAAAAGGAATTTGCAAAATGGATCGGCGTAAAGCACGCACACCTGGTAAACAGCGGTTCCTCTGCAAATCTGATTGCTTTTTCCGTTCTGACTGCTCCTGAATTGGGAGACCGTCAGATCAAGCGCGGTGATGAAGTTATTACCGTAGCTTGCGGATTCCCCACCACCGTGACTCCCATTTTGCAATACGGTGCAGTTCCCGTTTTCGTAGATATGACCGTTCCTCAGTATAATATTGATGTTACAAAGCTGGAAGCAGCACTGAGCGACAAGACCAAAGCAGTTATGATCGCTCACACTCTCGGCAACCCCTTTGATCTGAAGGCTGTAAAGGCATTCTGCGATAAGCATAACCTTTGGCTTGTAGAAGACAACTGTGATGCATTGGGAACCGCTTATACCATCGACGGTGAGACCCGTTTCAGCGGCACCTGGGGCGACATCGGTACCTCCAGCTTCTATCCCCCCCATCACATGACCATGGGCGAAGGCGGCTGCGTTTATACCAACGATCCCCTTCTGCACCGCTTGATCCTCTCCTACCGTGACTGGGGCAGAGATTGCATTTGTCCTTCCGGTCAGGATAACTTCTGCAAGCACCGCTTTGAAGGTCAGTACGGCGAGCTTCCCGTAGGTTACGACCACAAATATGTATATTCTCACTTCGGTTACAACCTGAAGGTTACTGATATGCAAGCTGCTGTTGGTTGCGAACAGCTTAAAAAATTCCCCTCCTTTATCGAGAAGCGTCGCCACAATTGGGACAGACTTCGCGCTGCATTGAAGCCCGTAGAAGATAAATTGATTCTTCCCGAACCTGCAGAAAACAGCCGTCCTTCCTGGTTTGGCTTCTTAATTTCCGTGAAAGAAGAGAGCGGTCTTGACCGTAATGCTGTGACCCGCTATATCGAGGATCACAATGTGCAGACCCGTCTTCTGTTCTCCGGCAACCTGATCAAGCATCCTTGCTTTGACCAGATCCGCGGTACCGATGCTTATCGCGTGGTAGGCGATCTGAAGGTGACCGACTTTATTATGAACAACACCTTCTGGGTAGGTGTATATCCCGGCATGACCGACGAGATGATCGATCATATGGCCAAGGTCATCATTGAAGCAGCAAACCAATAAAATGAACATAAAAAGCTTTTTTGAAAACCCGAAAGGCAAAGCTTTGATTCAGTTTATCAAGTTTTGCCTTGTGGGCGTTTCCAACACAGCAATTTCCTATGTAATCGATATTGTTTGTTATTATGTTCTTTTTGCAAACAGCAATTTTCCCGGCATAATAAACATTCTTACCGCCTTTGGAGTTACCGCTACACCAAAGGCGGTAAAAACAGTAATCGCATCGATTTTAGCCTTTATCATCAGCGTAACCAATTCCTACTTTTGGAACAACCGTTTTGTTTTCAAATCCGGAAACAAAACGCTCGGTGCTCATTTGAAAGCATATTTCAAAACAGTTTTATGCTACGGAGTAACGGGACTTGTTATCTCCCCTGTGGTAAAGGTTTTGCTGACAAACATGGGTATCATCTATGCGATTTCCAGCTTTGCGTCCTTGATCATAACCATACCGGTCAATTTTTTGCTGAACAAATTTTGGGCCTTCAAAGCAAAAAAATAGTTTAATTTTTCTTTTAAAAAAGGTTTTTTCATATATTTTTGCAAAACCGAGGATTATTGTGAAAAACAAGCTTTATAAAAGAGAATACCATTTGTGCGCTCTTTTGATGTGCATAGGCATCGTAGCGTACAATTTGCTGTATTTTAACAATGTTTATCCGGTATCGGAAGGCTGGGGAATCTATTATTCAGAGCTGTTATCCCGCGGTTCCATACCTTATCTTGATTTCAACTATTACCTGCCCCCTCTGAATTTGCTGATCGACTTTGCCTTTTGGAAGCTATCCTTTGGGTATCTGATCCTGTTCAGGGGCTGGTATTTGTTGCAACGCGTCGTAATGATGCTTTTTCTTTACAAGCTTCTTACAAAGTGGTTCAAGCCCCGTTATGTATGGATATCCTGCCTTGCAGGTGCATGTTTAGGAACCGCTTCCGTTTATGATCTGGCAGGCGACTATAACCAAACACAAACTTTTTTGATTATTTTGCTTGCCATTTTCGTTGCAAACTTTTTGGAAAAAGATGCACAAAACAGCGAAAGAACGTTTTCGGCAAACAAAAATATATTTTGGTCAGGCATTATTCTTGCTTTGATGCTTTTGTTAAAGCAAAGTCTCGGTGCTGCCGCTCTTTTGGTATGCTTTGCTTTTCTCTTTGTATACTGTGTAGCCGTTAAAGACAAAAAGTTTTGGACATACTGCCTTTATACAGTCCTTGGCATCCTGATTCCCCTTTTAATTTTCGCAATTTTTCTTTTTGCTACCGGTGCATTCGGTGCATTTTTGGAGCAGTTTTTCGACGCAGCAGGTGCAAAAGGTGGTCTGATGACCATTTTATTTGGATTTATCAAGAACACATTACTTGATTTTTCAAAGCTGTCCCTCTTTTTTGAAAGCACGCTCCTCGTATGCGCGCTTTCAAATTTGCTTAACAAAAACATCCAAAAAAGTCGGCTCTTATTCCCTCTGGTATTCCTTTCCTTTACCACGGTATTTTTGTCGATTTACGGACATTCAGTGCGAGAAATTCTTAAGCTTATGATAAACCGTAAAGTGTTTTTGCTTGCCTTTATGGCGCTTATTCTTTTTATCGCATCTCTTATCGTATTTCGAAAGAAGCAATATTTCAAAATAGCCTCTGCCTATAACTTCTCAGGTCCTGTAGCTCTTATATTTTTTGCTGCAATATTCTTGTCCGCGATTGATTTCAGAGGAGCCGTTACCGACCTTTTTAAAAGCACTAACCTATTTCAGGATTTCACAAATCTAATCAATTATTTTTCAATATTTTTCATCATTTCATTTACCGTTCTGTGTTTTGCAAAGCAATTCAAAACCGGAAAACTGCCCATCGAAAAGCCCTTACTCGCGCTTTTCTTGGCCGGCATCGTAGAATTTTACTGCAGCTCAATGGCTTCAGGCGGATATCCAATTCCGCGAATGATGTTCATTCTCGTTCCCATTTTTCTCACTATGCTTTTTTCTTTGGTATTACCCAAAATCAATCAAGCGAAAAACCTTGCTCTCTGTTTGGGATGCCTTGCTCTTTGCTTTTTGTGTATGACACAAAAGGTTACAACCGCATATGCTTGGTGGGGTTCCGAACAAACCCATCCAATTACTGAACGAACAGAAAAATCCGAGTTGAAAGCATTTACAGGCTTTACTCTTGCTGCACAGGATGTTTTGGAGTTTGACGAGATCACAAAGCTCATTGAGAAAAATTCCGATGAAAACGACACGGTTTGGGGATTCCCCCATGTCAAAATATTTAACATTCTTACAGAACGATATGATTTAAGCGATCCTGTTCCTGTTTTGTTCTACGATGTGTGCTCTGACGCAGCCGCACAAAAAGAGCTTGATTGGCTTGAAAAAAACAATCCGGAGATCATTGTTTGGTGCGACATTCCAAAGTGTCTTGAAACACATGAAAACACTTTCAGAAACGGTGAAAAAATCGGCCAGCGCGAAATCATTGAATGGTTTCACTCCGTAAAAGAAGAAAAGTATACAAAAATCGGCCAAGTTGGAAACTTGTTCGTTTATAGACTTGACGATGGAACTACTCCGTCATATACCTATTTTCAGAATAAAAATCCTATCCATATAACAGTCGATGACAAAAACAAAAAAGACTAACAAAGGAGAACACTATGAAAATCAGACTTGCAGATTATGTAGCCGACTTTTTGGTTTCAAAAGGCGTCACCGATGTTTTCTCGGTAGTCGGCGGCGGTGCCATGCACTTAAACGATGCCCTGGGCCACCACGAAAAATTAAAGGTTACCTACAATCACCACGAGCAGGCATGCGCCATTGCTGCGGAAGCCTACGCCCGTCTTGATAATAAGATCGCCGCAGTTTGCGTGACCACCGGCCCCGGCGGCACCAATGCACTGACCGGCGTTTTGGGCGGCTGGCTCGATTCCATTCCTATGTTTGTTGTCAGCGGTCAGGTTCGCTATGACACCACTGCTCGTTACGCTCTGCAGTTTACCGGAACTCCTCTTCGCGCAATGGGCGATCAGGAATACGACATTGTAAAATCTGTAACTCCTATGACAAAATATGCGGTTATGATCGAGGAACCCAAGCGCATCCGCTATGAATTGGAAAAAGCCTGGCACCTTGCCACCACCGGCAGACCCGGCCCCGTTTGGGTGGATATTCCTGTAAACTACCAGGGCTCCTTTATCGAAACCGACGAGCTGGAAGGCTATTCTCCCGAGGAAGACGACGCTCTTCTTCCTCCCGCTGTCAGCGATGCAACGGTAGAAGAGATCATTGAAAAGATCAAAAATGCAAAACGCCCTGTTTTCCATGCAGGCTACGGTATTCGACTTTCCGGCGGCTTTGAAGCTTTTGAAAAGGTAATGAAAAAGCTGAACATTCCCGTTGTGACCTACTGGAATGCCATTGACCTGATCGAAACCGACCATCCTCTGTACTGCGGAAGAGCCGGTAATATGGGTGACAGACCCGGTAACTGGGCTATTCAGAATGCAGACCTGATCCTCGCTGTCGGAACCCGTATTTCCATCCGCCAGGTAGGATACAATTGGAAGACCTGGGCAAGATGCGCCGAGGTCATCATGGTAGATATTGACAAGGCAGAGCTGAAAAAGCCTACTCTTCATGTGGAATATCCTGTTTGGGCAGATGCCAAGGATTTCCTTGAAAAAATGGATGCAAAGCTTGAAGGAACCGTGTTTAACGGCACCGAATGGCTCGACGCTTGCCGCTCCTGGAAAGAAAAATATCCTGTTGTCCGTGAAGATCAGAAGGATGAAAAGGGAGAGACCGCCAATGTATATGCATTTGTTGATTACCTTTCCCGCTGTCTTCCCGAAAACAGCTTGACCGCTGTATCCAACGGTGCATGCTGCGTTGTAGGACATCAGGCTTACCATATTCAAAAGGGCAGCAGATTTGCCAATAACAGTGCAGTTGCAAGTATGGGCTACGGACTTCCCGCTGCCATCGGCACCTGTATCGGCGGTAACAGAAAGGAAACCATCTGCTTAGAAGGCGACGGTTCCATTATGATGAACCTTCAGGAGCTTCAGACCATCCTCACAAACCGCCTACCCATCAAAATCTTCCTTGTAAATAACAGCGGATATCATTCCATCCGTATTACACAGACCAATCTCTTCTCCAATCACTGCAAGGTGGGAATCGGCGAAGAATCGGGAGACCTTTCCTTCCCCGAATTTGAAAAGCTTGCAGGTGCATTCGGATATCCTTATTTTGCTGCACATAATAACAAAGAGATGAAGGAAGCAGTAAACAAGGCTCTGGCAACCCCCGGCCCCGTTTTCTGTGAGATCTTTACCGATACCAAGCAGGTATGGGAACCCAAGAGCAGCACGAAGCGTCTTCCCGACGGAACTTTGGTCAGCCCTCCCTTGGAGGATCTGGCTCCCTTCCTTCCCAGAGAAGAGCTTAAGAAAATTATGTTCGTTCCGTTAATTGACGAGGATTAAATGATTACAAGAAATATAAAATCAGCAGTTGTAACCGGACCGACAGGTGCCATCGGCACAGCCCTGTGCACGGAGCTTGCAAAAAACGGTGTTGTTGTATACGCCGTTTGCAGACCTAACTCCTCCCGTGCGGATTCTGTTCCAAACCATCCCAAGATCCAAAAGGTATTCTGCGATCTTGCATCCCTTTCTGATTTGAAGGATCTGATACCGGACAAGGTAGATGCTTTTTATCACTTTGCCTGGGCCCATACCATCGGAGACGGACGCAACGATATGCCCGCGCAGATCAGCAATATTCAGTATTCCATTGATGCGGCAAGAAGCGCAAAGGACCTTGGCTGCTCCGTATTTATCGGAGCCGGCTCTCAGGCTGAGTACGGCAGAGTAGACGGTGTTTTAACACCGTCCACACCATGCTTTCCCGAAAACGGATACGGCATTGCAAAGCTTTGTGCCGGAAGTATGACAAGAATCGAATGCGAAAAGCTTGGATTAGACCATATTTGGGTGCGTATTTTAAGCATTTACGGTCCCGGCGATAGCAAATCCACCATGATCTCAGGACTGATTACCAAGCTCTTAAACGGCGAATGTCCCGAACTTACCAAAGGGGAGCAGCAATGGGATTACCTCTTTTCCCATGACGCCGGCCGCGCATTTTATATGCTCGCCAAAAGCGGAGTTGGCGGAAAAACCTATGTTTTGGGTGGCGGAACTGCAAAACCCTTAAAAGCCTATATTGAAACCATTCGGGATATCATAAACCCGGCTCTTCCTTTAGGCTTTGGCAAGGTCCCCTATTCCCCCAAGCAGGTTATGTTCTTAAAAGCTGATATTTCAGACCTTGAAAAGGACATCGGTTTTACCCCTTCAGTGGATTTTGCCGAGGGTGCTGAAATCACAGTAAATACTTTTAGGGAGACAAACAAATGAATAACAAAAAGACGATCTCTGTTATGATCCCCTGCTACAACGAGGAAGAAAATGCCCGCCCCATCTATGAAGCGGTCAAAAAAGAATTTACCGAAAATCTTCCCGAATATAATTACGAGATCTTGTTTATTGATAACAAATCAAAGGACAATACCCGTTCTATCATTGCAGAGATCTGCAATGAAGATAAGCATGTAAAAGCAATCTTTAACGCAAAGAATTTCGGCCAGTTCAATTCCCCCTACTATGGCATTTTAAGTACCTCCGGTGACTGTACCGTAACCATCTGCGCAGACTTTCAGGATCCGGTAGAGCTGATCAGCGTTTTTGTCAAGGAATGGGAAAAAGGCTATAAGATCGTAATCGGAAAGAAAACCAAAAGCCAGGAAAACAAGCTTGTTTATTTCCTGCGTGGTGTATACTATAAGCTCATCAAAAAAATGAGCAGCGTAGAAATGATCGAGCAGTTTACAGGCTTTGGTCTTTATGACAAGAGCTTTGTGGATACCATGCGCAACCTGAAGGATCCCATTCCCTTCATTCGCGGAATCGTAGCAGAGCTCGGGCCTGAAAGAAAAGAAATCGAATATGAGCAACCGAAAAGACGCGCAGGAAAGACCAGCAACAATTTCTACAGTCTTTTTGACGCGGCAATGCTCAGCTTTACAAGCTACACCAAGATCGGTATGAGAGTAGCGGAATTTGCAGGCTTTTTTATTGCAGCACTCAGCTTTTTGACCGGTCTCGGATTTTTGATTGCAAAGCTTGTGAATTGGTACGGCTTTGCTCCCGGTTATGCGCCGATCATCATCGCCGTATTCTTTATGGGCGGTATTCAGCTGGCATTTTTAGGCTTTATCGGAGAATATATTCTCTCCATTAATACCAGACTGATGAACAGACCTTTGGTAATTGAAGAAAAACGCCTGAATTTCGAGGATGAAAAATGATCAAAGAATACCTTGAGGATGTCCGCAAGCTTATAAAAAGCAAAGTTTTTGTTTTTTCCCTGCTTGCGATCGCAGTCATTTCCTTTGGTTATGCTACATGCAACACCTCTTTGAGTATTGACGACACCGAGGGTAACCGCTATACAGGCTCCGGAAACGAAATGCTTTCTGCCGGAAGATTCGGAATCTGGTTTTGGTCTTTTATACAGGGAAATCACAGGACGCACTTTTCCATTAATGTCCTTGCCGTTTTTCTCTTTGTTTTCGCCTGTATCAACCTTTGTATTCTCTTTCGCAGGATCTCGGGTGGCAAAATCAGCCTTGGAGCACTTACCGTTTTCTCCTGTTTTTTCCTTTCCTATCCCTTGATGAATGAGATCTGGGAATACACCGGCTCCAATGTTATTATCTGCGGCGGTTTTCTTTTCACCTCCTTTTGCCTTTTGTGTATCCATTCTTTTATTCACAAAAGAAGAGGTGTCAAAGGTTACTTGTCCCTCATTGCATCCGCTTTTATGCTTATGCTGCTTTGCGCAGGATATGAGTCTGTAGTTCCTGTTTATATTTTCTTTGTTTTTGCCGTAATCGCACTACAGATCATCTACGGTGAAGAAAAAGAAAAGAGGTTTTGGGAAATTATAAGGCAAGGCTCTCTTTATGCGGGACTCCTTATCATCGGACTTCTCCTTCGCGTTATCGTACACAAGATCATTTTGGTGCTTTTCTCTTTGCAGCCCGTTGCCAACGGCGCAACAAAAATTTTTTGGGGCGAAAAGCCCATCAAAGAGATCCTCGCCGGTCTTTGTAATGACTTTTTTGTTCATTACATTTTCCGTTCGGTCATTTACCTCCCCCTTCTCATCCTGGTAATATGCGGTATCGCCTTTATCATTATGGGGCTCTTTGCTTGCAAAAAGCACGGTGCGATCCTTTTGCTTCCCGGTTTCGGCATGCTTTTGTCCCTTGTAATTTTATCTTTTGTACAAGGCGTATACTCCCCTTATCGTACCTGTCAGGTGTTCGGTGCTTTTTGTGCCTTTTGTGCCATGATGCTGATCTCCTGCTTCCCGAAAAAAGGAAATAAAGTTCAAAATATTTGCAGAATTTGTGCCATTACTCTTTGCGGTCTTCTTTGCTTCTATCAAGCCTCTTACCTTGGTCAATTTTTGGAATTGAACCATCAAAGAAGCAAAAGCGAAGAAGCGGTAGTCCGTCAGGTAAGCTACGATCTGAGAAGCGAATTTGACCAAGACAAGCCTGTTATTTTCGTAGGTTCCTACAAGGGGAATGCCTCGATCTACGAAAAAGCAAGCGTCCCGGAAGACAGCTTCCGTTGGAAGCTTTACAAAAAGCTTTGTGTGGGCTATTTTGCCCTCAAAGGTCATGATTTTGACTCAAGCACCTTAAGCAGAAAGATCCCCGTAAACAATGTAAGTTCTATTCTCGATTGGGCAACAGAGGCCTTCGGTAGTCAGGAATCCATGGCAAAGGTCTTTTCCTACTACGGATGCGAATATGTCCCCGCGGATTTTGATACCTATTACGAGCCTAGTAAAACAGAAGCTGAATCTATGCCAAAGTTTCCTGAAGAAGGCTATATCAGGGATATGGGCGACTACCTCATTGTATCTATGGGCTAACAATAAAATCGGAGTGAATTTCACTCCGATTTTTATTTTTATAAAAAAGTAGCAGATAAACTCTGCTACTTTTTTATAATCAACTTTTTCTATTGTACATACACCGATACAGCATATCCATCACAGAGATGGTACGCGCCTACCAATTCATAATCATTATCTTCTACCAAAGATAACAAGAAATCCGACATAATGCGAGTTTGTGATATTTCATTGTTGTTGAACATAGATTCATGGCTTGAATAAACAAACTCCGGCAAGCTACAGTAGATGATTGCTTTGGGAGGAGATTTTTTCAATGTGTCAATATCTCTTTCTATATCTTTAATGTTAGAAACATCAAACCACTGAACCTGAGTGTATGTATCAGAACCACGATTTGTTAATGAATAAAATATGGGAATATGGGGGAAGCAGAAGATCGAATCATTTTTATTCGTGTATTCTTCAATAATACGCAGAACACCGTCATACATTTCTTTCTCATACTGATTCATCTTGATTCCCGCAAGCATCGGACTCTTAGCAGTAAATTGTTCTTCCCAAACAGGTCCTTCCGACAATCCCCACCACGAATAAGTATTCAGATATTTTCTTGATGCACACGATGCGGAGAAAGAAGCACCGTAAATAATTAAAACGGCAGTTCCCACTATTCTGATTTTTGAATTCTCCAATGCTTTCGCGGAAAGCGCAATAATAAAACCAACAACCAATGCAGTTTGGCTTTCGCACAAACCACCGGAGAGACCGCTTCCATAACCAATGGCAAAAATAGCGCCAAGCAAAGAAAACCAGGGGAAAATAACAAGAATTCTATTGTATATCTTTTCCTTGTCGGGATATTTCTTTATTTTAAACGGAAGGAACAGGAGAGAAAATCCGATAAACGCAAAGCACAATGTACAAAGTACAAAGCCGAACGTAGACATATTTACATCGAACTTGTTCGAGAAATATTCGGTTACACCATGGAATTTTCTGCAAACAACGATCAATGCACCAATTACAAGTGCTCCGCATCCTAACAAAGCAAGATTTTCTACATAATCGGCCTTAGATTTTCCAAAAATTCCGTCTGTTTTTTTATTAAGTAAAACCTCACTGTTACCGAGCTCTTCATTTTTTCGGATATGAATGCAACTGCTAAGCTTGACCAGTGCTAAACAAGATAAAAGACCAATGGCGGGGAAAATTTGCTTGAGCATTGAGGGATACAAATTAACAATCCAACGGAAAAGAAGATTCACCAATCCGCCCTTTGCTCCCAAAGCATCTCCCGTTGCATTTTTCAAAAAGGCTCCGGCGGCACCGTTTACAAGTAACCAAATGAACATACCTGCAAACATAAAAAACACTACTAAAAAATAACACAATGTATCAAAAAGAATCTTTTTTGAGCGCTTTTTATCCAAAACAAGGGCGGAAAACAGCAATAAGATGATTGTGTAAACAATTAAAAGTGTTCCCGTGCTTTGCTTTGTCATGCAAGCCAATGTTGCAAAAACAGCCGAAAAAATAATCGATAACGAAAACTTTTTTTCCTGATTTTTTGCCAAATCGATCATATAACTTACAAGAAAATAAATCGACAAATACGCAAACAAATCAAAAAATCTGATATAGTCATAAAACAGCTGCACAACCTCAGACTGTAAATACATGGTTGTTGCAATTGCGGCAATGGCAGCACCGGGTACATTTACCAGCTTACTAAATAACAAATAACATGCAATACCAATCGCTACGAAAAGAATCAACCCCAAGATTCGCAGCGCAAGAATATTATAACCAAAAATACTGCAAAAAAAGGAAATAAACTGAATGTAAAAAGGATAAAACAAATATGAAAAATCCCTATAGACAACACTGTCATTATTGATCAACTCAGCATACCAAGTGTACCATCCTTCTGTAGGAGGCATACCACGAAAACCAATGGTTATACAATATCCTCCCAATACTGCTGCCACACATAAAAAGCCAAACCACCAAACACAGCGCTGTTTATCTCTTGTGGAAATCATTAATCTCTCGCTTCCTTTTCAATAATAAAGACTCATTTCAAAGTATAATATTCTTCTTTTGTATATTAATTTCACTTTGAAATTTTGACAAAATACTACACCTTTATTGTAGCAAATCATCCTAACAAAGTCAAGGGTTGATAAAAGAGAAGTACTTTTATTTTTCTTCAATTGTAAACTCCTTTTTCTCTTTAACAATTATATGGTAAAATTCATTCCTTCTGCAATTGTTTTATATTCTTTTATACATCAATACAATCTTCCTTTCTTAATTAACGAAAAATCGGAGTGAAATTCACTCCGATTTTATTTTTTATTTGGTGCGAAGCCACGGTGCAATTTCCTTTTGCCAATCCTTACCCGCCGAAGCATAGTCGCAAAGATAAAATTCTTTCCCTTCCCGGTCCTCAAAGCGCATTTTCAAAAGGTACGAAGGATCCGTCTCGCAGATTTCATAAGCGGGATCAAAATCAAAAATCGAATCCGCCTTTTTTTCCAGTCCATCCTCTGCCGCCAAGGTAAGAGGTCCGCGGAACAGGGCAATGAAATCATCGTCCTTCGGATCGTGGTATACCGTTTCTGCCTTGGGAATATAAAGGGTTTCCTTTTCCCATTTTTTAGGGTGCTGTGTGCGGATGGTCATAGGGAAGAAAATTTCCAGGGTTCCCTCCGACCACAGCTTTTGATATCGTTCATAACCGCCTTTTCCTGTCCAGACGGGAATTCGGATCCGCAGTTCAAATTCGATTGGGCGAGAAGCCTTGACTGTGATCTTGACTTTTTCTCCAACGGGATAATCGGTCTCTTGCAAAATCTGAACGGAAGTTCCCTGATATTCCAAGGTAACACTTCCCTCTTCAAAAAAGTTTACGGTAATACCGGTATCATCCTTTGTTACCATTTGATCAAGAAAAACGCCGACGCCGGCCGAAGCAATGCTGGCGCAGCAGCCGTAGTAGCTTCCGTCGGAAAGATACTGATTACCGCCAACACACCTGCCACGGATACCGGATACAAGTGGACTGTAGCTATCCACGGGAAGAACGGTTTCTTTAAAATACTCCACCACGGGATTTTCCTCATACATTTTTCTCATATAAGGAGAGATCTTTTTTTCCGTATTCAAGGCACCGAGATATGCATTGTAGAAAGACTTTTCCATGCAATCTGCATAAGAGGGGTCTCCGGTAAGAGCCAAAAGCCTTGCGCAAAGCTTCATCCAGGTAACAGTCACACAGGTTTCCTGAGAAACATCCTCCTGACGAACCGTTTGCCGCGCTACGGTATAATCAAAAAGCTCGTTGGTAATGCCGCTGCAGCCAATGACGGAAATCTCACTTTCCATAACCGCCCCCGCAAATCGGATCACAGCGGTTTTACACCACTCGATCCCTGTTGCCTTGTAATATTCTAAAAGCCCTTCAAAGCAGGACATCATTTCATAAGCTTTTGCTACACCGTACTGATAAGGATAGATCTTATTTTCATAGGCGAGCCTGAACACATTGATCTCCTTGGCACCGCCGCAGTCTACAATATGAGAAGCAAAATCAAGATACCTCTTCTCCCCTGTCAGGCGAAAAAGTCGCACCATCGGCTCTAAAATGGAAGAGGAATTCATCCCACGCCAGCTACGGGAGGTATCGGTGATGGGCATCTTCCCTTCGCCGCTTCCAACATATTTTAAAATGTAATCCGCACAGTGGCAAAGAAAGGTGAGGATTTCCTTTTTCAGATCCTCATCCTTGCAGATCTCAAGAAAATACTCAAGGCCCAAGATCACATATTTTCTGCACCAAAGATCCCAACCGCAAAATTCTTTTTCTCTTTTGTAGGAAGAGACTCTGCCGTCTTCTTCTGCCACGAAGAGAAGATCACGGACTGTTTCCTCAAGAATCTCATAAAGGGTTTCATCCCCGGAATAAGCGTATACCAAGGAGGCACCGCGCATCATCTTCCCCCAAAATTCCCCTCTCCAGCCGTTTTTCTCCGAATCGGGCTGCGTGCGAAATACTTCTACAAACTTTTTCCAAAGTTCTCGGTCCTTCAATTGGTTTTCAAGAAAAAAGCGTGCGGAAAAGTCTCCAAGACCCTTCATTTTCATTGTAAGCATTGCAAAACTCCTTATTGCCTTTCGCTGGTTTGATTATAGCAAATGCATCCCGAAAAGTAAATTCAAATTCTGCTTTTTTCTCTTTTTAAAATAATTTTTTATTTTTTTAGAAAATGCTTGACAGATTGGCTCTAATATGTTAGAGTAATTATACACTCTAACGCATTAGAGAAAGGAGATTTGATATGAATACACCGAAGGTTTTTGAAAGTGAATACCGTTTTTGCCTGATCCTTTGGGAGAATGAACCGGTAAAAAGCAGTAAGCTTGTAGAGCTTTGCAAAACGCAGCTTGGCTGGAAGCCTACTACTACCTATACAGTGATCAAGCGTCTGTCCGAGCGGGGTGTTTTGAAGAATGAAAATACCGTTGTCACCTCCCTTGTGACAAAGGAGGAGGTGCAAGCGGCAGAGATCAATGAAATGGTAGAAAAAACCTTTGAGGGATCTCTTCCCGCCTTTATAGCGGCCTTTACAAAGCATCAGAAACTCTCCAAAAAAGAGATCGATGCCGTGCAGCAAATGATCAACCGTTTTCGCCAAGGTGAATCAAAATGACAAGTTTTTTCTTGACCATAGTCAATATGAGCATTTCGGCAAGCTGGATCGTTCTTGCGGTACTTTTTTTAAGACTTATACTGAAAAAAGCTCCTAAATGGATCATGGTGCTTCTTTGGGGGATCGTGGCGATCCGCCTGATCTGCCCGATTTCCATAGAAAGCGTTATGAGCCTGATCCCAAGTGCCGAAACCGTAAGCCCGGAAATTTTGCTGGATCAAACTCCTGAAATACATTCCGGTGTTACGATGATCAATTCGGTGGTAAATCCCGTGATCGCTCACTCCTTTACTCCCGATCCCGCTACCAGTGCCAACCCTTTGCAAATTTGGATTCCCACCTTTGCTCTGATCTGGATCATCGGTATGATCGTTATGCTTTTCTATGCTGCGATCAGCTATTGGCGCGTAAAACGGAAAATCAATACCGCGGTCCTTCTGGAAGACAATATTTTTCAAAGTGAAAATGTTGTTTCTCCCTTTGTGCTTGGTTTCATAAAACCGAATATCTACTTACCGTACGATATAAAGGAGCAAGACACAAAGCATATCATCGCCCATGAAAAAGCTCATATCCGCCGTAAGGACCACCTATGGAAGCCCGTTGGTTTTCTTGTTCTTACGCTACACTGGTTCAATCCTTTGATGTGGCTGGGATATGCGCTTCTTTGCCGCGATATTGAGCTTGCCTGTGATGAAAGGGTCGTCAAAGAATTCGGTTCCGAAGAAAAGGCAGATTATTCCCAGGCACTTTTATCTTGCAGTGTCAACCGAAGAATAATTTCCGCCTGTCCCCTTGCCTTCGGCGAGATAGGCGTAAAAAGCAGAGTAAAATCGGTTTTGAATTATAAAAAGCCGGCCTTTTGGATCATTTTAGTTGCCATTGCAGCAAGCATACTTCTTGCAGTTTGCTTTTTAACCAATCCAAAATCAATGATAAATGATGAATTATCTGTATTTCTTGACACACAGATCGCCGACCATCACTCTGATTACAATTACAGTCACGGCTATCATAATGATAACTTTATTGCAGTAAGCCAAAAGATTTTGGATGTTGAAAAATCTTCCGGAAAAACAATTGTTTATCTGTGGGCAATGTACCACGAGTACAGCTGTAATGACGGTGTGATCACTTTAGAGAATGCAGCCTATGTCCCTACGGTGATCACCGCAAAGCGAGAAGGAAAGCACGGGCATTATACGCTTCTTGAGTATTGGGAACCCCACGACGGCTCCCTTTTTGCCGAGGATATCAAAGGAAAATTTCCCGCTCATCTCCACGATAAGGCACTGGATTCCAAGCGATACGCGAAGGAGCAGGAAGCTTTTTGCCGAAATGCTGCCCAAGAATACTATTCGTCTATTTCAAACTTCGGCGGTGCTGACGGGCCCACAAGCGTGATCACAACAGCAGATGTGGAAAAACTGAAAACGAAATTCCCTATGTATTTTGATCTTCCTTGTGAAAACGGCCTTGAGATTTACATTTGGCAAATGTCGGAAAAGACCTATTCCTGCGGCCTTCTTCCGAAAAAAGCAAGTGCATACACAAAAGAGGAGCTTTGGGATCTCCACAAAGCGTCCGCTACGCTGGATGAAATGCGAGTAATCATCGCCTCGTATCTTCCCGATGTTACAAGAAGCGATGTGAAGATCACTCCCATACAAATGCCCCACTCAAGCTTTGCCTACAAGATCGATCAGAATTATCAGAATAAAATTGAAAAGCTTTTCTGGACTGATTTCCCCATTGTAGAGGCAACAAGCTATCAAGGCTTTATCGATACCGCTACTTTTGATATCGACGGGGACGGCATCAACGAAGAATGCACCCTTCGTTACGGTCCTACATCAGGCATTTTCACCTTTGTTTTCACTGCTTCGGAACAAGGGAAAGTCGAATATACAAACACCTTCAGCTGCTCCCATACAGATCTTCATTTTGAAAAAAATACCGAAGGCAAAATGATGCTGGCAGGCAGAAAAGGCGATACTCTTTCTTACGCAGAAATGGGTGTTGAAAACGGAAATATTGTTATAACAAGCGATGACATGGAAGTTTTCCATTGGGGTGAACAAGGGGAAAGCAGTAAGATCAAAAAAGTGATCTCCAATGTTTTAAAAGACAAGTACCGCAGCGATGACGGGCTTGTTCACATTGAAAGCTTTTTCCTCCTTGCAAGCGAATCCAAAAGCGGCACGCCCCTTCTCGGTAACAAAGGCCATATGGAAGAGGTCACCGTGTATCTGATCGTTTACCACATGAAGTACAGAATCGAAGAAACGGTGGAAGAGGTTGAGGGAGATTTTGTTCCTACCGCTATCACCTTCTCTGTGGATAAAGACAAAAACTATACGCTCAAGGATTATTGGACCCCGAGAAGCGGTGCCTATTACAAAAAGGATATTCGCGCAAAATTCCCCGAAGAAGCAGTGGAAGAAGCCCTGAATATTGAAAAATATGCAGAAATACTGACCGATGAAAGCTGGCGCCAGGCAACGGCGTATTTTAACAGTTTAAAAAAAGACAAATGAAAAAGCGAGGGAAAACCTCGCTTTTTTATCGTTCAAAGGTGAATTCTTCCCAGGGAATATTCACTTCCTTTTTCTGTGTAATAATTTCGTCAATATGCATCAGAAGAGGAAAATCTCCAAGGTCAACAAGGCCTTTTGAGGCCTTTACCTTTACCGCCTTTGCAACGCGCTCAGCCACCACAAGAGATTCCAAGGTAACACCCTTTAGTTCTTCCTTTGCTTCATCGATATTCAAGCCTCGCCCGAGAAGAATGCCCACAAGCCTTGTTCTTCCGCCGTAGACCGTTACATAAAGATCTCCTGCGCCAAGGACAAGGTTATCCAGATCCTCTGCTCCCTGCATTTTCAAAAGCTTATACATTTCTCTTACTGACTGTCCAAACACAGCCGCCTGAGAGTTAAAGTGAAGCTCGCTATCAACACCAAAAGCTTTTTGGTTCAGACCGATGGTCAGTGCAATGCCCAAGGCAAAGCCGTTCTTCAGTGCCACTGCGCTTTCCACACCTACAATATCGGTGGAAAGACTGATGTGGTAATAATCGGTTGCCATGGCAGATTTGATCATTCTCAAAACCTCCAGATCCTTACCGCAAAAGGAAACCTCCGTCTGATCGTGGGAAACAAGCTCATAGCTTGTGCAAGGACCGCCGATGGCATTCAAGGGAATGCTTTTTCCAAGTTCATCCAGCTTTTTCTGCCACAGATCAAGATAAGTCAGAAGCTCTCCTTCCTCGGTATTCATAAGGCCCTTGGTCACGGAAATCACAGGAACACCGTCACAAAGCAAAGGGAGAATCTCATCCTTAAACCAATCCACACCGAAGCTGCTGACACCGCAAATGATAAAATCTGCACCGATGATCGCCTCTTTGACTTCTTCGATCTGAAAATAAGAAATTCCATGGGGAAAGTCTTTGGTAAACTTGGGATGACGGCCTGTCTTACGACAAGCATCAATGATTTCTCGATCTAAATGTGTGCCTACGATGCGCACCTCGTTTCCGTTTTCTCTCCCGGGAAAAGCAAGAGCCGAGCCCATCATTCCGGCACCGATGATCGTAATTGTTTTCATATTTTGACAGCCTTTCTTTAATATGCTATTATTATAAAAAATGAACACAAATATGTCAATTACCGTCCTTAAAAAGGATACAGTAAGCTTTTTTAGGACAAACACAGGGAGAAAATTATGGTAAAATCAAATCTTTTTGCAAAACTTCCCGATTATGTTTCCACGCCCGACGGCATGGCCATCGATCCTGATGGAAATCTGATTCTCGCCTGCCCAAACTATGCCGATCAATCAATGCCCGGGTGTATTCTGAAAATCGATAAGGAAAAAAACATCAAAAAATGGTTCGATGTGCCTGTTCACGAAGAAACAGGACTTGCTTCCCCTATGGGCATCGCATTCGGACCCGACGGTGACCTTTATATCTGTGATAATCAAGGCTGGCCCGGAAAGCCTGAGCTTGTGAGAAAAGGAAGAATACTGCGCATACGCCTTGCGGGTGATAAAATTATCAAAACGACCGTTGTTGCAAAAAACATGGAGCACCCCAACGGTATGCGCATCAAAGACGGCTATCTTTATGTAACTCAGAGCACAATGGAAAAGGTTGAGCATCCGTCGGGCAAGCTTGTAAGCTGTGTTTACCGCTTCGGACTGAATGACGAAAACATTGAAATAAAAAACACCTTAGAGGACAAAAACATTCTTACAACCTTTGTAACGGAAAACCCCGACAATCAGTACGGTGTTGACGGCATTGAATTTGATCGGGAAGGCAATCTCCTGGTTGGCAATTTCGGTGACGGTGCAGTTTACAAAATCACCTTCAACGAGAACCTATCCGTAAAGTCAAACAAAATTTGGGCGCAGGATAAGGAAAATCTTAAAAGCACCGACGGCATGATCATGGATAAGGACGGAAATCTTTACATTGCCGATTTCTGCGCCAATGCCATCGTGAAGATTTTACCAGACGGCACCGCCGAAAAGCTTGCACAAAACGGCGATACCGACGGACTCCACGGCGAGCTTGATCAGCCGGGTGAACCCATTATATGGAACGGAAGACTTGTTGTTTCCTGCTTTGATACCGTAACCCACGACGGTGTTGTCAACACCGCTCACGAAATGCCCGCAACGCTTGCGGAAATCGAGCTTTCCTAAAATATTACAAAAAAGCGAGGTGAAATCACCTCGCTTTTTCTTGTTATCCTTCAAGAAGATCCTTTTCGTGGATCACAACACCGTTTTTTCTTAGCTTTTCTTGCAGCTTTGAAATATCAAGGGCCGAAAAATCATCTGTCATCGCCGCCACAGTCCCTGCTGCCTGACCGGTTACGGCACAGCACGGAATAACACGCATTATATCCCAAAGGATTTCATTTACCGATGTGCAGCGTCCTGCAACGATCAGGTTTTTCATCTTTTTATTATATAAAGTGCTGAACGGAACCTCATACACAGGACCGCGCTTTCTCCAATTGGAAACCATACCGATGGAGTCTTCAAAAAACTTGTGCTCTTCGGTATGTGAAAGCTCGTATTCGCCGACGATCTTTCGCGTCATACGAATTTGCGGGATGGTTGCAATGGTGGAAATGGAGGCATCCTTGTCCGTTTCTCTTTTTTTCAGCCAATGCTCTAATGTCGCTTTATGGGAAAGGCAGACCTGCTCGGAAATCTCTTTTCCGTCAAGACCTGAAAACCGATGGCTGACAAGCGGCTTTTCTTTTTTGTCTTTCCTCTCTTCATCAGGATCTTCCGATGCCCCTACCTGTTGCAGATGATAGCCGCTCTCATCTGTATAATAATACCATCCGGCAAGAACATTCCCTTGCCGGAATGTGGCAGTAGGAACCCCCGCAAAGTGAGCAATGTCACAGTCCCCGGTGGCATCGATGACCGCATCGGCAAAATAGGCATTTCGGCCGGATTTATTTTCCACATAAAGCGTTTGAATGCGCTTGTTCTCAACGGAAACATCAACCACATAGCTGCCGTAAAGAATATCCACTCCGTTTTCCAAAAGCAGCTTTTCTGCTAAGATGGCAAATACCTGCGCATTATACTGCACCTGATAACGCTTGTCTTTTTCCGTTCTTGTACCGATATGATCCAGCCAGTTTTCAGGATATCTGCTTTCAGCACCGTAGGTGATCGAAAGCTTTAATAATTCCTCCGCAATACCAAAGGAAACCTGCCTCCCAAATCCGTCGCAAAGGGGTAAATATATGGTAATAAGACCCGCTGTCCCAAGGCCGCCGAGCATATACTGTTTCTCAAACAGGATAACCCTTTTCCCTTCTCTCGCTGCAGCAAGTGCAGCTGAGATTCCCGCAAATCCCCCGCCGCAAACAGCAATATCGTAGTTTTTCATATTGCACTCCGCCAATTTGTATCGTTTTTTCCATTATAGCACAACAAAAATAAAAAGTAAATCTCACAATACACAGCAAAAAACGGAGTGCACGCACTCCGTTTTTTATTTCTATTTTACAAATTGCTTTCCGATAACACTGCCGCCGTCACAAAGAATATCAACACCGGCAAGATAACCGTTTCTTTCATCGGCAACCGTTGCAATGGCATATCCAAGCTCCTCGGGAAGACCCATGCGTTTTTCAGCAGTGGTTTTCAAAAGGGAAGCTCCCTCTTTTGCTTCCAGGTTGCCCATATCGGTAGCAATCAGTCCCGGACTCAGTGATACAACGCGAATCTTCTTTTCGCCGTATTCGTACGCACACTTGGCTGCATACCAGATAACAAACTTTTTCGAAAGGCCGTATGCAAGTCCCGAGGACTTATACGCATCCTTTAACATCTTGCTTAGCTTTAAAGACTTTTTAAGGAAAAGTGCTTCATTGGTTTCAGCCAGCGCAAAGGTCTTTTTATTTGCAAGAAAATCAGGCAGCATATAGGCAGAATTAGAGGAGATATCCACAATAACACCGCCCTGTGGCATGCGTCTTGAAAACTCTTGATTTACATAAACAGTTCCCAGAGCATTGACACGCATCAGCTTTTCAGGATCTGCCATAGCGGGAGAAAGGCCTGCCGAATGGATCACATTCTTGATCGTACCAAGC
This sequence comes from Eubacteriales bacterium, assembly GCA_045602025.1. GTDB lineage: Bacteria > Bacillota > Clostridia > Oscillospirales > SIG627 > RGIG5579. The sequence goes on along the minus strand of JAZSAT010000029.1, from coordinate 3,164 downwards.
CCGGCGGCGTAGTCTGCCAAGGCGATCACATCTTCTCTTTTAGAAGTATCACAGGTTTTTGCATAAGCCTCATAACCTAACGCATTCAGCTCTGCAACGGCTTTTTCAAGCTTTGATAAGGTGCGCCCGGTTACTACAATAATTTTTTCCTTGGGCATACATTTTGCAGCAGCAAGACCCATTCCGCTGCCGCCACCGGTGATAACACATACAGTTTTCATATTTTGACCTCCTGTTTATTTTTTTACCAATTCAATTGTATCATATTTTACCAAAAATGCAAGTTTTATACGATGATATAATCCCTAAAAAGCAGACATTTAAATACAAGACACCTTAATGTATAATGTAAGAAACCAGAGTTGCAAAAAAATTGAGGCATGGGTTATAAGAATCTCACACCCCACGCAAAACAAGCTTTTGAATTTTTCACATAGAAAAAGCAAGGTGAATTTCACCTCGCTTTTAACTTTATATCATTCTACAAACGGCAATAAGGTTATTCGCAATTTTGCACAGCCGTAAGGTATCAATGAAAGTTCTTCCACCTTTGAAACAGGAGTTAGGGATTGCGGTATTCTTGCGCAAACACTCTCATATCCATCCTCAAGTCCCCAATCAATCTTTTGCATTTTCGCCGTTATTGTGATTGGTGGATTGCTCTGAGATAAGAAAATGTCGCCGCTGGTTTTTGATTCTGCTTTAAGCGCTGTATCTGCAAATCCGTAATTCCAGTCACTTTTTGGTATAAGTTCATAATCACAGTATGGAAATTTTCTTTCTACGCCGTCTTTTTCATATTCGCACATAATCTTTTCAGCTTCTATCGGCAAAGAAAATACGAGATTTCCGTATTTTACATAATTCAAATCATAGGCATATTTTACAAAATGCGGAGTGAAATCAAAGGAAATAACAAATTCGCATTTCACACCTTCCGTTATGTTAAATGTCAAGTGGGTTTGGGTTTCACTTTGACCGTTAACCACAATGTTTTTTGCATCTTTCGGGAGCCTTATTTCAAATTTAAAATCCTTTTTTGCATCAACGGTATATTTAAGTGTGTTTTCAAAAGGATAATTGGTTTCAAGCGTAATAGATATATCCTTAGTTTTTAACTGACTTGGAATCGGCAAGACGCTTGCCACACATTCATCGTTATACATAAATGCCGATAACGCAAATTTCGGCCAACCCTGATTGAAATTTGCGGTGCAGCATCCGAAATTGGGTTCCAGTCCAAATAAATGAGCCTCTTTTCCGTTTGTACGGAACAATGATTTTCCGGGGAATTTTTGACAGGCAATTTGATTATTCATTTGTACGTACTGATGCGTCCACATATCCTCGCTGATCGTCGCCGGCAAGGCGTTAAATGCCAAAACCTCCAAACGTTCCAGCCATTTTGTTTCACCTGTATATGCAAACAACAGCTCGTAGGAGTACATTTGCTCTACAACAGCACATAACTCCGTACCTTGAATGGGGGAAACGCCCGAAAGACACTCGTCACCGGTAAAGGTTTCTACTGCTGTGCCGTTATATTTTTTCAATATATCATATAGTTTTTCGGCAGCATCTGTATACCCGACATTCAACAAATTGTGGCTGACAGCTTCATACTTCAGCATCATCGCAAGGTTTACAATGTGTGTTTCAAATGTCCATTTATTAAGTGGGCGTTTCCACTTTGGAATAAATTCCTCATAATCTGCACCCTGCTCTTTCATAATCCGGGCAAGGTCAACAAGCCATGGCGCTTTGTATTTTTCGTAAATGAAATTAAGAGAGACAAACAATTCAAACCATCGGAATTTTCCCCACGAAAAAAGTTTTATTTTCTTACTCTTCAATAGTTCGTAATAATTCTTGAGTATACTGTAAATAACATCTGGAATGCGCTCATCATTGGAGCAGTTATAGTAGACTGTTAAAACCTTTGTTATAAGTTGAATCGCCCAAGTATCGTAAGTTGCTCTTTCTTCCTCTGCACAAGGACAAATCCACCCATCTACCTGCTGTCTTTCGATAATAGCATCAATATATTTTTTTGCCCGTTTAATCATATCGTCATCATCAAGCAGATATGCAAGAGGAATAAACCCGTCAAGCCAATACGGCACACGCTCCCAACCCTCACGGTTTCCACCAATCCAAGCGCTGTCCCGAATATCCGGCCATATTTTATCAAGATTACCGCTCAAACCGTCTGCTTGAAGCTTTAATTGTCGGTAAAGCCATCCTGTCGGTTTTATCTCGTTTGTAGTGTAAAAATTCCATTTTTTCATATCATCCGCCTCCCTTTGCTCGTTTAGTATATCACAACCAAAAGACCAATAACATTGATAATATAACGAATTACATTGACAATATCACAATAGTGCTCTATACTAATGTTGGTGATTATATGAGAGGTATCAATTTAAATAAACCCATTATTTACAAGTATGCTTCGCTCCGATTTTTCGAAAAAAACGAGTATCATATCAATCGCGTGTGTAACGATGATGTTTTGCTGCTGGTTTATGAAGGTGTTCTTCGCTTTTTGGAAAACGGAAAAGAATATGAAGTGACAGCAGGACATTATCACATACAACAGCACGGAAGTAAGCAAATAGGACATCTTCCAAGCGATAGCCCTAAATATTTATACGTACACTTTTGGGGAGAATGGGCCGATAATGCTGACTCGCTCAATTACTGCGGCGAGTTTGATTATATTTTATTTAAAAATTTGCTTGAAAAAATGGATCGGATTTCGCACGAAAATCACACACAAACAGAACAAGTAGCTGTGTTTTTCGATATTTTATCCATTTTATATCGCAATCGACTACCAATAATAAAAGAAAATGATATAGCGGAATATATACAGCACCACTTTAATGAGAAAATAACTCTTGAAATCTTATCAGAAAAATTTAATTACAGTAAAAATCAGATTATAAATATATTTAAAAAGGACTTTTCGCAAACACCAATATATTATCTGAATAAAATACGAATTCAAAAGGCATTATATTTACTTGAGGTTACATCAAACACAACCGAAAGCATTGCCGAAGACTGCGGATTTCAAAATTACTCGCATTTCTATCGGTTGTTTGTGCGCGAAAATGGTGTTTCTCCGACTGAGTGGCGACAAAACCGTCGACTGACTATAT
>JAZSAT010000028.1:0-34771 GCA_045602025.1 Eubacteriales bacterium | reverse complement strand
AAACATTCTTTTCACCCGTTCTCTTGCTGATGAGGGAATCAAAAAAGGCTCAGAATGTGCTATGGCACTTCCCTTTATCAGTTCGCTTGAGGAAGGCTTCGAGCACCTCCTCACTTCGAAGGGGCAAAATCTTTCCGGCGGACAAAGGCAAAGAGTTCTGATCTCCCGCGCCTTAGCCGGAGATCCTGAAATTTTGATTTTAGATGACGCCTCCTCCGCCTTAGACTACAAAACCGACTCCCTTTTAAGACAAGGCCTGAAGGAAAACTACAAAAATGCCACAAAAATCATCGTTGCCCAGAGAATCAGTTCCATTCGGGAGGCAGATCTGATCCTGGTCCTGGATCAAGGCGAGATCTGCGGTGCAGGAACGGACAAGGATCTTTCCGAAAATTGCCCGATCTACCGTGAGATCGCCACCTCGCAGATGGGAGAGATGCAGATATGAGAAATACAAGGTACAAAGAAAACAAAAACGAACGCAAATACCAAGGAGAAAATGTTTTTCTCCGTCTCGGAAGATATCTTTTTACCTTTCGCTTTTCCGCACTTTGTTGTCTTTTGCTTGTTCTCGTCTCAAATACCTTTTCTCTCATCAGCCCAAACCTTTCGGGCAAAGCCATTGACGCTATAAAATTAAATCTGAAAACAGGTGTGGCAGATGTAGATCTTCCCGTGGTTTTCCGCTACTGTGGCCTGATGCTTCTTTGCTATGCGGTTGCAGCCCTTTTGTCTTACACCCTCTCTGTTCTCACCACCCGTCTCTCCCAAAAGATCACAAGAAAGATCCGAAAAGAAGCCTACAACAAGCTTTTGGAACTTCCCGTAGGGTATTTTGATAAGCTTCAGGCAGGAGATGTGATCAGCCGCCTTTCTTATGATATTGACACCATCAATACCAGCCTTACAGGCGATATGATCCAGATCTTCACCTCACTCATTGCCATCAGCGGCGCGCTGTTTATGATGCTTCGCATTTCCTGGCAGTTGCTCCTGATCTTTCTGATTACCCTTCCTTTTTCCATTTTGCTCACTGTCCGAAGAACCAAAATGGTGCGGCCTCTTTTCCGCAAACGCTCCGCGGAGCTTGGAAAACTAAACGGCTATTCGGAAGAGATGCTGTCGGGCACCAAGACCATCAAGGCTTACGGAAAAGAAGCTGAATTTTCCCAGCGGTATGATAAGCAAAACAGCGATGCCTCCCGGGCCTATTACAATGCAGACTATCAAGCGGCGACCATCGGCCCTACCGTAAACTTTATCAACAACCTTTCCATTTCCATTATCAGTGTAGCAGGAGCCTGTTTTTATCTTCTCGGCTCTCTTTCTTTAGGCAACATCTCCTCCTTTATTCTTTACGGAAGAAGGTTTTCCGGCCCCATCAATGAATTTTCCAACATCATTGCCGATCTGCAAAGCCTTCGCTCCGCAGCGGAAAGAGTCTTCACCTTAATGGATGAACTGCCCGAAAAAGAAGACGATCCCGATGCCGTCACACTCTCCGAGATCAAAGGAGAAATCCGGTTTGACCATGTAGGCTTTTCTTACGATCCCAAAAAGGAGATCATTCACGATCTGTCTCTTAAGATCCCCGCAGGAAAGACCGTTGCCATCGTAGGCCCCACAGGCGGCGGTAAAACCACCATTGTAAACCTTCTCATGCGTTTTTACGATCCTCAAAGGGGCGAAATTCTTTTAGACGGCGTGCCGATCCAAAAGCTGCGCCGCAAGGATCTGAGGAGTGCCTTCACCATGGTCCTGCAGGACACTTGGCTGATGAGCGGCTCGGTTCTGGAAAATATCGCCTACGGAAGAGAGGGCGCTACCCGCGAGGAGGTAGAGGAAGCAGCGAAGAAAGCCGGCATTCACTCCTTCATTATGTCCCTTCCCCTGGGGTATGAAACCCGCATGGAGGACGGCGGTCTGAACATTTCCAAAGGACAAAAGCAGCTTCTCACCATTGCACGCAGCATGCTCTCCGATGCCAAAATGCTGATTTTGGATGAAGCCACAAGCAATGTAGATACCCGAACAGAGATCCAGATCGAAGAAGCCATGCTGAAACTAATGGAAGGAAAAACATCCTTTGTCATTGCCCATCGCCTTTCCACAGTACGGAATGCAGATATGATCCTTGTGGTAAGAGACGGCGATGTGGTAGAAACGGGAAATCACGAAGAGCTTTTGAAGAAAAACGGTTTTTATGCCGAGCTCTACCGCTCACAATTTGCTTAATACATATAAAAAGGGAGCAAAAAAGCTTCCTTTTTTCTTTTTTCCTTTACTTTTTTTCTTTTTTGGGTTATGATAATAAAAAAATTAAAAAGGAACCGTTATGAAAAAAATCCTTTCCTTTCTTTTCTGTCTGGCACTGCTCCCGCTTCTTTTTTCCTGCGTGAAGGAATCCCCGGAGCCTGTCTTTGATCCCTCAAGCATTTCCACAAAGGACCGCAAATTGATCCTGACCGATGAGATCAAGGGCGTCACCTACCAGGTATACAACGACAATACCTGTGAGATCGTCTCCTTTGACGGGGAAAATGCAGATGCAAATTCCTTAGAGCTTCCTTCCGACATTGACGGTGCCCCTGTCACCGTGATCCACGACGGCGTTTTTGCAGGTACTGCCTTCCACACGGTAAAGCTACCAAAAAATCTTCGTGTATTGGGAGAAAAAGCTTTTCAGAGAAGCAGTATAGAAAGCATCGTGTTGCCTGACACCCTTACGGAAATGGGCAAGGAGTGCTTTGACAACTGCCTGAGCCTTAAAAAAGCAACCTTCGGCAAAGGGATGAAGACCGTTCCCGTGGGCGCTTTCTACGGCTGCAAGAATTTAAAAGAGATCACACTTCCCGAAGGGATAAAGGTCATCGAGGAAGAAGCCTTCGGCGCGATGGAGTCATTGGAAAAAGTTACCCTTCCAAAGACCCTTACAGAGATCGGCCCTTATGCTTTTTGGAACAGCGGCACCGATGATCTTTCCTTCTCCATTCCGAAATCCGTGAAAAAGATCGGCAAAAACGCCTTTCTTGAAACCCATTGGCAAGAAACAAAAACCGATGAATTTGTCTTCGTGGGAGACGGTATTCTCCTTCTTTACAACGGAAAAGAAACCACCCTCTCATTACCAAAGGAAACAAAGCACCTTTCCAATGCCTTTGACCGCTCCCCCGTTTTAACTTTGACCTTAAACGAAAACATCCAAAGTATCGACAAGGATGCCCTCAGCGGGAGCAAGATCCAAAAGATCTCCTATTCGGGAGACAATAAGGATATCTTTTCCGCCGTAAAAGACTATCAACAATAAGGAAAATAATATGACACTGATCCTTACTCTGGACGAAAAAAACGGTATGATGTTCGCAAATCGCAGACAAACAAAGGACCGCCTTCTTTGTGAAAGAATCCTGTCTCTCACAAAAGGCAAAAGACTTCTAGTCTCACCCTATACCGCGCCGCTTTTTTCCGAAAAAGAAGAGCTTTTAGTTTGCCCCGATCCCGAAAATCATGCCAAAGAAGAGGATTTTGTCTTTGTGGAAGACACCCCTCTCCCAAATGCCAAGAGATACATCCTTTATCGGTGGAACCGCCGTTACCCCGCCACAAGGTTTTTTGAAAAGGATCTGAAAAAAGAAGGCTTTTCCCTTCTTAAAACAGAAAACTTTCCCGGCTTCTCCCACGAAAAGATCACAGAAGAGATCTGGCAAAAATAAAAAGATCCCACGAACCTTTCGGTTCGTGGGATTTTCATTTACTCTTTTGTAGGTTCCGCTTCTTTGCAGTTCTCGTTTTCATTTTTCTTCTCGGGGGATGCCGTCTGAGAGGAGGATTTCTCGGGGTTCTCTTCCTTTACAGTCTTATCCTTCAAAATAAAAGATAAGATTAAATAGATAGCAAGTAAGAGAACCGCAGCTCCTGCAAACACAATACCAAAAAGAAGTATTTCATCGATCAAAAGTTTTATAAAATTCGAAAGAAGCGTAAGAAGTGCAGACGCTTCAATGGGAAGCCTTGAAGCAATCTCATAATGCTCCGCCAAAAATGCCGCCCCTAAAAAGATCAAAGCGCAGGTTGCGGCAGAAATCGTCAAAAAGTACAGAGTCTCCTTCCGTTTTTTCTGCAAGAAGAAGATGAACACCACCAAAACCAAAGCAAAGGCAAAGGAAGCGATCACCGCAGGGATCAAATAATTTTTGATCTTCCCCGCTGCTGACAAAACCGTAGGAAGCAAAGGGATGCGGATGGCCTTCTCATATTTACCCATACAGGACAAGACCAATTCCTTGATGTTTTTCTCTACCTCTTCGCTGATTTCTTCTTCCCCTTGGGATTTTACATATTCACGGACCTTTTCATCCAATTCTTTCTCTATCTTTTCGGTGGAAATCTTGCCTTTGCCGTTGTAAGAGGAACGAAGATAGGAAAAAGCATCGTTCTTGACATCCTCAAAAGTCAAAACCTTCAGCATAGGCTCGGGTGAAGAAACGCCTGTAATGGCAAAAAGATTGTCCCAGGAATCATAGATCTCTTGATAGAGCTCCTCTGTATATTTGCTCTCATCGGCAACGCGGATCAAAGCTTCCGGATTCAGAGCCGTATTGTAGGCAAAAACAGAAAGACCGCCTAAAAGCAAGGAAAAAGCCAGGATCAAAGATAAAATAAAACTAAAAACAGAATTCAGTGTCTTTTTCATTTTTCGCTACCTCCGTCCACGATCAGGGGGCCGGATACGTAATCAGCACACACGAAGAAACGCATTTTTACGCTACCGAGAGCAGTCTGCTGAAAATAGCAAGTATAAAGCACCAGATTTTCATCTTCTCTGGAAAGATCATAAACCGATTTATCCTTTTCGCTGTGTACACCCACATATTTTACTTCGTAGTTATAAACACCGTACTCCGTACGAACCTGGATCATATTACCGGGCTTTACAAGATGAAGTGTTTTAAAATGTCGGTTGATATGGGCACAGGCTAAGGTCGTACCGGGATAACCGATGATGGTACTGCCGATATATTGGCCGGCACCCCGATCCAGGATCTCATCATCGTCACCGTAGATCAAGGGACAAAGAATATCCACATCGGGAATGGAGATCTCACCGTACACCTGCGAAAAAGAAGGATACTTTATCTCGCTGATGGGAATCGTATCACCCTTGTCATCCTCTGCAAGCAAAAGCTCGGGAGCCTCCTCGGAGGAAACAGGCTTTTTCAAAAGCACATTTGCATAGCCTACCACATCCCCCACACTTGTGTTCAACACGACAAACAGGGACAGGCAGATCAGTGCCGCAAATAAAACGGGAGTCAGAAAAAGGCCTAAGACCTTTCCCAATTTTTTCAAGTTCTGTTGTTTCTTTTTCATAGATTTCAATTTATTTTACAAAAAGACCTTTCTTTTTGGAAATACCGAACATCAATACAACTGCAGAAACAGGGACCAAAGCGAAAGCAAAAAGAACCGCAGAAGAATCCTTTACTTCTTCTCCGGTCTGCTTGATTACAGCGGCAGACTGGAAGACAGGAGTCTTACTTGCTACATGGATGATTTCTACAGAACCGGTTTTAGAATTGTAGGACAAGCTAAGATCTGCCTCATCGCAAGCCTTCTGTCCAAGCTCCAAAAGCTCATTTCGAGCATCACTGCCCATCATGGACAGATCAAATTTTCCGTTGTTTTTGCCGGAAGAGGGAGCACTGCCGGAAGAAGGAGCACTGCCGGAAGAAGGAGCGCTGCCGGAGCCGGCACCGGAAGGCTCTTTTTTGTCCTCAACCTTGGACATACCGTAATCGTCTGCATTGAATTCAGCCTTTTTTGCTTCTTCTTCAATAATTGCCATACCCTGATCAACATAAGAAAGAATAACTTCCATCTGTTCTTCGCTCATATCATAATCACCGAGAAAATAGTTTCTCGCGCCGTTGATATTTTCCTGGCTGAAAGAAAAATGCCAGCCCTTATCGGTTTCGATTTTTACACTGATCAGCTTATCCAGAACCTTTTGCTCGTATTTGTTGATACCGGTAGCCGCAAAAGCATTCAAAGACAGGGCAAAGATCATCATCGCGCAAAGAAAAATGCCTATTGTTTTTTTCATTATAATCCTCCAAAAATTGTCCAAGCATTTCGCTTGTTAAAACATATCAATTTATTATATCATAAGAAATTTATCCATGTCAACATCCCTTTTTTTCCATATCACACACCGACTTTTCCGAAAAAACTGAAAAATTCTGAATTTCCCTTATTTTACAGTATGTTTTTCGGAAAAGAAAAAAACAAGCCCCTGAAAATGTTTACAAAAATTACCATTTCTATTGACATAAAATTCAAAGGTTTTATCAGAGCACCTCTTGCCGATATCGGAAGAAGGCCTAAAAACGAAAAACGACCTCTTTTAAGGCCGTTTTTTCATCCGTCTCCCGTGCTCCTTCTGTTGCCGAAGGATTTCTTTTCAATAAGAAGGATTCCCAGAGCACAAAGGGCCAGCACCATAGGCACTGCAAAAAATTCTCTCTTTACGGAAAAATCCTCCTTTTTCAAAAACGGAGAATCATTTTGAAATTCCTTCTCCTTTGCCGTCTTCTTTTCCTGCGAAAGGATCGCATGCGCCGATAAAGGCTCCTGTTCCGCCGCAAATACAAGACAGGTTCCCTTTGCAGGATCAGGACAAGGATCAGACGGCATATTTTCATAAAAAGGAATGAGAAAGGTCATTTTCTCCTTGTTGTCACAAAGAGCTTTTGCAAGCATTTCCCCTTCTGTCTTGGCACCGCCGATATTTTGCATAAACTGCGCCCAAAAATTGCGGCTGCCCTTTTCGTTTTCCGAACGGGGATCCACATTCCACTTTTGCAAATATAGAGTATTTTGAAAGGTATCCACATATTCCGTGGCGATCTTTTTTACACCACCCTCCAGAGCCTTTTCAGGAGAATCCCACCCGTTTTTTTGGGCATATACCGCGCCCGAACGGTAGATCTCCCGTTCTCCTTTTCCGCTTGCGGAAATATTGAAGGGATTGTAATATCCGTTTTTTCCCTCCTCCTTCAAATAATCTCCCGCTGTCCCCCAAAGAAGAGGATTTCCCTCACGCCCTTGCTCCTGACAAAGTCTTGCCGCCAAATGATACGGGTTCAGGTTCCATTTTTTTCCAAGCTCCAAAAGGTAGGTGGGCAAATGAGTCTTCGTGCCGGCAAAAAATGCTTCCGCCGCACTTTTTGATAAGATCTCCTCTATCGCATCTACCGAAAACTCCCCCTCTCCCGAAAGAACAAGAAACTGAAAAACGCCTTTTTCGGTCAAAAAATTTCTGGGATCCAGAAAATAGGCCACCGCCTCTTTGTTTGCATCATAAAAGCCCGCATCGTAAAGCACGCTTTTATCCCCCTGATAGGGAAGAAACTTTGCTGAGGAGGATACAAGGCTTCGGCCTTTTTTACATTCCTGCTCCAAAACATAGGAAAAAGTATATTTTTCTCCTTTTCCTTCCGAAAGCCTTGTAATAGGAAGAGGCGTAAATTCCCAATTTGTGTGCTCCAAGGAAAGAGCGCAAAGACTCTCTACATAAGAAGAAGGAAAGCCCATTTCCCGAAAAGATGCGCAAAGACTGCATTTTCCCTTTTCGGAAAATGCGGGCAAGAATAAAACGGGACAAAGCAGAGCAAGGGATAAAAAGAGAGAAACTGTCCTTTGTTTTTTCATATTGACCTCCTGTTTTCTTCATTTTATAAAAAGAAAAAAGAAAAAGAGATCGAAAAAAGTCGCCCCTTATTAAAACTTATTTTTCTGTCTAAAATAAGTAAGTAAGAATTTGTGAAATTTTTGTGAGGGCCTTGACATTTCCTTCCTTTCGTGTTACATTAGAATCAAAGATTAGCACTCCGGCACTGAGAGTGCTAAATCAAAAGGCGGTGAGGAAAATAAACTTAACTCCAAGAAAAAAAGAGATCCTGAAGCTTGTGATCGACGCCTTCATTACCACCGGTGAGCCCATCGGTTCCAAAGCAGTGATGGCAAGCATGAAAAACCCCTGCTCTTCCGCCACCATCCGAAATGAAATGAACGATCTGGAGAAGATGGGCCTTTTAGAGCAGCCTCACACCTCTGCGGGACGGATCCCCACGGGAAGAGGATATCGGCTTTATGTAGATTCCCTGATGGAAAGCTACACCCTCTCCTTTGAAGAAACCCTTCTCTTGAATTCCCTTCTTTCCGATAAGATAAAGGACGGACAGGAGATCCTTCAAAAAATGGGCGAGCTTCTTGCTAAAATGACTGGCTACACCATCGTATCCTTCGCCCGCGAGAAGTGCGGTACCATAGAACGGTTTGAGGGCGTATATGTGAATGAAAGAAGCTTTCTTCTGGTTATGGTCACCTCCTCGGGAAAGGCAATTTCCCGTCAGATCCATGTTTCCCTTCCTCTCAATCGGGAACGGGTAAAGCTTCTGGTTGAGATTATGAGCGATCATCTGACCAAAAAGGAGCTTGGCGGCATCACCTTAGAGAGGATGCTCGCTATGGAGAAGGATCTGGGTGAATACCGCAGCATCATCCCTCCCCTCCTGCAGATCATTTACGATGTCACCTCCGAAACCAGCCGCATTCACATTTCGGCAAATTCCATTGCAAATCTCCTCTCCTTCCCTGAATTTCAGGAAGGCAAAATTGCCGAGGAAACCGTGCGGGAATTGGAAAATCCCTCCCTTTTCATTGAAAGGTTCGGGAAAGAGATGCCCTCTCACCTGCGAGTGCATATCGGCCAAGGGGAAAAGGGTCTTGACAGTGCAAGCTTTGTCGTCTGTCCCTTCCGCCTGAAAAGCGGGCTTGACGGTGCCGTTTGTGTTATCGGGCCGAAAAGAATGAATTACGCCAAGGCAATGGCAAGACTGCAGCACCTTGCAAAAGAAATCCACGCGGTATACGGCTTCGAGCCGGCTCTGCCGCTGATCGAAACAAAGGAAAAATAAAATGGCAAAGAAAAAAGAAGAAATCAAAGAGGAAGCGGTGGAAAATACCGCAAAGACCGAAGAAGAAAGCACCCGTGAGATTCAGGTCCTTCTCGCAGAGAAAGAAAAGGAGCTGGAAGAGACGGGCAAAAAGCTTTCCGAAACGGAGGACAGGCTTCTCCGCACCCTGGCAGAATACGACAACTTTAAAAAGAGAACCGTAAGAGAGAAAGAAGAGATCTATTTTCTTTCCAAAAGCGATCTGATCAAAAAGCTTCTCCCCGTTTTCGATAATTTCGATCGGGCACAGAACTTTACCGATGCCAAGGATTATAAGGAAGGCGTTGATATGATCATCGGTCAGTTCTTCCAGATCTTAGAGTCAATGGAGGTTCGTGAGATCGCTAAAATCGGGGATGACTTCGACCCCAACTTCCACGAAGCCGTTTTTCGTGAAGAAAAAGAAGGAATGGAAGAAAACAAGATCACCGAGGTGCTCCAAAAGGGCTATGCGGTAGGTGATAAGGTGATCCGCCATGCTATGGTAAAAGTTTCCGGCTGATGCCGAAAATGATAAATGATATCAACATACGAAAAAACTTACCTTAAAGGAGGAAAATAAAAATGGGAAAAATTATTGGAATTGACTTGGGTACCACCAACTCTTGCGTTGCTGTATTTGAAGGCGGCGAGCCTGTGGTAATCCCCAATCCCGAAGGAGCCAGAACCACCCCTTCCGTGGTTGCTTTTTCTAAAACCGGTGAAAGAATGGTCGGTCAGGTAGCAAAAAGACAGGCCATCATCAACCCCGAGCGCACCATCGCATCCATCAAGAGAGATATGGGTACTGCAAGAAAGGTTGAGATCGACGGCAAGAGCTACACCCCCCAGGAGATCTCCGCAATGATCCTTCAGAAGCTGAAAAGCGATGCAGAAAGCTATCTTGGTCACCCTGTAACCGAAGCGGTGATCACCGTTCCTGCATACTTTTCCGACGCACAGCGTCAGGCTACCAAGGATGCCGGTCACATTGCAGGCCTTGAAGTAAAGAGAATCATCAACGAGCCCACCGCAGCAGCGCTTGCTTACGGTATCGACAAGGAGATCGAGCAGAAGGTTATGATCTATGACCTTGGCGGCGGTACCTTTGATGTATCCGTGCTTGAAATTTCCGACGGTGTCTTTGAAGTACTTGCAACCGCAGGTAACAACCGTCTGGGCGGTGACGACTTCGACGATAAGATCATCGACTGGATGGCAGGCATTTTCCAAAGTGAACACGGCATTGATCTGAGAAAGGACAAGACCGCTCAGCAGAGATTGAAGGAAGCCGCAGAAAAGGCAAAGATCGAGCTTTCCGGTATGCAGTCCACCAACATTACCCTTCCCTTTATCTATGCAGATGCAAACGGCGCAAAGAACTTTGACGCTACCCTTACCCGTGCAAAATTTAACGAACTGACCGCAGGTCTGGTTGAAAAGACCATGGGCCCCACCCGTCAGGCTTTGTCCGACGCAGGTCTGAAGCCCTCTGACATTTCCAAAGTCCTTCTGGTAGGCGGTTCCTCCAGAATCCCCGCAGTACAGGAAGCAGTTAAGAACTTTACCGGCAAGGAGCCCTTCAAGGGCATCAACCCCGACGAATGCGTTGCCATCGGTGCAGCCATTCAGGGCGGTGTACTCGGCGGCGATGTAAAGGATGTACTTCTTCTCGATGTTACTCCCCTTTCCCTCGGTATCGAGACCTTGGGCGGTGTATTCAACAAGCTCATCGAAAGAAACACCACCATCCCCGTAAAGAAGAGCCAGATCTACTCTACCGCTGCCAACAATCAGACCTCTGTTGAAATTCATGTTCTCCAGGGCGAAAGAGAAATGGCAAAGGACAACAAGACTCTGGGCAGATTTACCTTGGACGGAATCCCCCCTGCAATGCGCGGCCTTCCTCAGATCGAGGTTACCTTTGATATTGACGCAAACGGTATCGTAAATGTTACCGCTTGTGACAAGGGTACCGGCAAGGTGCAGCACATCACCATCACCTCCTCCACCAATATGTCCAAGGAAGACATTGAGAAGGCAGTGAAGGAAGCAGAAATGCATGCTGCCGAGGATAAGATCCAGAAGGAAAATGTAGAAACCAAGAACAACGCGGAAAACCTGGTATTCCAGTGCGAAAAGACCATGGCTGACGCAGGTGATAAGCTCACCGAAGAGGACAAGGCTCCCATCAACGCTGCTGTGGAAACCCTGAAGGAAAGCCTCAAGGGTGAAGACTACGCAAAGATCAAGGCAGATACCGAAGCCCTCACACAGGCACTTTACAAGATCAGCGAAAAGCTTTACCAGGCTGCAGGCGGTGCAGAAGGTCAGGGCTTTGATCCGAATGCCGCACAGGGTGCTTCTCAGGACGGCGACGGCTACTACAACGCAGACTTTACCGACGCTTCCGACGACAACAAGTAAAAATATTACACCTCCCCCGAAGAGACATCTTTTCGGGGGACGGCTTTGAAAAACATAAGGAATTATCATGGCTGATAAGCGAGATTATTATGAGGTCTTAGGCCTTTCCAAAGGTGCAGGCGAAGACGAAATTAAAAAAGCTTACCGTAAGCTTGCAAAAAAATACCATCCGGATATGAACCCCGGTGATCAGGAGGCAGAGGTCAAGTTCAAGGAAGTGAACGAGGCTTATTCTGTCCTTTCCGATGAAGAAAAGAAAAGCCGTTATGACCAGTTCGGTCACGCAGGCGTTGATCCCAATTTCGGCGCAGGCGGCGGTGGCTTCGGAGGCTTCGGCGGTTTTGGCGGTATGGATTTCGATATGGGCGATATCTTCTCCTCCTTCTTCGGTGGAGGAGGCGGCACTGCACGCAGAAACGGTCCTATCCGCGGCGACGATATTCTCACCCGAATCGTGATCTCTTTTGAAGAGGCGGCTTTCGGTGTTAAGAAGACCATTTCCTTCCCTCGCACAGAAACCTGTTCTTCCTGTTCCGGATCGGGCGCAGAACCCGGCACCCACCCCGAAACCTGTTCCAAGTGCGGCGGCTCCGGTCAGATCCGTGTGCAGCAACGTACCATGCTGGGTATGATGCAGACCACCCGTCCTTGCGATGTGTGCGGCGGCACCGGTAAGATCATTAAGAATCCCTGTAAGACCTGCCGCGGACAGGGTGTAGAAAGAAAGAATAAAAAATTCGATGCCACCATTCCCGCGGGCATCGGTGAGGGAGAGCGAATTCTTCTTCGCGGTCAGGGTCACGCAGGCCGCAGAGGCGGTGAAAACGGTGATCTGATCGTGGAGATCAATATCCGTCCCCATCCCGTCTTTACAAGACGCGGATACGATGTATTCTGTGAAGTACCCATTTCCTTTGCGGAGGCAGCACTCGGCGGCGAAATTCAGATTCCCACACTGGAAGGAAAGGAAACCTTCAAAATTCCCGAAGGAACCCAGACCGGTACCCAGTTCTCCCTGAAGGGCAGAGGCATTCAGGTCATTCGGACAAACCGTCGCGGTAACCTTTATTTTACCGTACAGATCGAGGTTCCCAAAAACCTCTCTTCTAAGCAGAAGGAGCTTTTGAAGGAATTTGACGCCAGCTGCAATTCTACAAATATGAGCACCAAGCAGTCCTTCGGTGAAAAGCTGAAAAATCTCTTCAAATAACCTACTTTCTTTTGAAAAAAAAGTGACACCCCAAAACTTGTTTTGGTTGGTGGAACTTTCGCTGGTGGGAAAGTAGGCAAAGAAAATTTTCAAATAATAAAAGATAACCTTGGTATAAAAACGAAGGTTATCTTTTTCTTTTTATCTATTCTTTTTTATTCAGAAGTTTCTTTTGCTCTTTTTTACCCATTGAACAACAAAAAATTAAGCGAGACGAGGCGCACAAGGGAAAGCCGAAGGAGTTTACTTCCGCAAATGACTGAGGTTTTCTCCGTAGTGGAACGAAGTCGCAGCCAATTTTTTATCGTTCAAAAAGAAAGCAGGTCAACCAAAGCATAATAATCTTCTTTTGTGAGTGCATGACTTGCTTTGTCACGAAGAGAAGCCGCACCGCGAAAGCCTTTCAGGTACTGTGCCATATGCATACGCATTTCCCGCCCCGCCGCTTCCGGCTTATATAAAAAAGCAAGGTCGATATGGTGACGGATGATATCTTTTTTATCAATTTTGGGAATCTCTTTTCCCGCAAGATATGCGCGGACAAGAGCAAATATCCAGGGAGCTCCCACAGCACCTCTGCCGATCATAAGGCCGTCACAGCAAGTTTTCTCAAGAAGCCGAAGGGCACTTTCCCCATCTACCACATCACCGTTGGCGATCACAGGAACAGACACCGCCCTTTTTACTTCTCTGATAACATCAGGACGCATAGTTCCGTCACGGTAAAAATCCACTCTTGTTCTGCCGTGCACGGCAATCTTTTTTGCCCCTGCCTTTTCGCAAAGGGCGGCGATATGAGGTGCATTGAGGCTATTTTCATCCCAGCCCGCACGGATCTTTACCGAAACAGGAAGATGGGAAGCTGTGCAAACTGCTTTTGTGATCTCATAGCACTTGTCGGGGCTTTTCATTAAAGCACTACCCTCGCCGTTATTTACAATTTTAGGAACGGGACAGCCAAAATTGAGATCGATCCCGTCGATGTTATTTTCCTTAGAAAATTTTTCAGCAGCCTCTGCCATAATATCGGGATCAGAGCCAAAGAGCTGCAGCGCAATGGGCCTTTCCTCTTCTCCCGTTTCGGCAAGAAGGGCCGTTTTCTTGTCCCCGAAATGCACCGCCTTGGCAGAAATCATTTCCGTACAGAAGAAATCCACCCCAAAAAGGGCGCAGGTCTCCCGAAACGCTCTGTCCCCCGCCCCTGCCATAGGCGCAAGATAAAGCTTACAATCATTTTTTTCCATAAGTGGATTGTACCACGCTTTCCTCTTTTTGTAAAGGAACGAAAAAAGAAGACGGAAATCCGTCTTCTTTTTCATTTATTTGATCTTGCAATCGTTGTTCTCGTAAATTTTGCAAACGATCTCCTGGATCTTCAGTGCCTCTTCGCCCGAAATATCAAGACTTTCTTTTCCTGCAAGGGCATTGTAAAACTGACGGATCTGCTCACTGTGTTTAAATCCCCAGTATTCCTTGCCCCCCGACTGACAGAGAATGTCATCGGTGTGATTGAAAACCGTTTCCACTCGTCCATCGTCGTAAGAAATTTCAGCCTTATCGTAGGAGAAGATCACATTTCCTTTCTCACAGCAAAGGCGGATCTCAATGGGTTCGTCTACACAGTAGTTATTCATGGCATAAAAGGCAAGACTTGCGCCGTTGTCATACTGGATGAGGCCTTCCGCAGAATCCTCCACGATCATATTGGCGTGATTGCGGTTGTGAAGAGAGGACTGAATGGAAACAGGCCTTGCATCGATCATCCAGTTAGCAAGATCCAGAGAATGGATCGCCTGATCGATCACAACACCTCCCCCTTCTTTATCCCAGGTTCCCTTCCAATCGGAAGCATCGTAATAATCATCGGGGCGGTACCAGGTCAAAGTGATTCTTCCGCAGCGCACCTTGCCCAAAGCCCCTTCCAAAATTCTTCTTTTTACAAGAGCAGAGGGGGTATTGTAGCGGCACTGGAAAATAACGCCGTACTGCACCTTCATTTCCTTTGCCAATTTTACCGCATTGACTGCATCCTCATAGCGAATACTCATAGGCTTTTCGCTGAGAACACTTATGCCACGGCGAAAAGCATCACAAGCCACAGGTACATGGAGATAATGAGGAAGGCAAATGTGAATGGCATCCGGCTTTTCCTCCTCAAGAAGTGTGATATGATCGGTGTAATACCTTACACCGTATTTCTCCGCACACTTTTTCGCACGGTCCTCTTTGATATCACATACTGCAACAAGCTCCAGATCCTCAAAAGCATGGATGGAATCCAAGTGCATAACGGAAATACTACCGCAGCCGATTACGGCAACTCTTGTTTTTTTCATCTTAAAACCTCTCAAGAAATTCTTTTGCAAGGGCAATATCTGCCCCGGGATCTGTTCCTGTTTCCCGCTCAATGGTGAAAAAGCCGTCGTAGCCGATCTCACCAAGAGCTTTCAGATATTCATCAAAGTCTACATTTCCTTCTCCCAGTGGTGTTTCCAAAAAGAAATCTGCGACATTCAAAGCCTCGATCCCACCCGATGCAAAATGATCATAAATAATCTTGGGATCGGTCTTTTTCAGCATGATGCCGTCCTTTGCATGGGTGTGCACAATATGTCCCTTCAGCATTCTTACTGCCTCGGCAGGGTCCTGTCCCGTCACCATTACAAAATTTGCAGGGTCCAGATTGACTCCCACTCCCTCGCCGGCATCCTCCACAAAGTGAAGAAGCGTTTCTGCCGTTTCGGGACCTGTTTCAATGGCAAGGGTCACACCCTTTTCCTTGGCATATTTTCCGCAAGCGGAAAGGGCAGACCTCATCACTTCGTAGCGAGGATCCTTTTTGTCGGAAGGAATCACACCGATGTGGGTGGTCACAACGCTTGTTCCGAATTCTGCAGCCAAATCAATAATGCGGCAAGTTTTTTCGATACGCTCGGCATTGTCTTCTTCGATCTCAAAGCCGTGTCCGCCCATATCACCGCAAAGAGCACTGACCGTAAGACCGTTATCATAAATCAACTTTTTCAGTTCCGCCTTTTTTTCTTCCGTTAAGATCTCGGGGCTGAATTCTCCCGTGGTAGCATAGATCTGAATACCGGAAAATCCCATTTGACCTGCTTTTTCAATACTTTCTTTCAAGGGAAGTTGAAAGCAATCACATATTACACCGATTTTCATTTTTTATCTCCTTTTAAAGTTCGATCCAGGTTTCTGGCATCTTTTCCCCTTCCAGAAGAGCATCCCGAAGACGCATGACCTCCAGCGTCTGTGCCGGATCAAAGGGAGCTTGTCCACTTACGAAAAAGCGGAGAATATCACAGATCAGAAGAGAGAAAAAGTCAGAGGTGATACGGTAAGAGCGGTTCTTTCCGTCTGCCCTTTTTCCCGCCAAGGTGTAATCAAGGCCGATTCCCTGAATGAGAAGGGCCTCATTTTCACTTTCCGTCTGAATGCGACAGATCCTGCGATTTCCCATGCATTCGGTCTTGATCCTTCTTGCCGGAGAATCCAGTAGGATCACCGCCATCTCCGCAGTATGAATCAGATATTCTGCAAAGTTTCCGCCATTGCCCGTAATCACAAAATCCCTTCCGCCTGAAAGTTCAAGAAGCTCTGTCGCATAGCGCAAAGCAGAAGTGGAAAAGAAAGGACAAGCGTACTTTTCACCAAGGCTGAAGATCTTTTTTGCCGTTTCAAGATCCGGCGCAAAGGTCTTATCGATATAGGTGGGCTTTTTGTATTTCAGAACTCTTTCGGCATACTCCAGATGCTTTTCGGGATTGGAAGGGGCAAGGATGAAAATATAATCGCTTTTTTCGCAAACCTCTTCTATACTCCCGCAAAGCTCAACGCCATTCTTTTCACACCAAGCAGCACCGGAAACACCGTCAACGGGAGAGATCTCCTCTTCTCCCCAAGCGTAGGAAAGAACAAAATCTTCCTGCAGGACTTCGTTTGCCTGACGGATCCAGGCAGGGTATTCATTGGCGTGCCACTCGCTTAAATAAAGGTCAATAAATCCTATTTTTTTCATCAGAAGGAAACCTCGCCTTTCTTTTCGGCAGATTCGTAGAGGGCGTCAAGAAGCTTTGCACTCTCCAAAATATTCTCAATATTGTTGCGATCCTTGATTCCGGTCCGAACAGATTCTACAAAGGCCTGATCTTCCATCAGGTACATATCGGGAATGTCGTATTCCGGAGAGATGGTTTCCAGTGTTTTGCCGTCGTACAATTCAAACTTTTTGCCGTAGGAAAGTCTTGCGCCGCACTTGTCTCCCAGAAAATCCACATACATTTCTTCCTTGGCAATGTTCTGCGCCCAGGCGCCGTTGAAGGAAATGCTGCCTTTATCGGTACGCACATAGCCGGAAATAAAATCCTCTACATCGTTGGTACCGTTTTCCGTATCCGATGTATCCTCCGCCCACATAAGCTTATATTTATAATCCTTCATATCCTTTGCCATTTCACTGTAGGCATCACAGGTTACATTTTTGATATTCGCTCCACCCAAAACATAAAGGATCAGATCCAAAAAGTGAATGCCCCAATCGATAAGAACACCGCCGCCGGACTGGGCTTTTGTCGTGAAAGCACCACCAAGACCGGGAATATTTCTAAAGGAACGGAAGGAACAGTAGACATGGTAAATATTTCCAAATCTGCCTTCCCTGTTCCACTGCTCCAAAATCTCTACGGATTTATGGTATCGGTTGCAAACACCGATGCTCAGCATTTTTCCGCATTTTTTTGCTTCCTCCGCCATCTGGGTTGAAAGCTCGTAATTTACGGTAATGGGCTTTTCACAAAACACATGTTTTCCTGCTCGAAGCGCGTCCATGGTGATCGTAAAATGAGCGTAGTTGGGTGTCAGAACATAAACGGCGTCTACCTCAGGGTCTGCGAGCACCTTCTTGTAATCCTCGGTCACATTTTCAACAAAGGGAAAAGCCTCTTTTAAAACCTTTGCCTTTTCGGGAAGAATGTCGCAAGCATATTTCACACGAATGTTGTCCATTTTTGAGAATGCAGGAAGGTGGAACCCATTTGCAATTCTTCCGCAGCCAATCACACCAAGAACAATTTTTTCCATAAAAGCCTCCGTTTTTTTATTTTTCTGATTTCAGTATAGTCCTCTTATCATCGAAAAGAAATGTTACGATTGCGCGAAAGTAATATCATTTTTTAATATTTTTCGCCGAAATAAATGAAAAAATATTATTTCATTTGTTGACCTATGCCTTTCTCTGTGTTATGATCGATTGGGAGGAAAAAATATGCAATACTACTATCATTTAGACAATTTATATTTAAAAAATCCCTTGATCTTTCGCGGGATCGCCGTGGCACAGATCGGAAGAATGTTCTGCAAAAGAGATACTGTGGTGAAAACTCACGCCCACACCGATCTGTTTGAACTAACCGTTG
Organism: Eubacteriales bacterium; assembly: GCA_045602025.1. Classification (GTDB taxonomy): domain Bacteria; phylum Bacillota; class Clostridia; order Oscillospirales; family SIG627; genus RGIG5579. The sequence continues at coordinate 16,709 of JAZSAT010000028.1, read as the reverse complement.
TCAACGACGGAAAAGGTTTTATTACTACAAACAGTACCGAAACCGCGGTAAAAAAGGGAGATATTCATCTGTCTCTCCCCGGCGACACTCACAAAATACAAAGCAGTTGGGACGAGCCCCTGCGCTACGACTTTTTTGCCTTTCGCCTGACCAGCCCCCCTTTTGACGAGCCCTTTCGTCTTCTTTCCGAAACACTCTCCGGGGGTGAGGACCGCATTTTCGCTGACGAGCGAATTCAGGATCTGATCAGCCATGCCATTGGCGAGATCTCCTCCCGCCTTCCTTTTTCCAAAGAGCTTCTCAGTGCCATTTTTGAGGAAGTGATCGTTTATACCTTAAGGGGCGTAGACAAAAAAGAAAAAGGCCCCTTGTCGGACAAGTCCCACAGAGAGATCCTTTGCTATTCTTTGATGAACTATATTGATACCCATCTCCATACCATGCGCTCCTTAAAGGAATTGGAAAAGGTCACAGATTACAGCTACGGTTATTTATCCGCGGTTTTTAAAAAGACCACCTCGGAATCACTTCAAGGCTATTACCGCAAAAAAAAGCTTTCTGCCGCCGCCAAACTCCTGCGCGAGAAAAAGCTCTCTGTTACGAAAATCTCGGAACAGTTCAACTACTCCTCCCCTTATGCATTCAGCAAGGCCTTTAAAAAAGCATTCGGCATTTCCCCCAACGAGTACAGAAAAAATGGGTAAAAAAAGAAGACGGAAATCCGTCTTCTTTTTGTTTTTTGATTTAGTTGAGCTTCAAAAGATCCTTCAGGTAAGGAACCAGAATGTCTGTGCTCTTCTGATGTTCCTCTGCATTGGGATAACGAACGGTACCGGTGGTACCGGAGCCGGATGCACCGTAATGGAGCTCAAGGGCATAAACACCTGCGGAAGCACCGCCCATATACTGAACAAGAGCCTTGATATCGCCAACTCTCATAGCGTGGTACATGGTGTTGTAAAGCCAGATCACAGGAACCTGCTTTCCGCCGTAGTACTCATTGCGAAGCGTTTCGATGTAATTTGCTGCGGTTTCAACAAAGATACCGGAGGGAACAGAGGTCATAGTATCATCCGTACCAAGGTGGATCACAATGGCATCGGGAACTCGCTCGGGATCATAAGCAGTATCCAGTTCTCTGTAAGCATACTGATTGTCATAGAGGCCGGGAAGTGTAAAAGGACCTGCCGCCTTCTTAAAACCGATCTGGCTATGGGCTACGATGCTGTAATCTGCATTCAAAGCCTGAGCTGTCAGATAAGGAAGGGCTGCGGTAACGCTGGTCTCTTCCACGATCTTGGATTTGGAGGAACCGGAGCCGGAGCCCAAATTACCAAAGCCGGTAAGATAACCGTCGCCGATAAATTCAAGGTAAAGATCCTTCTGACCGTTGGGTTCAAGAAATTCTCCGTTAAATGCAACGGAAAGAATGCTGTTGTAGTTGTTACGGTTAATGGCAGGCTCGGTATCCTTCACAAGAGCAATGGTATGCTCACCGGCGGGGATGCCGCGGGCAATGATCTGCTTTCTGTTACCGGTAGAGGTAGCAAATCTCTCTCCCCAAAGCTCGCCGTCAACCAGTACCTTCCAGCGGGCAGCATAGTTACAACGGAAACCGACGCGCAGATCCGTTCCTTCTTCGCCAACATTCACGCGCATCTCAAAGCCGGAGCCGCTCCATTCAGCAAGAAGCTCTTCGTCACTGAAGCCGGTTCTTTCACCGAGAAGCTTCAAAGAATCCTTCACTTCTTCGATGGAATACTCGGTCAAGGGCATATCGCTCTCTTCCACACCGGGGGTTGTTTCTTTTTCTCCTTCCTTTTCTTCCTCTACTTCTTCGGGAGGAGGCGTAAGCGGCGCTTTTTGGCAAGAAGCCAAAGGCAGGAGCATAGAAAGCACCAAGAGAGCCGCAAGGATCATTCTGTAAAGTTTCATGAATTGTCTCCTTTCAAAAAAACAAATCAGACTGCAAACCCTTAAAAAAGGGTAAACACTACATCCTTGTATATAATTACATTTTATTCTAACATAAAAGATGCCTCTCTGTAAAGAGGAAATTTCTCTATTTTTTACTTTATTTTTTCGGCAATATTCCTAAAAGCCAAAAAGCTGCCTGAAGGAAGAAAACCAAAAAGAATTTTTCTGCATAAAATAAAATCGGGAGGAGAGAAAAAGCGAGGAAAACATGGAAACCTTTATCGTTCGCTTTCCATCCGTCACCTATGCGCAAAAAGCGCAAAAAATTCTGGAGGAGAAAAATATCCGTTCCAGATTGACCCGACAAGGCACCCGCGGCTGTGCGTACGGACTTGAGATCTATGCCGGAAGTCCCGAAAGCATTCATTCTCTTCTTGAGGACAGAGGTGTCATCTTTCTTCCCTGAAGGAGTTTTCTATGATCTATCTTGACAACGCCGCTACAAGCTTTCCGAAGCCCGACGGGGTCCTTCACGAAACCTGCCGAGCAATTTTTTCTCCTTTGGGAAATCCCGGGAGAAGCGGTCATCCTTATAGCAAAAGAAGCGCGGAAATGGTTTTTTTCGCAAGGGAAATGATCGCCGGGCTTTTGGGTACCAAGGCGGAAAATGTCGTGTTGACAAGCGGTGCCACTGCGGCCTTGAACCTTGCCATTTGCGGCGTTGTGGAAGAACTCGGAAAAAGGCGCCGTCTTCCCTATGTTGTCACCACCGTTTTTGAGCACAATTCCGTCTTAAGACCTCTTTTTCTCCTGGAAAAAAGAGGTAAGATCCGTCTGAAAATTCTTTCTCCGTCAAAGGACGGCACCTTTTCTCCCGAACTTCTCTTCCGCTCACCCCCCGACATTCTCGCTATCACCCTTCGGAGCAATGTTACGGGAAGGGATTTTTCTCTTTGGAAATTCGCTTTGCAGCTTGCCCGTAGCGGCACGGTGATCATCGGTGACGGCGCGCAGGCGGTAGGAATGTGTGACACAAGCTTTCAAAAAACAGGGGTCCACATCCTGTGCGCTCCCGGTCACAAGGGTCTTTTGGGGATCATGGGAGCAGGCTTTCTCGCCCTTTCCGAAAACTGTCCCGTTATCCCCGCACCTCTTCTCGCAGGGGGTACGGGCGGAGATACCTTTCATCCCTTTATGCCCGCCCTTCCTCCCGAAAGGCTGGAAGCAGGCACCCTCCCGGTCCCTGCTGTTTTTTCCATGGCACTGGGCGCAGAATTTGTAATGAAAAAGGGACTTGCATCCATTCAGTATCACGAAAGGCTTTTGAAAAGGCTTCTTGTGAAAAGTCTCAGCTCCCTTTCCTCCTATATTCTTTACGAAACGGAATTTCCCGACGGGCCTCTTTTGATCAATCACAAAAATCTTCCCTCGGAAAAAGCCGCCGCCCTTCTTTCCGATAAGGGCCTTTTTGTACGGGGCGGTTTTCACTGTGCGCCTTTGGCACATCGGTATTTGAAAACGGAGGAACATGGGGGCCTTCGCCTGTCCCCCGGCCTTTTCACCACAAAAGAAGAAATTTTTGAAGCACTGAATATTTTGGAAAGCATATAAAAAAAGAGCCGAGAGGCTCTTTTTTACAGCATGGTCTGGGTATCGTTCGGATCGCCCTCTCTTGCAAGACGGTATTCCTCGGACCAATCCAGATCACGGTATTTTTCACCGCGGGGATCGGTCTTGATCCAGGCAGTGAGCATATCCAGCATTTCCTCGGTCCAGGTAGCTCTGTCGATCTGTGCGGTGGTAAATTTTCCCTGTCCGATCATTTCAAAACCGAAATCATCCTTTACATGGGTCTTGGCTGCGCCCTCTACCACCTCCTGAACCAGATGGCTCGGGATAAAGAGAACGCCGCCGCCTGCACCGTAGACAATATCTCCAGGCAGAACCGTTGCCTTGCCGATGCGGGTAATGGAATTGAAATCCTTCATCACAAATTCACGGATGGGGGTAGGGTCGATGCCTCGGTAATACACCTGCACATCGGGCACCTCCTTCATCTGCTCCACATCACGGATGCCGCCCCATACCACACCGCCGCCCGTTTTGGTGCGGGTCTTGATGGCAGTAGTAAGATTGCCTCCCAGGAAGGTTCCTTTGTAGATCTTATCGTACATATCCACAACCACAACATCACCTTCCACAAGGGAGTCGATCACCCACTGATTGAAATTCCCTTGAAAGCCCTTTTCTCTGCCTTCTTCAAAGATTACATCCAGAAGATCGGGGCGTGTAGGCGTATAGGTTGCGGTAACGGCTCTGCCGATCAGCTTTCTGCCGTCATCGTGAAGGGTTTTTAAGTCTCCCTCAAACTGAGATTCGTATCCTTTTAGGTAAATGGGCTTCCAAAGCTCCTCCAAGGTCATATTTTTCATCTGATCCAAATACTTCTGAGGCACCTTGGGTCTTCCGTCAGGGAAGCGTTCCCCCTTCCACAAGGGAGTCAATTTGATCACGGTCTCTCTGTCATTGATTCTCATATCAATTTCCTCTTTCCTTCTACTGCTTCCAGAATTCCTTTTAAGTAGCCGATGGCAAACAATCTGCCCATGGCATCATATCCGGCAAAGCGGCTTTCTTCTTCCTTCATGGTAGGCACATGGTCCACACGGATGGGAACATCTACCCCGCACTCGTGATACACCTGCAAAAGCTGCGCCATATCCAGGGCGCCGTTGTCGTGGAAGGTCTCACGAAAGCCTTTTTCGGTTTTCACCGTGTTACGAAAATGCACCATGAAGACCTTTTCGGAAAATTCGCGGATGAGAGCCTTAACATCCTCGCCCATAATATAAAAATTTGCCTGACACATGCAAAGGCCTAAATTCTTTGAAGGGTATATATCGTATACCGCGCGGCGGATGTTCTCCTTTGAGATCATAATTCTTTCCACATCCCCAAGCCTCGGTACAGGCGGATCGTCCGGATGAAGCGCAAGGCGGATCCCGTATTTTTCCGCCTGAGGCACCACCGCCTTCAGAAAATACTCGTAGTTTTTCCAAAGCTCCTTTGCTGTGATCCTCTCCGTTCCGGGGACAAAGGAATCCATATCAAAGGCAGTCACGCGGGCACCGCCCCGTTCGGGAAAATCGCTTCTTGTGCGAAGCCAGCCGATATGTGCCATAAAGTTAAAGCAAATGGTACGGATATCAAGCCGATCCATAATGGGAAGCATTTTTAAGACCTTTTCTATGCTCTCATCTCTTTTTTTATCCCCTGCCTTGATGTGGTCATGCACCGCGTTTGGCATAGGCTCAATGGCAACAGGCTTAATGCCGAAATCCGTAAAGGTGCTGTGCACCTTCTGCCAATGAGAAAAAGAAGTAAGGTCAAAATCTTCATCCTCCGGCAGGCGGATCACACCCTTTGTAACGCCGGACTGCAAAGCAAAGCTCCAGGTAGCATCGGGAGTAGATCGAAAATAATCGGTCAGGATCATATCAGACGCCTCCCAGGGTAAGAAATCCCCCGTCTACAGGGACCGTAACGCCCGTCACAAAAGCGGAAGCCTTCTCATCCAGAAGCCACATAGCACAGCCTACCAGATCTTCTGCCTTGCCGAATCTGCCCATAGGGGTATGTCCGATAACGCTTTCGCCCCGTTTTGTAAGTCCCTCTTCCACTGTACCCAAATAGTTTTTGCTTCTTTCGTTTACCATAAAGCCGGGAGCAATGGCATTGATGCGGATCTTTGCGGGGGCAAAGTACGCGCCGAAGGATTGGGTCAGGTTTGTAATGGCAGCCTTACTCATCGCATAAGCAAAGCAGCGGGTCAAAGGGCAGTAAGAATTCATAGAAGCAAAATTGATCACGCTACCGCCGCCTTTTTTTGTCATCTGCTTTGCAAAGACCAGGGTGGGAATCACCGTGCCCATGGTATTGATGTGAAGAACGCTTTCAAAGGCCTCCATATCAATATCGTAAATGCCCTTTTCCCCTTCGGGAAGAGACGAGGTCATTTCACGAGGGTCAAATGCGGTAAGGGTAGGCATTGCCTTTTGGTTGTTGCCGCCGGCACCGTTGATCAAAAAATCACAAAGATCGCCCTCTTTTTCCATTTTTTCCGCAAGAGCTTTCATATCCTTTTGTGAGGTAACATCTGCCGCAAAAATATGGGCCACACCGCCGTTTTGACGGATCCTTTCCGCTACCCTTTCAAGCTTTTCCGCCGTTCTTCCTACCAGGTACAAAACAGCCCCCTCTTTGCCGAGGCTTTCTGCAATTTCGGAGCAGAGCGTTCCGCCCGCACCGGTTACCACAGCAACTTTTCCTTCAAAGCGTTTCATTCGTTTTCCTCTTTTCTCGGATTTATTTTTTCGTTTGCATTGAAAAAGCATATTCTGCGAAGGATCTCTCCAAGCTCCTTCTCTGAAAGACCCCATTCTTCCTTTTCGCTTTTTTGGACAAGGTAAGAAACAAGGATCCGACGGAAATAATCGTGACGGACAAAGGAAAGAACATTTCTGGAATCCGTTGTCATTCCGATAAAGGAGCTGAGCACCCCAAAGGAGGAAATGCAGTCCAGCGCATAAGAAATGCCAAAAGCGTGATCGCACCACCACCAGGCAGGACCCATCTGCACCTTGGACAAAACCTTATCCTGAGAAAACGAGCCTTGCGCCACGGAAACAGCAGGCATATCCGACAGATCCAAGGGAAAAAGCACCGTATCGGGCAAAGCCCCCTCTCGTTCCATTCTTCCCAAAAGGCCGATCAAGCGGGAAACGGGAAAATTGCCGCCCACGGCCGCATAACCTCCCGCAGGACCGGAAAGATGGAAAAGCCGCTGACTGGTCTCACGCTTGGCACCCAGGTGCAAAAGAAGTGTAAAGCCTCTTTTTGCATATTCCCGAGCCAGAAAGATGAGCATTTCTTCTCTTTTTTCTCCCTCTTTTCCTTCAAAAAAGCCGTCATCGAGTGCGTGATCCGCAAAACGGCAACCCTTTTCCGAAAAAAGATCCAGCCTCTTTTCTACCGCCTTCAGAAAGCTTTCGGTATCGTGTACCTTTTCCCCGGTGGTATTTTCCAGAGCCTCGCAGAGCTTTTTTGTGGGGAGGAGCAGATCGTCTCCCCGAAGGGAAGGAGCCACAGACTCTTCCTGAAAAAAGGACAGATCGTCTGTCAGCTTTACTACTGGTGACTGATAATGAATATTGAATTTTTTCAAAATCCCGTTATGCGTAAATCCGGGATCCGCCAGAAGCTCTTTTCCCTTTTCGTAGATCTCTTTTGCATTGTTTTCACAAAGAAGGATCTCTTTTCCGAATAAAAAGGAAAGCTCCATTTTCGCCCAATGGAAAACGGGCGTTCCCGCAAGAAGCGGAAGAATGCGGGCAAAGGCCAAAAATTTTTCAAAATCCGAGGCGGAGCCCGTAATGTATGCCTCCTCCACCCCCATAATGCGCATCAGCCGATGCTTATACGGATCCGGGGTGATCCAAAGCCTTGTCAGATTTTCATATGTTCGGTCGTGCAAAAGATCCCGGGGAGATAAATGATTGTGAAAATCAATAATGGGAAGGTCTTTTACATACCTGTGATAAAGCCTTTTCGCTTTTGCACAATTCAGCCAAATGTCCTTTTTCATATTTTTCATCCTTTATCGGTTTCTACCTCATATTTTAAGCAAAAATGCATTTCGCGGCAATCATCAAATCGATAAAAAAATAATACGATTCAACAAAAAAACACCTTGCATAAAGGCTACTTGTCATAAGGATGATTAAAACCTCGATGAAATTCATCGAGGTTTTTCATATGCGTATTAAATAGAACCAGCATCACATTTGTAAGTATAAATGCTGCTTTTTGGGTGATACCCAAACCCTTTTACAACAAAAAAGAAAAAATAAGTTATATTCTGTGCTAACGCACAGAGTGTTATTTTCACTTTGCGAAAGTGATATTACTCCCTTTGGTCGTAGTGGTATTTTATTCGCCCTAAAAACTGTCCGTAGGACAATACCACTATGCGTAAGCATAATATAACTGCAAAGCAATAAAACTCGCCTTTGGCGAATAAAACTGCCCAACATCCTTATGGGAAGTTGGGCAATGCAAGGTGTTTTTTCAGGGACAAATAAATTTAAGTCTGTCGTGAAGATTTCTTACAGTGGCGCGTTCAAATTTTCCGGCAAATTCGCCGTCTACACACCAGGGGATCTCTTCATCGCACTCAAACACGATCTTCTTTCCGCGGAAGAACAAAACGGATTTGTTCTCAAAGTTGCCGCTTAGAAGCTCTTTAGACAATTGAGCAAGATCTGCCGCATTCTTGGGATTGCGGACAAGAAGGACCTCATGATAACCGTCTGCCATATCCACCTGATCGGACTTTAATTTCATCATACCGCCGATGGAAAGGGAGTTGGCTGCCGCGCCGAAGAGCACATCCTCCTCGTACATTACATCATCGCAGGTCACCTTCACATGGAAGCTTCTCAAATCGTGCAAGCGGGCGATTCCTTCGGAAACATAAGCCACATGGCCAAAAACATTTTTCAGCTTCTGGTCCGTGGAATAGGAAACATCCGTAAATGCCCCGAAAGCAGCAATATAGGTAAAATAGCGCAAACGGTTAAAGGAACCGAAATCAAGCTCCTTTCCTTCTCCCGTTGCGATCAGCTCCGCAGCCTTGATGGGATCCTTGGGAATGGAAAGAGAGGTGGCAAAATCATTGGTGGTTCCGCAAGGAACAAAGCCGATATCCCCCTCAAAGCGGATCCGCATTGCACCGGTAACCACCTCATTTAAGGTACCGTCGCCGCCGCAAGCTGCGATCACATCAAAACGGTGTCCGTCCTCCATCACCTTCTGGGTGGCGTCGGAAGCAAAACGAGTAATGTGGACCTCCGTCTGAAAGCCCGCATCCGTAAAAATTTTGAGCATTCCCATAAGACTCGTTTTGATACGAGCCTTTCCGGATACGGGATTGATCAGAAGCAAAAGCTTTTTTGCCATAAAATTTTACTTTTCGATAAAGGGAGCGATTCTCTTTTCGAATTCGGTGTCCTCATCGGTATGAAGAGTCATACGAATAGGGTTGAGAAGGTCCAGAGAGAAAATACCCATAATGGATTTTGCATCTACGATGTATCTGCCGCTGGCAAGGTCTACATCGTATTCGCAAGCAGTTACTGCATTTACAAAGTTGCGCACATCTTCGATGGTAGAAAGACGAATATCAAATACTTTCATTTTTTATCTCCTTTGAAAAGGTTTTTAAGGCCGAAAAAGAGCCTTCTTTACCCCTCATTATACCCTTCTCCCGAAAGCAAGTCAAGATTTCCTCCATCTTTTCCGAAAAAATTTGAAAAATCCTTGCAATCAGTAGTTTTTTGGAGTAAAATAAATTGATATTCTATATATAAGGATGGAAGAAAGATGTGAAAATTGCAATCATCGGCGGCGGTGCCGCAGGGCTTATGGCCGCCTGCTCCGTAGATACGGAGGATGCTTTTGTCACGCTCTTTGAAAAAAATGCTTTTTGCGGCAAAAAGATCTGCATCACCGGCAAGGGAAGGTGTAATGTTACAAACACCGCCTCTGTCCGGGAAATGGAGGATGCGATCCCCCGGGGTGGAAAGTTTTTGCGCACCGCCCTCTATGCCTTTGATTCGGATGCAGTTATGAGCTTTTTTGAAGAAGCAGGTGTTCCTTTGAAAACGGAGCGGGGCGGAAGAGTTTTCCCCGTATCCGATAAGGCAAAGGACATTGCAAATGCCTTGACGAAAAAGGCTCTCTCTTCTCCGCGGATATGCCTAAAAAAAGAAAAAGTCCTTTGCATTGAAAAGCACCCCGAGGGCTTTCTTGTAAAAACAAAAGAAGGAGAAGACCTCTTTTCCCGGGTTCTCATTGCCACAGGCGGCAAAACCTATCCCCTGACCGGCTCCGATGGAGACGGATACGTTTTTGCAAAAAGCCTCGGTCATACCTTTTCACCTCCAAAGCCCGCGCTTGTACCCCTTGTTACAAAAGAAACCTTTTGCAAGGATATCATGGGGCTTTCTCTGAAAAATACGGCTCTCACCGTAAAAACCAAAAACGGCAAGACCGTTTACGAGGATTTCGGTGAAATGCTTTTTTGCCACTTCGGCATTTCAGGGCCTATGGTGCTGTCCGCCTCCTCATACCTTGATTTCGAGAAGGAAAAGGAGTACCTTGTTACCCTGGATCTGAAGCCCGCCTTAACACAAGAGGCACTTGATAAGAGGATCCTTTCGGATTTTGCGGAAAATCAAAACAAGGATCTTGTCAATGCCCTTGACAGACTCCTTCCTCAAAAGCTTATTCGTCCGGTGATCGCCCTTTCCCGCATTCCCGAGCGAAAAAAGGTAAATCTTGTCACTAAGGAAGAACGGGGAAGACTGGTCAATATCTTAAAAAGTCTTCCTTTGACCGTTGTAGGAACAAGGCCCCTGGAGGAAGGAATCATCACCAGAGGGGGCGTCACCCTTGATCAGATCGATCCCCGCACCATGCAGTCGCGCATTACGCCCGGTCTGTTTTTTGCAGGAGAGGTGCTGGATGCCGATGCCCTGACGGGTGGCTTTAATTTACAAATTGCTTTTTCCACAGGATATCTTGCAGGAAAAAATATTTCCCGGGAGGATTTATGACAAACGAAACCCCTTTGGCACTGCGGTGTCGGTTTGAAAAAAAAGGCCCCATCCGCTTCATTTCCCATTTGGATCTGACCCGCGCCTTTCACCGTGCCTTTTCCAGAGCGAAAATCCCTTTAAAATTCAGCGAGGGCTTTTCCCCACACCCAAAATTTTCTTTGGCACTTCCCCTTTCCGTGGGTACGGAAAGCCTTACGGAGATCGCAGACTTTACCTTGAAGGAAGGGTTTGTGATGAGTGAGGAGGAAGTCAAAAACGCCCTTCAGGCCCAGTTCCCGAAAGGGATCCGCATTTTAAAAATCGAAAAGCAAGAGGAAAAATTCTCCTCGGTGGCATACGCCTCGTATCAGATCCATCTGCCAAAAGCAGACCCTTCCCTTTTGTTCTCCTTGAACAAAATCCTGGAAGGTGAGATCACGGTTCAAAAAAAGAACAAAAAAGGCAAATGGGTGGAAAAGGATGTAAAAAGCGGTATTTCTTCCCTGAAGCTTTTTGAAGAAGAGGGCGGCATCGGTATGGAAGGAGTCTTCTCCGTTTCCGCCGACAATTACTTAAAGCCCGAAATGGTACTGGAAGCACTCTCACAAAGAGAGGAAAACTTAGATATTACGGAAAAACGCATTCTTCGCACCTGTCTTTATCGCGAAGATATGTCCCTTTTTTGATAAAACATTACGAAATCGAGAGGAAAACACAATGGCAAACAAAGAAAAAAACGGTCTTTTGGATGAGATCACCCCCATGGATGTGGATTTCGCCAAATGGTATACGGATATTTGCAAAAAGGCAGAATTGGTAGAGTATACCAGCGTAAAGGGATGTATGGTCATCCGCCCCTACGGCTACGCCATCTGGGAAAACATCCAGAAGCTTCTGGACGGATATTTCAAAGAAACGGGTCACGAGAATGTATGCATGCCTATGTTCATTCCCGAATCTCTTTTACAGAAGGAAAAGGACCATGTAGAGGGCTTTGCTCCTGAGGTTGCTTGGGTCACCCACGGCGGCTCGGAAAAATTGGAGGACCGTCTTTGCGTCCGTCCTACCTCCGAGACCCTTTTCTGCGAGCACTATTCCAACATCATTCACTCCTACAGAGACCTACCCAAGCTTTACAATCAGTGGGTCAGCGTTGTACGCTGGGAAAAGACCACCCGTCCTTTCCTGAGAAGCCGCGAATTTCTGTGGCAGGAGGGTCACACCATTCACGAAACGGCGGAAGAAGCCATTATCGAAACAGAAAAGATGCTGAACATCTACGCTGATTTTTGCGAAAAGGACCTGGCAATGCCTGTTGTAAAGGGCAAGAAGACCGAGAGCGATAAATTCGCAGGAGCTGTTTCCACCTACGCCATCGAAGCCCTGATGCACGACGGAAAGGCTCTTCAGGCAGGTACCAGCCACTATTTCGGCGACGGCTTTGCCCGTGCCTTTGACATTGAATACACCTCCCGCGAAAACAAGAGGGAATTCCCCCATCAGACCTCCTGGGGTGTTACCACCCGTCTGATCGGTGCCATCATTATGACCCATGGCGACAATAAGGGTCTTGTGCTTCCTCCCAAGGTTGCTCCCATTCAGGCGATCATCGTTCCCATTGCACAGCACAAGGAAGGTGTTCTGGAAAAGGCAGAGGAGCTTCGCGCAAAGCTTTCCTCCGTTGTAAGAGTCAAGACCGACGCCAGCGAAAACTCTCCCGGATGGAAGTTTGCCGAATATGAAATGAAGGGCGTTCCCGTAAGAATCGAGATCGGCCCCCGCGATATTGAAAACGGCGTTTGCGTTCTTTGCCTCCGTCACAATGGTGAAAAGAGGATCATCAAGATCGACGAGGTAGAGACCGAGATCGTAAAAGCCCTTGAGGATGTGAATACGGGTCTTTACGAAAAGGCCCTCGAAAACAGAGAAAATAAGACCTACACCTGTCTGACACTGGATGAGATCAAAAACGCACTGGAAGAAAAAGGCCCCGGCTTTGTTCGTGCCCTTTGGTGCGGCGACGAGGAATGCGAAGCCAAGGTAAAAGAAGTTACCGGTGTGGGCAGCCGCTGTATGCCTCTTGACGATCAGGAAAACATCACAGGAAAATGCGTCCATTGCGGAAAAGAAGCAAAGCATATGGTTCTTTGGGGCATCGCTTATTAAAAAGGAGTTCCTATGATAGAAGAAATCAAAAAACTCAAACAAGAAAAAAATGCACTGATCTTGGCTCACTACTACGCTCCTCTTGAAATTTGGGAGGTAGCGGATGCCATCGGTGATTCTTTAGAGCTCTCTCGTAAGGCAGCAGAAGCAAAGGAAGCCCTCATTGTTTTCTGCGGAGTACGCTTCATGGCGGAAAGCGCAAAAATTTTAAATCCCAAAAAGAAGGTCCTTCTTCCCGTAGCGGATGCAGGCTGTCCCATGGCAGATATGATCACGGCCGAAAAACTTCGTGAAATGAAAAAAATGCATCCCGAAGCCGCTGTCATCTGCTATGTCAATTCCTCCGCAGAGGTCAAGGCGGAAAGCACCATCTGCTGTACCTCGGCAGGTGCCCTGAAGGTAGCAGGCTCCCTGGATGCGAAGGAGATCATTTTCGTACCCGATAAAAACCTGGGCGCCTATGTTGCATCCCACTTCCCCGAAAAGAAGTTCTACTTTATTGACGGATACTGCCCCATTCACAATTCCTGTACAGTAAAGGATCTTGTGAAGGCAAAGGAAAAGCATCCCGATGCCCTGATCGCCGCCCATCCCGAATGCGGCGAGGGTGCAAGCAACATTGCTGATTTTGTAGGCTCCACCACGGGTATTTTGAAATTCTGCCGGGAAAGCGAAGGCAAAGAATTTATCATCGGTACCGAGATCGAGATCGTTCGTGCCCTTCAAAAAGAGCTTCCCGAAAAAAAATTCTACGAAGCAAAAGAAAGCTTCATCTGCGAGGATATGAAGAAAAACACCCTTTCCACACTGCTTTCTGCCCTGAAGGAAGAGAAAAACGAGATCATCCTTCCGGAAGAGACCAGATCTCTTGCGGCAAAAGCACTGGAAAACATGATCAGACTTTAAAGCGAGGCATATTATGCGTAGATATTTGTATCAAAAGACCCCCTTTTCCCAGCTTGAGAGAGAAGATTTTGATGTAGTAGTCATCGGTTCGGGTGTAGCAGGACTTTTTGCCGCACTGAATCTTGATCCCAAAAACCGTGTTGCTCTTTTAACAAAAACCGACCTGAAGCAGTCCAACTCCTGGCAGGCACAGGGCGGCATTGCCGCAGTACTTGCAGAAGAGGACCGTTTCCAGCTTCACCTGGAGGACACCATGACCGCAGGTGCAGGCCTTTGCAAGGAGGAAGCCGTTCGCGTTCTGGTAGAAGAAGGCCCCGAGGCCATTCATACCTTAGAAGAATGGGAAGTTCCCTTTGACTACAACGAATCGGGCAATCTGATCCTTGCAAGAGAAGGCGGTCACAGACTTCGCCGCATCGTCCATTGCGACGGAGACGCTACCGGCAGAGAAACCACCAAGCGTCTGGGCGAAATCATTATGACAAAAGAAAACATCTCCCCCTTCTTCCGTCACTTTATGACCGACATCGTTACCGACGATAACGGTGTTTGCGGCGTCATCGTTTACAATGAAGAAGCACGCAAGTGGCTTTATTTTGCCACTCGCCATGTGATCCTTGCCACCGGCGGCATCGGTCAGCTTTACACCCACACCACCAACCCCAAGGGTGCCGTAGGCGACGGAATGGCAGCCGCCTTCCGCGCAGGTGCCAAGCCTGAAAATATGGAAATGGTTCAGTTCCATCCCACTACCCTGATGGCAGGGGAAACGGAAGGCAGACTCTTTCTCATCTCCGAGGCAGTCCGCGGCGAGGGCGCAGTGCTTCGAAACGGCAGCGGTGAAAACTTTATGCAGGGCAAGCACCCCATGGCAGACCTTGCTCCCCGCGATATCGTAACCAGAAACATTTTAAGAGAGCTTCGCCGTACCGGAGAAGACAGAGCCTGGCTTGACTGCTCCAATATGACAAGAGAATTCTTCCTGAAGAGATTCCCCAATATTTCCGCACGGTGTGAGGAAATGGGAATTGAGCTTACCCGTGACTATATTCCCATTCACCCCGCACAGCACTACTTTATGGGCGGTGTTTCTACCGGTCTCGACGGCAAGACCTCCGTACCCGGCCTTTACGCCTGCGGTGAGGTCAGCTGCACGGGTGTTCACGGTGCAAACCGTCTCGCCTCCAACTCTATGCTGGAGTGCCTTGTATTCGGCAGAAGATGCGCAAGAAGCATTGATAGCGAAAACAGAGAAAGAAAGGGTGCCCTTCCCAAAGAAGAAGCCTTCACATCTCTCTTCCGCCCCTCCTCCGAGGAGATCCGCCGTGACCGTCAGAAGCTTCGCCGCGCCCTCTCCCACGCCTTCGGTGCTGTGAGAAGACCCGAGGAAATGCAGTACGGCCTTGAGAAGATCCGTTCTCTTTATGAAAAATACGATCAGGTTTCCTGTGAAGAAGCCGCTACCGTGGAAATGTGCAATATGACCACCGTTGCCCTTGAGATCGCAAAAGCGGCAGTTGCAAGAAAAACAAGCATCGGCGCGCACTACATTGAGGAATAAAGGAGTTTTTATGCTGGATCTGAATTTAAATGATTTGATTGAAAAATCCCTGAAGGAGGATGTGGGAACGGGAGATATTACCACTCTTTCCACCATCCCCGCAGAAAAGACCATTACCGGTCGCTTTCTTGCAAAGGAAAGCGGTATCCTTTGCGGTATGGAAGTGGTCCGTAGCGTATTCGCATTCGTTGACCCTTCCATCGAACTTTGTGAATTAAAAAAAGACGGTGACAAAATTGAAAAAGGCGAAGTGATCGCGACCGTTTCCGGCTTTGCCAGAAGCATTCTCACCGGTGAAAGACTTGCGCTGAACCTTTTGCAGCATATGTCGGGCATTGCCACCAGAACCTGGGAGGCTGTGGAAAAGGTAAAGGGCACCTCCGCCCGTATTGCCGATACCCGTAAGACCACACCGGGGCTTCGAGTTCTCGAAAAATATGCCGTGCGCTGCGGCGGCGGCAGCAACCACCGCTTCAACCTTGCCGACGGTGTTCTCATCAAAGACAACCACATCGAAGCCGCAGGCGGTATTACCGAGGCAGTCAATATGGCAAGAAAGAACATCCCCCACACCTTAAAGATAGAGGTCGAGGTGGAGACCTTCGAGCAATTGCAGGAGGCCCTGGATGCCGGTGCCGATATCATTATGCTTGACAATATGTCAAACGAAGATATGAAAAAGGCAGTTGAGATCGTGGGCGGAAAAGCCCTCACCGAAGCCAGCGGCAATATGGGTGAAAAAGACCTGAGAGCCGTTGCGGAAACCGGCGTTGACCTGATCTCCATCGGTGCCTTGACTCACTCTGTCAAAGCCCTTGACATCAGCTTAAAATTCAAATTCTAAAATAAAAAGCACCCAGATGGGTGCTTTTTATTTTGTGCGAAAAACTTTCCGCAAAAGGCCTTTCAAAAATCGCGGTGAGCGAAACACAATGATCTTCATTCTTTCCCTCCTATCCCTTCGAAAAAATAATGCCTGCGGTGACAATGACCCCCGCCTCCAAAACGATCAGCACCGATTCGGGAAGAAAAAATGCCGTCAGGATCCCACAGCCAAAGGCCATTACACCGATTCCCACCGTTTTTGTTACCGTTATCATCTCGATCATCCTTTCCTCTCTATTGTATGCGGGGAAAATGAAAAAGGTGTCATTTTTTTCTTCCTTTCATATATTGATACGAGGTGAAATTATGAAAAAAGAGAAAAAAGACGAAATCACCCTACCCTTTCGGGAAGAAAGGCGCACAGGAAAAATAGAGAATGAAAGCTGCATCGCCTACTCCATATTCCTCCCTACACTTTCGGGAGAGGATTTTGAAGAGGGTGCTTTTTTTGCATCTCTTTCCGATGCCTTTTTATCTTTTTTAGAAAAAGAAAGTCAAAAAGAAAGGGAAGGCGTATATTTCGGCGGGATCTCCTATAAAGCATCGGGGCAAAGGGTTTTTCTTTCTGGCGCCTTTTCCCCTTTTGAAGAAAGAAAATGCGTTCCGGTTGCAACCCT
>JAZSAT010000027.1:0-5730 GCA_045602025.1 Eubacteriales bacterium | reverse complement strand
CGCAGAACGACTATATTTTTGCCATTGTTTGTGAAGAAATGGGCTTTGTATTTGCAACTGCAGTAGTTGTTCTTTTCGTTCTTTTGATCTGGCGCGGCTTTTATATAGCAAGAAATGCACCTTCAAAATTCTCATCCCTTCTGGTAATGGGTATCATTGCACAGATCGGAATTCAGGTGTTTTTAAATATCGCTGTTGTTACGGGTAGTATCCCAAGTACAGGCGTGTCTCTCCCGTTCTTCAGCTACGGCGGATCATCCCTGATGATCTTTATGGCTGAGATGGGTATTGTATTAAATGTTTCTAAATATTCCTACACAGAAAAAGGATAAAAAGCGGAGGTTAGTTTTGAAAGTAGTTTTGAGTGGCGGCGGTACCGCAGGACATATTAATCCGGCCCTTTCTATTGCAAAAAAGATTTTAGAAAAAAATCCTGAAAGTGAGATCCTTTTCGTTGGTACTCCCACCGGAATGGAGAACAGACTTGTTACAAAAGAAGGCTTTTCCATTAAGCATGTGGAAGTAAAAGGCTTTAAAAGAAAGCTTTCCGCACAGAATATTAAGGCTGCATATCTTGCCTTTGCAAGTGTAGGGAAAGCAAAGAAGATCCTTCGGGAATTTTGTCCAGACATTGTGATCGGAACCGGCGGCTATGTATCCTGGCCTGTTCTTCGTGCCGCATCCAAAATGAAGATTCCCACCCTGATCCATGAGCAAAATGCATTTCCCGGTCTTACTACAAGACGCCTTTCCGAATTTGTAGACCGTGTCTGCCTTTCTTTCGAGGAATCGAAAAAGTATTTTCAGGGAAAAGAAGAAAAAATTCGTCTCGTAGGCAATCCCGTTTCTCCCGAGATCGGCAGGATCTCCCGTGCTGCAGCAAGAAGCAAAATGGGCGTCAGTGCCCCCTTCCTTCTTTCTTACGGCGGAAGCCTTGGTGCTACCGCTATCAATGAGGCGGTCTATACGCTTGCCAAAGAATTTTCTTCCAAGAGCCCTGTGTTCCATACCCATGCTTTTGGTGTCAGAGAATTTGATCGCTTTATGAATCTCGAAAAAAATGACGGCATTTGCAGATTCGGTAATGTAAAATTCTGTGATTACATCTACGATATGCCTCATCAGATGTGCGCCGCCGATCTTGTGATTGCAAGAGCAGGTGCCATCACATTGTCGGAGCTTTCTCTTTTGGAAAAGCCTGCGATCCTCATTCCTTCTCCCAATGTAACGGATAATCACCAGTATAAGAACGCCCTTGTCTATGCGGAAAAAGGTGCCGCTGTTCTCATTGAGGAAAAGGATCTTACCCCAGAACGTCTGATTAAAGAAGTAAAGAGTATCCTTCTTTCTCCGGAAAAACTTCGGCAAATGAGCGAGAATATGAAGGAGCTTGCCGTTCCCGGTGCGGTGGATGCCATCTGGGAAGAAATTAAAAAGCTTACCAAGTAGGAGGGAATATGAGCGAAGATCTGTCGGCTTTTGCCAAAAAAAGAAAAACGAAAAAGATCCGTCGCTTTGTTTTTCTCGCAATTCTTTTGACCGTGCTCTTGGGTGGAGCTTTGTATTTTTCTCTGGAAAATTATTTTGTAGTCAAAGATGTGCTTGTACAAAAATCAACGATTTATGAAACAAAGGATATTTTGTCTGTTATAAATATTAAGAAAAATACCCCTCTCTATAAAGTTGAAGGGAAAAAGCTCTCACGCAAAGTTGAAGAAAATTTTCCGTACCTTATCAATGCAAAAGTTAAAGCAAAGCTTCCTGATAAGATCAAACTGACCTACGATGAGCGGTTCGGTGAATTCGGTCTTAAAATGGGTGTTGAGCTTTTTGCGGTGGATCAGTCCCTTATGGTTCTTGCCAAGGAAAGCCGTGATATGGGTATCCGGAGAATCAATTTGATCGCCGGTGATGTGGATCGCTGTTTTGTTGGTGAAACACTCACATTCCTCGATGAGGATACTGACACGATCATTCTTTCTATGGTTGAAGCTTTGAAAGAGGAAAAGCTTTTTTCAAAGATTACCGAGATCAATGTTTCCGATAATTTCAATATTACGGTAAAATACGAAAATCGTTTTCAGGTTTTGCTTGGAGACCGGGAGGAATTCGCACAAAAATTCTCTATGGTACGAGAGGTTATAAAGGACCTGGAAGCGGGGGATACCGGACGAATCGATATTTCCGATCCGGATAACGCATATGTAAAGCTGGATATCCCCGTTTCATAAAATTTACACAAAAAAGCGAATTTTCATATTTTTTTGAAAAAAACTATTGCATTTAGCGAAAAAAACGATTACAATAGGTAATATGAATGGGTATCTCTGTATAAACAGATGTAAACATAAGAAGTAGAATAAGAAACAGGAGGAAGACAAAATGTCTTACGAAATGGATCCGAACTATGAAAGCATAGTGAATATTAAAGTTGTAGGCGTTGGCGGTGGCGGAAACAACACTGTAAAACGTATGATTCAGTCCAATGTGAGAGGTGTTGAATTTATCGCCCTCAATACCGACTGTATGACTCTTGCTGCTACTCAGGCTCCCAAGCAGATCGCGATTGGCGAAAGAACCACCAAGGGCAAGGGTGCAGGCGCAAATCCCGCGATTGGTAAGCAGGCTGCAGAAGAAAGCACCGATGAGATCACCGAAGCAATGAAGGGTGCCGACATGGTATTCATCACTGCAGGTATGGGTGGCGGTACCGGTACCGGCGCAGCTCCCGTTGTTGCTAAAATTGCAAAAGAAATGGGCATTCTTACCATTGGTATCGTTACCAAGCCCTTTGCTTTCGAAGGTAAGAGAAGAATGGATCAGGCTGAAGAGGGCATCAAGGTTCTCTCTGAGTATGTTGACTCCCTCGTTGTTATCCCCAACGAAAGACTTAAGTCTGTTTCCGAGAAGAAGATCACTCTCCTCAATGCATTTGAAATTGCTGACTCCGTTCTTTCCGACGGTGTTCAGTCTATTTCCGAACTGATCAATGTTCCCGGTATTGTAAATCTGGACTTTGCCGATGTTACCACCGTTATGAAGGACGCAGGTCTTGCTCATATGGGTGTTGGTAGTGCAAAGGGTCAGGGCAAGGCAGAAGCTGCTGCAAAAATGGCGATCCACAGCCCCCTCCTGGAGACCAGTATTGCAGGTGCTCGCGGCATTATCATCAACATTACCGGTTCTTCCGATATCGGATTTGAAGAGGTTGAAATTGCTTCCAGCATGATCCGTGAGCAGGGCCATCCCGATGCAAACATTATCTGGGGTGCTGCATTCGACGAATCCCTTGAAGATGAGATCAAGGTTACCGTTGTTGCAACCGATTTCGGCAGCAAGATCGAAACTGTAAAGGGTCAGTCCGAGAAGGCTGTCTCCGTAGAGGATGATCTTTCCATCATCACCGATCAGAAGCCCGCTGCGATCTCTCCCGAAGCACAGAAGGAATTGGAAGAGCTTATCAAGGACGAGGACAATCTCGATGACCTCATTGCAAGACTGAAGGATAGCCGCAAGAAGACCTATCTGGAAGACTAAGAGCTGAATTCGTGAATTAGGCAGTTGGAACACAAAAGTGTTTCAACTGCTTTTTTTATCCGAAGAGATTCTTTTTCGTCTATTATAATTTTATGTAGAATTTGTAAAGAAAAGAGTATGCCTATTGCAATTTTCCCATGCAAGTGGTAAAATTCTTGTAGTTTATTCTGAGAAAGGATTTTATTCATGAAGGAGAAATGGATTTCTTTTCGCGAAAAGATCGGCACTAAGGCCTATCCTTTTGTGTTCTTTTTTTCTTTAATGTTGCTTGATTTTTCTTTCCGCGCTCTTCACGGTGCTGCGGGGAGTACTTCTCTTTTCCACTGGGCACCCACTTTGTTTACCCTTTGCTGGACGCTGATCTTTTCTGCTGTCATTTATATTATCCCCGGTATTGCGAAAAAGATCGTAATGGGTCTTGTTTTGGCAGCCTTTGGGATTCTTTGTCTTGTACATGCAACACTTTTCCATGTCTCGGGCAGCTTTCTTTCCTTCTCGGACCTTGCCTTTGCTGAGGATGCTGCAGCCTTTGTCAGTATTGACTATCTTGGCTTTTCCTTTTGGATCTACTTTTTTGTATTTTTGTCTGTTGCCATTGGAATCTTTGCCATGATCCTTGCTCCTAAGAAGCAAAAGTATCATTGGCTTACTGCAGGAATTGCTGCTCTTGTTTTTGCACTCGGCATTACCGGCATCGCGATCCTTCATTCTGTATTCTATGTTTCTGATGCAGACAACAAATTCACCTGGACCGATACCTATGATCCCGGTTCTGTTTCTGCGATCTTTACAGAATTTACAGACCCTAACGAATGCCTTATTTTCTGCGGTAACTATGAGTATCTGTTCCGTTCGATTACAAAGAGCTTTGACGATTCCGTCAGCATTGAAGAAAGCTGTAACGAGCTGGACGAATATTACGAAAGCATTTCCGAAGAAAGAATCCCTAACGAAATGACCGGTGCTTTGGAAGGTCAGAATGTGATCGGTATCCTTCTTGAATCCATTGATAAGTGGATGATCAATGAACTGTTTATGCCGAACCTCTATGCCCTCCAGCAGAAGAGTGTAAACTTTGTTAATCATTATACACCTCTGTTTTTAAGTGCAGGCACCTTCAATACGGAAGCCGCCTTTAATATGGGCTTCTACCTTCCTGTAACAGGCACCAGTGCCTATACTTATGCAACCAACATTTATCCCTATTCCTTGCCAAATCTCTTTAAAGAAAAGGGGTATACCGCAAATTCTTACCATACTTTGGATGGTAAATATTACAACCGTGAGGTGGTTCATCCTCTTTGGGGCTATGATTCCTTCAATGACCAGGATGATTTAAAGTTTGTCGGCGAACCTACCAGAGATACTTCTTTACTGGAAGCATACGAAAAGATCGTTCAGCACGATAAGCCCTTCTTCTCTTACATTATTACTTATTCCGGTCACGGACCTTATACCGAAAAGCGTCATGCTATTGCAGAACCCCATCTTGAGCTTGCAAAAGAGCTTGCGGTGCAAAGCGGTGTGGTGTGTGAAGATGAAGATACCTGGAATCAGTTTGTTCGTGCCATCGCTCATGTGAGAGAAGCGGATGCCTTTATCGGTCAGCTTGTTGAAAAGATGACAAATGACGGTACCATTCATAATACAGCACTCGTTTTGTTTGGTGACCATTACAGTAAGTACCTTACCGATACCGACTTCATTATGGAAATGAAGGGTGTCGATAATATGTATTCTATTTGCAACACCCCCTTCTTTATCTACAGTGAAAAGTTAGAACCCAGAACCGTGGAAAAGGTTACTTCTTCCATTGATGTTCTTCCTACCGTTGCAAATCTCTGCAATTTGAATTACAATCCCCGCTATGCATTGGGTGACGATGCTTTTGGCGAAGGCGGCGGCTTTGTTTGCTTTAAGGATTATTCTTGGATCGATTCCGAGATGCTCTGGACTCCCGATTACGATGGCGAAATGACACCGGAGATCGAGGCCCGTTGCCAGGAGGTCGTACAAAGACTCAACATTTCCTGGGAAACGGTAAAATCCAATTATTTTCAGTACTTGGAAGACAAGAAAGCAGGAAACCCTGAGGCTTCTTGCGAAAAAAGATAACATAAAAAGCACCTCCTGTTTTGAAGGTGCTTTTTTTAAAAGAGTTTGGCCATAGGCGTTGTACCCGTAAGGATACAA
>JAZSAT010000026.1:0-3342 GCA_045602025.1 Eubacteriales bacterium | reverse complement strand
CGCAATTTTGTTGAAAGATTGTATATGAGACTGTTCTATTTGGATCATGCGGGCGAATTCCTGGATAACGCTATCAAGCAAGAAGGCTACTATTTTTATTCGATTTTCCGCAAAGCATATCAGCTTGCGGGACAGCGTTCTCCATACAAGGTGGAGGATTTCAAGTTTGTTCAGCTCAGCACCGGACAGAGTAATCATTTCTTGTTTGTGCTGGCATTGCCTACAGCAGATATTAGGAAAGGCGATGCCTTGCAAATCGTCTTTTCTGCGGATGTCGCTACCGGCGACAGCAGGTACTTAACCTTGCAATATGAGAATAACGAACGCGCACTCATTTGCAAGTACGATCCCGAATCGGAGGAGGCCCAAACTGCCATCGCTCCTTCTGATCGTAACGAACTCACAAAACTGATTTTTGAAATGGCATTTGATAAATAGAAAGGAGACCCACTATGGCAGAGTATTATCCTAAAGGCCATAAGATACCGCTTGCCAACGGTTCTTATGCAGAGATCATGGGGAAACTCGGAGAAGGAGGCCAGGGCGTTGTTTACCGCGTAAAGGTCGGCGGTAAGGAATATGCTTTGAAATGGTATCATAAGGGTGCCGTGCATAATCCTAAGAAGTTCTATCAAAACCTCGAAAACAACGTTGCGAAAGGGGCTCCCACAAAGGCGTTTTTGTGGCCGTTGTATTTGACACAGCCCGTAGATGATAGCTTCGGATATATCATGGAACTCAGACCGAAAAACTACCGTGAGTTTTCTGAATTCCTTCTGGCAAAGGTGCATTTTCAGTCCCTTTCAGCAGCAGTCAATGCTGCATTGAACATCACCAACGGATTCCGTGAATTACACCGTAACGGATTCTCCTATCAGGATTTGAATGACGGAAACTTCTTCATCGATCCGACAAACGGTGATGTGCTGATCTGCGACAACGACAATGTTGCACCTTACGGCGAAAGCCTCGGTATCGCAGGTAAAGCCCGTTATATGGCACCGGAGGTTGTTCGTAATATCAAACGCCCCGATGTTATGACAGACCGTTTTTCATTGGCTGTCGTGCTGTTCAGACTGCTCTTCCTCGACCATCCGCTTGAAGGAAAGCGTGTCGTAGAAGCACCTTGCTTGACCGAGGAATTGGAACTGAAATTCTACGGTAAGGATCCCATCTTTATTTATGATCCTACCGATGATAGCAACAGACCGGTTCGTGGTGTTCATTCCAACGCCATCCGCTTCTGGCCTATGTATCCGAAATTTATTCAGAACAAGTTTATTGAAGCTCTTTCCAAAGACGCTATGGGCGATAAGACAACCCGTATGACCGATAATGATTGGCAGCTTGCCTTTACAAGACTTCGTGATACCATTATCACCTGTCCGTGCGGTGGCGAAACCTTTATCAATGTTGCCGGTGAAGCCTTCTGCGTAAACTGCGGTCAAAAAATTCCGAAACCGCCGGTTCTTAACTGCCATAATCACAAGTATGGATTGGCTCTGTTCCCCGGTGTAAAAATGTATCGTTGCCATGTGGATAAAGGCAGTGATGATTTCACCGAGGTAATCGGTGAGGTTAACCGCAATCCGAAGAATCCTGCTATGTGGGGACTTCGTAATGTCAGCGATATCGTATGGAATGTAGAAACCCAGGACGGCGCATTAAAACCCATCGCAAAAGGACAGGTTGCTCCTATAACTGCAATCAAAGCAATTCATTTCCCGAACGGCGTGGGAATCGTAGAATACAGTAAATAATAATCGTATTGGAGGAAATTACAATGGCCGGTATTTATGAAGGTGCAGTAGAAGTTGCACGCAGAACGATGACTCTCTTCTTCTTGGTGGACACATCGGGAAGTATGGAAGGAAGCAAAATCGGAACGCTCAATTCCGCTATCGAAGAAGTTCTTCCGGAGATTTGCAAGATTTCCGGTGAAAATGCAGACGCAGCGATCAAAATTGCTGTTCTCGAATTTTCCAACGGTGCTCGTTGGATCACCCCCGCTCCTATGGATGCAGAGGATTTCAGATGGAACTATCTGGGTGCTGACGGTTTGACCGACTTCGGTGAGATGTGTAAGATGCTGAACGAAAAGCTCTCCCGTAAGGCGTTTATGAGCGATGTGGCAGGTTCTTTTGCCCCTGCAATCTTCCTGCTCTCTGACGGTGAGCCGACCGACGATTATAAGAAAGAACTCGGCAACTTGAAAGAAAACAACTGGTTCAAGAAAGCTATCAAGGTTGCCGTTGCTATCGGTGAAGATGCGAACAAGGATGTTCTTGCTGAGTTCACCGGCAATAAGGAAGCGGTTATTACCGTTCATACTCCCGAAGCTCTCACCAAGATGATCCGCTTTGTATCTGTAACCGCATCTCAGATCGGCTCCAAGTCCAGCGGTGTTGGTAAGGGTGGCGGAGATCAGGCCACCAACAAGATGGCTGATACTATCGACGCTATCAAGACCAATGCCCTCGAAGACCCGGTTGGCGGCGTAGAAATTGCGGATACCCCCGTTTCTGCTGACGATCAGGAAGGATGGGATTGGTGATGGATTTGTACCGCAGCTTTAATTTCAGAAGCATCGGTGCATCCCACATCAAAAAAGGAACGGTTTGTCAGGACTTTTCCGGCAGTGTAGAAACTGATACTTATAAACTGGCTGTTATTTCGGACGGACACGGTGGAGAGGATTATTTCCGCTCCGACCGTGGAAGCCGATTTGCTGTAGAAGCGTTTTGCAAGTGCGTGGAGGATGCCTTTGCGGTTTCTTCTCCCTCAGACGAAGAACAGTCGGATGGATCGTTTCTTCAAAATAAGGCAAAGAACTTTGCCGATGCACTGAATGCCTGCAAAACAGACAAGCAGATAGAGGAACAAATGCGTTGGTTTATGCGTAGCATTGTTACCCGTTGGAATATTCTCGTGGAGGATGATCTTTCTGCCGATCCGTTCAAGGAAGAAGAAATGGCAGAGGTTTCCGAGAAAGCAAAAGCTCGATACGAAAAGGGCGAAAAGGTGCAATCTGCCTACGGCGCAACATTGATCGGCGTTGTTGTCACGGACGATTTTTGGTTTGGTGTTCATATCGGCGACGGTAAGTGTATCGCCTTTGATATGGCCGGAATTGATACGGAACCGATTCCGTGGGACGAACAATGCTTCCTCAATGTTACCACCTCAATCTGCGATGCCAACGCAAGCAGCGAAATGCGGTATTTTTTCAGTCGTGAACTGCCTGCCGCTGTTTTTGTCGGCAGTGATGGCATTGACGACAGTTTCAAAAACGAAAGACATTTGCACAACTTCTATCGTGTAGTATTGTCCTCGTTTGCAACC
>JAZSAT010000025.1:0-16678 GCA_045602025.1 Eubacteriales bacterium | reverse complement strand
CTTCGAAAAGCCCCTTAACATTTATGAGGTTCACGCAGGCTCCTGGAGAAAGTATGCTGACGGCAACACTTTCTCTTATGCTAAAATGGCCGAAGAGCTTATCCCCTACGTTAAGGAAATGGGCTACACCCACATTGAGTTTCTCCCCTTGACGGAGTACCCCTTTGAGGGCTCCTGGGGATATCAGGTCACAGGGTATTTTGCCCCCACCCACCGCTACGGCTCTCCCGAGGATCTGAAATTTCTCATCGATACCTGTCACAGGGAGGGAATCGGGGTGATCCTTGATTGGGTCCCTGCCCACTTCCCCAAGGACGAAAGCGGGCTGTATGAATTTGACGGCTCCTTCTGCTATGAAAAAAGCGATCCCAAGATGCAGGAGCATAAAGACTGGGGCACAAGAATTTTTGATTACAGCCGTTTTGAGGTACAAAGCTTTCTTATGTCCAGTGCCCTGTTCTGGCTGAGAGAGTACCATATTGACGGACTGAGAGTGGATGCGGTGGCTTCCATGCTGTATCTTGACTACTGCAGGGACGACTTCACCCCCAATCGGGAAGGGGGCAATTACGATCTTGACGCCATCGCCTTTTTCAGAAAACTGAATGTGGAGGCCTTCCGTCACGATCCTTCTGCTCTGATGGTGGCAGAAGAATCCACCGCCTTCCCCATGATCACAAAGCCCCCGGAAATGGGCGGTCTCGGCTTCAACTTTAAATGGAGCATGGGCTGGATGAACGATATCCTGGCCTATATGGAGACCGATCCCCTCTTTCGCAAGGGGCGTCATAACGACCTGACCTTTTCTTCCATGTATGCCTTCGCGGAGAATTACATACTCCCCCTCTCTCACGATGAGGTGGTCCACCTGAAGAAGGCCATCATCGAAAAGATGCCCGGCTCTTATGAAGACAAATTCCAGCAGGCAAAGCTTTTATACGCCTTTATGTTCGCACATCCGGGCGGAAAGCTGAACTTTATGGGAAATGACTTCGGTCAGTTTACCGAATGGTGCGAAAAAAGGGAATTGGACTGGTCGTGCCTGAAATTTCCTCTCCACCGGGGGCTCAGCGCGTATTTTAAGGAGCTGAACCTCTTTTACAGAAAGTGCCGCCCCCTGTGGGAAAACGATACATCGGATACCTCCTTTCGCTGGATCTCCGCCGACGATCGGGACAACAGCGTCATTGCCTTTCGGCGCATTGACAAAAAAGGAAACGAGATCCTTTGTATCTTCAACTTCTGCCCCGTAAAACGGGACTTTTACCGCATCGGACTTGTTGAAATGGGAACATATAAGCCTGTTTTCACCTCCGATCTGTCCTTCGGAATGGGAAAAGGAAAGCCGAAATGTGTGAAAGCCGAAGAGATCCCCTTCCACAACCTCCCCTATTCGGGAGAATTTTCCATTCCCCCTTATTCTGCTATGTTCTACCGCAAGATCAAATCGCGCAAAAAAGAAATATCCGACTAAAATTCAGGAGGCATATATGTATTTTCGCAAAAAAGAATGTGTGGCAATGATCCTGGCAGGCGGCCAAGGCTCGAGACTGATGGTCCTCACCGAAAACACGGCAAAACCCGCGGTACCCTTTGGAGGGAAATACCGCCTCATTGATTTTCCCCTCTCCAACTGTGTCAACTCCGGTATTGATACGGTGGGTATTCTCACCCAGTATCAGCCTCTTCAGCTGAACGAATATATCGGCAACGGTCTGCCCTGGGGTCTGAACAGCGCAAACGGCGGTATCCATGTGCTCTCCCCTTATTCCAAAGCCGCAAGCAGCGAGTGGTACAAGGGCACGGCAAACGCCATTTATCAGAATATCTCCTTTATGGAGCGTTATAACCCTACCAATGTTCTCATTCTCTCGGGCGACCATATTTACAAAATGAACTATTCCAAAATGCTCCGTGAGCACGCCAAAAACAACGCAGACTGCACCATCGCCGTTTTGGAGGTTCCGCTGGAGGAAGCAAGCCGCTTCGGTATTATGTCCACCGATGAGACGGGAAAGATCACCGAATTTCAGGAGAAGCCCAAGAACCCCAAGAGCACAAAGGCCTCCATGGGTATTTATGTATTCCGCTGGGAAATTCTGAAGGAATACCTCATCGCCGATAACGACGACCCCACCTCCTCCAACGACTTCGGTAAGAACATTATGCCAAAGCTTTTGGCCGATGGAAAGCGTCTTTTTGCCTACGAATTTGAAGGCTACTGGAAGGATGTAGGCACCATCGAAAGCCTCTGGCAGGCAAATATGGATATTTTGGGAGAAAAGCCTCTGCTTGATATGCGGGAGAATAAGGACCGCATTTACGCAAGAAACAATTCTCTCCCCTGCAGCTATATCGACCCCGACGCCAAGATCGAAAATTCCTATGTGGCTGAGGGCTCCTCGGTGTACGGCATTGTGAAAAACTCCATTATTTCCACAGGCTGCACCATAGAAAAGGGTGCCATCATTGAAAACAGCCTTGTTATGAGCGGTGCGGTAGTGGAAAAGAGAAGTGTGGTAAGATACGCCATCATCGGAGAAGACGCCGTCATCCGCGCCAATGCACGCATCGGTGACGACCCTGAATTCTACGCCCCCTCCAAATGGGATATTGCCGTAGTCGGCAAAGACAAGGAAGTAGAGCAGAACAAGGTTCTCCTTCCGAAGGAAGTATATTAAGGAGGTACGGATCATGAAAGCAATGGGTATTATTTTTTCCAATATTTACGACAGTGCACTGGGACAGCTGACCGGTGAACGCACCGTAGCCTCTCTCCCCTTCGGCGGCAGATACCGCCAGGTGGACTTTGTCCTTTCCAATTTTTCCAATTCCGGTATTTATAACATCGGTATCATCACAAAATACAATTACCGCTCCCTGATGGACCACTTAGGCTCCTGCGCCGATTGGGACCTGAACCGTAAAAACGAGGGTGTTGTGGTCCTGCCTCCCTTTGCACAGGGCGGCACAGGCATTTATAAGGGAAAGCTGGAGGCACTTCACTCCGCCATCCACTTTATCGACAACCCCAAATATGAATATGTAGTGGTATGTGATTCCACCGTTCTTTGCAATGTAAACTTCCGCGATGCCATCAAGAATCACATTGCAAGCGGAAGTGATGTGACCCTTCTTGCCACCAAAGGCAAAAAGGAAGAGAAAAAGCATCCTCTCGTACTGAAAACAAATTCCCGCAAAAAGGTAACGGAGATCCTTTTGGATACCTCTGCCGAAAACGGAAATTATGTAGGTATGGGTATGTTTATCTTTAAGCGCGAGATGCTTGTAAAAGCCTTGGAGGAAAGCTATTCCAGGGGCTATGTCCACCTGGAAAGAGATTTTCTGCAAAGAGCCTTCCGGGAAGGAAAAATTTCCCTCTCTGTTTACTCCGTTGACGGGGTGGTTTTGCGCAACCAGGATATTCAGTCTTATTTTGCCAATAATATGGCACTACTTGACAAAAAAGTGCGTGATGGTTTATTCTTAAAGGACGCTCCCATTTATACCAAGGTCCGTGACGAAGCTCCCACCTATTATTTCAAGGGCTCGGAGGTTTCGGGCTGCATTATTGCAGACGGCTGTGTATTAAAGGGCAGAGCCGAAAAGAGTGTTATTTTCCGTGGTGTTACCCTGGAAGAGGGCAGTATGATCTCCAATTCCATCGTAATGCAAGGCACCAAGATCGGAAAAGGCGCATATCTTTACTGTGCGATCCTGGATAAAAATGTCACCGTCAGAGATGGTGCGGTGCTTCAGGGCACACCCGAGCATCCCGTCATCATCAAAAAAGGAGAAACCGTATGAAGATCGTTTTCGCTGCAAGCGAAGCCGCACCCCTTATCAAAACAGGAGGCCTGGGCGATGTAGCCCAGGCACTTCCTCTTGCCCTCAGCGAAAAAAAGGGGCAAGAGGTTATCCTTTTTTTGCCCTATTATAAAAAAATGAAAGAGAACAAGGATATGGCGGTAGACTTTATCGCCTCCTTTGATGTTTCTCTCTCCTGGCGCAAGCAGTACTGCGGTCTGTTTCGCGTAAGATCAAGAAAAAGAAAATTAAAGATTTATCTCATCGATAACGAATACTACTTCAACAGAGATGTGATCTACGGCCACGGAGACGACGGGGAAAGATTTGCCTTCTTTTCCAAGGCGATCCTGGAAAGCCTTTGCCGCCTTGGCGTAAAGCCGGATATCATCCACGCAAACGACTGGCAGACCGCCCTTGTTCCCGTATTTCTCCACGCCTTTTACCACAAGGAGCTTGGAAATGCCAAGACCGTATTTACCATCCATAACATTGAATATCAGGGCTGGGCGCATCCCTATTTTCTCGGGGATACCCTTGGCCTTTCCTCGGAATATGAAAACTGCCTGTCCTTTCGCGGAAGTCTCAACTTCTTAAAGGGCGCGATTTTATCCTCCGATGCCATCACCACCGTTTCCGAAAGCTACGCGAGAGAGCTTTGTGACGCCGCTTTTGCCCACGGCCTTGAAAATATCCTTTCGGAGCACGCCTTTAAGCTGCACGGGATCGTCAACGGCATCGACCTTGACACCAATTCCCCCGCAAAGGACAAAAACCTTCCCCTTCCTTACTCGGTAGAAAACCTTGCCGAGGGCAAGAAGGCGGCAAAGGAAGAAATTTTGAAGATCACCTCCCTTGATCTTTCGGGAGACGCCCCCCTTGTGGGTATGGTATCCCGTCTGGTATCTCATAAGGGGCTTGACCTGTTCTGCGATGCCTTGGAGGACTTTATGTCTTGGAACGCGAGATTTGTCGTTTTGGGCACGGGAGACACATACTACGAAGAAAAGCTTGCCTCGCTTGCCGAGCGTTTCCCCGACCGCTTTGCCCTGATCCGCAAATTCTCTCCCGCCCTTGCCTCTTTGATCTACGCGGCAAGTGATATGTATATGATGCCCTCAAAGAGCGAGCCCTGCGGTCTCTCACAGATGATCGCAATGCGTTACGGCACCGTTCCTCTGGTCCACGAAACAGGCGGCCTGAGAGACACCGTACCCCCTTATAATAAGATCACGGGAGAGGGCCTTGGCTTTTCCTTTACCCCCTTCTCAAAAGACGCTCTCTACTGCGTGTTCCGCGAGGCCCTTACCCTTTTCGCCACCGACAAAGAAGCCTGGTCTGCCCTTGTGAAAAGGGATATGGAAACAGACCTTTCCTGGAAAAAGGGAGCCGAAAAATATCTTACGCTTTATCACACCCTCTGCGGTGAGAAATAGATCCCCCAATTTTAAAGGAGCAAACAATGAATCGCAAAGAAATTCTGCAAAAACTCAACGAAACCTCAACCCGCCTTTACGCGACGGACCTTTCCCGCGTATCGGAAAAGCAGGCGTACAAGGTGGTATGCACCCTTTTAAAGGAGCTGCTTGCCGCAAAGCGCAAGGAATATCAGGATTCCTTCCCCAAAAACGGGCAGAAGGAAGTTTATTATATGTCCATGGAATTTCTCGTAGGCACGAGCCTTCGGAACAACCTGTACAATTTAGGTCTGGAAAAGGACTTCCGCACCGTACTGAAGAGCGCAGGCTTTGACGCGGACCGCCTGTATGAGCTTGATCCCGATGCGGGCCTCGGCAACGGGGGCCTCGGCAGACTTGCCTCCTGCTATCTGGACAGCCTCACCGGCTGCGAAAAATGCGCCACCGGCTTTTCCATCCGCTACGAATTCGGTATCTTCAAGCAGAAGATCATCGACGGCTGGCAGACGGAATTTCCCGATAACTGGCTGGAAAGAGGCGAGGTATGGCTGCAGCCCAGAAACGACGAAAGCTATGAGATCCGCTTCGGCGGCAAGGTTGACGAATGGTACGACGGCGACAAATTCCGTGTTTCTCAGTCCGGCTATCAGAGCGTAACGGCCGTTCCCTACGATATGTATATCTCCGGCTACAATTCCAAGGCAGTAAACAAGCTGGTTCTTTGGAGCGCGAAGCTTTCCGGCTTTGATATGTCCGCCTTCTCCCGCGGGGAATATGTCCGCTCTCTGGAGCAGAATACCATGGCAGAGGTCATTTCCAAGGTTCTGTACCCCGCAGACAACCATGTGGAAGGAAAACGCCTTCGCTTAAAGCAGCAGTACCTTCTGGTCAGTGCTTCCCTTCAGAGCATTCTGGCAAAGCATCTGAAAAAATATAAGACCCTGGATAATCTTTCCGACAAGGTTGCCATTCACATCAACGATACCCACCCCGCCCTTTGCGTACCGGAACTAATGCGCCTTCTGATGGACGAGCACGGCTACGGCTGGGACCAGGCCTGGGAGATCTGTAAAAACACCCTCTCCTACACCAACCACACCGTTATGAGTGAGGCTCTGGAGAGATGGGCAACCTGGCTTTACGAGGAGCAGCTGCCCCGTATCTATTCCATCACAAAAGAGATCGACCGCAGAAACCGCGAGGAGCTTGAGAGAGCCTATCCCGGCGACTGGGGCAAGATCAATTATATGGCCGTCATCGGTGACGGAGAGGTGCGCATGGCAAACCTTTGTCTTGCCTGCTGCCACACCATCAACGGTGTATCTGCCCTCCACAGCGAGATCTTAAAGGATACCCTCTTCCACGATTACTATGTGCTTCAGCCCGACCGCTTTACCAATGTAACAAACGGCATCGCTTACAGAAGATGGCTCTGTCAGGCAAACCCCGCTCTGACGGAATTTTTGAGAGAGACCATCGGCGATTCCTTCTTAAAGGACGCCAATAAACTGGAAAAGCTTCTCGCCTTCCGCAAGGATGAGGGCGTTTTGGGCGAGCTTTCCCGCATCAAGCATCAGAACAAGGAAAGACTTGCTTCCCTCATTGCAGAAAAGAACGGTCTTATCGTCTCACCCGACTCTATTTTTGACATTCAGATCAAAAGACTCCACGAGTACAAGCGTCAGCTTTTGAATGTACTTCAGATTTTGGCAATGTACCGCCGTATCAAGGCAAATCCGAATGCGGATTTTGTGCCCCGCACCTTTGTTTTCGGTGCCAAGGCAAGCGCAGGGTATCAGATGGCAAAGGAGATCATCAGTCTCATTTGTGCCGTATCCCAGCTTTGTGAAAACGACCCCGCTACCCACGATAAGCTGAAGGTGGTATTCCTGGAGGACTACAGAGTTTCTTTGGCGGAGATCATCATTCCCGCAGCCGAGATCAGTCAGCAGATCTCCATTGCCGGCAAGGAAGCCTCCGGTACCGGTAATATGAAGCTGATGATCAACGGTGCCGTGACCCTGGGTACCCTTGACGGTGCCAATGTTGAGATCTGTCAGCAGGTAGGTAAAGAGAATATGTTCCTCTTCGGTATGACCGTAGAGGAAGTAGAGGCCCTTTGGAAAAAAGGCTACTATCCCCAGGATTTCGTGTCTGCCAATCCCGAGCTTCGCGAGGTGATCGGCATGCTCACCTCCGGTATCCTTGGCAAGCGCTTTGACAACATTGCCGCTTCTCTTCTCACAAACCGCTTCGGCACAGCCGATCCTTATATGACCTTGGCGGACTTTGCAGACTACGAAAGAGCCCAGAAGGATGTGGAAAAGACCTATCTGGATCAGAACCGCTTTATGGAAATGAGCCTTGTGAACATTGCAAAAGCAGGACTCTTCTCCGCAGACAGAGCCGTTCTGGAATACACCGACCGCATCTGGAAGATGTAATATGCGTATTTTATTCGACAGCAAACACTCTTTTTATAAAGAGCCCTTCGGCACACTTCTCCCCGGAGAAGTGTGTCGTATCCGTATTCGGATCCCTCTTTCCTGTAAGACGAAAAAAGTATCTTTTTGTCTTTTTACAGAGAACCTTTCTCCCAAAGAAAGCTTTTCAATGGAAAAGGAAGGGGAAGACAGCCTTTACGAAACATGGCTTTGCCGATTTGCTCTTCCCGAGGAGGGCCTTTTCTTCTATCACTTTGTGATCGAAACGGAAAATGAGACCTTCCGCCTTTATCGGCAGGGCTTTCGGGATACCAATATGGAGGATGGGGAAAACTGGCAGGTATCCTGCATTCCGAAAGATTTTTCCACACCGAAGTTTTTTCACGGCGGTGTGATGTACCAGATCTTCCCCGATCGCTTTTTTAAGGCCGGAGACCCAGATCTGACAGAAAAGCTTTTACCCTTTTCCATCCACGAAAACAAAAAGGACCTCCCTCACTTTCTCCCCGATGAAACAGGGGAGGTGAAAAACTGCGACTTTTTCGGAGGGAACCTTCAGGGTATCCGAAAAAAGCTTCCTTACCTGAAAAAAATCGGGGTGAAGGTCATTTACTTAAACCCCATTTTCAAGGCTTATTCCAATCACAGGTACGATACGGCAGATTATAAAAAGATCGACGAAATGCTGGGGAACGAAAAGGATTTTCGCGCGCTGTGCAAAAGCGCGCACCGTCTTGGTATGAAAGTGATTTTAGACGGTGTCTTTTCTCATACCGGCTCCAATTCCAGGTATTTTGACAGTGAGGGCGTGTTCGGCGGCGGTGCCGTATCAGACCCCGATTCCCCCTATCGCTCCTGGTTTGATTTTCAGGAATATCCCGAAAAATACACCTCCTGGTGGGGCATCAAGACCCTTCCCTGTACCAATGAAATGGACAAGGGCTTTTTGGACTATATCATTCGCGACCCCGATGCAGTAGTAGCAAGATGGCTTCGCCTGGGTGCCGACGGCTGGCGGCTGGATGTGGCAGACGAATTGCCCGATGAATTTATCGCTCTTTTACGGGAGCGGATCAAAAAAGAGAAAAAGGACGCCCTTCTGATCGGCGAGGTATGGGAGGACGCCTCCAATAAAGTAAGCTACAGCAAAAGAAGAGAATATTTTACAAAAGGGGAATTGGATTCGGTAATGAATTACCCCTTCCGGGATGCGATCTTAAATTTCGTTTTGGAAAAGGACAAGGGATCTTTGTTCCAAAGGACCGTTATGGACCTTGTGGAAAACTACCCCGAGCAGGTGGTCCATTCCTTGATGAACCTTCTTTCCACCCACGATACCCCTCGCATCCTTTCCCTTCTTTCTCCCTCTCCCGCACCGGGCGAAAAGAAGGATCGGGCAGGGTACAAAATGACAAAATCCGACCTTCTTGTAGCAAACAAAAGAGCAAAAATCGCCTTTTTCCTCCAATTTGTTTTGCCGGGAATGCCCTCGGTCTATTACGGCGACGAAATTGGTATGGAGGGCTTCGAGGATCCCTTCTGCCGCAGCTTTTTCTGCTGGGAAAGCGTAGAAGAAAGCGACCTTCTCCCCTTTGTGAAAAAGCTTTGCCGGTTAAAAAATAAGGAAAAGCCCTTGAAAGAGGGAAAAACAAATATAGAGACCGACGGCAAAGGACGGCTTTTTATTACCCGATCTTTTGGGGAAAAGTCTCTTTGCGCCGTGGTGAATCTTGGCGAAAGCCTGCAGATCCCGAAAGAGAAAAAAATTCTTCTTTCCTACAAAACAGAAGAACAGGAGGGGAACCTTACTCTTCCTTACGCATCCTTCCTCCTGTATCGGAAAAGATAGGATTTTTGAAAAAAGGCTTGACAAATTTTATCCGTTCTGCTATAATTTCAATTCGCAGACGGCCCATTGGTCAAGCGGCTAAGACGCCACCCTCTCAAGGTGGAATCATGGGTTCGATTCCCGTATGGGTCACCAAAAAAGAACGAAGCTGAAGCTTCGTTCTTTTTTTATCCAAGCCGCAAGGCTTGGTATATCATCACCGCACAACGTGCGGTGTATATCATCGCCGTAGGCGTATATCATCACGCGTCAGCGTGGATCCTCTTGCGGCTTGATGAGATACAACACTGCGTGTTGGTGATATACAATGCTTCGCATTGATGATATACCGCAACAAGTTGCGGATAAATACAAGCCTTCGCCTTGATTTGCTCCCGAAAAAATAGTATAATACTCTTGAAAGGAGTGGTTATATGTCAAAAAACTATTTGTTGATATATTCGCAGCAACTTGCTACTGACATCGAATTGCTTTGTCAAGAAATCAAAACTCACTCCAACACACTTTTTCAAATTCGCAAAAGCTCAAGCAGCATTTGTGCCAATATCCGCGAAGCCAATTACGGCCAAAGCAAAGCCGATATGCTCTCAAAATTTGAAATCGCTCTCAAGGAATGCAGTGAAACCGAAGGCTGGTTGCAACTTTTGTTTGATACAAAAGCCATAAGCGAAGAACCCTTTAAAACTCATCGTAATCTTTGTGGTCGCATTCGGCGAATGTTAATTGCAAGTTGCAAAACATTAAAAGAAAACACAAAATAGATTTGATACCGGTGATTTTTTTAACAACATTTAGGACTTGCCAAAGCAAGTCCTTTTTTATCCTCTTTCATTTTTCTCTTTTTTCTTGCATAGAATGGGAAAAAACAAACAGAAGAAAAAGAACGGAGGAATCTTATGGAAATATTTGCGCCGGAAGGGGCCCTTTTGGGATCGGCAGAAAACAAAATCTTTTTTACAGATATTTCTCAGGCGGAAAAAGCAATGGAGGAAGGGCGGATCCTTGAGGCAAGGGCTCTTTTGTGTGAGCCGAATCTGACCCTTCGCTTCCGTTTGGGGAAATTGGAAGCCTTTCTTCCCAAAGAAGAGGTTTGTGTTCTGGAGGAGGGGAGCGAGGTCCGGGATATTGCGGTGATCTGTCGGGTGGGAAAGCCCTGTGTTTTTCAGATCAAGGAGATTTTGTACGGCCCTGAGCCAAAGATCATTCTTTCCCGAAAAATGGCACAGGAAAAATGCCTTGCAGAATACCTGGATCACTTGGAGGACGGGGATATTCTTCCCGCCAAGATCACCCACTTTGAGCCCTTCGGTGCTTTTTGCGATATTGGCTGCGGGATCCCCTCGCTGATGAGCATCGACTGCATTTCCGTCTCCCGTATTTCCCATCCTTCTGACCGATTTTTCCTCGGAGAAGAGATCCTTTGCGCGGTAAAATGCCGCGATGACAGAAAATTGGGCAAAAGAGGCAGGATCGCCCTGACCCACAAGGAACTGCTCGGCACCTGGAGTGAAAATGCCGCCCGCTTTACGGCAGGGCAAACAGTAATGGGTGTGGTGCGCAGTATTGAAAGCTACGGTATTTTCGTGGAGCTTGCTCCCAATCTTGCAGGCCTTGCGGAGTGGCGGGGCGATGTAAAGGTGGGGGACGGCTGCAGCGTTTACATTAAAAGCATTATTCCCCAGAAAATGAAGATCAAATTGGTTCTCATCTCTACCTTCCACTCTGCAAAAAACCTGACCCCCACGGAATACTTCATGAAGGAAGGCAATGTGAAAAACTTTGTCTACGGCAATAAGTAGTTTTCTGTACCTTTTTTGAAAAAAAGGTACCCAAAAAACTTCCCAATGGGAAAAGAAAATAAAAAATAACCTTGAATATTCAAGGTTATTTTTATTTTTTCAAATCATAAATTTGTTGCAGCCGATTTTACAAGTTAAAAACGAAGGTAAATCGAGCGAGACGAGGAAAACAAAGAAAGCCCGAGGGCGTTTGTCCTTTTTTGAAAAAAAGTGACCCAAAAAACTTATGACTATTTTATCTTTTTTTGTCGGAAGTTTCTTTGGTTCTTTCTTTTCAAAGAAAGAACCAGCCGATTTTAATGTGTTTTATAAAAAAAGCACCCATCCAAGGGTGCTTTTTTCTTATTCTATTGCTAAATCAATGAGCTTCTCACACAAATCCGGGAAGGAAATTCCCTCTGCTTTTGCGGCGTCGGGGAAGAGGCTTGTCTCGGTCATACCGGGGGAGGTATTGATCTCGATCACAAAGCTCTCGCCTTCGGCATTCAGCATGACATCGATGCGGGAAAGGCCGCGGCAGCCGGTGGCGGTATAGGCGTCACAGGCAAGCTTTTTCAGCTCCGCCTCCTTTTCGGGGGAAATGCGTGCGGGAATAATGTGCTGACTGCCTCCGGGGGTATATTTGGATTCGTAGTCATAGAATTTTCCGCTGGAGGTAATTTCAATGGGGCAAAGAGAAATGGGTGTGCTGTTTCCCATAACCGGCACGGTAAGCTCCATTCCCGAAAGGAATTTTTCCGCCAAAATATGATCACCGTAGGAGAAAAGCTCTGAAAGAGCCTCACCCGCCTTTTCACGGCTGCGCAAGATCATCGTGCCGATGCTGCTGCCCTGACAGCAAGCCTTCAGTACCAAGGGAAGTCCGAGGGCATCGATCGCCTCGTTCACCGTTTTTTCCGGATCCTCTTTCCCCTCCTCGCCGATCTGAATAAAATCGGGTGTGGGGACACCGGACAGGCGAAGGACCTTTTTGGTCATAATTTTATCCAGGCAAAGAGAACTTGCGGCAATACCGGGGCCTGTATAAGGGATCTCAAGCCATTCCAGATACCCCTGAATCGCGCCGTCCTCGCCCCCTTTTCCGTGGAGGGCAATAAATACCGCATCGGGACGGATCTCAGAGATCTTACCGATGGTATCCTTTGTGAGATCAAGCATTTCCACAAAGGAAAATTTCTCGCGAAGGGCCTTTGCAACCGCTTTTCCGCTGCGAAGGGATACCTCGCGCTCGGTGCTTTTGCCACCCATAAGAACAAGAATCTTTTCGTTTCTCATATAAGCCTCTTTTATGTTTTTATCTTTATCCTATGACGGATGAGAAAAAAGGTGCTTAAATTCCGCCAAGCTCGGGGAGGGCGTCCTTTTTCTCCTTGTAGACTGCAGGGAAAAAATCTCTTAAAAAGGCCGAGAAGGCCACAAGAGAGCGTTTGATGAAGGAATCCACCAGGGCATCGGTGAAAATTTCCGATTCGGGCTGTTTTTCCTCTGTGTGCCAATGATAATTAAATTCCAAAAAAGCGCGGATATCCTCTTCCGGGAGGACAAAAACGCTTTCATAAAGCTCTTTTGCGGGCCTGTGGAGCCTTTCCCACACTTCTTTGTTCCAGGGCACTCTCTGAGCCACGCGGCTGCCTGCCCGGGAAAGCTCGATGCGGTAATCACGGAACCAATTTTCCTCGCCGTGCATTTTACGGTGGGCCTTTTGGGGACCGTTGTCCCAAAGGTAATCCAGGTAAAAGTGGAACAGGACCCCGAAATCAAAATCCTTTGCCAAATCCAGCTTCTGTCCAAAGAGCACCAGGCTCTGAAGCCTTTCTTCCTTGGGAATATCCCGAAAATGGAGGTGGTCCTTCAGTTCTCTGTTGCCGTCTACACAGTCGGGCAGAATGGACCCTAAATAAAAAGCGTCGCTCCCTTCGGGAAAAAGGGTTTTGGCGGCGTACAGGTGCATCATGGTTGCGGGCATAAATACCTCATTTCAAAAGTTCCTGAAAAGGCATAAGGCCTTTCTTTAAAACAGCACCGAAAATACCTGCGCTGATCACCTCACCCACGAAAATGGAAAGGTAAAGATAAGGCAGTGCGGTGCTTTGAAAGCCGTAAACGAAATACAAAAGGGGCGGTACCGCAAGGGTATTGGCCAAAATGGGCGGAAGATAGGGCAAAAATTTCCTTTTCCGCAGAAGATAAGTTCCCACGGCACCGAGCAGGGTTGCCAGGGACCCGATCACCACATCTAAAAAAACCGCGCCGCAAAGAAGATTTGCCAAAATACAGCCTACAAAAAGGCCGGGGATCGCGGCGGGGGTGAAAATCGGCAAAATGCAAAGGGCTTCGGAAAACCGCAGCTCAAAGGGGCCTACGGCAAGTCCCAATGCAGAGGAAATAAGGGTCAGTCCCGCAAACAGTGCGGCAATGATGGCAGACAGGGTCAGCTGTCTTGTGGTATTTTTTTTCATTTTTTCTCCTTTAGTTTTGTTTTAAGTGAGGAAGGTCTCGAACTCACTGTTAAAAACGCCTGTTTATTGTAACACAAAATCCCGACTCTTGCAACCTACTTTCTTTGTTCTTTTTTCGAGAAAAAAGAACCAAAAAAGCTTCCGACTGATAAAAGAAAAAATAAAATTATAAATCCAAAGTTATCTACAAATAGCCATAAGTTTTTTGCGTCGCTTTTTTGAAAAAAAGCGACAAAGTTTAAGAAAAATATTTGTCGGAGGATACCCGATACTGTACCGCTTCCAGTATATGCTTTTCGGAAATCATTTCCACCCCTTCCAGATCCGCAATGGTGCGGGCAAGGCGAAGGATGCGGTCGTATCCGCGGGCAGAAAGGCCGAGGGCTTCAAAGCTTTCCTTCAGCATTTCCTTTGCAGAAGGATCCATCAGGCACATTTTCTTCGTCAGGGCCCCGGAAAGGGCACCGTTACAGGGCACACCGTATTCGGCATATCTTTCCCTTGCAATGCTGCGGGCACGGTTCACCCTTTCCCGCACCTCTTTACTGCTCTCGGCCTTCTGTTTTCCCGAAAGCTCCTCAAAGGAAAGAGCAGGCACCTCAACACGCATATCGATACGGTCAAGAAGGGGCCCCGATATTTTTCCGAGATACTTTTCCACAGCCTTTTTGGTACAGGTACAGGTATGGGTGGGATCACCGAAATACCCACAGGGACAGGGATTCATGGCACAAACCAGCATAAAATCCGAGGGGAAGGTCATCTTCCAGGCAGCGCGGGTAATGGTCACACAGCCATCCTCCAAGGGCTGACGGAGGATCTCAAGATTTCTCTTATCAAACTCCGCAAGCTCATCCAGAAACAAAACACCGTTGTGGGCAAGGCTGATCTCGCCGGGACAGGGCAAAGCACCGCCGCCCACAAGCCCCGCAAAGCTCATGGTGTGATGGGGCGCGCGGAAGGGCCTTTCCCGAATCAGAGCCTCCCCTGAGGGAAGGGTTCCTGATACCGAGTGGATGGAGGTGGTC
This sequence comes from Eubacteriales bacterium, assembly GCA_045602025.1. Classification (GTDB taxonomy): domain Bacteria; phylum Bacillota; class Clostridia; order Oscillospirales; family SIG627; genus RGIG5579. The sequence goes on along the minus strand of JAZSAT010000025.1, from coordinate 1,874 downwards.
ACAAGCATTTCCTCAAAGGTCATTTCGGGAAGTATTCCCGGGATCGCCTTGGAAAGAAGGCTTTTTCCGCTGCCGGGCGGTCCTACGAGAAGAAGATTGTGCCCCCCTGCGGCGGCGATCTCAATGGCTCTTTTTGCCACCTCCTGACCGCGGATATCCGCAAAGTCCACCGTAGGTGTAAAATCCTCGCTTTTCTGCTTCTCGGGCCCCTTTGCGGGGGAAAGAGGTGCTTTCCCCGTCAGGTGAGATAAAATCTCAGTCACATTTTCCGCGCCGAACACGGTAAGACCCTCTACCACACTGCACTCTTTTTCATTTTCCTTGGGGACAAACAGGAATTTGGCACCTGCCTCCTTTGCCGCAAGGGCCTTGGGAAGCGCACCTGCGCCGCCACGAAGGGCCCCGTCAAGACCCAATTCTCCGAAAAAGAAGCACTCCTTCAGATCCGTATCCTTCAGAACCGAATCGCAGAGAAGGGCAATGAGAATGGGCAGGTCAAACCCGCTTCCCTGTTTTTTCCGATCGGCCGGGGCGAGATTGATCGTAACACGGCTTTTGGGCACAGGCAGAGACAGGGATAAAAGGGCAGCGGTAATGCGGCTCTGGCTTTCCTTTACCGCAAGATCGGGAAGCCCGATGATCTCCATTTCAAAGAAGCCTTTTCCGAAATAAGCCTCGACCGAAACCTGAAATCCTTCCAGGCCCCAAACGGCACAGCTGCCGATCTTCACGATCATAAAAACACGCCCTCTCATCCGAATTTTTTCACATTGTAACATGAAATGCACCAAAAAGCAAAAAAGTTTACAAATTTAGGGCAATTTTCTTTTTTATTTCAGGGAAAACTTCCTCTTTTGACTTTACTTCTCATAAAAAAAGTGATATAATCTCATACGGAAAATTAATTCTATTTTCAAAGGAAAGGAATTTTATCATGGTCACAAGAAAGAAAATGTCCATGGATGGTAATACTGCGGCGGCGCATGTATCTTATGCGTTTACCGAAGTTGCTGCCATCTACCCTATTACCCCCTCCAGTGTTATGGCGGAATTGACTGACTCTTGGTCTGCTACCGGACTTCAGAATATGTTCGGTGAAACCGTAAAGGTTACGGAAATGCAGTCTGAAGCAGGTGCTGCCGGTACCGTACACGGCTCTCTTGCCGCAGGTGCTCTCACCACCACCTTCACCGCATCCCAGGGTCTGCTCCTCATGATCCCCAATATGTACAAGATCGCAGGCGAGCTCCTTCCCGGTGTTATCCACTGCTCTGCACGCTGTGTTGCTTCTCACGCGCTGAACATCTTCGGCGACCATAGCGACATCTACGCTTGCCGTCAGACCGGTTTTGCTCTTCTTGCAAACACCAACCCCCAGGAAGTTATGGACCTTGGCGCGGTTGCACACCTTGCAGCACTGAAAGGCAGAGTTCCCTTTTTGAACTTCTTCGACGGCTTCCGTACCTCCCACGAGATCCAGAAGATCGAAGCTTGGGATTACAAGGATCTGGAAGATATGATCGACAAGGACGCTCTCGCCGGCTTCCGTCAGAGAGCACTCAACCCCGAGCATCCCGTTCTCCGCGGCTCCGCTGAAAACGGTGATATCTTCTTCCAGCACAGAGAAGCTTGCAACAAGTACTACGATGCTCTTCCCGAGATCGTAGAAGAGTATATGAACAAGGTAAACGAGAAGATCGGTACCGATTACAAACTCTTCAACTACTACGGTGCTCCCGATGCTGAGAAGATCATCATTGCTATGGGTTCCATCTGCGACGTAGCCGAAGAAGTTATCGACTATATGACCGCTCAGGGCGAAAAAGTTGGTCTTGTTAAAGTTCGTCTGTATCGTCCCTTTGCTGCTGAAAAGC
>JAZSAT010000024.1:0-8628 GCA_045602025.1 Eubacteriales bacterium | reverse complement strand
CACCCCACAAAAGCCACGGTTTTGTGGGGACCCCGTATGGCGAGTGATATTGCTTCGCAGTGATATTCGGCTAATGCCGAGTGACATTGTCCTACGGACAGTTTTTAGGGCGAATAAAATATCACTACGACCAGAGGGAGTAATATCACTTTCTTTTTGAAATGTCTCGCCATAGGCGAGGAATTTTCAAAAGAAAATATCACTCTTTGCACAGCAAAGAATATCACTTATCTTTCTTGTTTGTTGTTAAAAGGGTTTGGGTATCACCCAAAAAGAAGCATTTGTACTTACAAATGCGATGCTGGTTCTATCCAATAAGCATAAGAAAAGCCTCGATGAATTTCATCGAGGCTTTAATCATCCTTATGAGAAGTAGCCTTTTTTGTGTCCTTTTTTTAATTATTCTTCGTCCATTGCATCCTTGCGGGAAAGATTGATTCTGCCCTTGTCGTCGATCTCGATGAGTTTTACCTTCATCTTATCGCCAACCTTGCAGATGTCCTCTACCTTTTCCACTCTCTTCTTATCGAGCTTGGAAATGTGTACGAGGCCTTCCTTGCCGGGAGCAAATTCTACGAATGCACCGAAGGTCATAAGCTTTGTTACGGTACAGTTATCAAATACCATACCAACCTCAGGCTCGAAAACGATCGCATCAACGATCTTCTTTGCAGCATAAGCACTGTCGCGGTTGATCGCAGAAATGAACACGCTGCCGTCATCCTCGATGTCAATCTTTGCACCGGTATCGGCGCAGATCTTCTGAATTACCTTACCGCCGGAACCGATTACTTCGCGGATCTTATCGGGGTGGATCTTCATAGAGATCATCTTGGGAGCGAATTCAGAAACATCTTCTCTGGGAGCGGGGATGGCTTTCAGCATAACCTCGTCCAGGATGTAGAGTCTTGCTTTGTGGGTGGTTTCCAGTGCCTGCTTGATGATCTCGGGAGTCAGACCGTCGATCTTCAGGTCCATCTGAATTGCAGTAATACCCTTGTGAGTACCTGCTACCTTAAAGTCCATATCGCCGAAGAAGTCTTCGAGACCCTCAATATCGATCATGGTGTCCCACTTTTCGCCTTCGGTAATGAGACCGCAGGAAATACCTGCAACGGGAGCGGTGATCGGTACACCGGCATCCATAAGAGCCAGGGTGGATCCGCAGATGGAGCCCTGAGAGGGAGAACCGTTGGAAGAAACGATCTCAGATACCAAACGGATGGTGTAGGGGAAGTCCTCAAGGGAAGGAAGAACAGGTTCAAGAGCTCTTTCAGCAAGAGCGCCGTGACCGATCTCGCGTCTGCCGGGGCTTCTGGAAGCCTCTGCTTCGCCTACGGAATGACCGGGCATATTGTAGTGGTGCATATATCTCTTGGTCTCTTCGGGATCTACACCGTCAAGCAGCTGCTGATCGGAAACAGAACCGAGGGTAGCCAAGGTAAGCACCTGAGTCTGTCCTCTGGTGAAAAGACCGGAGCCGTGGACTCTGGGGATAAGACCGACTTCGGAAGCGAGAGGTCTGATCTCGTCCATTCTTCTGCCGTCAACTCTCTTCTTTTCGTCGAGAAGCCAGCGGCGTACAACAAACTTCTGGAGCTTGTATACACACTCGTTGATCGCCAGGCGGGAATCGGGATAGATCTCATCGAATTTTTCGTAGATCTTCTCGTAAACGCCCTGCATACGCTCATCGCGAACGGTCTTGTCATCGGTGTCAAGAGCGGCCTTCACATCCTCGATGGCAAATTCCTTGATGGCCTCGAACATATCGTGGTCAACCTCGCAAGAGGGGTAAGAGAATTTGGGCTTGCCGATTTCCTTTACAATGTCATTGATAAAGGCAACCAGTCCGCGGATCTCTTCGAAAGCGGTCATGATGGCACCGTACATTTCCTCATCGGAAACTTCCTTTGCGCCTGCTTCGATCATAACGACCTTCTTTTCGCTTGCGGCAACAGTGAGTTCCAGTGTGCTCTTTGCTCTCTGCTCCATGGTGGGGTTGATGACAACTTCGCCGTCAACAAGGCCGACAAATGCGCCGCCAATAGGTCCGTTCCAAGGAATATCGGAAATGGAAAGAGCGATGGAAGCGCCAATCATAGCGGCAACTTCGGGAGAATTGTCCTGATCTACCGAAAGGGTGAGAAGGGAGATGCAAACATCGTTTCTCAGATCCTTGGGGAAGAGGGGACGGATCGGGCGGTCGATCACACGGGAGGTGAGGATCGCCTTGGTAGAAGGTCTGCCTTCTCTTCTGTTAAAGCTTCCGGGAATACGGCCTACAGCGTAGAGTCTCTCTTCATAGTCCACAGAAAGGGGGAGAAAATCGATCCCGTCTCTGGGAGCAGCAGATGCGGTAGCGTTTGCAAGGATGCAGGTGTCGCCGTAGCGAACAAGACAAGATCCGTTTGCAAGCTGACTGATCTTACCGGTTTCAATGATCAGAGGTCTGCCGGCGTATTCATATTTGAAGATTCTGTGATTTTCAAACATATCGGTTCCCGATTACTTTCTCAGACCGAGCTTCTCGATGATTGCTCTGTAACGGTTGATGTCCTTCTTCTGAAGGTAGCCGAGCAGGTTTCTTCTGTGACCTACCATTTTGAGCATACCTCTGCGAGAGTGATGGTCCTTCTTGTTGGCCTTCAAATGCTCGGTAAGAGTGTTGATTCTTGAGGTCAGGATTGCGATCTGAACCTCGGGAGATCCGGTGTCTCCTTCGTGAGTTGCGTAAGTGGTAATGATTTGCTGCTTTTCTTCTTTCAGCATGGTTTTCACCTCCATAAATTCTGATCCTGTAACCCGGCAAGGGCAGGTGAACGGCCTTTTTTTGAAAAAAGACATTTACCCCTTCACTGCGTTACGGATTCTGTGTTCTGCTTCGCCTTACCACAGGCGGAGCAGAGAAAATTTTACCACAGAAGAACAAAAAAAGCAAGGCTTTTTCTTTTGAATTTGTAAATTCTTACTATTATATATAAAAAATTTACAAGATCTTCATTTTTTCCAAAAGAGTCCGCGTCCTTTTTTCATTTTTTTCATAATACTTCGTTTCATTTTCATTTGCATCATACAGCGAAGGGTGTAAAGAACTGCGAAGAGGGAGGCGATCAAGATCATTGCTTCCCAAAGGGTGGTATTTGTTTGAAAGGAAACGCTTTTCTTCCCAGAGGCTTCGCCGGTCTTTTTGTTTCGGCAGAAAAAGCCGAGGGTAACAGAAGGGCAAAGAACAATGTTATCCAAAAGACAAAGATGTCTTTTTAAAATGGGTTTTGCATCCATATTTTTTCTCCTTGTTTTTTTCTTTATTGTTCCGCAAAAATGAAAAAATATGATTCGTTTCTCAATTCGACAAATCCTTCGTTTTTCGGGTGTTACAATGATAATCCAAAACAAAGACAGGATGTGAAGCAATGGAAAAGAAAAAAGAAGTAAATTTGAAAAAACAGAAAAGAAAATCGGAAAACATTCAAAAAACAAAACAGATCCTGAAAAAAGCTGTTTCTTATCTTTACGAAGGGATGCTTCGGGTGGGAGATGCTTTTTGGCAGCTTGTGGCGGAGGAGGACGAAAAAAAGAAAAAAGGAAAGAAGCTTTTTTCGATCCTTTTATTTTTTGGCTTTCTTTTTACTTTTTCATTCGTTGTGAGCCTTGCCAAATTTCCTTTGGGGATCTATCCAGCGGGCTTTGCCCTTTTATCTGCCCTTGGAGGATGGGGAAAGTTTGATCGGAAAGACAAAACCATCAAAGACAGAGAGACCCTTGAGATGGCAGCGATTCTTGCTTCGTTTGCCGGTGTTATGCTTTCTACTGCCTTTATGGAAAAAAACGGCTTCTTTTATTTTCTGACCTACCTGATCCTCTTTCTTTCCCGTGCGGGACTTACCGGCGGTAAATTGAATGAGGCACCTCTTGCCAGGGTTACTTTTTCCGCGGTCAGTGCCGTAGGGCTTGGACTGCTCCTCTCTTTCTTCGAAGGATTTCCTATAAGAGGTGTTTTCGGCGCGGTGAGCCTTGGGATCATCACACCTCTTTTGACTTATCTTTTATGCGGCTTTTATATTTTTACGGAAGAAGGGGGAAGCCGAGGAGCTCTTTACACGCAAAAGAAGGTGTATTTGGAAGGGGCGTTTTTTACCCTTGTTTATTTGTTCCTCTTTGCTCTGAGAGAGGTTTTGGTTTTCGGCTTTTCCCTTTCTTTTGTATTGGCGACACTTTTCACACTCTCTCTTGCCAAGACAAGAGGCGCGCTTTTCGGAGCTGCAGGCGGAATGATTGGCGGTATGGCCGTAGCCAATACCGTTGTGGCACCTGCTTTGGCGGTAGCAGGCTTTTTTGCGGGGTTGTTTTTTGAATACTCCTCTTATGTGGCTTTGATGGTATCCTTTGTTGCTTCCTGCGGATATTGCATTTATACAGACGGTCTTGAAAGCTTTGGTTATCTTACGGCGGATTTTGTTCTTGCTTCCCTTTTGTTCTTTCCCCTTCAGCTTTTGTTCCCCAAGGAAAAGGAGGAAAGGAAAAAAATTCTGGTACGGGATCCCAGCTACAGGGAAAGTGTGCGGCATGCCAGACAAAAGCTGAAAAATATGAGCGATGCTTTTTCTTCCCTGTCCGAGGTGTTTTATACGGTTACCGATACCATCAAAAAGCCAAAGTTTTCCGAGGTCTTGAGACTTGTGAGCGATTGCTGCTCGGAGCACTGCTCTCGATGCAGCCTTGCGGGTGTCTGTTGGGGAGAAGAACAGTCAAGATCGGTGGAATCCGCATCTTTTGCAGCCAACAAGCTTTTGAGTGAGGGAAGCATTACCAAGGAAGATTTTTCCGAGCCCTTTCGTACCAGGTGCATCAGCTTGAATCAGCTTGTGGATCTGATCAACCGCCGCTTCGGTGAAATGAACGGAAGCTTTTTAAAGAATAACAAAACAAGACTCCTTGCAGGGGAGTACAGCTCTGTATCCAGACTTTTGAAAAGCACCGCGGGGGAATTGAATAAGCAGCTGGAATACAACCCTGCCTTTGAGGCGCGTGCCGTAAAGCTTTTAAAGGAAATGGGGATCGAATACCGAAGGGTGGCCGTGTTCGGGGAAAGGGATCTTCGCATAGAGGTCTATGGTGTCTTTTTGGATCGGATCCGCCTTTCCAGCGAAAAGATCGTTTGGTATTTTGAGAAAGAATTTCGCTGTCTTTTTGATACGCCGAGCTTTTTTATGCTGGAGGAAAGTGTTGTTATGCGCCTCAGGCGGAAAAGAGTGCTTTCTTTGGAATGTGCCAAAAACGGCTGTACCAAAAAAGGGGAAACGGTCAGCGGCGATCACGCTTCCTTTTTTGAAACGGATGAAGACTATTTTTATACTCTGATCTGCGATGGAATGGGAAGCGGCAGAGAGGCGGCCTTTACCAGCAGACTTGCCGCTATCTTTATTGAGAAGCTTATGCATTGCTCTACGCCGAAAAGCGTTACCCTGGAGATGCTCAATACCTTTTTGATGAGTAAAACCGATGAAACTTTTACCACGGTGGATCTTCTTGAGATTGATCTGCTTTCCGGCGAAGCGAATTTTATCAAGGCCGGTGCCGCGCCTTCCTACATTTTGAGGGGAGACCGACTGCACCGCATTGAATCCTTGACCCCGCCTGCGGGGATCTTGGGCAGAATGTGTGCGGAGCAAACCGCCTTCACTTTGAGGGAAGGGGATTTTGTGATCTTGCTTTCCGATGGGGTGGAGTCAGGGGAAGAGGGCTTTTTCCCAAAACAGTTGTCGGGAAAAACCTTTGACTCTGCTGCCGATCTTTGTGACCATCTGTTTTCCGCAGCAAAGGAAAAAGGACCCTCCGGAGATGATATGAGTATTTCTGTTCTCAGAATTATGAATAACAAGTGAACAAAATATTTATTTTTTGAGTAATTTCACTTGACAAAAAGGCCTCTTTCAAGCATAATATTACCATAAAAAACGAAAGGGGAAGACGGATGAAAATAAAGCCTCGCATATTTTTGTTTTTATTGATCTTTGCCCTTTTGTGCGGTGTTTTGATTTCCTGTTCAACACCCGGGAAAGAGCTTGTGGGCCGATGGGAAATTGATATTCAGGACGAAGAGCTTGGAAATTTCTCTATGGTTTATCATTTTAAGGAAGACGGAGAGATCTATCTGGAACAAAAGACAGAGGATGTGGTTCCGTTCTCCATCTTTTTCGGCATTTGGTCCGTTGAAGGAGAAAAGCTTGTCATTCAGGGAGACGGCAAAAAGGATACCTTCTCTTATTCGGTTACCGATACGGAGCTTACCCTTTCTAGAGAAGGGGAGGAGACGCTTAATTTCCGCAAGGTTTAGTGCCTGAAAATAGAAGAAAAAAACAAAAAAAGCATTGAAACAGAGCCTCTTTTTCGCATTTTTTGCGAGGGAGGCTCTCTTTTTGTGAAAAAATGCAAATCACAACATATTGTGTCTTTTCTAAAAAATATTTACAATATCTTGTGTTTTTGTATTGACAAGCACGATCGGTTGTGCTATACTGTGTAGGCAACAAACTCAAAGAGGAATCACAATGAATATTCAAGGCTATCAAAAGCTGACACTTCTGGATTTTCCCGGTAAGGTGGCATGCACGATCTTTACGGGCGGATGCAATCTTCGCTGCCCATTCTGTCACAACGCTTCTCTTGTGCTTTCGCCCAGAGAAGGGGAGAATAAAGAGGAAGAGGTTCTTTCGTACCTTGCCTCCCGCCGAGGAATTTTGGAGGGAGTGTGTATCACAGGGGGAGAGCCGATCCTCCAGCCCGACCTTTCGGATTTTGTAAAAAAAGTGAAAGAGATGGGATATCTTGTAAAGCTGGATACCAACGGATCGGATCCTGCATCCCTTTCTCTTCTTTTGAAGAAGGGGGGCATTGATTACATAGCTATGGATATTAAATCTTCACCCGAACATTACGAAAAAGCGGTGGGGAAAGAAATTTTGTTTGACCGTTTTGCAGAGTCGGTATCTGTTATTCGCTCCTCGGGTATCCCCTATGAATTCCGTACTACGGTGGTAAAAGGGATCCACACCAAGGAGGATATGGAGGGAATCGGAAAGTTTCTTGAAAAGAACGAAAAATATTTTCTCCAGGGCTTTGTGGATTCGGGCAATCTGATCGGAAAAGGCTATGAAGCCTTTTCTCCCACAGAAATGAGTGATTTCTTAAGAGTGATCAAAAAATATATTCCCGAAGCAAGTCTTCGGGGGCAAGAAGAAGGAGAATGAAAATGTATCAGGTAAATAAGCGCGACGGAAAGATCGTTTCCTTCGAGATTTCCAAAATTTCTTCCGCCATCAAACAGGCGTTTGAGGCTTGTGAGAAAAATTACAATGACAACATCATCGACTTTCTGGCACTGAAGGTTACTTCCGATTTTGAGCCCAAGATCGAAAATGACATCATTGCTGTGGAAGACATTCAGGACAGTGTAGAAACCGTTCTGGTACAGGCAGGCTATGCAGATGTAGCAAAGGCTTACATTCTGTACCGCCGTCAGAGAGAAAAGCTCCGTAATATGAAATCCACCTTGGTGGACTATACCGATATCGTAAACCAGTATGTGAAGAATATTGACTGGCGTGTAAAGGAAAACTCTACCGTTACCTATTCTGTAGGCGGTCTGATCCTGAACAACTCCGGCGCCATTACCGCAAACTACTGGCTCAGCGAAATTTATGATGACGAGATCAGCGGTGCACACAAGAATGCGGATATCCACATTCACGATCTTTCCATGCTCACCGGCTACTGCGCAGGTTGGTCCTTAAAGCAGCTGATCGAAGAGGGTCTTGGCGGTGTTGCCGGTAAGATTACCTCTGCACCTGCAAAGCATCTTGCAACCCTCTGCAACCAAATGGTAAACTTCCTTGGTATTATGCAGAACGAGTGGGCAGGCGCACAGGCATTCTCTTCCTTTGATACCTACCTTGCTCCCTTCGTTAAGGTGGACAATCTCAGCTACGATGCGGTAAAGAAGTGTATTGAATCCTTTATTTACGGTGTTAATACTCCCAGCCGTTGGGGTACTCAGGCACCCTTCTCTAATATCACACTGGACTGGACCTGCCCCCACGACCTTGAGGACGAGTATGCCATCGTAGGCGGCAAGAGAATGGACTTCAAATACGGTGACTGCAAGAAGGAAATGGATATGGTCAACCGTGCCTTCATCGAAATTATGATCGAGGGCGATGCCAACGGCAGAGGCTTCCAGTATCCCATTCCCACCTATTCCATCACCCGTGATTTCGATTGGTCCGAGACCGAAAACAACAAGCTTCTCTTTGAGATGACCTCAAAATACGGTACTCCCTACTTCTCCAACTATGTCAACAGCGATATGGAGCCCTCCGATGTTCGTTCCATGTGCTGCCGTCTCCGTCTTGACTTAAGAGAACTCAGAAAGAAATCCGGTGGCTGCTTCGGTTCCGGCGAAAGCACCGGCTCCGTAGGCGTTGTTACCATCAATATGCCGCGTATTGCATACCAGGCAGCGGATGAAGCAGACTTCTACATACGTCTGGATCATCTGATGGATATTGCCGCACGTTCCCTGAAGATCAAGCGTACCATCATCACAAAACTGCTCAACGAAGGCCT
>JAZSAT010000023.1:0-85921 GCA_045602025.1 Eubacteriales bacterium | reverse complement strand
TAGTAGCCAATGGTGGTAACGCCATTAAGAATGGTAATCTCCGTTAGGGAAGAGCAACCACAAAAAGCATAAGAGCCGATAGAAGTTACACCACTCTCGACGGTAACTTTTGTAACAGAAGCACCCCAAGGAGCCGTTGTTACATATTTTCCCATTGAATAGTTGTAGTTGCAAGAATAACTCGGCATATCCCCTTTGCCGGAGATGGTAAGGACGGTGCCGACGAGCGTCCAGGTGCACTCATTTGCGGTGCCGGTAATGGTGCGGGCATAGCCGCAAACATTACAGTTTCCGTCGGAGGTGTTATCGTAAACATGGGCGGAGGGGATGCGGACTGCGCCGCATTCATTACAATCAGAATCGCAGGCGTTGTCGTAGGTATGGTCTGCGGGGGTGCGCGCCTCGCCGCAGGTATTACATTCGGCATCGCAAGCGTTGTCATAAAGGTGCACTACGGTTTCGCAAATTCCTCCGCAGTATTTGCACTGGGTTTCCAAACAGCTTGCGGAAACATGGACTTTCTCTTCACCGGGGTTTTCCAAGCAGGAATTACAATGCCAATTAGCGGAGGTAAGGGGGGAATTATCAGTTTTTACTGTAATTTTATCCTTCTGCTCCGCGGTTCCTTCGTACCACACGGTAGAAAGGGCACTGCAGCCACGGAAGGCATCGGTACCTACGGTGGTTGCTGACAAGGGAAGTACAACATCAACAAGGCCCGTACAATCTCTGAAGGCGGCGTAGTTGATCAATTTCACGCTGTTACCAAGCGTAAGAGAAGAAAGAGCTGTACAGCCGCGGAAGGCTTCATTGCCAATGGTGGTAACGCTGTCAGGGATGGTGACAGAGGCAAGCGAAGTGCAGTTCTTGAAGGCATACGCGCCAACGGTGGTAACGCCCTCTTCTATGACGACTTCGGTAATATCGGTTCCCCATTCGGGAAGTACCGACGAGGAATAAGCACCCATTGCTCCGTTACCGGAAATGGTGAGCACAGTACCGGAAAGGCTCCAGGTACAATCACCTGTGGTGCCGCTGACCTCTTCCACAGCAAATGCGGGCATTTCCACCAGGTTAAAGGGGAAAGCCGCGAAGGTGAGCAAGAGTGCCAAGAGGAAGGCCGTTGATTTCTTCAAAAGTTGTTTCATTATTACCTCCAAAACAAAAAAGTGCGCAGCCGAAGCTACGCACCGAAAAATACATTGCTCCAACTGTCGCCAAACAAATCCAACATAGTACGATCCGTATATGTAGAAATAGAGCATCTGTATTTTTACCGTAATAAAAATACACATACCGTATCGTACTACAATATTTGGTTTTGTTTGGCAAAGAGTATTTTACCACACAGCTCTGAAAATTGCAAGAAAATCCCTGAAAGAGGTTTAAAAATATGCAAATCAAAAACCTTTTATACGATGACCGATCAGCGGTCATTTTTTGATTGTCTTTTGCATAGAATGGAGCATGTAAAAAAGGAGAAGAAAATGGACGATATCAAAAAGCATTTGTTTCACTTTCCGAAAAGGATCAAGGATGCGCTGGAAGGCTATGAGGGGTGGGACAGGATCTGCGAGATCAGGCTTCGCACATCTCTTCCCCTTTCCCTTACAAGCTACGAGGGAAATATTCTTATTGATGAAGAAGGAAAGCCTTGCAAATTCAGCAGAGCACTTTGCTGCACGGAAAAAGAAATGACTCAGATCCTTTCCGCTTTTTGTATGGGAAGTGTTTACCGATACTTTGACACCTTGAAGGAAGGCTACGCCGTAGACGAAGACGGCTGGCGTTTGGGCCTTTGCGCCTCTAAGGGGAGCACAAAAAACTTTTTACCCGAACGGCCCGAGGGAATGAACATAAGGATCCCGAGAAATGTGCCTTATGCGGCTTTGCCTCTAATGGAAAGGATCCGCGAAGAAGGGCTTTCCTCCTTTTTGATTCTCTCTAAACCCGGAGAAGGAAAAACCACTCTGATCCGTTCTCTCGCGACGCTTCTCTCCAAGGGAGAAGGGCTGAATAAACCTTTGCGCGTAGCTGTGATCGATGAGAGACGGGAGATCTTCCCGAAACATTTTACGGAAAATATGGGGCTTTGCGATGTGCTTTCCGGCTATGAAAAAAAGGAAGGCGTGGAAATGGCCACCAGGCTTTTTACTCCTCAGGTGATTTTATGCGACGAGATCGGAAATGAAGAAGAGGCGCGCTCGCTTTTGTCCTCCTGCAGCGGCGGATGCCATGTAATCGCTACCGCTCATGCCAAGGAGCTTACCGAAGCAAGAAGGATCCCTTATTTAGAAACGCTTTTTCGATCGGGCAGATTTGAAAAAGCAGTATCCATACAAAAAATCCCCGGGAAAGAATACCGCTTCTTTTTGCGGTGGGAGAATGTTTCGTGAAAACGGCCGGGCTTTTACTTCTTTCTATCGTTCCGATACTGTTTTCCTATTTTCTTGGGGAGGAAATACGGCAGAAACAGAATTTGCGGAAAAATACGGTGCTGTTTTTTCAGCACATTTTATTTCAAATTGAAAATTTCAATCGGGATCAAAAGGAGATCTTTTTTTCCTTTGATAACAAGGTTTTGGAAAAGGCGGGATTTCTCCCTTCACTTCGTGAGGAGGTGGAGAGTGCTCCTTGCGGTGCACTTGGGCGGATCATAAAAAAGCATCTTCCCTCTTTTGGCTTTTCTCCTCAGATGGCAGATCTCGTTCAAAGCACTGGTGATCACTTCGGAACACAAGGAAAAGAGAGCCAGATCAACGAGCTTTATCACACCATCGACCAATTAAAAAAAGAGAACGAAAAAGAAAAAACGGAAACGGAAAACAAGATTCGAATCTCGCGAATGGTAGGCATAACCGTTGGGATCGGGATCTTCATTTTAATGCTATAGGAGAAGAAAATGGATGTAACTTTGCTTCTGAAAATTGCGGGAGTGGGACTTTTGGCCAGTATTCTCTGTCAGGTTCTCAAATCCAGCGGAAAAGACGAGCAAGCGAGCTATGTAACCTTAGGCGGGATCATTATTGTTCTGCTGCTTCTTGTTGGGGAGATCGCAAATCTCATTTCAACCGTGCGGAACACCTTTGGAATATGACATCCTTTTTACCTATTTGCTTTTTCGCTCTTTTCGGCGCGATCCTTGTTAAGATCGCCGAGGAATCCTTTCCCAAATTTAAGCCTTTGATCCTATGCCAGATCGGTGTTGTTTTTCTTTTTGTTTTCATAAAATTCTTATCTCCTGTTTTAAAAGAGATCGCCCTCTTTGGCAATAAAACAAAAATTCCGGAGATGTTTTCCCTTTTATATAAAGCACTCGGAATCTGCCTTTTAACTGCGGTTGCTACCTCCTTTTGCCGCGATCTCGGAGAAGAAAAAATTGCAGAAAAGCTTGAGCTTTGCGGAAAAAGCGCGCTGCTCTTCCTTTCTCTGCCGATACTTGAATACTTATTAAAGCTGATCGGAGAAATACTCTCTTGAAACATAGGATGAAAAAAATCATATCTTTTATTTTTATATGCTTTTTTCTTTTTTCTCAAAGTGCGGCTGCAACAGAAACAAAAAGCATCGAGGAATTTTCCCAAATAGATTCTCTTTGGGAGGCGATCCCGGAAGAAGTGGAAAAAGAAGAGATCTTCAATCTTTTTGAAAAAAGAAGCGAAAAGAGCTTCTTTCAATCGGTAGTCGGCGAGATCGGAAATGCTTTTTCCATCGGCCTTTCCCGCGGATTTCGCCTTTTCGCGTCTCTTAGCGGCCTTCTTTTGATCTCTGCACTCTTTCGAAATGTAAAAAAATCCTTCAAGATCAAGGGAATGGAAAACAGCTTTGACTTTATCTTTTTTCTTATTATGTCCCTTACGGCTTATTCCGGATTGAAAGCAGGGATCGAAAATGTCGCCCTGGCTCTTCGCTCCATTCATTCCTTTTTTATTGCATCTCTCCCGGTAACGACCGTTTTGCTTACCATGACAGGGGGAGGAGGGGCGGCAAGGACGCTTGGGGTAAACATAAACCTCGTCCTTGGAACGGTAAATGCCATCGTTTCCACCTACCTTGCGCCGCTACTGAATACACTGTTTTGTTTTTCCATGGTGGACGGCGCGACGGACCTCGGCCTTGGTGGACTGATCACTTTTATCAAAAAGACAGCAAAGGTTCTCTGCGTTCTGTTTTTCACCCTTGTGAGTGCCACCCTTTCTTTGCAAAGTGTTTTGGCGACCTCTGCCGATTCCCTTGCGATGCGATCGGTACGCTTTGCCGCGGGAAATTTTATTCCCGTTGTCGGCTCTCTTGTTGGGGAAAATGCAAAGACCCTGTCTGCTTCTTTTCAGGCTATAAAAAGCGAATGCGGCGTTCTTTGCTTGCTGATTCTTTTTTACATTATCTTAAGGCCCATTTTGACCCTTGCAGTTCAAAAGATCTTTTTGTCCTTTGCGGGAACAGTTGGAGAAATTTTAGGGGAAACGAAATGCAAAAGCCTGCTCTCTTCCCTATCTTCTCTTTTTGATCTTTTGATGGCACTGATGATCTCGGAGGGGTGCTACCTTGTTTTCTATATTACGATATTTATAAATCACAGAGGAAGTTTTTAATATGAAGGCCTGGGTTATTACCTTGATTTTTTTATGTGTTTTTAAAAGCGTCTCCAAAGCTCTTTTGCCAAAGGGAGAGGAATCCCCTCTTTACGGACCGCTTCGTTTTATAATCGCAATGGTCCTGATTCTATCGGTCTTCTCTCCTCTTTTACCGATCTTTAAAGAAGAAAATCTTCTTTCCGAAAAGATGAATGTTTTTCTTTCAGATATAAAAACGGAAGATACCGAGGTTTACTTGCTGAAGCGTTTTGCGGCAAAAATGCACGACACCATAAAAGAAATATTTCCCGAAAGTGAAGCGGAATTTGAGATCCACACAGACGAAACGAAAACGCCGGTTCTGATCAAAGTGAAAAGCAAAGACCCCGATATTTCACAAAGAATTGCAGACTGGATCAAAACAAACTACGGAATTGAATGCAAAGCGAAATGAGGATCAAAATGGAAATTAAAAATATGAAAAAAAATATGCCCCTTCTTCTGATTCTTTTATCTCTTGGAGTCATTTTTCTTTTTCTATCGGAATATCATTCCAATAAAGAAGTCAAAGCAGCTCAGGATGATTTTGATGAAGAGAATTATGTTTTGCGCTTGGAAGAGAGGCTTTGCGGCATCATTGAAAAGATCGATGGCGTTTCCGAAGTAAATGTGATGATCACGCTGGAAAGCGGAAAACGATACACCTTTCTGCAAGAGGAACAAACACAAAACGGAAACGATATCAGCACTTTTCTGATGAAAGAGGAAAATGGGGTCTCGAGCCCCATACTCGTGGAAACAGGTGCACCGAAAATAAAGGGGGTGAGCGTGGTCTGTCACGGAGCCGATAACGCTCTTATTCGTGAAAAGATCCTTCGACTTGTGGCAGGAACGCTGGATCTTACACAAAATAAAATTTTTGTAACGCAGTGAGGAGAACACCATGAAAAAACTAAAAAAAATCAAGCTGGAAACACCCGCGGAAGAAATTTTGGACAAGGAAGAAACATCTCTGACCGAATTTCAAAAGGAAGAGTATGACGACAGTTTTCTGAAAATGCCCAAATGGTTTGAAAAAATGATGGAAAAGGCAAAGCCCTTTCCTTGGAAAGGCATCAATGCCAAGAATGCTTTGATCGCAGGGTGCCTTGTAATCGTTGCAGTAGCAGGGTATCTGAACATTCGCTACGGCATTACCCCAACAAAAGAGATTGCTCTTCCCGAGGGAGATGAAGTACAAGAAGAAGTCTCTCAGGAAAGCTATTTTGCAAGCGCGATCATTGACAGAGAACGGGCAAGAGGCGAAGCCCTTGAGGTTCTGGTCAGCATTACCGAGGATGAAGAAGCCAGCGAAAGTGCAAAAACAGACGCCTTTACACAAATGGAGCGCATTGCGAATGAAACCAGTTGGGAAATTGACATTGAAAACCTTGTGAAAGCAAAAGGCTTTGAAGAATGTGTTGCCATTATCAATGATGAAAATGCCAATATCGTAGTGTCTTCCGACGGACTTACTCCGGGAGAGGTGGCACAAATCAAAGAAATCGTATATTTGGAATCTGCCATTCAACCGAAATCCGTTAAAATCATTGAAAAAGTAAATAAATAAAAAAAACGACTCATATGAGTCGTTTTTTTAACTGTAGAAGGTTTGTGCCCCCATTACTGCTAAGGGGCCGTATTCATCACTCTTCAAATAATATCCCATTCCAACATGGGTAAATTCCGTATTTAAAATATTATTTCTATGGTCAAGGCAATTATAATATGCATCACACACAAAGAAGGAATTGATATAGCCTTGGGATATATTTTCCCCGCAGCTTTGCCACACGATCCCCTCTTGATTCAGTCTGACTCCGTAAAGGCCGTCATGATAAAAGAAGTTCTCTTTGGACATCTTCTCTGCATAGAGGTAAGATGCGCGGGAAGCCTGGACCGACCATAAAAGAGGCGCAATACCGTTTTTTGCACGAAGAGCGTTTACATAGTGAAAAGAGATGCGAGACTGGGTATCGTAGCTTTGTAAAATATCCGAATCCTGCATAAAATCGTATTTGCATTCCGCATAACGCATCCAAAGAGCATAAATCTTACCGTTTCCGAGCCGATCTCTGAAGCCGTAAACGCGGCAAGAGTCTGCATTTAAATAATCAGCCTCCGATTCCGGATCTTTTTTTCCCGAAAAAGAGGAAAAGCTGATCGTTTGACCTCCGATTTGAAAAAAGGCCTCGGAGTCAAAAGTAAACACACCCCAAAGTCCGACACTGTCGGTTTGAATCAAGGTAAAACGGGAATAGTCCTGATAATAAAGAAGGCTCTTTAATTCCCCCTCCAAAAGGATCTCGCTGGGATTCCCGAGCTTTTGAATAATGCTTTTATCTGTTTCATCAAAGGAGAGCTCTTCTCCCAAAACAAAAACAGGAGATTGGATCACATTTTTACAAAGAACACAGGTATTGCCCGCGTAATTGTGCTTTAATTTTTCGCCTTTTGCTCCGCAGCGTTTGCAGGTGGCAGGCTCATTACAATTAGCACCTGAAAACTCATGGGGCGTTTTTTGAATTTTTTCACTTTTGGTCTTGCCGCAAGTACACAGCCATACCCTCTCTCCTTCCTGCATACAGTTTGACTCTTTCAAAGAAAAGACAAGAAAGTGATGCTGATGCTGTGTAGTCGTTGTCGGTAAGGAAGTACCGGTTACGGAAACGGAGTTTTTATCCTCTGTATCAGATAGAATCTCATTTGTTTCCGCAACATGATTCCCCTTATTTTCCGTCGTGCAAGGCTCTTCGGTAAGCGGTGGACTTTTTGAAGGAGCCTCTTTTCCGCAAGAAAAAAGAAGGAGCATACCAAAAAGGAAAAAACAAACCAAAATTGTTTTTTTCATAAAAATTCCTTATTTTAATTCATTGGAAAATGCCACGATCTGCTCACGAATGCGAGAAAGTGAGGCGGAATTACCGTGACCGGGGCAAAGCTTTAAATCCTCTGAAATAGAGGCAATGCGGGAAAGAGAGGCAGAAAGATCAGCCTTATCGCCGCCCCAAAGGTCAAACCTTCCGTATCCGTATGCGAAAACCGTATCACCGCAAAAAAGGATATTTTCCGACAGAAAGCATACAGAGCCGGGCGTGTGTCCGGGCGTATGGATCACAGTAAATTCCATAGTGCCGCAGCGGATCACATCTCCATCCTCCAAAAGTGTATCTGCACAGGAGACGGGAAAAGCAGAAAGGTCGCCGCGATAATAAAAGCCTGCTGAATTTTTACCGGGATTTGAAAGCATTTCTGCATCCTCCCGGTGGATCAAAACCTTTGCACCGGTAGCTTCTTTCAGGGCCTTTACCCCTTGTGAATGATCAAAATGACCGTGGGTCAACAGAATATATGACGGGCAAAGCCCTTTTTGACGGAGCTTTTCAGCGATCCCTTCCCCGTCCATACCGGGATCGATCACAATACAAGCTCCCGTATCATCAAAACAAAAATAAGTATTGGTGCGAAGTGCACCCAAGGAAAAACTAAGTACTTTCATATTTCTCTCAAAAACTGATAATTTCGTTGAAACAGTCAATGGCGTAGCGATCACTCATACCCGCAATAAAGGATATAGCTGCCTTGGCGTAGTCTTTTTCAAAGGAAAGGTCAAAGATCGCGGGATTAATCTGTCTAGAATCGCGAACCAGTGTCCAGTAAGAGCTGAGCCAATCATAGAAGGAAGCAAAAAGGTTTGGATAGATCTTTTGCATTTCATCGATCCTATTCAGGGTATTTTCGCCGTCATAGCATTCAAAAAGAAGCTGAAAGATCTCGCGGATCATCATCTCAAAGAAATCCTCCGCTTTTGTAACTCGGGGATTCCGATAAATATGGCGGTAGTTGAACTCACCCAAAAGGCAAATAAACTCATTGGTACGGTCCGAGAAGCAAATACCGGAATCGGGATCGGAGGATTTGCAAAGGTCATTGATCAGGTAATTGATAATGATCGTATTATTAATATGGTCTCCTGTATACTCTCCGACCAAATCTCCCAATTCATCCATATTTTCTCTTGTTAAGACTCCAAGGGTCAGCGCATCCTCAATGTCTCTTCCGATATAAGAGATTCGGTCTGCCATTTTCACGACACAGCCTTCATAGGTAAAAGGCTCCAGTTCACCGGGCTTTTTGATCTCATACAGGTCCAAAAACTCCTTACGGGGATGCAAATGATTCTTGGTCGTTTCACCGCAATGGGAAATGAGACCGTCTCTTACTGCATAGGTCAGATTCAAAGGCTGACGGTTGCGCTTGTCGTCCTCAAGAAGCTCCAAGAAATCCACGCAAAAAAGACTATTCTTTTCGTGCCAGAATTTTTCACCGATCACTTTAGAAGAAATGTCACTAAGCACTCTCTCCCCTTTATGACCGAAGGGAGAATGGCCAAGGTCGTGGCCTACAGAGATCGCACTGGCAAGCTCTCTGTTCAGCCCCAAAGAATCTGCAATGGCGGTGGCAATAGACTCCACATGGAGAACATGCTCGATCCTGGTGCAGATATGATCGCTTTGAGGTGAAAAGAACACCTGGGTTTTATGCTTAAGCCTGCGAAAGCCCGTAGAATGGATCATACGGGTATAATCACGCAAGAAGGGACTGCGCGGATCGTTTGCACGCTGATAAATGGGAGAAATGCGTGAAGTAGCCTGCTCCCATTTTTCATTCTTTTCGGTAGTTGCAAAAGCGGAAAACTTTTTTTCCATAAATAAGTCTCCTTAAAATTTAAGACGGTTGTGAAGCTTTAAAATATACCAGATCAAAAAACGGTCTAAGAGGATATCATAGAGAAAAAAGCAAAGGTTGCCAAGGACAAGAAGCGCAAGGTATAAATAAGGCAGTTCCTTCACACCGGTCACAAAGGCAGAAAGAAACAAAAGTAAGATCAAAACGCCGTTAAAGAGAAGGGTTTTTACGATTCTTGCAAATAAAGGCTTTAACAGATTGATTTTCTTTTGCACGATGGGGTACCAGCCGCCAAAGGAAAGGAAAAGAATTCCTGCGCTCTTCAAGGGAAGAAGAAGGGATATAAGACCTGCCACAAGGAAAACTGAGGTAGCTACCCAATCACCGTATTCCGCAGAAAGAACCATAATTACAAGACCTGCGATAATGGCGAGTGAAACATCAAGACTTTCGATCAGGCTCCCCAATGATAGGATCGCAACACACATAGCGGCCATCAAAGAAGAGATGCAAAGCATTTTCGTTTTTTTCATATCAGCAGCAAGAGATCAGATCGCCGCCGCAGCATTCACAAAGGCAATCTGCGCAAACAAGGCCACTGCAAATATCACAGGTGCTGCATTCACGAAATTCTCCGCCGGGAGTAAAGCTTCCGAAGTTCTGCTGAGCCCCCTGAAAACGGCGGTACATCGCCGCATATTCTCCATTGCCCGGTTCCATACGGTGCGCCGTTTCAAAATGGCGGGATGCATCGTTATAGCTTCGTCTTGACATGGCACAAAGGCCCTTGAGATAATACCATTCTGCAGGGCGATTGCTTTCCATATCCAGCATCACTTCCGCCTCATTAAATCTGCCGGCAGAAATAAGCTCACGGATACGGGGGAAACGGACGGTACTGTCTCCGCTGTTTTGAGAAAAGCTGTTCTGTCCCGAAGCTCTCATATGAAGAATCTCATCGTAAGCTTCGTTGATCTCCTTCATTTTTTCATTAGCGATATCGGAAAACTCGGTGTTGGCATAGTTATCCGGATGATACTTTTTTGCAAGCTCTCGGTAGGCTTTTTTGATCTCATCGTCACCTGCATTCGGTGATACGCCGAGGATCTTATAAGGGTCTCTCATTTTCATTCTCCGTTTTCGGTTTCAAAATATTGTGAATACTGCTCGGAATACCAAGACAGATGATATGCTCGCACAATTTAAAAAGGTCTTTATCCCCCTCCAAAAGGTCAAGAGCAAGCTTCATTTCCTGCAAGTAAAAGGAAAGCACAAGATCAAGCTTCGAAAAGGCTTCTTTCGCTTTTGAAAATGACCCGTATTCAGTCAAAATCGGGTTAAAGGCACCGTTTTTTTCATCCTTTTCCAGGTCATCGATGGCATCAAGGGTATACAACAGCCTCCCTAATTTTTCCCCAATGGCAGACAGGATCCGCCCGTTATTCCCTTCGATTCCGAAGGACAGGAGAAAGGAAAGGCAATCGGCAAAAAATGAGCACATTTCATCAAGATCCGCTCCTTTTTTCTCAAGATGGCGTCCTTTTTCCATCATAGCGGAAAGGGTGTGATAAACATCGGAAAAAGAATCCTCTTTTTTTATTAGCCTTTTAACCTTTTTCTTTAAAAGAGGAGCGTAAAGAGATAAGAATGCTTTTTTTCCAAAGGAAAGGTCGCGGTCAAAAAGATCATCCCTCATCTTTTCATAGGTAAGAAAAAGCATCGCTGCAGAGGAAAACTTCAGTGCCTCATTATCACAGACCTGCTTCTTTTTTCTTTGCATTGGATGAAGAAGACATCTTCTTTTTTCAAAAGCAACCTTTTCCCCCGTTGCCAAAAGGCGAAGAGAGGCTAAAAAAACAAAATCATAAGACAAAAAAGGCAGAAGAAAATGCGTTGTATTCTTTTTTGCAGAACTGCACAGTCCACAGTACAGTGCCTGATACAGAGCGTGATGCTTTACCAGCATTTCTTCACTTCTGCAGCGAATATATCCAAGCATAAAACACTTCTCCTTTTAAGATACTCCATTATACACCAGGATAAGAATAATTTCCACAGTTTTGAAAAAAAACTTGAAAATCTCTTTTTTTCCCGATATAATCAAGTTGTACTCATTTTAGGAGGCCATTATGAAATCCACTTTAAATAAAGCAGTAAGCACCCCCTGCTGCTATAAAGAAAAGTAATGTTTTTTCACAAAACAGGTCCGATCAAAAAAGTTTTTTGTAACATCCCTACTCTTGAGACCGATCGGCTGATCTTAAGGAAGATCCTCCCAAGGGATCTGGATGATATGTATGAGTATTCCCGTGATCCCGAAACAAGCAAATACCTTCTTTGGGAGCCGCACAGCTCCAAAAGCTTTACCGTCGCTCACATCCGCTATTTGCAGGCTCAATACCAAAAGGCGGCCTTTTTTGATTGGGCAGTGATCGAAAAAGAAAGCGGAAAAATGATCGGAACCTGCGGCTTTACGGAAATTTATGAAAAGGAGCTTCGGGCCGAGATCGGTTATGTCCTCTCCCCTTTGTTCCACAAAAAAGGCTTTGGTTCGGAAGCAGTAAGAAAGGTCTTGCATTACGGCTTTTTTACCCTGGGACTTGAGAAAGTATCGGCAAGATTTATGGGAGATAATCTGGCAAGCAAAAAACTCCTGGAAGGCTTTGGCTTTTTTGATGATACCAAAGGAAAAGAAACCATTTACAAGCGAGGGAAAAAGCAGATCATATATACCTACTCTCTCCTGAAAAATGATTTTAAATAAAAGAGCAAGTAAAACTTGCTCTTTTTTGCAAAAAAAATGCACCTCAAAAGAGGTGCATTTTTTATGCTTTAAAATTACTTCAGTTCAACGCCCCAGTTGTTAATATAGCGCTGGAGGAGACCGAGGTCTTTGTTGTTGATGGCTCCGTCACGGGTTACATCTGCTGCATCAAGGTTGATTGCAACATTCCAGCCGTTGATGTATCTCTGAAGGAGACCTGCATCCTTGTTGTCTACTACGCCGTCATCGTTTACATCACCGGGGATGTAGTCGATCACGGTAATTTTGCCGCTTTCGGTTGCAAAGTAAACATTTTCAAAATCAAAGTCATATACATCTTCAGCATCATAGGAAAGGGTAATTTCTGTGTCACCGAGAGTTGCACCTTCTTTGATCTTGAAGGTCAGGGTTGCAAGCGTACCGTTTGTAGTATTGTTGGGATTTAAGGTATCGAACCAGTTTACTGCGATGGGGTTGGATGTGGTAGGTCCGAAGGAGGTAGAATCATAGTCGCCGCCTTCGATCTTCACAAGCTCAAGAACACTTTCATCGTAGCTTACATCCACCTTCATAGAAACAATACCGGGGTTATTCTTCAAGGAAACAGTTACTTCAACCGTATCCCCTACTTTACCCTTTGCAGTATTTACAAAGAAGGTAGGAGCGTTTTCTGTATTGATCTCGCGAGCTTCGCCGCATTCGTTACAGGTAGCATCGAAATCGTTGTCGTAGATGTGTTCTGCGGGAACGCGAACTACGCCGCAGGTGTTACAATCTGCATCGCAAGCGTTGTCGTAGCTATGATTTCCGGTTGCGGGGATAGCGGTATCTGCATTTCTGATCTTACCGCAATCAGAGCATTCCTCGTGCTTGGTTCCCTCTTCACCGCAGCTTGCTTCCAAATCTACGACCCACTTGAAGTTGTGAGATACCTCTCGTTCCTCGTCGCAGGCGTTACAGGTTTCATCACAATCGTTGTCATAGATATGGTTTCCTGTGGCGGGAATAACGGTTTCTTCATTTCTTGTTTCTCCGCAAACAGAGCACTCCTCGTGCTTGATTCCATCATCACCACAGCTTGCTTCCAAATCTACAACCCACTTGAAGCTGTGTGTAATTTCGCGAATATCTCCACATTCGTTGCACTCCGTATCGCAAGCGTTGTCGTAAACATGTTCATGCTCTACAGGGGGATCCACAGGAGGATCAACGGGTGTCTCGACATTTTCGCGGGTTTTTCCGCAGCTGTTGCAGTCTATATCAGCATCATCATCGTAAACATGTTCTCTGGAAGGCTCCACCATACAGGAATTATAGTGCCAGGTAGCATTCAGCAAGTAGCTGTTTCCGTTACTGTCACCGTACCAATCGGAATATTCTTGAATGGACATATTCGCGCGGTCTTCCTCGGTACCTTCATAGTAAACATCGGAAAGCTTTACACATCCGCGGAAAGCATCCTCTTCAATGCTTTGTACGCTGAGAGGCATTACAACGGTAGTCAGCTGATCGCAACGTGCAAAGGCCGCGTACATAATATCCGTTACGCTATCGGGAATGGTAAGCTCGGGAATATCGGTATTGTTAAATGCATAAGGAGAAATAAAGGGCATAGCAGCACCGAGCTCAAGATAAACAATAGGACAATCAGAGAATGCACCTGCACTCAAATATGTCAATCCGTCGCCAAGAACCACATGTGAAAGCTTATCACAATTGGAAAAGGCATAGATACCGATAAATTCTACACTGTCGGGAACGATGATCTCTTCCAAGCCGTCACAGTCATAAAATGCATATTCATTGATATCGGTAACACTGTCGGGAATGATAATCTCTTCAAGACCGTCACAATCATAGAAGGCTTCTTCGTTGATATCGGTAACGCTGCCGTCATCGGGAATGACACTTCCACCGCAACCGAAATACAAAAGCTTTTCATCGGTAACGATCACGCAGTTGCCTGCGCTGTGATAGGTTTCATTTCCTTCCGCTACGGTCAGGGTCTTCAGCTGATCACAGCTTTGGAACGCAAAACTGCTGATATTGGTTGCAGAAGCAGGAATGTGAACGCTTTCCAGATTATTGCAATTATAGAAGGCATATTCACCGATATTCTTCAAACCTTCGCTTAAAGTAAGTTTGGAAATAGGAGTTGCATAGAAAGCGCCGGAAGCGATTCTTTGAACATTTCCGGGAATTGAAAGAGTTTCGATTCCGGTACCAAAGAATGTGCTATTAGAAATTTCAATCAAGCCGCTGCCGATGGTAAGCTCCTTCAAGGATGTGCAATTATAGAAAGCATTGCTGCCGAGGTAAGTTAAACTATCGGGCAAGGTAACACTTGTTACCGGAGTATAGCGGAAGGCACTGCTATGGATCTCTTTGACGCCTTTACCAAGGTCAAGAGTCACAATGTCTGTATCTTCAAATGCACTCCAGTAAACAGTTTCCATAGAATCCGGAAGAGTCAACGAGGTAAGACCGGACCAGCGGAATGCAGCTTCTTCAATGGTCGTAAGACCTTCGGGGAGCACGATGGATTTCAATGCTTTTGTATCCTCAAATGCCTGGAATCCGATGGAAACAAGGCCTTCGGGAAGATCGATCTTTGCAAGGCTATCGCAAGAAGCAAAGGCGCGGTAAACGATCTTGGAAACCTGAGAGGAAACCACAACCTCGGTCAATTTATCGCAATCTTCAAACGCACTTTGTGAAATGGTAGTGACCGTATCGGGCATTACATACTTGCCCTCTTTTTCCTTATAGCAGGAAAGAACCGTTGTTTTATCCTTATCGTAGGTAACACCGTCTTCCGTTACATACAGGGGGTGATTTGCAGAATAGATCACCTGCAAGCCACTGTAGATGTTATATCTTAAAGCATCGGTATCCACAACGGTATCGGGTACATTGTAAACAGTGGATTTTGCCGTGGGGAAAGCAAGGAATTTGGTCAGCTCTTTGTTGTAAAGCTCACCGTTTACACTTGCAAAATAGGGGTTCTCTTCCGAAACAGCGACCTCCATTAAGTATTCAGAATATAAAAACATATAAGGAGTCAGGTTTCTGATGCCGCTGCCGAAGGTAACCTTTTCAAGGCCTCTAAGGTCTGAGATCACATTATCACCGATGGTCAGAACGCTATCGGGAATGATAAGGTGTTTTACACTGCTGTCGGAAATGAGACCTGCAACACCGATAACGGTTTTGCCATTCAGCTGAGAAGGAATTTCAATGGTCTCGCCGGCTTCCTTTATGCCGGAGATGATAACGCCTTCTTCCAGCTCGATGTACTCGTAGGTTTCATCAGACTGAATCGGAAGGATAGAAACATCATAGGTAGTGGTTGCACCAAGAAGAGATGCCGTTGCCTGATAGGTGTTCCCTTCTGTCCAGGGATTCTCATAGCTCTGGGCAGAGTCATGTTGCACATTAAAGGTACTATTTCCCCATGTATAGCTGTTACCGTTGATTACCGTGCCGTCTTTTAAGGTAATGGTAACATCCACAGGCTGAAAATCATAGCGATAATACTCATTGCCGTAAACCGGGCCTTCCGGACCCCAGCCAAGCATTTCGCGATGCCAATAGCCACTGTTTGCTGCGATATACAACGGTGCAACTTCAATGGAAGCGACGGGGCTTTCCTCGATCGTAACATCAAAGTAGAAGTCGTATCCGAGAAGAGAGCCTTTGACCTGATAGGTATTTCCGCCGGTCCAAGGATTCTGCGAGCTCTGGTTATAGCTTAAGGAATAGCTATAGCTTGAGCCGTTCCATTCAACGCTGGTACCGTTGATCACCGTGCCGTCTTTCAAGGTGATAACGGGGTTTTTAAGATATACATTGTAGTGGTAGTAAGAACCGTTATAGTAGCCGTCTACGCTCTCGCGAAGAGCCAGATCCTCTACTGTAACAGACACTACGGGAGATGCTTCAATGGATACATTATATTCGAAGGTGTATCCCAAGATCGAACCGGTTGCCGTGTAGGTGTTCCCTGCGGTCCACTGATTTTCGTAGCTCTGGGTGGTCTGGGTCTGAACAGAGTACCAGGTACCGTTCCAGGTAAAGCCGGAGCCATTGAAAACAGAACCGTCCTTTAAGGTTGTAACAAGATTTTTGGGATAAGCGTTATAGCGATAATACTGAGGAGAGTCTTCCCACATTCCGGTTTCTTCGTTATAAATCTGAGATGTGGTATAATAACCGTTTGAATTTTCAAGGACGGTAACATCATCGTATGTTATCGATTCAACAGGAGACTCCACAATGTCTACATCATAAGTAAAGTTGTAGCCGAGAATGGCACCCGTCATCTCATAGGAGTTACCAACGAGCCAACGGTTATCATAATTCTGAGGAAGCGTGGGAGCAAAAGAAATCCAGTACTGAGAGCCGTTCCACTCAATGGTAGTATTGTTGTAAACAGTACCGTCCTTCATAGTAATTACAAAATTACGAGGTACGTAATTGTTGTAAATATAAAACTCGGGAGAGGTTTCGTAAGAACCTGTTTCCTCATTGTAGATCTGAGATGTGGTAAAGTAACCGTTTGTATTCTCAATGATAGAAAGAGAATCATGGGTGATCGAAGCAATGGGAGTATCAATTACTTCCACCTCATAGGTGAAATCATATCCGAGAATAGAAGCATTGATCTGATAGGTATTGCCCTTGATCCAACGGTTTTCATAATTCTGAGGAACCGCAGCATTGGAAGAAACATGCTGCCATACATCATTCCAATAGAAGCCGGAAGAATTGTAAACTGTTCCGTCCTTCAAGGTGATCGTAATATTGTTGGGAGCAGGAGGGTAATAATAGAAAAACTCGGGAGAGGTTTCATATCTACCTGTTTCTTCGTTATAAATCTGAGATGTGGTAAAATAACCGCTTTTATTCTCAATAACATAGTTATAGCCACAAGTAACAGAAGCAATGGGAGACTCAATTACATTCACCGTAAAGGCGTAGGAGGAGTCATCGCCAACGGTTGCGGTAACCGTATGTGCACCGATTCCCCAAGGGTTTTCAGCGCGGTCGTCGGTAACGTAAACCGTATAGCTCTTCTCATCGTCTGAAAAAGAAGTACGGGAAGTGGAAGGACAAGAATAAGTGTTTGTTTCTCCATCGGAATAAGTTACCGAAAATCTGAAATAGTAAACACTGTTTGCATTGGATTCCATTACATCGATATCATGGAATTCAACGGAAGTCATTGTTCTTCCCTTTGTAACCATAACAGGGAAAGAACCGGTCAGTCCATCGGAAAGAAATTCCGCTTCCAGCTTGTAGGTTTGACCGGCGGTCATTTTAAAACCAACATGGAAGTTGTTGCCGTCGCCGCTGTCATCATCGCGCTGCACAAGTGTTCCGTTTTCCAAATACAGGTATCCATAGGTATCATAACTTCCCATGGAATAGAAAGCGTACACACCGCTTTCTTCCGGAGTGAAGTAGAACTCTGCGCGCTCTCCCGGCGATGAAATTACCGCCATCTGAGCAACACCGAGCTGCAGCACCGAAGAATCGGTAGCACTTGCATCCGCCGCAATTGCTGCAACGGGGACTGTCGATGCGATCATAACGATTGCCAATAACATTGACAGTACTTTTTTGAGCTTAGTCATTTTAACACCTCTCATTTAATTTATTATTGAATGCCCCGCACAAGCACCCGGCTTGTGTGACAGAGCATAATAACCAATGTGCATATAATTGCAGGAAGAGGAAATCAGATCCCCTGTTTTACTGCAAAATACAGTCTTTTTCACCTGAGAAGAAGCCTCGAACTCTTTCACCTGCGGATCAGGCATTTTTTCCATTACCTTTCGGAAAAGCTCTGCGGCAAAATTCTCTCTGTCTTCGTTGGCCCCATGCCAGACTGCACAGCTGTACTCCGGGGTAACGCCCACGAACCAGTTGCCGCCTTCGTTGTTTCCGGTACCGGTCTTTCCCACAAGCTCCGTCCCCTCAAGGGCGGCCATCTCACCGGTTCCACCGGGAGAGACGACCTGAGATAAAAGACGGTTCATCAAATAGGCTGTTTCCTTGCGGATTACCTGCTTTGATTCACTTTTATTTTCATAAACAGTCTTTTTGTCGGAAGATGTGATCTTCTGAACGGTTTTCGGAACGGTGTAATTGCCAAGCCTTCCGAAAATCTGGTAATATCCGGAAAGATCAATGGGAGAAAAGCCTTTACTTAAATACCCCATAGCAATATTACCGATAATCTCCTCTTCTCCTTGAACTGCTATTTTATTCTGTTCATAGCGAAGATTCATATCAAAGGAATCACTGAGGAATTCAACCGAGTTTTTCACCCCGTGAAGCATCAAGCAATGAACAGCTGTCGTATTTAACGACTGCTTGATACAATCGGAAAGAAGCGTATCCTGATAGGTGAAGGCCGTTGCCGCGTTGGTAGGCCAATCTACGATTCTTCCGTCATCCTCTAGAATCTGCTTATAGGGCTTATCGGGAAACATTGTTCCCCAATCGATCAGGTTCTTTTCCATAGCCGGAGCATAAACGCTTAAGGGCTTGATCGTGGAAAAGGGCGAATGGGTCCTCATTTGACCGCCCTCAACCTCACCGAAAACAGCGCAGACCTCGCCGGACAGCGTTTGGATCGCACAGTCAAAGGGAATATCTCTCTTTTCACATTCCAGAGCAACCTCTTCTGCGGCAGAAATTGCAACCGGATCCATATAAGTGCTCACGGTAAAGGCTTTTTTAAAAAGAAGCTTTTCCGCTTTCTTGTCATCGCAGTCGTAGATATCTTTTATAATGGAGTGTGCCTCTTTCAGTGCTATCTTTACATAGGCACTATAAGAAGGGTCGGAAAGATCTTTGTCGGAAAAATCCATCTTTTTCAGTGTGGCTACCACATTTCCGTCTTTATCGCATATCTTAAGGGAGCGGTCAGACTCTGTCTGTGTTTTGCTACAGGAAACAAGACTTGTCACAAAACAAAAAACAAGTAAGAGAGCAAAAAATCGTTTCATATCAACCCTTCACCCCCAATGCTTCCATTTCTTCATAGAGATCTTTCGGGAAATATACCCTGGGTTGTTGCTCGATTTTTGCACCGAGAGAGCTGAGACGGTCTTTTTGACCACGCACAGCAAGTACAAGTGCGGAAAGCTCCTTTCGGCAGTATTCTGCACTGTCTTTATCTCCCGCCTGCTCGTACAGTTTAATGCCGTTGACAAGCATGGTTCCGTACTCCCAGTACTCAGCATGGGAAAAGGGCGCTTTGTCAAAGCACTTCTTTTTATATTCAATCACCTTGGCAAAATCCCCTTTTTCATAAGCGGAACGCGCCTTCACACTGTAGGTTAAAGAAACATAGGAATTTCGTTTTAATATCCGGTCAGCGATTTCCTCTGCTTCGGCAGTTGTTTTTGTTTCTTTGATCCGTTCGATATCGCTTGTAGTATTGAAGGGATAAAGTGCAGAGGCCGCGTCGTGCAACTCAAAACGAGTAAGTGCCTGAACCGTTCCGAAATATGCACAAAGACACATAATGGCTGCAATCGTACCGTAAACCGTCAAAGGGCTGCTTTTGATCTTGATGGTCTTCGCGGCACCGGGATCCATAAACAAGAGAAGCATCATAAATACCGCGATGTACTGCAGGTCAAAATCGAAGACAGAGTGGATCAGAATCGTTAATAAAACCAGTTTGTCTCTGAAAAGTGCTTTTTTATTGAAAACCGTTTTAAAAGCCGCAAACAAAAATACAAGACAAGGGATCCAGCCAACATCTACCAAGATCTGGATGATGTCATTATGCGCAAACATAATGGAATATACGCCGGTCTGAATGCTCTGCTGAATGAAATAATATCCCATATATCCGATTCCGAAGGGATTCTGAAGAACCACCGGAATGGCATCCTTTGTATAAAGCATTCGGCCTACAAAGGTACTTTGAGAAAGAGAGATCTTAAGATAACGGGTAAGGATATGAAAATCATCCATTATGAAG
Organism: Eubacteriales bacterium; assembly: GCA_045602025.1. Taxonomy (GTDB): domain Bacteria; phylum Bacillota; class Clostridia; order Oscillospirales; family SIG627; genus RGIG5579. Next base: position 65,853 of record JAZSAT010000023.1, on the reverse strand, counting down.
CAATATGCCAAAACAAGCACGATGCCGACACCGATACATCCAAAGATGATCCAGCGAAGCGTTTTGTTTTTGCTGAAAATAAGGGCAATCAAATTCATGACCGCTGCAAGGATCAGAACCGTACGGCTACCGGTATAAAGAATACCGAAAATAAGAACCGTAATACAAATATAGTCAACGACCTGTATTTTCTCTTTGGTCAGCAGTATAAGCTCGGAAACAAGCAAAATCACGGCAAAGGTATTGGGGTACTGCACAAAACCGCTCAATCGCCCGGAAACGGCAAAATAAGGTTGCAGAACGGAAATTTGCATGCAAAAAACCGAGATCAGCGTCATAACCGTAACAAGATAAGGAAGATGGGCGATGACCTTTTCTTTGCTTCCCTCCTCCTGCATCAAAACCAAAAGATAAAGAAGCAACGGAAGAAATTTGAAAAAGCCAAAGATCGCAATTCCCTTATCGATCGCCCACAGAGAAACCAAGGCGTATGAAAAAACCAAAACAACAACGGAAATAAACGTCCAATCTCTCCGGATCAAGAAAAAGTGTTTTTTTCGATAACAAATAAAAAGGCGTATCAAAAGAACAATCGATAAAATACAAGACAGATATACATGAAAGATCCCTACAAAAAACAGTGCCGCAAACAAAGCATACTCTGCAAAGGAAATCTTTTTGATTTCATCCCATACCTTCATAAAAACTCCAAAACAATCGAAAACAGTACAAATCGAATCCTAATATTTGATTTAAAAAAAGCTATCCAATTTACACAAATATACATCTATTATTATATAGTACCGGCAAGGCAATGTCAAGGAATACCAAAGGATTTATATCAAATTTCAGCAAATGCTTTCAGAAATAAAACTCAAAACAAATAAGAATTTTAAAAACAGGTTTTTCGCGTTTTCAATTTGTAGAATTTTCATATAAAATCTTTATAAATCGCATCGCAAAAAGAGATCCTTCGTTTTTCCATCTATTCTTTTTGCAACAGTCACCTTATCAGCCGATTAACAAAATAACAATTTTTTGATTGCTACTCTTATAGTGCCCCTCCTGTCCGATGTTGGTCCTGTTGGGCCACAGGGTCCTGCAGGTGAAGTAGGTCCTGTTGGGCCCCAAGGCCCTGCGGGTGAAGTTAATCTGGCACAGATCGGAACCTATCAGATCCTGTTTGAGGTAGGTGTAGATGAGGCCGGTCAATTGATGTTGACCTTGAACGGAGAGGATTTGGCATATACGGTAGTCGGCAGAGCGACCGGTGCGTCACAAATTACAGGTATGGCTATTGTAACAACAACCGCTACAGACTCTATTTTAACGGTTCGCAACCCATCAAGTAACGCTACTGCATTAACGATCACTCCTCTTGCAGGAGGAACGCGGCCTGTTTCAGCACATCTGATGATCGTTCAAATTGGATAAATTTCCCTTCGCAAAAAAAAGAACGAAGCGATCACTTCGTTCTTTTTCAAAAATATTCAAAACACAGATAAAAAATATGAAACAATTATCGGAACAAAAGGAGCAAGCAATGCAACAACAATTATGGTAAAAAGAACAATAATTGCAACATAAATTCCACGAGAACCCTTCTCTTTTGCAGATTTTGCAGCCAAAGAAACAAAATAAATGATTATACCGGCAACAAGTCCGATTAAAACAGGAATAAGCATAAAATCACCCCCTTTTGATGATTATATCTGCATTACAGATAAATTTCAATATCTTTATTACAGATATTGCATAATAAAACCGAGGTGATGATTATGCAATTTAAAAATTTAAAAGCCATTCGGGAAGATCGGGATATCAAACAAAAAGACTTGGCAAAAGTATTGAATGTATCACAAAACACATATTCCCAATATGAAACAGGAGTCATTGCTCTAACTGCAGAGGTTTTGATTAAACTTTCAAAATACTATGATGTTAGTATAGATTATCTTTTGGATCAGACCGATAATCCCAAGATACAAAAATAAGCCGTGAAAATCACGGCTTATTTTTACCTTTATTTGCGACAAGTTCGCAACATCGTTTGTGCAAAGTGCAACCTCTTTTTTTATCCGCCAAGGCGGAATGATGATTTTGCTTCGCAAAAATGATGTTGTCCAAAAGGTCAAATGATGTTGTGTCCTTGCGGACACAAACCCAAAAAGAAAAGCAAGTCTTTCGACTTGCTTTTCTTTTTCTGGAGCTGATAACCAGAGTTGAACTGGTGACCTCATCCTTACCAAGGATGCGCTCTACCTACTGAGCTATATCAGCGAGAATGGCGACCTGAAGGGGGCTCGAACCCCTGACCTCTAGCGTGACAGGCTAGCGTTCTAACCAACTGAACTACCAGGCCGTTTATAATTGCTCGGAACGAAAATCGATCCGAGCAATGTGGTGGAAACTATAGGGCTCGAACCTATGACCCTCTGCTTGTAAGGCAGATGCTCTCCCAGCTGAGCTAAGCTTCCATGTGGAGCGGATTACGGGGCTCGAACCCGCCACCTCGACCTTGGCAAGGTCGCGCTCTACCAAATGAGCTAAATCCGCAAATTGTATTTGCAGTAAGTGGTGCCTCCGGTCGGAATCGAACCAACGACACGGGGATTTTCAGTCCCCTGCTCTACCAACTGAGCTACAGAGGCAAATCCCTCTCGCTGCGACCCTGTTATAATAGCATCAAAAAACGAACTTGTCAAGAGGTTTTTTCGATTTTTTTATTCTTTTTTTCATCTTTTTTCAAAAAAAGGAACACCGATATGATTTCGGTGCTCCCTTTCTTTTATTTATTCATCCTTTTTTCCAATTTCCGAAAATGTTCTTTTTGCTTTGCGGATCTTTTTCTTTTGTATGGGAAGATCACCGATGGTTTCTTCCGTTTCATTTTTCTCTTCAAAAACAAGGCCGACATCGTCTTCATCCAAGGACTTGTCAAGCATTTCTTTTACTTGTCTTTCTTCTTCCAAAGCTTTAAAAAGATCAGGTTCGTCGGATTCTCCCTGTTCAGAAACCGAACTGATTCTTTCATCCGGCTCTGATTTCTTACTCTTCTTTCTCGTTGCAAGAGAAATGATCAAACCGATCAACAGCAGCGCGGCCAAAACTCCCACCGCAAGAGCAATAATCTCCATTCGGTCCGCTTTCTTTTCAGAATCATCCAAAAGATTGGAAAGAGCCATTGCTTCTTTGACTGCATCCTTTTGCTCCGGATCTTCGGGAACGAAGTAGGAAGTAAAGGTGTTGTAGGTTGCATCATAGAAGAAAAAGCCAACGGTTCCGTCAGAAGCCATTCCGTAAACAAGATACATTTTTGCATCTTCGGAGTTAGAAGCCTGATAACCGGGGAAAGCTTGCTCCCCTACTGTAATGCTTTTCGGAATAAAGCCTTTGGGGATCTCAACATTTTTCTTCGGCTCCAGGACCACAACTGTATTTGCTGCACCGGTCAAGGTCTGGAAGGTTTTAAAGTTCTGTCCTTCCTGATCGAATACATACCACGCGCCGTCACTTTCTGTATAAAGGTATGCAATGGATACCGACTCCTTAGGAGAAGTATAGGTAAGGATCTTCTTTTCACCAAGCTGTGCGGTAGAGGGTGTAAAGCCTACAGGAATCTGCAAGGTAGCAGGATCGTAAGCAACCGAATAAGTTGTTCCGCCAACCTCCGCAGTCACACCTGCAAGCTCAGACTCCTGCCTGATTACGGTAACGGTATAAGTCTTTGCTTTTCCGTTTTCGGCAGTTACGGTAACATTTACCTTATTTTCACCTACTACAAGGGCTTCTGCTCCGGTCACGGCAACGCTTGCCTTGCCGTCCTTGGGGGTAGCGGAAACCGTAAGGGCTGCTACCTCAAACGGTACCGTCATTGTGTAGGAGGTATTTTTTGCATCGAACGCAGGTTCAAACGCTCCCTCTGCTATGGTGAGAGCAGAAAGATTGTTCTCTGCAGATAAGGTAGGTGCTGCTACGATATTGATCTTTTTAGAAGGAGCATTTGCGCCCATATTGGAAGCAGAATCAAAGCCTACAACCTGTGCCCCGCCCACTGAAACCGTTACCGATCCGATTCTTCTTGCACGGAAAACGACCGTTTTGGACAAGGATGAGACGCCGTCACTGGAATCCGCGAACAGGACCGCACCGCCACCGCCGCTATCTGCTCCGGAAACATATTCAAGAGCGGCAGGGTCGTAATTCAAAGAAAATCTCCAAGAACCGATCTTTTCCGATCCCTTCAGGCTCACCGTAACCTTCACTTGGCTTCCTACGGTTACAGAACCGGGGCCGGAAAGTGAAAAGCTTGCAGAGGCAGCAGACACACAAAGAGTAAGCAAGGACAAGGTCACTGCTGCTGCAAGAAAAACAGATATGATCTTCTTAAATTTCATTGTAACACCTCTTTTACTGTGTTATGGAATAAAGTCCAAGCAATTGCTTCCTTACAAGGAGGAGATCGATCGCATCAACCGCACCGTCGTGATTTACATCGGAAGCTGCTCGGAAGGCTTCGGAAGGCGTAGTGAGCCCAAGCAAATTCTTTCGGATCAAAAGCAGATCAATGGCATCGATCACAGAATCCCCGTTAATATCACCGTAAACGACGATTCTATACTTTGACATATAGCTGCCGTCAAAGTAGTTCAGATACATTCCCGTTCGCATCGTACCGGAAACAGGACTTCCGTTTTCATCGGTAAGGCTCGCCGAAGCAGAGCCGTAAACACCGAGGGATGCCAAAAACGCTCCGGAATCGGTACCGGGCGCAATGCCGGAAAGGTTCGTTCCACGGATCGCATAGGGAGGATTCCAACCGCCGGGACCGGGTGTAAAATCAACCTCGGGAGGTCCTTCAGCCGAGCCCTGGCCCTTCAGCTCAATATGAATGGTATATATTCTGGAAGCACCGTTTGCAGCAATACAAACAATGCGTACATCGTTCTTTCCGGTTGCAATGGGAATATTTCCTACATTTCCGATCAGCTTTGCAGAAGAGCTAACGGCAAAGGCAGAAATATTTACCGTGGGAACATCACCCTCGATCACAAGGGAATAATCGGAAACGCCGTTTCGCAAGGAGTCATAGAAATCAAAGGTGGGGGTCAAAGAATACCCTTCCACCGCCAGATGCTTCAAAAAATTATTGGGACTTCCCGCAGCAGCGGGCATCGGGCAAGTTGCGGGCATATTCGAAAAGAAGGGAATGCGGAAGGTAAATGCACTTTCAATTAAACCGTTCTGAACATAGCCCTTTCGCTGAATGCGCCCCTCGCTGAGAGCCGCAACTACATTGGTCATATATTGATGACCGGCAACATTGTGCTTTTCAATTACATTATATTTTTGAAAATAAGGAGTATTCTGACCTCTTGCAATATAGTCGGAGCTGATAAAGGATCCTCCTGCCATGATTGCCGCATAGGGAGTATTCCAGCCGTGATCTCTTGCATAGATCATTCCGGCTTCCGCTCCGTTGTGCGCACCGATGTTGAAGAAATTATAAAAGTTTTCATAGCCGGGATAGGTTCCGTGAGCACAGGCGGAACCGGCTCTTCCCACCTCCTGAATACAGCGGGTAACCAAGTGGAATGCACTGACATTATACTGAGATGCGGCATCTAAAAACGCTCTTGCATAGGAGATCTGTGCTCCTTCGCTATTGGAAGTAGTCTTTCCTTCCATAAAGGTTCCTACAAGCATTGCAGCAATTGCTTCTTCCGTTTGGGTGGGAGAAGAAAACGCGAGCTTTTCAAACTGAAAAAGATCGTTTTCGTTTAAGAAATTGCGGGGATCCATATAGTAAGCAACCACATCGGGGTGCGCCTGATACCAATTGGAGCCTTCTTTTACATCATACACATCTGTTTCCCAATCGTAGGAACCGGGAGCTGTCGAATAGTGAGAAATAATACCGTCGTTGATATAACTCCAACCGAGACGGTTTTCCTTTTCCTGAACAAAGGTCCAGTCAAGGCCCGTATCCACAGCCTCAAAGTTCCAGGAAGGGTGGATGGCGTGAAGGGCTCTTAAGGCCTCCTTATAGCTTTCGGGAAAGGCCGCAAGCTGAGCCTCAAAATCCTTGTTTTCCACAACCGGAACATTGGAGGGAGCATTGATCGTTACAAAATCGCTTCGAATATAGCCGTTTTGCTGTGAACCATTGTATGTAAAAGAAATCTGATACCAAGGAATTGATCCACCGGCATCGTCCGCATGTTCGCCAAGAATAGTAACGGGATCTCCCGGATTCAATTGAATTCCTGTCTTATTATGAGAAGTACTGGGGCCAGTCCGAATATTAACAAGAGAACCATTCACCGTTCCGTTTTTGGTTTCTTCGGCAAAAGCGATGAATGAAAACTGGGTAAAAAGAAGCAATAAGCAAAGAAGATATGACAAAATACGCATCATACTGCGATGAAGCTGCTTTTTCATTTTCACTTCTTCCTTTCTAAAAATCGTCGTCACAAAACAAGAATATTTTATCATAAGTGCCCTATCAAGTCAAGAATCGACAACGAGCCAATTTTTTTAAAAAAGACTAAAATATAACAGGGCTCTTTTTCAAGAAATAGGCTTCTCCCTGATTTACGGGAAAGGCCATTGCATAGATCTCATCAGCCATGGCTTCTCTTGAAAACTGCTTTTTTACAACAGGGTCTTTACTTTGGAGTGCGTGAGCAGGCTTTGTGAAAACAGGGATACAAGATGCCTTTTTCATTTCGGAAAGCATTTCTCTCCCCTTTTCATTGGCACCGAGAACCATGGAGAAAGAAGGCATTTCCTTTTCCGCAAAGCGAGGTATGTTGCATAAAAGAGCAAGAAGGCCTCTTCGGATTCTGGAATCGGTAAAGGTGGCATTTTTCATTTTTTCTACCAGATCCTCAAGATCACGGCTTTCGCCTGCAAAATGCTTTGCTCGGTCACAAAGCGCAGAAAAACCATAGTAAGAGGAAAGCTCTTTTCTGTCTTTTGTTTTCAGCAAATAGAAAAGAATGGGCGATAAGGTTTTCGTAAAGACAGGAAAACGGCCGGCGGCAGTTTCTTTTTCGATCAGTAACAAAACTTCATCGGGAACATACGCCTTCAGGCTTTCGCTGTTTTCCACCATTTTTCTCAAAGCGGTGGCAGAGAGAAACTCTCCTTCGGTCTTTTGTGAGGTAATGGTCTCCCCTTTTCTTTCTACAACAAAGGGAGAAAGATCTGCCTTGAAAGAACGGGTAGCTAAAAGATACTCTACACCAAGAGAAGCATTGGGAGAAGAAAGAATGTCGGTTTTGCCGAAAAGCTCGGTATAGACCCTTTCCCGCAAAAGAGGAAAGCCCACTCCTTTGTTTTCCTTCAGTGCAGCGGAAAATGCAGCTTGGAATTTTTGAGAAAGAAGATTTCCAGCGCAAATATGAAGCTCTTTTTCATTCTCAATTTCAGAGCCGAACGCAATAGTATCGCAAATGCCGATACGAGAGAGAATGGAAACGGCAGATTTCGCAAAGCTTTCCGCAGAAAGGGCGGAAAACGGAAAGGGCAATTCCAAAACAAGATCCGCACCCAATGAAAGTGCCGCCTCTGCTCTTTTGTACTTTTCCATAATGGCAAAGGAGCCTCTTTGCACAAAATTTCCGCTCATCACGCAAACGATCCCCTTTGCGGGAAAGGCTTTTTTCACTTCGGCCAGAAGATGCTTGTGACCGAAATGGAAGGGATTGAATTCGCAGATGATTCCGACGGCTTTTTCCATAGCTGCTCCTTTACTTTTTTCTTTGTTTATGGTATAGTGGTTGAAAGATGATCGAGGTGAAAAATGCAAGATATCTGGACTTATTTACGAAATACAAAAAAGCCAATTCTGATTTACGGAATGGGAGACGGGTGCGACAAGATCATATCTGTCTGCCATGAAAAGAGGATTCCCATTTCCGGAATCTTTGCCAGCGATGAATATGTGCGCGATAAAACCGTTCACGGCTTCAAGATCATATCCTTATCCCGGGCAAAAGAAAAATTTCCCGGTATGATCGTTCTTCTCGCCTTCGGTGTTTTTCGCGATGACCTGATGGAAAAGATCATATCCCTTTCCAAAGAGGTTGAGCTTTACGCACCGGAGGTACCTCTGTTCGGAGGAGGGCTTTTCGACACTGCTTTTTATGAAGAGAACCTTTCCTCCATTCAGGCAGTGGAAGAGATGCTTTCCGATGAAATGTCGAAAAAGGTTTTTCAGAACCTCATTGAATACAAATTAACAGGAAGAATCGCTCCCCTTTTGGAAAACGAAAGCGATCGCGTGAAGGACCTTCTCAATCTGATTCCTTTTCAAAAAGGCGATGTATATGTAGATTTGGGAGCATACGACGGGGATACGGTTCTGGAATGGCACCATCTGTTTCCCGAACACGGAAAAATTTTTGCTATGGAACCAAATCCCAAAACCTTCCAAAAGCTTCTTGAAAACACAAAGGAGATCCCCGATATCAAGCCTCTCCCCTTTGCCGCCTGGAATCAAAACGAAACCCTTTTATTTAACGGAAAAAGCGGAAGAAGCGCGGCTCTTTCCGAGGAAGGGAAGCTCCGTGTGGAGGCCAGACGAACCGATCTTCTTTGTCAGTGCGCCGATTTTATCAAATTTGATGTAGAGGGCGCGGAAAGGGAGGCGATTGAAGGCGCGGAAAATCTGATTCGAAGCCATCGCCCCTCTCTTTGTATCAGTGCCTATCACAGAACGGAGGATCTCTTTGCCATTCCCTTACAGGTGAAAAAGATCTTGCCGGAATACAGGGTATATCTCAGACATACTCCCTACATTCCCGCTTGGGACACACATTTTTATTTCGTATGCAGATAAAAGGATTTTGCCAAGGCAAAATCCTTTTATGATTTACAAAGAAACTTCGTCGATATTTTTGGTAAAAGAATCGATATAATTTTCCAGAAAATAGTTCACCTCGGGCATTTTAAGATCTGCTAAGGCTTTCTTATTGTAAGAAAGAGCGGAGGAAAATTCTCTGTTTCCCCTTTCGGTTTCTTTTAGGCATTTAATATAAGCGCAAAGCTTATCTGCACCCTTGATCACTCTCTTTTCATCGAAAGAAAGAGACAAAAGATCCGCATAAACGCTTGCTGTTTCTTCATCCAGAAGAGACAGCATTTTTTCTGTGCTGATCTTTTCGATCTCCTTATAGGAGTTCTTGATATTATCGTTGTAATATTTTATGGGCGTAGGAAGATCTCCCGTTAAGACCTCGTTCATATCGTGAAAAAGCGCAGCAGAAAGGATCTTGGTAGCATCGAAATTTTTATCGAAATGACGGTTACCGATCAGTGCCAAGGCGTGCGCGATAATGGCACATTCCATAGAATGCTCACTTAAATTCTCGGGTCTCGTATTATACATAAGTCCCCAGCGGGTAATGTTTTTCATCTGAAACAAAAGTGCGTAAAAATCTCCGTTGGATTTCATATCAATTTTCCTTTTCTTCTCTCAATTTGTTAGCGATCAGTATAAGCTTTTGCAATCTGTGATTGAGTCCCGATTTTGTGATCTCCTCTTCGGAATAGCGGCATAGCTCCGCAAGGCTGATCTCCGGCTGAGAAAGCCTTAATTTTGCCGCTTTTTGCAGAGGCTCGGAAAGAGTCTCGAGAACCTCTTCCTCTTCCAAAAAACGAATCGCAGAAATAACACTTTGGGCACCGTTGATGGAACGGGCCATATTGGCATTATCAAAATTTTGTCTGCGGTTGGTATTGGCACGAATGCTTTTTTCTACCCTCATATCCATCAGATCAAGGGAAAACCTCTGTGCGCCCAAAACGGAAAGAAGATCTTCGATCTTTTCGCTTTCCTTCAGGTATACCAAATGGGTCTTTTTTTCCCTTCCCCTTTTTGCTTCGATACCAAAAGAATCCAAAACAAAGGAAAGCTCCTCAGCTGCTTTCTCACAAGGTGTACGGAAAGCCGCGTGATATCCCTTTTCCGGGTCGAGTATGGTTCCGCAGGAAAGGAATGCGGCGCGAACATATAAAACCCGACAACGGTCACATGCGTCGTTCAGAAAATCAAGGGATGCAGAAAGAACCTTTTCCTTCACATCTTCGGGCAAGGATAAGATCGCCCCCTTGCGATTCCCCCGCTCCCTTTTCATGACCGTTGCTTCCGTATCAAAGTGCCTTATCAGAAGATAAGCACAGATCTCAAGAAAGCTTTCTCGGTCCGAAGACAAAATGATCCTTCCGTCTTCTTTTTGCGCAAGAAAAAGGAAAACACTGCGAAGAAAGGAAATGCCGCAGCACTCCTTCCACTTTACTTTTTCTTTTTCGCCAAAGCCAAGTTCCTCAAAGCTCTTTTTACAAAGAAATTCCTTCACAGATGAAGAAAAGCTTTCCATTTTTCACTCCGATTACTCAATGATACGGACCTCACACTGAATATGAAGGCCTTCTTTTTCAAAAACTACTTTTTTCACATGATCGATCAAATTTAAAATATCCGCACTTTTCGCCGAATCATAATTGATCACAAAGCCTGCGTGCTTTTCGCTGACCATAGCACCGCCCACACGGGCACCCTTCAGGCCTGCTTCATCGATCATCTGCGCCGTAAATCTTCCCTCATAGCGTTTAAAGGTGCTGCCTGCACTGGGAAAATCCAAGGGCTGCTTTTCCAGTCTTCGGCCCATAAAATCGTCCATTTTTTCCTTGATCTCATCCTTGTCACCGTGGGCAAGAGAAAAGCGGGCGGAAAGGATCACCTCTCCGCTTTTTTCAAAGCGGCTGGTACGGTATCCAAACCCGGCATCTTCCCCAAGAACAGTCTTGATCTCACCTTCTGGCGTTAAGACCGTAACGGACGAGACCACATCCTTGCACTCACCGCCGTACGCACCGGCATTCATAAACACCGCACCGCCTACCGAACCGGGAATACCAAAAAGATTCTCCATACCCGAAAGACCGTTTTTCTGTGCAAGAGAAGCAACCCCGGTCAGTGAAGCACCGCAATCTGCTTCAATGATATTTTTTGAAACAGACATATTTTTTAATCGAAGGGTGGATATAATAAGCCCCTGATAGCCCTCGTCAAGTGCGATCACATTGGAGCCGTTACCAAGAATAAAATACGGGATATTCTCCGCGATCAAACGGGGAAAAAGGTGACATAAAACCTCTTTCTTTTCGGGAAACAAAACAGCTGCGGGACCGCCGGTACAAAAGGTCGTGAGCTTTGCCAAGGGGAAATTCTCGCAAAATTCATATTCATCTTTCGAAAAAGCACCCTTTTCCTCCAACGAAAAAAGGAGACTTTTGATCTGCTGTACTATGGACAAAATTACCTCCAAAGCAGTGCTGCGCCGATGATGCCTGCATCATTGCCGAGCTCTGCTGCCTTCAAAACCGTTTTCTTCTTGCAGTTGTGGGAATACTGCTGTTTTTCCACCAATTCTCTCACAGGGGCAAGAAGGGTTTCCCCTTCTGCGGAAATGCCGCCGCCGATGGAAAGGATCTCCGGCTGAAAAATATTGACCATATTTGCAATTCCAAGGGCAAGATAATAGAAGAATCTGTCGAGGACTCTCTTTGCGCCCTCATCCCCTTTTTTGTATGCATCAAAAGCGGTTCTTCCACTTACATTTTTCGGATCGTTTTCGCAAAGTTCCCACGTCAGGCTCTTTTTGTTTTTGATCATTTCTTCTCTTGTCATACGGCAAAGAGCTGTTGCTGAGCTGTATGCTTCCCAGCATCCGTATCTTCCGCAGGAGCAAGGATAACCTCCCGCTTCAATCACTACATGTCCAAGCTCGCCCCCTGCAAAATTGATACCGTGATAAACCTTGCCGTCAAGAATAATGCCACCGCCAACGCCGGTACCAAGAGTAACAAATATGGAATTCTTGCTGTTTTTGGCAGCTCCCGCTTCCGCTTCCCCTTTTGCGGCACAGTTGGCATCGTTTTCAATACCAATGCGGGAAAAACCTGTATATTTTTGAAGGGCAGATACCAAATCAAAATTCAGGAAGGAAGGGATATTACAGGAATACTCCACAATACCGCTTTCCGAATTGGCGATACCGGGTGTTCCCACACCGCAAAAAGCAATTTTATCCTTTCCGCAGCCAAACTCTTCAACCACGCTGTTGCACAGAGAAGCCATATCCCGAACGATTTCATCTGCAGGTCTTGATGCCTTTGTTTTGCACTTCTTTTTTAATAAGATCTTGCCGTTTACATCCACAAGACCGCAAACCATATTGGTTCCGCCAAGATCAATACCAATATAATACATTTATTCCTGTTCTCCTTCGAACTGTTTCATAAGCTTTTCGTTCAATTCCTGTGCACTGTTAAAGCCCATCATTCTCTGGCGGTTATTCATGGTTGCAATTTCAATAATGAGTGCAAGGTTTCTACCGGGTCTCACGGGAATGGTAACGGAAGGAATTTTAATCCCCATCAGCTCCGTATACTCCATATCCATGCCGAGTCTTTCATAAAACTTGCCCTGTTCCCACTGTTCCAAATTGATGATCAGTTCGATCTTTTCCGTATCTTTAACTGCACCCATACCGAAAAGGCGTCTGACATCCACCACGCCGATGCCGCGCAGTTCCACATAGTGACGGATCATCTCGGGTGCGGAGCCTACAAGGGTCCTGTCGGAAACACGCTTGATTTCCACCGCATCGTCGGCGATCAGTCGATGACCTCTTTTCACAAGGTCAATGGCAGTTTCACTTTTTCCGACACCGCTGTCGCCGAGAAGAAGAACGCCTTCGCCGAAAACCTCTACCAAAACGCCGTGTCTGGTAATGCGGTCGGCCAAAGCAACGTTGAGAATGGAGATGAGCGCCGACATAAAATATGAGGTATCCTTCGGTGTGGAAAGAAGGGGTACACCAAATTTTTCGGCATACGCCCTGGTAGAAGAGCGCACTTCTCTGCCGTGACAAAAAATAACACAGCAAGGCTTTCTCTCCATCAGGGAGTAAATTGCCTGATCTCTTTTTTCATCAGAAAGGGTCTCCAGATAATCATACTCGGTTCTACCGAGGATCTGAATGCGATCGGGATAAAAGTACTCCTTGTAGCCCGCCAAAAAAAGGCTTGGACGGCTGACCTTCCTGTCATAGATCTTCACATCCTTATGCTCCGGCGGCAAATAAAGCTCCGTAAGATTTAATTTTTCAATGATTTCTCCAAGCTTGATAAAATACTTTTCGTTTGACATCGCTTCTACCTCTCTGTGATTATATACAAAGTTATTTTATCATATTACCTTTTAAAATTCAATGGAAAAGCATAATTTTCGGTGGAAAAAGCAAACTAAAAGAAAAAAGGAGTTTTCTATGAAAAAAATCAAAATCAATCCCAAAGACAGAAAACCGAGACCTGTATTTGAAACAGGCCCAAGCGATATGATCCACTTTCCTCCCAGCAGAACCGATCCCGAAGGCTGGTACACAGGCCGTCCTTTGGATTTCAAGGATCGGCCGGTTCAGGATGCAGACGATCTGTAAACGGTACAAATTTGTACCGTTTTTTCTTTTTCGGTAAGAAAAAGAATTAAAATCTATTGTTTTTTTGTTATATATATGGTAAAATGACACCAATCATTTCTGAAAGGAGAAAAATAATGAAAGAAACAAAATACGCAGGCACACAGACCGAAAAAAATCTGGAAGCTGCTTTTGCCGGTGAAAGCCAGGCAAGAAACAAATATACATATTTTGCGTCCAAAGCAAAAAAAGAAGGATATGAGCAGATCGCTGCCCTCTTTTTGAAGACCGCAGAAAACGAAAAAGAACACGCAAAACTGTGGTTCAAGGAGCTGAACGGTATCGGTGACACCGCTGAAAACCTTGAGGATGCTGCCGAAGGCGAAAACTACGAATGGACCGACATGTACGAAGGCTTTGCCGTAACCGCGGAAAAAGAAGGCTTTACCGATCTCGCGAAAAAGTTCCGTTTGGTTGCCGCCATTGAAAAGAGCCACGAGGAAAGATACAGAAAGCTTCTTCAGAATGTAGAAAATGTTGAAGTATTCAAGAAGAGCGAGGTTAAGGTTTGGGAATGCCGTAACTGCGGTCACATTGTGATCGGCACCGAAGCTCCCGAGGTCTGCCCCACCTGTGTACATCCTCAGAGCTATTTCGAGCTTCGCGAAGAAAATTATTGATTTTCTGTCAAGAGTTGACAAAATTCACATTTTCGGTTACAATACCAATACGCTTAAGAGATGCAAGAGAACGCGTACGGACTCTTGCATCTTTATGTTTATTTTTTGCAGGAATGTTTCGCTTTTTTCTCGCATATCTTTAAGATCATATGGTAAGGAGAAAAACTATGCACGATTTCTTTTTTGATACCCTGTTAAATTTAGGTGAACATTTGAATCCCGATCTGAAATTCATCCTCGTGGTAACCCTTCGCTCATTCTTGGCAGTAATTATCGGTCTTTTGATCGGCCTTGAAAGAGCACGCCACGGAAGAGCTGCCGGTATGAGAACCCATGTTCTCGTGTGCCTCGGTTCCGCTATCACGGCGATGACCGGCATTTATATCAACCACATTACCGGAAGCGGCGATGTAATGCGTCTTGCAGCGCAGGTCATCAGCGGCGTCGGCTTTCTCGGTGCCGGAATGATTATTTTGAAAAATGATAATATGATCATGGGTCTGACCACCGCAGCAGGTGTATGGGCAACGGCTACCGTGGGCATTGCCATCGGTTACGGCTTTTACAGCGGTGCTATGATCGGAACTGCTTTCTTCCTGATCGCGCTCATTCTTTTTGCAAAATTTGAAAAGAAAAAGAAAAATACCCTTGTGGTATATGTTGAGATTTCCGATATGTCAAAACTCAACACCTTTTTGGATCAGGTGAAAGCTGCATCCAAATTTGAACCTGTATTTCGTGTTTACGCACCTGTCAGCAACTGCGCCGGTCATGTTGGCGTAGATGTGGTGATGGACCGCAGAAAAGGACTTCAGGTAAATCAATTTTTAGAAATGGAAGGAGTTGCCTTTGCATTTGAGGCATAAAAGAAAATGGAAAAACAAATGAAAAAAGAACAGCTGAAGGACATTGATCTATTTCTTTTTGATATGGACGGAACTCTTTATCTTGGGAATCAGCTGTACTCATTTACAAAAGAGCTTTTAAAAACCATTCGAGAGGGCGGTAAGAAATATCTTTTCACCACAAACAACTCCTCTAAAAGCCCTGAGGATTATGTAAAAAAGCTTGCAAGTCTCGGCATTGAAAGCACCGTGGAAGATTTTTACACCTCATCCCAGGCTACCGCGCACTATCTTTTGGAGAATCACCCGGGCAAAAAGCTTTATGTTTGCGGAACCGAATCTTTAAAAACCCAGCTTCGCAGCGCAGGTTTTGTCGTAACGGAGAAGCTTTCTGAAGTAGAATGTGTTGTTATGGGCTTTGATACAGAGCTTACCTTCAAAAAGCTTGAGGATGTCAGCAAGCTCCTTTTGGGAAATCCCGATCTTCCCTACCTTGCTACCAATCCCGACCTTGTTTGTCCCACTGAATACGGCAGCGTGCCCGATTGCGGAAGTGTTTGCAAAATGATCGAAAACGCAACCGGTAAAACTCCCATCGTAATCGGAAAGCCCGGTGCTCTCATGATGGACCTTGCAAGAAGAAAAATGGGCGCAAAGAAAGAAAACACCGCTGTTGTGGGCGATCGTATTTATACCGATGTTAAGAGCGGTCTGAATGCAGGTATTTACGGCATTCTCGTTATGAGCGGTGAAACTGACGAAGCCATCCTCGCCGCTTCCCCCGATAAGCCTCACCTTGTGCTTCAGGATGCAGGCGAAATTCTGGAAGTTCTGAAGGCATAATAAAAAGCAACAAAAAAACAGAGAGAAAATTCTCTCTGTTTTTTCTTTTACCCTTTGAAAACCATTTTCAAGACAGAACCAAGCTTCGGTTTATTGCCATAGAGCAAAACACCTACGCGGTAGATCTTTGCTGAAATAAATCCGACACCGATAACCGAACCCGCAAGAATAGCGATCGAAATTGCTATCTCAAACCAAGGAACCGTACTCATTGCGATCCTTGTAAACATTGCCATCGGTGAAGTAAAGGGAATGTACGAGCATATCTGCATCAGCAAATTATCCACACTTCCGCTTGTCATAGAAAAGATTACAACCATAAAGCCGAAAATGAAAAGGAAGGTCACAGGCTGTACAGCGGTATTAATATCCTCAAGCTTTGATACAGTAGAGGCAATAGCACCGAAAAGGAATGCATAGATCAAAAATCCAAGGAGGAAGAACACAAGCATAAAAATGAGCAATTCAGGAGGAATATTGAAAATGGAATCCACGATCATATTGTCTCCCCAATGGGACTTGTTTAAATGATAGAAAAGAAGTGCGGAACCGAAAATAGCTCCAAGCTGCACAAGTCCTGCAATACAGGAAGCAATCACCTTACCGAACATCATACTCACAGGCTTTGCACTTGTGATCAAAACCTCCATCGCTCTGGAGCTTTTTTCGGTAGCTACATTCATTGCCACCATCTGACCGTACAAAAGAATGACCATATAAAGGGCAAAGATCATAATGTATGTATAGAAAAAGTTTTGCATCTGATCTTTTCCGAGGCTTTCCACCCTTCCGTTAATCTGGATATTCATTACCTCACCCGCTGCTTCCGGCGTCATACCGCCTGCCATCATTGCATTCATTTGGTAGATCTTTTGCAGCACTTCATTTGCGATCTCGGTATTCATATCATACATTGTGAGATTATTTACATAATAGGTATATTCATAATCTTCGGTCAAAAGAAAAGCGCATTCCGCCTCTCCCGATGTGATTTTTTCTTTGATATCGGAAAGTGTTTCCCCGCTCACCTTTACCTCGTAATCCGAAAAAGCACTTGAAAACAGCTCTTTAACAATCTCGTTTTCGGCTTCATTTTCAGTTTTCACAATCATGACCGCAAGCTCCTCAGAAGCCTCTGCCTCTTCTTCCCGGTTAAAAAGAGCGGAGATCCTGGGAAAGAACATTACCGCAGCAATCAAAAGAACAAGGAAAACGGTAATTCCGACGAACGCTTTGTTTTTTACATAGGAATTCAATTCAAATTTCAGTATCTTCCCAAATTGCTTCATTCTTCCACCTCCCTTTTTCCGTTGCCTGCAACTTCCACAAAAATATCATTGAGGGAAGGCTCAAATACCTTTACTTCATCAATGTCATAATTCTCCACAAGGCGAGTCATCACTTCCTTCTTTTCGGAAGGATCCGAAAGGCGGATCATCAAGTTTTTATTTTCCATAAGGCTACAGGACAGGCCAAAATCCTCTTGGATCTTTTCAGGATTCTCTGTTCGAACAACCAAACGGTCGCGGGGATAGTCCCGCTTAATATCGTAAAGATCGCCATGGAGTGCAACAACGCCCTTGTTTAAAATTGCAATGCTGTCGCAAAATTCTTCAATATAACTCATCTGATGACTGGAAAACAGAACGATCTTCCCTTTGGCGATCTGCTCCTTAACAATATCCTTTAAAAGCATTGCATTTACAGGATCAAGTCCTGAAAAGGGCTCGTCAAGAATGACAATATCGGGATCGTGAGCAAGAGCGGTGATCAGCTGGATCTTTTGCTGATTTCCTTTTGAAAGGGTATCCAGCTTTTTTTCGCGGTATTCCTTCATACCAAGGCGATCCAGCCAATAATCAACAGACTGCACAGCGGCCTTACGGCTCATTCCCTTCAGCTCTGCAAAATATGTAAGCTGATCCAGGATGATCTTTTTGGGATACAGTCCCCTTTCCTCGGGAAGATACCCAATGCCAACCCTGTCATAATCAACGGGCGCACCGTCAACAAGGACTTCTCCGCTGTTTGCGGGGAATACATTCATCAAGATACGGATAGCGGTGGTTTTTCCCGCTCCGTTTCTTCCCAAAAGGCCGAAGGCTTTTCCGCTTTCTGCCTTAAAGCTTACTCCGGTGAGTACTTTTTTCTCACCAAAGGATTTTTCTATATTCTTTAATTCTAAAATCATTTTTATTTTACCTTTTCAAAATCAGCTTTAAAGTATCAGTAATTCTTCCAGTTTCTTTACAAGTGCATCGTTTTGCATATGCACCATTACTTCGTTGGACAGAGCATTGGTTTTCAGGTGCATCACAAGGCTTGTAATACCGCGCTTTTTGCGAAGAGGCGTGGTAACATCTTCTACCGCGATCAGATTTTCAGCCTTAAAGACTGTAATTGTTTTGGTAAAACCGCCGCTGTAAACGGTTATGTTCCCGTTATGAAAAGCAAGACCGCTGATCTGATAGCTTAAAAGTCCGCTTAAAATTTTGATCAAAGCCAAAAGCGCGCCCACCCCCAAAAGGGAAAATACTGCCACCGAAATCGCAGTCGCAGGAGCGCGGAAGTAAAGCATCAGAAACAGCACGAAAAGCAGCACAAATCCCATTGCAATACCAAGGTAAAGCAAAAACCAAGACACAAAGGGGAAAAAGGCCGCTGCCTTCGTTTCCTTCTTCTCAGGCACATAATCGGGCAGAACCTTTTTAAGGATCTGATCCACTTCGCTCATTTTGCAAAAGGGAACCAAAACACCAAGCTCCACATTGTCGCTGCCGTTGTCATTTGTATAACCGATGACCTCAAGACGGATGGCCGCAAAGCCGAGCATTCTCTGAACGAGGCCTTGGGAAATTTTTACCGCCTTGATCCTGTCATAACGGAAAGTGTTGGTATGCTTATCAAACAGACCGAAGGAGATCTGTATATTGTCTCCGTATTTGGAAACGGTGAATTTATAGTATCCCACGAAGGAATAGATCATACTTCCGATAAAGGAGAACACCGAAAACAGAAGTGCCGCACCAAGCGTTACGAGAAGCGCAATCAGAAGGTAATGGCCCCAGCTTCCGGAAGAATTTAAAAGTAAAAGTCTGCCAAAAGAGATCGCGGTGATGGCAAGAAGGCCGAACACGGCTGTGAAAAATGCAGTGGATACAATGTTGATCAGGGTATACAGCATCTTTCTTTTGGATGTAAAACAATAGAGACTATCCTGATCGGAAAGGAGAACCTCTTCCTTCACAGGATCATTTTCGCGATCCACCCCACCATTTTCCTTTGCGGCATTCAGCTTTTTGATAAGCTCATCAACTGTTTTTTCTTTTTCCACAATGGTAATTTCCGCTTGATGGGAGGTATTGGTGGAACCACTGTCAACAGTTAAAACCGCAACACCGAAAATTCTGTGTGCGATGTTCTGCTTTTTATTGATAGCGTGTACCTTTTTATATTCAAGTACAGATCTCTTTCTGAAAAGAACACCTCTGTTGCATTTGATCTCATTTTTCGAAAGCTCGTAGCCGGAGGTCTTGAAATACAGAATTCTATAAACAATAAAGCACAGATAAACTAAGAAAAACCCGATTATAAAAAACGGAATAGCAGCCGCTACATCCTCAGGATGCGATTCATCGTCCAGAAAAAAGTCTTTCAGGAAAATAAAAACGAGCACAAGGCTTGAAAACAGATCCGAAAGCAGGCCGGAATAAATATATCCTTTATCAAAGCGCTTCATTTTTCAGTTCCTCAACCCTTGCTTCCAGCTTTTCTTCCAGATCGTCGATCATACGGTCCGCCTCTTTTGTTGTCAGCGTTGAAAGATCAAAATTGGAGCCCGCGGTAGAAATGGTAACGCCGCTTAAATGAAACAGCATCATAAGAGGACCTTGGGTTCTGTGAAGGTCCTGAATCTGGCACACGGGTATCACCACTCTTTTGCGGAAGATCACGCCTTTTTTTACAACAATCCGCTTTTCATCGTATCCCCAAGCGTACATTTGATAGCGCAAATAGGGCAAAATCAAAACGAAAGATAGAAGTAAAAGGACAGGTGCCCCCACAGAAAGCATAACAACAAGCTTCCCTTTCTCGGTGGCGCCCGATACCGTCAAAATTCCCACTGCACTTGCAAAAATACCGATCAGTGCAAGAGAGGCGATCGCCGCTCTTGTGTACCACAGCTTCAACACGCTTTTGTCTAATTTTTTCAGTTCCATAGAAAGCTCCTTTTTAAATGCAAAATACAAAGTCCTAGGCTTACTTTTCTTCAAAATCCAAACAAATGGAACCGACACCGCCGCTTATCTCGATCTTGTGGATTCCCTTGCCGCTATTTTTTAAATTAGAGATGCCTTCCCCGTTGAGGGTAATATTGCCAATACCTTTTTCAATATCAAGTCGGTAGTCTTCACGATTTCCTAAAACACGAATATTGGAATCTCCGACCCCAAGATCAAATTCGCATTCGCCGGTGAGGAGAGAAGTAAGATTCAATTGACCGACGCCCATACTCAGATCAAGGTCACGAAGCTCTCCGCCGGAGACAGTGATCTTTCCTGCGCCCCCGTCAATATCAATTTCAGAGGCAGCGAAAAGTTCTTCGATCACAACTTCCCCTGCACCAAGTTCAAAATCCATCCTGTTTGCCCGAAGAGATTCGATCTGAAGTCTGCCCGCGCCCGTTGTAAGTTTTACCCTTTCAAGCTCGGCTCCCTCCGGAACAGTGAGAGTCAGCATTGCATCGGTGCGAGAAACAACAGCTTTACTTGTATCTTTGATAATCAAAACGCCGTTTTTCTCTTTCACGGAAAGATTCTTTAAATTGCTTTCAACCAAAAAGCGATCCCCTGTTTTGATTGAAAAATCCGCAGCACCGACCTCAGCAGAAAGACTTCTGATATCTGAGGAAAGGGTATGGCTTTCTACCTCTTCCGTTACGGCTTTTTCATCAAAAATGAGCCCAAAAAGACCCACTGTACTGAAAATACCTCCAATAATGGAAACGGTAAGAAAAACCGCAAAGGCAATTGCCAAATACTGAATTACTTTTTGAAAGGTAGTCATTTGATTTCAACACCTCCGAACATACAAGTACCGCTTATGTAAATGGTGGGTGCATCCTTGATGATCTGCGTTTTATTTGAAACACCGCCGAAAATGCTGTTGGAAGAAACTTTTACATTCACATTTCCGGGAACCAAAATATCAATACCGCCAAAAATAGCAGTAACGCGAATAGCACAGTCTTTTTCAATGATTGCACCGCGCAGATCACACTTCACACCACCGAAGGTTGCCGCAAGCTCTGCACCCTCAAACACTTCCCCATCGAAATTCATATTACAGCCGGAAAAGGTAGCACAGCCTACCCTGGGATCTCCCCCGTCGTTTTTCAGTTTTGCAATCATTTCATTTGCTTTGTTGCCAAAAAGCCCTGTGATGACCATTTTAAGCCCCACAATAACAATAATGGCGGGAAAAAGGAGCTTCCAAAGCATAGAAAAGCTTATAATATCCTGACAGCAAAGCAGGAGGAACACACCCACAGCAATACCAATGATATTGCCTGTTTTTTCACGCTCTGTGAAAAGCCCTACGGCACAGGGAATGATAATAAAAAGAGTCCACCAACCGTCAAAAAAGAGGTCGATGTTTGTAATATTCATCGCATTCAGTGCAAATACCGCACCTACTGCAATGAGTACGATTCCCCAAATGACACTACTGATTTTTTTCATTTTCGTTTCCTTCTTTCTTTATTTTTTCAAAAAACTTAAAATCAGATTTCCGTTTTCATTTTCTGATTTTTCAAGTTTAAAATTCATACCGATACTTTCTGAAAAAAGCGGCTTGCTTTCCTTCCCTGCGATCTGCGGCGTTATAACAAGGCTGATTTCATCCACCGCGCCCGCTCTTTGAAAAGCACCGTTGATCTCGCTTCCCCCTTCAAGGAGTAGCGTTTCACAACCAAAGATGCTTTTCAGCTTGAACAAAGCAAGCTCTATATCAATACTCTTTTCTCCCGCAAAGATATAAGGAATCCCAACCTCTTCCAAGTAGCCGAGGTATCGTTCGTCTGCATTTTCAGATAAAACCTCTATGATCTGCGCACCGTCGTAGCCGGGGTCGCCGTCCGGATCGGCAATTCTGTTTGACTTCCAGCCAAGCTTTCCGTTGGTATCAAAAGCAACTGCGTAAAAACCGGAAAGGTCGCTCGGAATAAAATCCATCTTTACTCCCGGGGCGTGATGCACAGGCTTATATTTTGAAAGATCGGGATACCATCCTCCCGTAAAGCTCTCCTCCATAGTCACGCGGCCGCAGATAAAGCCATTTGACTTTTTCTCGCGGTTGATACGGTAATAGATCTCGGTTGCCTCTGCGCATTTGGGCTCAAACAAGAAGTCTCCCGTTACCTTGCCGTCGATAGACATAACCATATGGCAAACAATATAGGGCCTTTTCATATAATACCCTCCCGCATTTTATTTTACGATCTCGTACGGCCAGTCAATGATACCGCCGAACTCCTTTACATTGGTATAACCAAGCTTTACAAGCTCCTCAGATGCAATCTTACTTCGTCTGCCGCTTCGGCAATAAACAAGGATCAGGGCATCTTTATCGGGGATCTCTTTTTCGGCACGGTGCGCGATTTCATATTCGGGAATCAGGATCGCACCTTCAATATGCCCTTCGGAAAATTCCGTCTCGGTGCGAGCATCAATGATAATGTATTCCTTTTGGGTCTCCATTATTTCCTTTGCCTCTTGGGCAGTGATCTGCTGAAAAAAAATAATATCACCCTCTTCTGTTACAATATTTTCCTTCGTATAAAGCTCTTTTTCAGCTTCTGCACAGGAAACAAGCAGAAGCAAAATAAGGAAAACCGAGATTAAACTACAATAACCTCTTTTCATTTTGATCCTACCTTTCCCCATCTCCTATGTGATACAAATGCTTTATAATTTGAAAATATCTTATTTAATTCAAAAAAACGAAATCTTATATTAATTGTGTGCACAGACCTCAATCAAAAAACTCACCGGGCGGAAGCCGTCGTTGCAGGAAATCATGGCAGATCTCGGGTCTTTCATCCAGCCATCATAAAAATTTCCGCCGCCCTTTGCAAGTTCTTTTACAAAGGGAGAAACGCTCTCCCATGCACTGTCGCAAAAATCCTTTGGTTTTTCACCGCTCTCGCTGTAAAACACCTGGCCTTCCACAAGGTCACAAGCATGCTCAATGGGGTTTTCATATTTTGCGATCAGATCCTCATATTTTGCTTTCCGCATTACGGTAATTTTAATTCTTTTCATCTTTTACTCCAAACGCAAAAATCATTCAAGCAAAGCATTTGCCTGATTTTGATTGTTTTTACTCCTTTATTATATCACCTCTTTGCCTTTCACTCAATCTTTTTTGCAATAAAAAATATTGTATTATAAAAGATAGTGTGATAAAATCTTCTTAAGAAATAATAATTTTATGGAAAGTGGTAATCATGATGCAAACAAAAAAAGCTCTTTTCCTTTTTCTATGCACAGTCTTACTGCTTACCCTTTGCAGCTGTAATAAAAAAGGCGATAGCAACATAGAGGAGAGCAAAACCAATACTTATGAAACTGCAGATACAGATACAGCGGCGTCAGATTACGGCGATAAAAACAACGAAAACTCAGATGAAAGCATACTTTTGACAGAAACAGCAGAGGATCTTCCTTCAAACCAAATAAAAGAAGAACCCGCCATTTCCGAGTCACCAAAGCCAAGTACATCTGAGCAGAAAGAACCTGCTGGAAACAAACCAAAAGACGACAAAACCTCGAAACCGACAGATAAAAATACCAACCAAAAAGAACCTGAAAAACAAACCGGTAAAGTTGAGCTCCCGCAGTGTTCTCATAGCAGCACCGTTTTAAAAAACAAAAAGGATGCAACCTGCGACAGAGCTGGTTTTACCGGCGATATCTATTGCAAAAAGTGTAATACCCTTATGTCAGAAGGCTCCCATACTCAGGCAACCGGTCATAGAAATACAGAAATAAGAAATCAAAGGGATGCCACAACAGAATCCGAAGGCTATACAGGTGATACCTATTGCAAGGATTGTAACAAAACGATCGCGACAGGCACTACAATCCCAAAGCTTGATAACAACGAGGGAAAAATTGAGCTTATATTACCCGACGGAACACATGTGTGGGTGGAAAATGTCGAAGACATTACCGGATATTATATGGCACAAAAAACACATACAGTCAATCATCAGCATTTAAATGTAGAAAAAGAGATTCTTCGTTTATGCAACATTGAAAGAGAAAAGGTTGGATTGCAACCTCTAACTTGGTTTGAAGATGCGTATTATTTCACTCAAATCAGAGCAAATGAATGTTTCACAAAATTCTCTCACACGAGACCAAATGGTAAAACCTGGCATTCTGTATATTTTGATTCCGGAGTATATATGTCGGGACATTTTGGAGAAAATTTGTACACATCAATTGGTTTGTCTCCGGAGCAAGTTGCAAGTTATGCTGTTCAAAACTGGATGAATTCATCGGGACACAAAGCAAACATTCTTGGTAAAAACTTTAGGCGCATCGCAATTTCTGTTGTTCAAAACAATAATGAATTAATGATAGTTCAAAATTTCTTTAGTTAAGCAAAAAAAGATATGAGGAAAACAAAAATTCCTCATATCTTTTTATTTTGATATTCTGTTTTCAAGTGCCCTACAATTATAATCTCAATTCTTTCAGTCGATTGGCTTCATTGTCGGAAACAAGAGAACATCGCGGATGGAGGCAGAGTCGGTAAGGAGCATAACAAGGGGGGCGATACCGAAGCCGAGGCCGCCCGTGGGGGGCATACCGTATTCCATTGCGGTGATATAGTCGTAGTCCACTTCTGCTTTGGTATCAGGCTCTGCGGCGCGTTTTGCCTCTACCTGAGTTTCAAAGCGTTCCTTCTGGTCAATGGGGTCATTGAGCTCTGAGAAGGCGTTGCCGAATTCCGTTGCATTGATAAAATACTCAAAGCGTTCGGTAAAACGAGGATCGGTGGGCTTTCTCTTTGCCAAGGGGCTGTTTTCTACGGGATAGTCATAGATAAAGGTGGGCTGGATCAATTTTTCTTCTACATAGGCATCGAAGAACTCAATAAGGACCGTACCGCAGGTTGCATCAGCAGGAACCTCTACATGGTGCTCCTTTGCGCAGGCACGCGCTTCTTCGTCGCTCTTCCAGCTATGATAATCCACACCGGCATACTTCTTCACGGCATCGACCATGGTCATTCTTTCCCAATGGCCCATATCGATCTCTTTGCCCTGATAGGTGATCTTGCGGCTGCCGCAGATCTTATCGGCAAGACCCTTATAAAGCTCTTCTACCAGATCCATCATACCGTAATAATCGGTAAATGCCTGATAGAGCTCTACTGTGGTAAATTCGGGATTATGTTTGGTATCCATACCTTCGTTACGGAAGATTCTGCCTACCTCGTATACTCTGTGCATACCGCCTACGATCAGACGCTTGAGGTAAAGCTCTGTTTCAATACGGAGGTACATATCCATATCAAGAGTATTATGATGGGTAGCAAAGGAGCGGGCAGCTGCACCGATCTCCATGGGAACAAGGATAGGAGTATCCACTTCCAAAAAGCCCTTGGAATCAAGATATGCACGCACTTCCTTCAGAATGGCAGATCTCTTATAGAACACATCCTTTACTTCGGGGTTTACAATGAGGTCTACATATCTTTGACGGTAACGCATATCCGTATTGGTCAGGCCATGAAATTTTTCGGGCAAAGGAATGAGAGACTTGGAAAGCAGGGTGATCTTCTGACAATGAACAGAAACTTCACCCGTACGGGTAACAAAGACAAAGCCTTCTACACCGATGATATCGCCGATATCCCATTTTTTAAATGCAGCGTAGTCCTCTTCCCCAACATCGTCACGCTTTACATAAAGCTGAATATTGCCTTTTTCATCGGCAAGGTTACAGAAGGAAGCCTTACCCATAATACGGCGGCTGAGCATTCTGCCTGCGATGCGAACCTGTCTTTCCTGGCCCTCGGTATATTCTGCTTTGATGTCTGCGCTGTATGCGTTAAAATCAAACTTTGTAATTTCGTAAGGGTTCTTTCCCTGCTTTTGCAATTCAAAGAGTTTCTCGCGACGGATCGCTACCTGTTCGCTGAAATTTTCTTCCTGCACATTCTGTACGTTCTGGTCCATAGTATTTTCCTTATCTTTTTTCTTTAGAGAATTTCGAGCACTTTCATTTTCACAGCACCGCCGGGAGTGTCTGCCTGTACTTCTGCGCCGATCACGGCACCGAGAAGGGCTTTTCCGATGGGAGATTCATCGCTGATCTTGTTTTCCAGCGGATCTGCCTCGGTAGAACCGACAATGGTATAAACGATCTCTTCGTCAAATTCTTCATCATACACTTTTACGGAAGAGCCCACATGGATCTTATTCTTCTTGCCGGTGGATTTGATCAGTTCATAATTCTCAAGGATATCCTCAAGCTCGGCAATGTGGCGTTCCACTTCAGCCTGCTCATTTTTTGCTTCGTCATATTCGCTGTTTTCGGAAAGGTCTCCGAATGCCTTTGCCTGTTTCAGGGCTTCCGCAACTTCTTTGCGCTTGGTAACCTTCAGATATTCAAGTTCATCCTTCAGCTTCTGCAAGCCTTCTGCGGTAACAAAAGTAGGTTTTGATGCCATTTTATAAACTCCTCTTAAATTAATTATTATTTTATTTATCTGGGATAAGAAATATATTTCTGCGGGTCAGTTCTTCTAGCGCCATCCTTCCCATCAGGTTCATAAACTTCGATGTGAAGATGCGGTCCCGTACTGTTGCCGGTATTACCGACCTTGCCGAGCTGCTGTCCCTGAGAAACATGCTGTCCCTTGGTTACGGAAATAGAATCCAGATGAGCATAGTATGACAGATATTTACCGCCGTGATCCACAATTACAAGATTTCCGTAGCTCCAATGAATGATCGCACCGCAATCCACAACCGTTCCGGAAGCGATGGCAAGAGCAGAGATTTTGCCGTTGTTTGCACCGCCTACGGCGATATCAAGACCGGTATGTCCGCCCACTCCGTATTTTTGAGTAATGTAGCCGGGGAATGTTACGGGAAGAGGCCAGATAAAGGTGCCCGAGAAGGTACCCTGAGACTGTCTTGCGATCTCTTCCATAACAGCATTCAGCTTCTTTTCCGCTTCTTTTCTGGCAGCTTCTGAACGGTTCAGGGCTGTTTGCGTTGCTTCTGCGTCATGCTGAAGCTGCTTTAGTTTCTCCGTTGCTTCGCTTTCCATTGCGCGAAGCTCTGTCAGCGTTCCGTCATATTCCTTCTGCTTGGCCGCACAGTTTTCCAAAGCAAGGTCAACCTCTGCCTTGGCTTTTTCGATCGTTTCACGATCGGATAAAAGCCCTTCTATGATCTTTCGATCATATTCGAACATATCGTTAATAACTTCCGTTCTGGAAATAATATCGGAAAGGTCCGCAGAACCGAGTATAAAGTCGATATAACTCATATTTCCGCTTTCCTGTGCAAAAACAAGACGATCCTTGAAAAGCTCGTAGTTTTTGTTCATCTGCTCGTTCAGCGCATCAATTTCCTTTTCCTTTTCCGCTGCCAGAGCCGTATATTCCTCCATCAGTGCCGAAAGGGTTTCCAGCTCCTTCTGGCAGGTCTCGATCTGGTCATAGATCAGATTGATCGCGCGCTTTTGATCGTTTACATCTTTTTTTGCTTCGTTATATTGACTTTTCAACTGCGCTGACTGGGCTTTCAAGGCAGCAAGCTCACTTTCCAGTTCGTTCTTTTGCTGTCCCAAGGTCTTTGCGCTGCTACTGACAAAAGAAAAGCATGTACAGACGATCATCACAGCAGAAAGAAAAACGCAAATCAATTTTCTGCTTTTTTTCATTATATTCTCCTAAAATACTTAATGATTCATAACACAGCGGTATGCTTCCTGTAATTGAACATCCGCTTCCTGTTCCAAAAGATAAAAATTGGGCGCACCAAGCTCACAAACAATATCCGGCTCAACACCAACATCCTCAAAAGAAGGAGAAACCGGCGGTGTATACGCCTTATCTGAAAGAAGAAGTGCGGAACCGTTGGTCAGCGGAAGTACTTTTTGCTCAAGGCTTTTTCCGTAGGTGGTTGTTCCCACAAGATCTACGCCGTAGTCCTTCATAGTTGCGGCAAAGATCTCTGCGGAAAAGGCAGTATTTTCATTGATCAGAACCGCGAAAGGAAGGTCAAGAAAACTCTCATCACTCTTTACGGTCTTTTTCTTTCCGCTTTGGTCTGTTGTATGAACAAGATCTCCTTCGGGAAGAAGCTTATCAAGAGCGCGGAGGGCTTCGGAGGCATCGCCTCCGGTAGTATTTCTCACATCAAAAATGATTCCTTGAACAGAAGCTTTTGTAAGGGCGGTAACAGCAGAATCAAATTGCTTCTTAAAGCCCTCATCAAAGGAAAAGATCTGAATGTAGCCGATTTCGCCGAGCATTTTATAATCAAGGCTGTTAGGCGTAACCTTACCCACCGTCAGGTCGAAATCCATCTCAAGCACCTGCGCTGCGATCTCCCGCTTCACGGAAAGGTGAAGCTTTGTGCCTTCTTCCGCAGAAAGTGCGGCAAGGGTACCGTAAAAACCGATTTCGGAAACCTCTTCATCGTTGACCTTGGTCAGAATATCCCCTTTCAGGATACCCTTCTCAGCGGCAGGTGAAGATTCAAATACATTATAAACAACGACTTGATTTTTTCCGGAATCAAATGTTAAGCGAACACCGATTCCGTTTCCGGAAGGAGCATTTTCCTTTTGATAACGATCATACTCTTCCTTGGTCAAATAGACAGAATAGTCATCCGCAAGCTCCGAAATGTAGCCCTTGATCATTCCGTCTTCGATCTTCTCGTCATCGATTTTCCCGAGAAAATTTTCACGGATCAGTCCATCCGCCTCAGCAAGAAGTGAGAAGTCTGCCTGCGTTTTTGTAAGGGTGTCCACTTTTGCCTGATATTCCATTCCCACAAAGCTGTAGGTCAGCTGGAATGTGAGAAGAACTGCGAGGAGCATAACGATCAAAGAAGTACCGACGGTAATCTTTTTTTTCAAGGAAACAACTCCCCTTTCTTAGTCCTTGTTATACCTTCTCAAGGAGATCAAGCTACCGATCACACCAAGGCCGATGCCGATCACAGCAAAGCCAATGATGATCTCCCACATCAGTCCCGAGAAGGGCAAAATGGTGATAATGCCGCTTCCGCCGAGAATGTTTACTGCAAAGATCTTATAGATGTAATAAAGGAACAGATAGGCAAAGCCTGAGGAAACTCCGCCAAGCAAAATACCCTCCAATACGAAGGGGAAAGCAACGAAAAAGCCCGAAGCACCCACATAGCGCATAATCGAGACCTCTTCCTTTCGGGAGGAAACCGCAAGCTTTATGGTATTCATAATAATAAAGACAGATACCACAAGAAGCAAAACCATAAGCCAGGTAAAGATCAGGCCAACGATCTCTTTGATGTCGTCGATCTTTTCCGCAACCTCACGACGGTCATTGATCTTTTCCACAGAGCCGAAGGTGTCCTCTTGCTCGTTCATCACATTGACCTGATAGGTAATGTCATTAACCTTGGAAGAATCCGAATAGGTGATAACAAGCTCATCCTTACAAGGGTTATCCTGATCGTACATTTGCAGAATATCGCCGTAATCGCCGTATTCCTTGAAAAGAGAAGAAAGAACCTCATCCTTTGTGATCCACTCCACACTTTGAACGGAGGAGAGCTTTTCGATCTTTTCCTTCAAAAGCTTGGTGGTGTGATCCTCGGTTTCTTTGGTTACGAAAACAACGATCTTATTGTATGTATTGATCTCTTTTAAGTTGTGGTCCAGGTTCTTTTTCAGAACCCAAGTACAACCGGTTACAAGCAGAGCGGAGGTCAATACAAAAACAGTAGCAACGCTCATCAATCCGTTGCGAAAAATTCCTTGAAAAGCAAGGCGGAAGAAGTAGCCTACATTATAAAATCTAAACTTCATCAAACATACCTCCCTGCTTATCGCTGACCACCTGGCCGTCTCTCATTGTGATCACTCGCTTTTTGTAATAGTTTACAAGGTTGACATTATGGGTGATTACAATAACGGTCTTGCCCAGCTGATTGATCTTCAAAAGAAGCTCCATGATTTCCACTGCCATATAAGGGTCTACATTTGCAGTAGGCTCGTCGGCAATGATCACATCGGGGTTGTTTACAAGAGCGCGCGCCAGGGCAATTCTCTGCTGCTCACCGCCGGAAAGCTCGCTGGGCTTGCAGTCGCCTTTGTCCTCAAGACCTACAAGCTTTAAAAAGTTTGCTACGCGGGCAGCGATCACCTTTTTCTTTTCACCAATTACATGCATTGCAAAGGCAATGTTTTCGGAAGCGGTCATATTAGGCAAAAGGCGGAAATCCTGGAATACGATACCGAGCTTTCTGCGAAGCTTGGGAATCTTGAAGGAAGACATACGGGTAAGGTTGAATTTTCCGATGGTGATCTTACCGCCGGAAACCTTTTCTTCACAAAGGAGAAGCTTTGTCAGCGTTGTTTTACCGGCACCGCTGGCACCCACAACAAAGACGAACTCTCCGTCACCGATCTCAAGGTTTACATTGCTCAGCGCACGGGTTCCGTTTTCATAAACCTTGGACACATTGTTAAATACGATCATAAATTCTCCTTAATCATCAGAACTTGGCGGGCTTGGAGGATAAGTACTTTTTCACCATCAAAGCAACCTTAAAGGTGATAGCGTGCTCAAATTCACGAAGATCAAGACCTGTGATCTTGCGGATCTTTTCCAAGCGGTATACCAAAGTGTTACGATGGACAAAAAGCTTTCTGGATGTTTCGGAAACATTCAAATTGTTTTCAAAGAAGCACTGAATGGTAAGAAGTGTTTCCTGGTCCAGTGTTTCAAGGGCACCCTTTTTGAACACCTCGTTGAGGAACATATCACAAAGGGTTGTGGGAAGCTGATAGATCAGTCTGCCGATGCCGAGGCTTTCGTAATTGACAACGCTTTTTTCCGTATCAAAAACCTTGCCCACCTCAATGGCCACCTGCGCTTCTTTATATGAACGGGCAAGATCCTTCAGGCCGGTAACTACGGTGCCGAGGCCAACAATCACCTTCAGGTAAAACTCACTCTGAACGGTATCTACAATGCTCTTGGCAAGCTTGGATACCTGGGCTTTTTCCTGAGGAGTATGGATCTCATGGATCAAAACCACATCGTTTTCGCCGACGCTGATCACAAAATCACGGTTGCGGTCGGGGAACATGTTCTGAATCACATCGATGGGAACGATATCCCCTTTGCCGTGAAACTTAATAAGAAGAGCAACTCTCTCCTGCTCGGCAGGAACATGAAGCTCCTTGGACTTTACATAGATATCGCTGGGGAGAATATTGTCTAAAATGATGTTTTTGATAAAACTTGATTTATCGTACTTTTCATCATAGAGTGCTTTGATCTGACCCAAAGAAATGCAAAGAAGGTTTGAGGTATAATTGGCAAACTGCCCCTCCCCTTCCACGAAGACATAGTATTCACTTTTGCCGTAGGCTCCCACAGGGCGGAACAGATATCCGGCTGCAGAAAAGGCCTCGCCGGTATAAAGAAGCTCTTCCTTGACGCCTTCCAGGACCTCGCCAATACGCACAAGCTCACTGCAAGCGATAATGACACCCTCGGTATCGATCACGCCGATGGTGCAACCCGCTGCATCTTTCATTTGATGAACAACACTTTGGAACAGTCTGTTTGACATATTTTTCTCCTTCGGTTCTTTTCCTCGCTGTTTATCTTGTAATTTTACACAAAATCATAGCCGAACCATAAGCATTATACACAACGATTTACAATTTTTCAAGAGAAATCTATAATTTTTAACAAATAAAATTAAAATTTATTGTCTTTTTTGACTAAAAATGATAAGAAATGGATTTTTTGTTTCCAAAACGGCTTTTTACGGCAAAAAAGAGCCTGATCCAGAGATCAGAGCTCCTTTTCGTATAAGAACATGGAAAGCACTGTGCTTCCCGCGGTTTCGGTGCGAAGGATCCGTTCTCCAAGGCTTACCGTGGGGATCCCGCTTTCCCTTAAAAGATCCGCTTCCCGAGGAGATATTCCACCTTCGGGACCGATAAAAAAGGAAGCGGAAGAAAAATCCTCCTTCATCAAATCCTTTAAGCCTTTCCCCTCTTCATTTTCATAGCAGGCAAAAAGCATTTCACTTTCCTTCATCAAAGGGATCGCCACATCAAGGCTTTCAAGGATACGAATCTTCGGAAGCCGCCCCCTGCCACACTGCTTGCAAGCTTCTTCGGCAATTTTTTCAAATCTTGCAATCTTTTTATCCTCATCGGAGGGCGCGGGAACAGCGTGGTCGGTATAAACAAAAATGATCTCAGATGCACCAAGCTCCGTACATTTTTGAAGAATGGAATCAGTCTTTTTTCCCTTGGGCATTCCCTGAAACAGTCTGATATAGCAAGGGCTCTCCCCTTTGCTTTCCTCTACAGAGGAAGGAGTCAGGATAACAAGAGGATTCTTTTTACCGCCGCTGATCTCCAGGATCTTGCAGGAAAATAAAAATCCGTCGCGGGTGCAAAGCAAAACCTCTTCTCCCACGCGAGCGCGAAGGGAAACGGAAAGATGGAAAGCATCCTCCCCCGAAAGCCTGATCTCTTCGGGCAAAGGGTCATCTTTATGATATAAAAAAGAATCGGGCAAGAAAAATCTCGGCATAGTATTCTCCAACATTGATTTTTTTAATATTATCCCGATTTTCTTTTTTTGTCAAATAAAAATACTGTAAAAATGGAAAAAGACTGTTGATTGAACTTCCTTTTTGTGGTATGATAAAGAGAAATCTATTTAAAAATTCGAGGAAACAATGCTGAATTTTTCTCAATCACTTATGAATCTTTCTTTGGATACGGAAAAAGAGATTTCTTCCGTATTCCAAAAAATCGAAGAAATGGCCTTTCTCAACCAAAAAAAGGTTTTGGAAGCTTTTCGGGAAGAAAGGGTTTCTACCGAGTGCTTCAACCCTACCACCGGTTACGGATATGACGATATGGGGCGGGAGGTTCTGGATCGGATCTTTGCCCGTGTATTTGAAGCAGAAGCCGCTTTTGTCAGACACAGCCTTTTATCCGGAACACACGCCATCACGGTTGCACTGTTCGGATTGCTTCGTCCCGGTGACACCATGCTCGCGATCAGCGGAACCCCTTATGATACCTTGAAATCCGTAATCGGAATCGAAGGAGAAAAAGGAAACGGAAGCCTTTTGGATTTCGGTGTAAAGTATGAGGAGATCCCTCTTACTCCCGATTCCCTTTTGGATGAAGAAAAAATTTTGGCGCGTCTGAAAAAAGAAGATGTGAAAATGGTCTATCTTCAGAAAAGCCCCGGATACAGCACCCGCAGACCTCTGGGCAATGCCGTTGTAAAAAGGGCAGTAGAGCTTGTAAAAAAGGCGGGAAGCCACGCGTTTGTAGTTGTTGATAACTGCTATGCGGAATTTTGCGAGGAGCACGAGCCGTGCTTTTACGGCGCAGATCTCTGCGTTGGATCCCTGATCAAGAATCCCGGTGGCGGAATGGCCGAAACCGGCGGATACATTGCAGGAAGCGAAAAAGCGGTATCTCTTTGTGCGCAGCGTTTCTCCTGTCCCGGAATCGGGCTTGAGATCGGTGCAAGCCTCGGCCACACAAAAGCAATGTTCAAGGGACTTTTTTATGCCCCACACACGGTTTCTCAGGCAATGAAAACTGCTGTTTTCTCTGCGGCACTGTTTGAAAGAATGGGATACGATGTGATTCCCACCGCAAAAGAAGCGCGCTTTGATATCGTTCAGCAGATCTCATTAAAAGACGGTAAAAAGGTGGAAGCCTTTTGCAAGGGACTGCAGAGTGCATCTCCCATTGACAGTCATGTAACGCCGATTCCCTGGGCAATGCCCGGCTATCAGGATCCCGTGATTATGGCGGCAGGTGCATTTACGCAAGGCTCCTCCATTGAGCTATCCGCAGATGCTCCCATGCGTTATCCCTTCACGGTATACATGCAAGGCGGTCTTACCTGGGAAAGCGGAAAGCTTGGCATTCTTGCCGCTGCAGAAGAAGTATTGAAAACAGAAAAATAACCGAAAGAAAGAGGATTAGATATGGAACTTATGGAAATGAAAAAGAAAATCGATGTAAAGGGCCCTGTCGTGGTTCTGGTGCTTGACGGTGTGGGACTGAATCCCAAGACCGTTGGCAACGCTGTAAAAGCAGCTGCAACACCTACGCTGGATCGCTTGATGGCAGACTACCCCACACTCAGCCTGAAAGCACACGGTACCGCAGTGGGTCTCCCCTCCGATGACGATATGGGTAACTCCGAGGTTGGCCATAATGCACTTGGCTCCGGTCAGATCTTCGCACAGGGTGCAAAGCTTGTTTCCAACTCCATCGATAGTGGAAAGATCTATCAGGGCGAGGGCTGGAAAAAGGTCAGCGGAACCGTGAAGGAAAACGATTCCACCCTGCATTTCATCGGGCTTTTCTCCGACGGCAATGTGCACTCTCACATTGACCACTTAAAGGCTTTGATCACCGAAGCAAAAGAAGAGGGCATCAAAAAAGTTCGCTGCCACATTCTTCTTGACGGAAGAGATGTTGCCGAGACC
The DNA here is from genome assembly GCA_045602025.1 of Eubacteriales bacterium. Classification (GTDB taxonomy): domain Bacteria; phylum Bacillota; class Clostridia; order Oscillospirales; family SIG627; genus RGIG5579. The sequence continues at coordinate 31,199 of JAZSAT010000023.1, read as the reverse complement.
AGTGCACTTGAATATGTAGAGCCCTTTGAGGAATTTCTCGCATCCTTAAGCGATGCCTCCTTTGATGCCAAGATCGCTTCCGGCGGCGGAAGAATGAACATTACTATGGACCGCTATGAAGCAAACTGGCAGATGGTAAAGGCAGGCTGGGACATTCATGTACTTGGCGAAGGCAGAAAATTTGCTAATGCAAAAGAAGCCATTGAGACCTATAGAAACGAACTGAAGGTGATCGACCAGGATCTGCCCGGTTTTGTCATTGCTGAAAACGGCAAGGCGATCGGTACGATCGAAGACGGTGACGGTGTGATCTTCTTCAACTTCCGCGGAGACCGTTCCATTGAGATCTCAAAAGCCTTCTGCGATGAAGACTTCCCCTATTTTGACAGAGTTCGCTTCCCCAAAACTTCCTATGCAGGTATGCTGGAATATGACGGCGACCTTCACATCCCCCCTGTATATCTGGTCGCTCCCCCCGAGATCACCAATACCATGGGTGAATACCTTGCAAAAGCACCCTTTAAGTCCCTTGCAGTCAGCGAAACCCAGAAATACGGTCATGTAACTTACTTCTGGAACGGCAACAAATCCGGTAAATACGACGACGAAAAAGAGACCTATATGGAAATTCCTTCCGATGTAGTGCCCTTTGAGCAGAGACCCTGGATGAAGTGTGCCGAGATCACCGATGTGCTTGTAGACGCCATTCGCGGAGGCGAATACAAATTTATACGTGCAAACTTCCCCAACGGTGATATGGTAGGTCACACCGGTAATATGAAGGCAACCGTTATCAGCATGGAAGCCCTTGACCTTTGTCTTGACAGAATTCTTTCTGCTTTGGACGAGGTAGGCGGCGTTGCACTGATCACCGCTGACCACGGTAACGCAGATGAAATGATGGAGCTTGACAAGAAGACGGGCGAACCTAAGAAAAATAAGGACGGCTCCTTTAAGTCCAAAACCAGCCACACCCTGAACCCTGTTCCCTGCATCTTCTACGACAACAACACAAAAGATGCATACAAGGTAAAAGAAGGAGAATTCGGTCTTTCCAATGTTGCTGCTACCGCAGCAAACCTTTTGGGCTTTGAAGCACCCGAAATGTGGAACGAAAGCATGATCGAGGTAAAATAAAAAATGCAGCAAAAAGCCACCGACAATGTCGGTGGCTTTTTTCAGATACCCCTGTATCTGCTTATTCTCTTGTGACCTGGAGAAGGCACATAAAAAACACGCCTATAATTCCTCCGATCACGATCCCGAAGAGAAAATCCATTCTTGACCTTTCTTTTTTCGTTTTTTTATATTGTTTCAAAAAAAGAAAAAAATATTCAGTCTTTTTGATTCAAGGGATTTTCACTCATTGCTTTTTTCATTTGTTCATCGCTTAAATGTGTATAGATCTGTGTGGTATTCAGCTGCTCGTGACCTAAAATATCCTTTAGTACTCTCACATCCACCTTTCCCGTGCTGTACATAAGCGTGGCGGCAGTGTGGCGGAGCTTATGGACAGAATAACCTTTATCTCCAAGTCCTGCAAGATCCAGATACTTATATACAAGCCACTGAACCGTTTTTACGGACAGCCTTTGGTGATTGCGGCTGACAAAGAGAGCTTTGCTGTCCTTACACATCATTCCTTGCCGTTCTTCCAGATAGTTTTTCAAATGCTTTTGGCAGGTTTCGTTCAGATACACAAGTCTTTGCTTATTTCCTTTTCCCGTTACGATCAGCTGAGAAAGATCTGACGACAGATCGGAGATACTGATCCCCGCAAGCTCCGAAACTCGCATACCGCAATTTAAAAATAAAGATATGATTACAAGATCACGAAGCTTATTCTTTTCTCCGAAATCATTGACTGCATTCAAAAGCTTTCTGCTTTCATCCTCAGAAAGGTATTTTGGAAGAGCATGCTTTACCGTTGGCGCATCTATATTCTTGGTAGGATCATTTTCAATGCTTTTTTCCTTCACATTCAAAAACTTATAAAAGCCCTTGATGGAAGAGAGCATCCTGGCGCGGCGAGCATTGCCGTTCCCCTTCTGCGTGGCGGAATAAAGCAAAAATTCGTATATTTTTTGAGAGGTGACTGAGGCAATATCATCGTCACTTAAATCGGAAAGCTCTATGTTTCCGTTTTCATCGGCTCGGTCAGAAAAAACAAACCGAAAAAAATTCATCAGATCAAGGCTATATTCATAAACCGTCTTTTCGCTTGCGCCCTGAATAGATAACTTATAGGAAAGATACCTTGCCGCAGCTTGCGGAAGATTCTCCATTTTGATATTCATCTTCACCCCTCCTTTTACTTGATTTTATAACAAAAGAATCAAAAAAGCAAGAAAAAAACAAAGCAGCCTTTGCTGCTTTGTTTTTTTATCAGAAGCTTCTCTTCTTGCGGAAAATGATAACACCTGCGGTAACTGCGGCAAGAACCATAACAGAACCTGCTACAATTGCGATGGTCAGGCTGTCGCCCGTTTGTGAAGCACCCTGTTCCGCACTTCCCAAAACAGTTCCTGCAATGGTGATGTTACGGGACAGATTCTTGGTAACACCGGTATCTACCCAATTTGTACCGTCAAATCTTTGCTGCGTAAAGGTAACTACCAAAGTAGAAAGACCTACGGGAAGATTTGTTGTATCAAAGCTTGCTGTCTTCAGATCATCTGCAAAGGTGCCGGAAAGCTTGGTATCAAAGCCGTTACGAACACGGAACTTTGTGGGAATCACACGAAGGTCACCGGTTACGGGAGCGGTATTTTCCCCGCAGTCAGGAGTAACGGTAAAGGTTGCTTTGGAACCAATCTCAAAAACGGATTTAATTTCGTTCAATCCGTATCCGCTCAAACCGGGACGGAACTGACTTGCTGCAGGAAGTGTAACAGTGCCTGCGGTCTTAGAGCCGTGGTAAACAGGAGAAGGAATATTGGAAACGGAAAGGCTTTCGCCGTTAGCGTCGGTCCAATACTCTTTTACCGCTTTTGCCCAGGTGGTTGCTTTGGCATCTGCGGATTTTGCAGAATAAGGAAGCTTGGGAGAATTTGCTGCATAGCCGGTAGAAAGGAAGAACTGCTTGTTTGCATCCTCGCCGCCGGTCTTTGTAACAGCGATCTGGAAGAAGTAAGAGCCATAGAAATCGGAAGCGATCAGACTTGCAACATCTTCTTTGTTGAAACGGCCGGTCGCAGAGTAGATCACATCGGCAAGAGGAATTCGGTACTCAAAGATGTACTTATAACCGTTCGAGTCCTCCTTGTATGAAGAGGCCGCATTTTCGGGCTTCTTGTATTCATCACGATTCCAGGTGACAGCACCGTCGTTATAAGCCTCGTAGTCAGTAACAACAGATGTAGTCAACATACCGTCCATCTTCTTATAATTTCTGTCAGCAGAAGACAGAGAGGAAAGAACCAAATTCGTTCCGTCAAAATCATAAGAATAGCTATTGGAAAGACGGCTTGTAAATTCAGGAAGAAGCTCGGACTGATTCAGACCGTAACGAACATTTACATTGATAGGAGTTGTATTTCCCATGCTGTTGGTATTTTCAATAGGCTGGGTTGAAGTCACCTCTTCCGCGATGTATGCATAGGTATCATCGTAAGAAAGATATGTCTTTACAGTGAAATCCTTATAATTATCACCATACTCAGCAGTATAATCGGAAGTACCGGTGTTGTTGGTAAGGGTAAGACCGTCGCCGATCTTGGCAGTATCGGAAGGCACATTGCCGCTGTTATATTCGTCCGTACTGATCACACCGTCCATAACGGGAGCAGCTCCGTGAATATAATTAGATACAAAGGTGTGCAAACCGTACGCACGCAGATCGTGAGCTGTTGTGCCCAGCTGAATATAAGCAGTGGAGGTTTGATTTGCGTAAGTTGCTGCTACCGGCATACAAAATGCACCGACAACAAAACAAATCGCAAGAACAACAGAAATGATTTTTTTCATTGCATAAATCTCCTTATAAATCTATGCTCATTATAACATTTTCAAAATTTTATGTCAATAGAAAATCAAACACTTTGTACAAAAGCAAAAGGAAAAATCATCCTTTTTTTGCTTTTTTTGAGCTTTTTGGTTTGTTTTCCGAATCTTTCTTTTCACCGCTTCTTTCCCTCACGAAAAAAACAAGCACGATCATAGCAGCAAACAGGAAAACACCTGCAAGAAAAGTAAGGGTCGATCCAAGAAGGGACCCTTCGCTTTCAGAAGAATTTTTTTCACTTTGAGAAAGATAAAGGATTTCCGTTTCCTCCGGCAATACATCCCCTTCCCCGGGCAGGTAATCAAAAACCGATTCATCATTTTCTTGTTCCGAAGATAAAATTTCATTTTCTTCTGCTTTCTCAGGAAAAACTGATTCTTTTTCTGTTTTTGTTATTTTTTCGAAGCTTGTAGCTTCATTTGAAACAGGAGGGCTTTTTTCCGAAGACTTTGCTGTAGATGCATCATGCCCTTGATTTTCTCCTTTGCTATTGCTTACAAAAGACTCCGTTTCCGACTTTTCTACGGTCTTTTTGCTCTCTTCAGAAGCGTTTTTACAAAAAAAGCAGAGAGGGATCGGCAAAAAATCCGGAAGAAAAAGGCCGCTTTTGGGTGTCTCATAGTTTTCTTTCAAATATTCTTTTAAGCTTCCCCCTTCCTGCAAAACGGAATATGTCTGCGCGGTCGGAAGACCAAGCACTACTTTGTCACCGCTTGCAAAAACACCTACCTGTGACAGAAAGCTACCGCAAAGCGTCTCTTTCCTTTTCTGCAATTGATCGGCAACAAGACTCCTCTCAGATGCAGGAACCGAAAGCAAAGCATCTCCTATGGGAAGAAGGATCTCAGCGGTTATCACCGTCACACCCGATTCCTTTTCGATCCTGAATGCTGCGTGCTTTTCATAATAATCCGCATTCCAAAGCACATCGTTTTCGTCTTTATAAGCCTCATTATAATGAATTCCCCCCACATTTGAAATGCGACAGGCAATCTCTGTATCATTTTCAACACTGCGAGCAATACGCTCGCCGCTTACTCCAACACATTCTCCCGTTTCTGCGGAAAAGTAATAGGTGTTGCTCAAAAAAGAGCATCTGTTCGCAGGATGATTCCCCGAAGAAAGACTTATGGAAAACAAAACCGGGTAAACATAGCCTAAATTCTTTTTATATACACCGATTGCCTCTTCGGTATTCATTTTCAGCCGAAGACCGCAATAAATATATTTGTCATCCAAGGACAAATAGCTTTCTTGTACAGGCTTTAATTTCTCTGCTTTTTCTATTAATAGATTCTCATATGAAGAAACTACCGCAAGGCCGCTTTTTTCATCGGAAACATGGGGCAAAGGATACTCACCCGATAAAATCTTTCCATCCTGTGTCGGAACATTTTCAGCACGCTCCCCCTTCATCGGTAAAATACCGAAGGTGGAAAGGTCGGAAAGATCCATTTTTTCGGCAAAAACAGGCGAAAAGCAAGAAAATACAACAAAAACAGCAAGTAGCAAAGAAGTAAGATGTTTCATAAAAAAATTCAGCGGTTCTCATTGAACCGCTGATTCACTTTCTGATAAATTTACATGTGGGAAGAACGCTTTTTCATCAAGACAACCACCACAGCAGTCATAGCACACAAAAGCATCACTGCCGAAAGAACGACGGTCAAGGTAATGTTGTCGCCGGTTGCGCTTGCAGCAGAAGTTGCAACACCGATCACACGGTAGTTCACGCCGCGAACACCACTGGTAAGGATGGGAGTGCGATTACGGGTAATACGGCTTGTGGTTGCTACAATGGTAGAACCGGTTGCCTGAGAATAAACACCGTCATAATTGAAAGTCTCGTCGTATTTTCCAAGGAAATGGACGGGATTCATCAAGAAGTTAACATTCGCACCAAAGCTGGAGTTGATAGCATTGGAGACTGTATTGTGGAAAAGATAACCGTTCAGATAGCTGTTCTTACCGGTGCGGGCTGCGCCGTAACCGGGGAGCATAGTCTGGGCGTAAATGACATCGTCTCTCTTCAGGATAACATCTGTTCCGTCGGGAGCTGAGCTATCGATATTACCGGAGGACTGGAGACGAAGGGCAACACCCCAGGCACCCCATTCGGGAACATAATCGATGGGAGTTCCGTCTTCATACTCTACATCGGTAATACGGAGAACATCACCCAAGGGCTGTCTTCCTTCAAAGGTGATCTTCCATCTGCCATCATCAAGCACCGTTACCTGATAAGAAAAGTTTTCAGCTCTCTTATAAGTGATGCTGTCCCACTTGATACCAAGATCGTCGTCGATCCACTCGGTGTATTTTACGGCAACTGCCTTATTTGCAGTCTGGCTTTCAAGCAATCTTGCAGTACGGGCAGTGAAAGAAACATTGACCGCAGTGCTGTGATAATCGTACTTATTCAGCACGTATCTTGTCTGTGCAAGGGAATTGGAGTGAGCACAAGCGATATTTTCCGTCTGCATAAAGTTTACAAATGTCTCAAACCACCAGTTCGGATCACGAATTGCAATACCGGAAAGTCCCTTTTCGGTGTCGGTTGCAATGGTCATACGAATTTCGGGAATGGTTGTAGTTACCGCAAAGTAAAGATACTCATCATCATAAGTAAGATAGTTTTTGATGTAATTGGGTTTATCTTCTTCAAGAACATAATCGGTAAAATCGAATCTGCCGTAGAAGCCGTTCTGGTCTTCGGAAGAGGATTTCACATTATGATAAGAAGACATCCACATATTATCTCCGGGGCCTGCAGAAAGAGAACATCCTCCGTTGGGACCGGGATATTCGTTGGTATCAACGCGGCCATCGATGGTAGGAACCTTATCCGCCTGATACACATCCATCGTATGAAGACCGTATGCCTCAAGGTTATGAGAAGATACCGTCTTGGGGATGGAAAGGGAGTAACCTCTGGCAAACGCAGGCACACTAAACAGTGCCAGAATCGTTATAACTGCCAAAAGATACGCAACAATTCTTTTCATATATTTGCTCCTTATTTGATGAAAAGTTCAAGAATGAGCATAATTCTACTCATTATCCATCGTTATGATACCACTGCGAAGCGGTTTTGTCAATAATAAAAAGTGCTTTCGCCATTGAAATTTATGGAAAAACACTTTTAACAAATTTGCTATTGAATTTATTCTCTTTTTGCGTTACACTTTTTGTACCCTAAATATGGAAGGAAAAACAAATGAACTTATTTTCAAGAAACGCAGGTCTTATTTTAAAGACCTTTTTGTATCAGATCGTTATGAGTCTTTTCGGATTTATGATGTACGGTGCCACCTACAAGATCCCCTTTCTCCTTGTGATCGGGCAGGCCACGGTAATTCTTTTCTACTTTTATATATTGATCACGCAGATGTATCAGGGCGGCGCAAAGGCAAGTGAATTTGACCTTTCACACAAAAAAAATTCCTCTGCTTTGGCCGGCTTTCTGTTCGCGCTGATCGCATTTTTGCCCACCTTTATTCTGGCAATGATTTCGGTAAGCTCTCAGCCCTACACCTCGGAGGGCATCACCAACACTGCCGGTTATCTTTCCTACTTAGGAAACCACACCTTTCTTCAGGGCATGTATGTAGGAATTACGCAGCACATCTTCCCTACTGTTTCGGGTGGAGCAAACGATGCCTTGAATTTTGCAAACATGGCTTCCATCAATGCCCGCTGTTTTCTTCACCTGTTCGGTGCCATCCCGGGTATTCTCGCAAGCGGACTTTCCTACCTTGTGGGCTACAAAAGCTTTCGTAAGGAAAAGAAGTAAAAAAATCATAGCACCTCACAGAGACGCATATTCTCTTGTGAGGTGATTTTTTTGAACAAAAGGAACGAAAAGCATCATTATGTAAGAAAGCTTCTTGGGTTTTCCCTCTTTTTCTGTACTGTTTTAATTCTATCGGGAGCTTTTTTTCGTCCCCTGGTTGCTGCAGATATGAACAAAGACTTCCTGGCAGCCTCCGCCGAAATGACGGAAAAGCCCACTGTAATTTTAGATGCAGGGCACGGAGGTATTGATTCCGGCGCAGTCTCGGTAAGCGGTGCGGAAGAGAAAAACTTAAATTTAGAGGTTGCAAAAAAAATCGGTTCTTTCCTTGAAAGTGCCGGAGTCAATGTGCTTTACACAAGAAGCGGTGATGAAATGCTCAGCTCCGACCGTGGAAAAACGAGAAAGACCAAAGACCTTTTGGGGAGAGTTCAGATTGCAAAAGATAATCCGAAGGCAGTTTTTGTCAGCATTCACATGAATACACTCCCTATCCAAAAATACAGCGGGCTTCAGGTGTTCTACTCCGACCAAAATACCGCAAATCACCCCTTGGCACAGGAAATTCAAAACACAGTGATCTCCCTGATCCAACCGAAAAATGAACGCAAAGCAAAAAATGCAGACGGGAAGATCTATATCTTAGACCGGATCTCTCAGCCGGCTGTCCTGATCGAATGCGGCTTTTTATCCAATGCCGAGGAGGATCTTCTGCTTCAAAACGATGAATATCAATCCCGTCTCGCCTTTTCCATTTCAAGGCCGATACTGAATTTTGCGCTGTCTTTGAAAGAAAATTGATAATATTTTTCAAAAAAAGTAATTTTTACTCTTGATTTTTGTTTTTCTATGTGTTATTATATAGTGCAATGCAGTTGAATGATGATTTCATCGCAACGTAAATAAAAACAGAAAAAGGTGAAAACAATGAAAGAAGGACTTCATCCCTCCTACAATGATACCGTGATCATTTGCGCTTGCGGTGCGGAATACCCCACCAGATCTACCAAAGAAAATATTCACGTAGATATTTGCGCAAAGTGTCATCCCTTCTACACCGGCAAGCAGAAATTTGTTGATGCCGGCGGTCGTGTTGATAAATTCAACAAGAAGTTTGGCAGATAAATTGTCGTTTTTTCGGCAGAACGGTTTGAAGCGGTTGCACTGTTCCGGTGTTACCGCTTTTTTCATTTTGTAAAAGGAGCAAAATATGTTTGACAAGATCTCCTCTCCCCAGGGTTTCCCTACAGAAAACAGCGAACCCGAAAAAGCAATCCTGGTCAGCGTTGTGTTCGACGATTCCGACCTGATGGACACCTCTTCCTCTCTGGACGAATTGGAAGAGCTTTTAAAAACCGCCGGCGGTGTTTCCTTGGGGAGACTTGTGCAGTCAAGACAAAAGCCCGAGCACGCCACCTACATCGGCTCCGGAAAGCTTTCGGAGCTTTGCGACCTTTGCAGTGCAATGAACGCCGATCTTGTGGTATTTGACTGCGAGCTTGCCCCCTCTCAGATCCGCAACATTGAAAATGCCCTTGGGGAGGTACGCGTCATCGACCGAACCCAGCTGATCCTTGATATTTTTGCACAAAGAGCAAAAACGGGGGAAGGTATGGTTCAGGTGGCCATCGCAGGTTTAAAATACTCCCTTCCCCGCCTTTCGGGGCAAGGAACAAGCCTTTCCCGCTTGGGTGGTGGCATTGGCACGCGCGGCCCCGGTGAAACAAAGCTTGAAACAGACCGCAGACATTTAAAGAAAAAGATTCAAAAGCTGGAAGAAGAGCTGGAAGAGTTATCGAGGAAAAGAAAGACACAGCGAAAAAGCCGTGAAAAAAACGGCATTTTCCAGATCTCTCTTGCAGGATATACCAATGCCGGAAAATCTTCCCTTCTTAACCTTCTTTGCGAAGACAATATTTTTGCGGAAAACAAGCTTTTCGCTACCCTTGACCCCACCACAAGAAAATTAAAGCTTCCCAATTTCGGAGAAGTTTTATTAACGGACACAGTCGGTTTTATCAATCGTCTCCCCCATCATTTGGTAGAAGCATTCAAGTCTACCTTGGATGAAGTAGCTTTCAGCAACCTTGTTCTAATCGTTATGGACGCTACCGACCCGAAATTTCAGCAAAAAGCAGAGATCACGGAAAAGATCCTTGATGAGATCTTCCGTAAGCGAGATCTTACTCCTCCCGAGACCCTTTATGTGCTGAACAAGACCGATCTTCCTGAAAGCAGATTCAACATTCACGCTTTTCCGAAGGATAAGAATCATGTTTGTATCTCTGCAAAAACAGGACTCGGCAAAGAAAAGCTTTTGGAAAAGATCGAAGAGATCCTTTCTATGGCAAAAAAGCCTGTAAGCTTTCTTTTCCCCCATGAAGAGGGCGGCCGTCTTTCCCTTCTTTATAAATGTGCAAATGTAAACGAAGTTCGTTATGAACCCGAGGGAATCCATGTGGAAGCGATCTGTGATGAAAAAGTCCGCGGAACGCTTGCAAAATTCATCAAAAAAAGTTAAAATATACGAAAGTTACATTTAAAGGATAGAATCATGGCAGAAAGAAAAAAGAAAAGCACAAAAAAAGCGGAGCCCATCGCTCCGGCTGTTATTCACGAGCAGCCCATTACCGAGACCCTTCGCGAAAACTATATGCCTTATGCGATGAGCTCGATCATTTCCCGTGCAATTCCCGAGATTGACGGATTGAAGCCCTCTCACCGCAAACTTCTTTATACCATGTATAAAATGGGCCTGTTAAACGGAAACCGCACCAAAAGTGCAAATGTTGTTGGCCAGACTATGAAGCTGAACCCTCACGGTGATGCCGCCATTTACGAAACGATGGTGCGCCTGACCCGAGGAAATGAGGCTCTTTTGCACCCCTTTGTAGATTCCAAGGGTACCTTTGGTAAGCAGTACTCCAAAATGGCATATGCTGCCAGCCGTTACACCGAGGTAAAACTTGCTCCTATCAGCGCGGAGCTGTTTGGCGGCATTGACAAAGACTCGGTGGATATGATCGACAACTACGACGCCACCTTGAAGGAGCCCGTTCTCCTTCCCGCGTCCTTCCCCAATGTGCTGGTTTGCCCCAACACAGGAATTGCCGTAGGTCTTGCAAGCTCCATTTGTTCCTTTAACTTAAATGAAACCTGCGATGCAGTCATCGCGCTCATCCGCGATCCCGGCGCAGATCTTTATGAGATCTTAAAAGCACCCGATTTTTCCACAGGCGGCGAGATCCTTTATGACAAAGAGGAGATCCGTCAGATCTATGAAACAGGAAAAGGCTCTTTTTCCGTTCGTGCCGTATGGCATACCCTTCCTAAAGAAAACCGCATCGTCATCACCCAGATCCCTTACAACACCACGGTAGATCAGATCATAGAAAAGATCGTACAGATGATCAAGGAAGGTAAGCTTCGCGAGATCAACGATGTGCGTGATGAGATCGACCTTGACGGATTGAAGCTGACCATTGATCTAAAGCGCGGTTCCGATCCCGACAAGCTTATGGCAAAGCTTTTAAAGGCCACCGATCTGGAATGCCGCTTCCCTTGCAATTTTAATGTACTGATCGCAGGCTCTCCCCATCAGCTCGGTGTAAGAGAGATCTTAAATGAGTGGCACGCATTCCGCTGTGAATGCTTAAAGCGAGAATTCTACTTTGAACTGGGGCAGAAGGAAGCCAAGCTTCACCTGCTCAAGGGCCTTGAAAAAATTCTGGTTGACATTGATAAAGCAATCGCCATCATTCGTAAAACAGAAATTGAAAAAGAAGTAATCCCCAATCTCTGCCGCGGCTTTGACATTGATGAAAAGCAGGCAGAATATATTGCGGAGATCAAGCTGCGTCACTTGAACAGACAGTACATCTTAGATCGGATCAGCGAACGGGAAAAGCTGGAAAAAGAGATCGCAGAGCTGGAAGGTCTTCTTTCCAGCGGAAGAAGACTAAACACGTATATCATCAAGCAGTTGGAAGAAATCAAGAAAAAATACGGCCAAGAGCGCAAGACCCGCATTGCGTACGAATTCAGCCGTCCCAGCGAAAAGCTAAAGCTTGATGAGGAAGTGGAATACACCGCTCACGCAGTCATTACAAAGGGCGGATATCTAAAGAACATTCCTCTGAAATCCATTATGATGAACGATCAGCAAAGGCTGAAGGAAGAGGATGTGATCGTGTTCTCCGGGGAAATGTCCTCCAAGCAAGAACTTTACTTCTTTACTGACAAAGGACAGGTCTACCACGCAAAATTCGGCGATTTTGCCACAACAAAGGCATCGGAATTGGGTGACTATGTTCCCGCAAAGCTTGAAATGGACAAAGAAGAAAAGGTAATCTTCACCACGCCTGTCAATGATTTGACCGGAAAAATGGCTATCCTCTTCCAAAACGGCAAAGGCGTCAGTTTCCCCATGAGTGTTTACGAAACCAAAGGAAACCGCAGAAAGCTTACCGGTGCCTTCAGCACCGCTTCCCCGGTTGCCGGTATGTTCCTCTTGGGTAAAAACGAAACAAAAGAGATCCTTTTGAAAACAAAGTCCGGAAGAGCTTGTATTCTCAAAACAACGCTATTTGCGGAAAAGAGCACCCGCACCAGCGCAGGAAACCAGATGATGGCCCTGAAGAAAAATGATTTTATCGAGGAAGCCTTTGAGGTTTCCACAGAGGAAAACCCCTCTCTTGTAATTTATAAAAAGCCCCGTGTTCCCACTCCGGGTATCGTTTACAACAAGCTTGATTTGAAGAATATCAAGAAGAAAGCATAAAGAAAGCAGCACACAGAATTTTCTGTGTGCTGCTTTTGTTTCACTGTTCACGGAAAACAATACTTCCCTTTTTCGCATCCATTTGATCTACGATCGCAATGGACTGGAGGTCGAAGCCTTTTTTTCTTAAGTTTTCTCCGCCGACCTGAAAGCCCTTTTCAATGGCAATACCAAGTCCCTCCACCGTTGCGCCCGCTTTGTTTGCAATCTCGATCAGGCCTTCCAAAGCACAGCCGTTTGCAAGAAAGTCATCAATGATGAGAAGGTGGTCATCCGATGTAATAAACTTTTTGGAAACAATGATCTGATTGCGATTTTTGTGGGTATAGGAGATCACTTCTGCCACATACATTTCACCGTCGATATTAATGGACTTTGACTTTTTGGCGAAAACAAGGGGCACACCGAATTCCTTTGCCACCGGATAAGCAATGGCAATGCCGGAGGCTTCAATGGTAAGAACCTTTGTGATCTTTTTATCAGAAAAACGCCTATAAAATTCTCTGCCGATCTCTTCCAGTAAAGAAATATCCATTTGATGATTGAGAAAGCTGTCTACCTTCAGAACATTTCCTTCTTTGACAACGCCGTCTTTTATGATTCTTTCTTCCAAAAAGTTCATCCTGCACCTCCGCTCTTTTTGACAGTATATCACAAAGTTCGAAGGATGTCATCTTTTTTTATAATTTTTTCTTTTTTCGGCGTCCTTTTTTAACAAGATTCCTTTACAAATTTCTTTTATAATGATATAATTAATATGTATACATATAGATTATGCTTTTTGTTCTGTTCAAAGCACCGCTTTGCAGGAAAGGAATGAAAATGAAGCGAAAAAGCACCATAAAAAACACGAGTTTTGACAAGCTCAGAACACCTCTTGTTTTGGGCCTCTCCTCTGTTTTTCTGATCATATTTTCCGCGCTGATCTCTGTTTTCACCTCTGATTGGATCTTTTTACCCATCGGAATTACAGTTCTTTTGATCGAGATCGCACTGTTTTGGGTAATCGGAACACTGTCGACAAAAATTTCCAAAAGCAACGAAGAGAAAAATTCTTTTCTCAACGGCATGACCCTCGCTTTTTTAACCGACCTTGTAAATCCGGTAGCAATTCTCTCCACCGGCGGTGAGATCCTTTGGTACAACAAAGCATTTCAGAAAGCGGCAGGCGGTTCCTCCTCTTTGTACCGCGAAAACATCAAAAAGATTGCCGGTGAAAAGCTTTCTCTCAGAAGACTTCGCGAAGAAAGCACACAGGAGCAGGAGATCCGTCCCGTCATCGGCACCTTGCAAGACGAAAGATTCCAGGTGATCTCCTATAAAGTCGCTTCCGGAAATAAAGAAAACCTGATCACCCAGTGGCATTCTCTTGCACGCGTGGTTGCTTTGGAAAAAGAGCTTGCCGACAAGAATCCTCTCGTTTCTTACATTGCAGTAGATAACTATTCCGAGGCTGACGGTTTCCTACAGGGAAATTACCGTACCATTACCGCAAAGATTTCCATTCTTCTGAAAGAATGGGCAGACAGTATGAATGCGATCCTTCGGGAAGTGGAAAGTGACCGATATATTCTGATCGCCGAAGAAAAGCACTTAGAAAGCCTCACTGAAAAGCGTTTTGATATTTTGGACAAGATCCGGGATATTTCCAAGGATAATGTAGGCATTCCCGTTACCATCTCCGTGGGCATGGTCTGTATGGACGGTACAATGGGTGAAAAAGAGATTGCCGCCCATCAGGCACTTGATCTTGCTATGCAGCGCGGCGGCGACCAGGCGGTTTTGAAGAGACGAGACAATGCCGTTGAATACTACGGCGGCCGCACCAAGACCGTTCAGAAGCGAACCAAGATCCGAAGCCGTATTGTTGCAACGGAAGTAAAGAACCTGATGGAAAAGGCATCAAATGTGCTGATCATGGGTCACCGCTACGCCGACCACGATTCCATCGGCTCCGGGATCGGTATGGCAAGATTTGCCATGCGTTACTGCCAAAAGGTAAACATTGTTGTAAATGTTCACGACTCAAATCTGAAGGGCGTTTTCAAAAAACTCGGCGGACTTAACGAATATAAGAACATTTTCATAGACGGTGCAACCGCTCAGGACACCATCACCTCCTCCACCCTTTTGATCATCACGGATGTGAACAATGTCAGACAGTTCGAAGCACCCGAGCTTTATGAAAACATCTCCAATGTGGTCATTATAGACCACCACAGACAAAGCGCGGAATATGCAGTAAAGCCCACGATCGTTTATATTGAACCCAGTGCCTCCAGTGCCAGTGAAATGGTTTCCGAAATGCTGGAGCAGCAGCTTCCCCCCGGAACCCTCCTCAAGGAAGAGGCAGAAATGCTTTTTGCCGGCATCATCCTTGATACCAAACAGTTTACCAACAACACCGGCCCCCGCACCTTTGCGGCTGCGTACTTTCTCCGTTCGGAAGGTGCAAGCCCTGCGGAAGCGCAGACCCTCTTCCGTTCCGACTTGAATGACTTCAAACGGGAGATCAAATACGAAAATAACGCCTTTATTTACCGTGACATCATTGCTTTTTCCTATATGGAAGAGGATGCCACACAGGAAGACAAGATCGCCGCTTCCAAGGCTGCGGACAGACTGCTTTCCCTGGAAGGCGTGCTTGCCTCCTTTGTCCTTTGCAAAATGGATCAGACCGTCCATATTTCCGCCCGTTCCTCCGGAACGGTCAATGTGCAGCTGATCACGGAAAAGCTGAATGGCGGCGGTCATTTTGATATGGCGGGAGCGCAGGTGAAGAATTCCACACTGAAAGAAACCTTCGAACGCTTGAAGGAAGCGGTCGATCAATACCTCAATGAAGCTTAAAGGAGAATATTTGCTATGAAAGTTGTATTAAAAAGTGATGTAAAAGGACAGGGAAAAAAAGGTGAGATCGTAAATGTATCCGACGGATACGCCAGAAACTTTTTGTTTCCCAAGGGCCTTGCCGCACCCGCAGATGCCAAAGCGGAAAACGAACTGAAAAATCAGATCTCCTCCAAGGAATACAAAGCTAAGGTGGATCTTGAAAATGCCTTGGCAATGAAGGAGAAATTGGAAAAGATCGAGGTTCACGCAAAAGCAAGCGCAGGCACCGACGGAAAGATTTACGGAAGCGTAACCAACTCACATATTTCCGAGCTTTTGAAGGAGCAGCATAAGATCGAGATCGACAAAAGAAAAATCACCCTTGCTGCCATTAAAAATTTCGGCACCTTTACAGCAGAGATCAAGCTTTCCTCGGGCGTAAACGCTTCACTCAAAGTAATTGTTGAACAGTAAAGGATCATCTTATGAACAATTCACAAACCCCTTCCCTTACCTCTCTTTTGGGAAGACAGGTTCCCCATTCCGTTGAAAATGAGCAGGCACTTTTAGGTGCACTGATTTTGGATAGCGAACGAATCGGAGATGTTTCCTCTGTGGTCAGCTCCGAGGATTTCTATGTGGAAAAGCACGCTGAGATCTACAATTCTCTGGTCAGCCTTTCCAACCGCAGCACGGGAATTGATGTGGTTACGCTGATCAGTGATCTTGTAAAAAGCGGTGTTTATACCGAAGAGGCGGGCTCTCAGTATATCCGTCACTTAGCGGAAAGTGTACCCACCCTATCCAACATTATGGACTATGCGGCAATCGTACACGAAAAAGCACTTCTTCGAAAGCTGATCACCATTTCCGAAGAAATTATGGATTCCGCCTATAGCCAGCATGAGGAGACCTCCTCTGTTATTGACAATGCGGAACAAAAGATCTACGCCCTTTCTCAGCACACGGTAAAGGATGACTTCACTCCCTTGAGCGAGATCATTACCGCCTTTTATAAGGAGCTTACCGAACTAAGCAAGGGCGGTGACAAGGGCAACACCATTCAGACCTTTTTCAGTGATATTGACCGTGTTCTTGTTGGTATGAACCCGGGTGATTTGATCCTGATCGGTGCAAGACCCGGTATGGGTAAAACCAGCTTTGCCCTGAACATTGCCGCGGAAATCGCAAAGAGAAGAACCGACAAGACCGTCGCCATCTTCTCTCTTGAAATGTCAAAAACACAGCTGGCATCCAGACTTCTCTCCTCCGAGGGAAGGATCGAAAGCAGAAAGCTTCGCGAAGGAAGCCTGGAGTCGGAAGACTATACAAAGCTTGCCGATGCCGCAAGTGCCCTTGCAGGCACCAAGATCTATATTGACGATTCCTCCGACCTTTCTCCCATGAAAATGCGAACCAAGCTTCGCAGACTGAGAAACCTGGGCATTGTCTTTGTAGACTACCTGCAGCTGATGCATTCCGATGACAGAAGAAAAAGTGAAAACCGCGTTTTGGAAGTGGGCGATATTACGAGAAACCTGAAGATCATGGCAAAGGAATTCGGTTGTCCCATCGTTCTGTGCTCTCAGCTTTCCCGTATCTCTCAGGACAGAAAAGACAAGCGTCCTCAGCTGACAGACCTTCGTGATTCCGGTGCCATCGAGCAGGATGCTGACGTAGTTATGTTCCTGCACAGAGAATTCTATTATGATAACAGAAATACCGACATTCAGAACATGGCGGAATGCATCGTTGCAAAGAACAGACACGGTGCCGTCGATACCATCAATTTAGGCTGGGACGGCCAGTACACCCGATTCTGTACCCTGGAAAAGCGTTTTGATAATGTTCCGGGCGAAATGTAATATGGATCTTTACAAACGCTTTTTCAAGCATCTTCAAACAAATCGGCTGATTGAAAAAAACGATCGGATCCTTGTTGCCTTTTCCGGTGGCAAGGATTCCTTGTGCCTTCTGACTTTGCTTCAGGCCGTTTCCAAAGAAGTGGGATTTTCCGTTGGTGCCTGTCACATTCATCACGGGATCCGCGGAAAAGAGGCAGATGAGGATCTCCTTTTCTGCAAAAAGTTTTGCGAAAGAAAGCGTATCCCTTTTTATAAGAAAAAAGTAGATGTACCTGCATTTGCAAAGGAAAAAGGGCTTGGCCTTGAAGAAGGCGCACGGATTCTGCGATACGAGGCTTTGGAGGAGATTGCAAAAAGAGAAAATTTCAATAAAATTGCAACGGCTCACACCGCCTCCGACCAAGCAGAAACGGTTTTATTCCGTATAATTCGCGGCAGCGGATATTCGGGTACGAGGGGAATCCTTCCGAAACGAAAAAACATAATTCGTCCCCTTCTTCCTTTTTATACAGAAGAAATCGTCTCATTTTTAAATGAACAAAAGCTTTTGTTCAAAGTGGATTCAACAAATTGCGATATTCTTTTTTCCAGAAATCGCATTCGGGCAAAAATTCTCCCGGAAATGAAACAGATCAATCCTTCCGTAGAAGATGCTTTGGTTCGCTTTGGAACGCTTTCTTTGTGGCAAGATGAAATGATACGCGAACTTTGTGACATTTGGCAGAAAAAAGAAGGAGCTATTCCCGAAAGCGGAAAAATTCCCCTTTCCTCCCTTCGCCCTTTGCTGAAAAAAGAAAGCGGTTATCCGCTGCTTTACGAGATTCTCAGCCGAATGGCACAAAAAGAAAAAATTGTTATTGATTTTGAACGCTTTGCTGCACTTCTGACACTAATAAATCAAGAGAACGAGGGCAAACTAATTGAAATTTGCAGCGGTTTTTGCTTTTCCATTGAAAAAGAACATCTTGTTTTTTTTAAGAATGATAAAAAGCTTTGCCGCATACTCTATCAAGTGAAGCTCCATGTCGGCGAAAACGCCATCGAATCGGCAAAGGCCTGTTTGACCGTCTCCGACAAAAGGAGCGGAAAAGTTGAAAATATTAACAAAAACCTCTTGATTATTCACGCAGCATCCGATAAAATAGAAGGAAGTCTTTTTGCAAGAAATCTGCAAGCCGGTGACAAGGTTGTAATCAGCAAAATGACAAGGAGTGTAAAAAAGCTTCTTGGGGAAGCAGGGATCGGTGCAAAGGACAGGCCCTATGTTCCCCTGATCTGTGACGACAAGGGAATCGTATGGATCCCCTTTGTGGGACTTTGCGATCGGGTTCGGGAAAGTGATACCGATGAAGTCTTTACCATGACCCTGGACAGCAAGGTTCTTTTACAAATTATGAAGAATCGAGAGGATGTCTAATATGTGCGAATTTGAATCAATGCGAGCTGATCTTGATTGTATCCTTTACGGTAAAGAAGACCTTGAAAAAATGCTGGATCGTTTGGGAGAAGAAATCACAAACTGCTATCGCGAAAGTGCAAAGACAAGGAAACTTATCCTTGTTGGTGTTTTGAAAGGATCCTTTATCTTTATTGCCGACTTGATCCGCCGTGTAGATCTGCCCTGTCAGGTTCTGTTTTTGCGCGCCTCCAGCTACGGTGCAGGTACCGTTTCCTCCGGACGCGTCAATGTAGAAGCTCTTCCGGAAGCAGATACTCTGAAGGGTGCAGATGTGCTCCTGGTTGAAGATATTTTAGACAGCGGAAGAACTCTGCAGACTCTTTCCGAGCTCTTTATGAAGAGCGGTGCCCATTCCGTGAAGATCTGCACCATGCTTGACAAGCCTGCAAGACGCGCTGCCCCCATTACCACCGACTTTTGCGGCTTTGAGGTTGAAGACCAGTTTATCGTAGGTTACGGTCTTGACTATAATGAGATCTACCGCAATCTTCCCTACATTGCGATTTTAAAACCTGAAGTTTATTCATAAAAACGACCCTTTGAAGGAGAACCTATCATTAAAATGAAAAAAAACAATATCAAAGTCATTGTTTTCTACTCAATACTGATCTTACTTGTGATCTTCGCCTCTGCTTCTCTGTTTAATATGTCCGCAGAAGAAGATATGCCATACAGCAAAATCGTTGCGCTGTTTGAAAATGACGAAGTTAAGAAATTTACCGTTTCTGCTGACGGAGAGCTTTCACTTGTAACCACGGAAAACAAAAAAATTGAATATAAGCTCCAAAGCATTCACTATTTCCGCGAGGATGTGGATGAGTATGTAAAAGAAAATGCAAAGTATAAGGACGGAAGCGGCGGTAATTTGGAGTCCTATCACTACGAGCCCATTACCGAGACCCCTTGGTGGCTTAGTTTTCTCCCTTATCTCATCATTATTGTGGTTCTTGTTGCCCTTTGGTTCTATGCGATGAATCAGGCCACCGGCGGAAAAGGCAGCAGAATCAATTCCTTTGGAAAAGCAAAAGCAAAGCTCGGTGCAGACGAGAAAAAGAAGGTCTTCTTCTCCGATGTTGCCGGAGCTGACGAAGAAAAAGAAGAACTCACCGAGGTGGTTGACTTCTTGAAAAATCCCGCGCGCTTTCAGGAACTGGGCGCAAGGATTCCCCACGGTGTGCTTTTGGTGGGCCCTCCCGGCACCGGTAAGACCCTTCTTGCCAAAGCGGTTGCAGGGGAAGCGGGTGTACCCTTCTACTCCATTTCCGGTTCTGACTTTGTGGAAATGTATGTAGGCGTAGGTGCTTCCCGTGTAAGAGACCTTTTTGAAAATGCAAAGAAGAATGCTCCCAGCATCATCTTTATTGATGAGATCGACGCAGTAGGTCGTCACAGAGGTGCAGGCCTCGGCGGCGGTCACGATGAAAGAGAGCAGACCTTGAACCAGCTGCTTGTAGAAATGGACGGCTTCGGCTCCAATGAAGGTGTCATCATTATGGCAGCAACCAACCGTCCCGACATTTTGGACCCTGCGCTTCTCCGTCCCGGTCGTTTTGACAGACAGGTAACCGTCAACTATCCCGACATCAAGGGCAGAGAAGAAATTCTCAAAGTACACGCAAAGAACAAACCCTTTGAAAAGGATGTTGACCTGAAGACCCTTGCAAAGTCCACTCCCGGCTTTACCGGCGCAGATCTTGCAAACCTCCTCAATGAGGCGGCACTTCTTTCCGCAAGAAAAGGAAAGAAACTGATCGGCACAACCGAGCTTGAGGAAGCGACCATCAAGGTGATCGTCGGTCCCCAGAAGAAGAGCAAGATCGTTGCTGAGAAGGATAAAAAGCTCACTGCTTTCCACGAGGCAGGTCACGCGATCGTTACTCATTTTCTGCCTACCCAGGACAAGGTTCACCAGATCTCCATTATTCCTTCCGGCAGAGCAGGCGGTTATACCCTTTCCCTTCCCAGTGAAGATAAAAGCTATGCTTCCAAAATTGAAATGGAAGAAGAGATTGTTTCCCTTCTGGGCGGCAGAGTTGCTGAAAAGCTCATTTTGAACGATATTTCCACCGGTGCTTCCAATGATATTCAAAGAGCTACCGAGATTGCCAGAAATATGATCACCAAATACGGTATGAGCGACAAGCTCGGCCCTGTTGTTTACGGCAGCGGCGGCGGTGAAGTCTTCCTTGGAAGAGATTTCAGCAATACACCCAACTATTCCGAAAAGATCGCAGCACTCATCGACGAAGAAACCCTTGCCATTGTAAGAGCAGCTTATGACAAGGCGGTCAGCATCTTAAATGAGCATATGGATAAGCTTCACTTCGTTGCTTCATTCCTGATGGAGCACGAGGTAATGGACGAAGACCAGTTTGCAGCCTCCATGGCAGAAAATGCTACAATGGAAAGCATTGCAAATATAAAAGAAGCAAAGCTGAAAAAGAGCATCGATGAAAATGCAAAAAAGCGCGAAGAGGATGCTGTGAAAAAAGCCTCTAATTTAGCTGAAAAACTTGCGGATGAAGCTGCAAATGCAGCAAAATCGGAAGAAGACAAAGAGTAAACCGAAAGGAAAAAAGCCGCCAAGGCGGCTTTTTGTTTTTCTTATGAAAATTACAGTGATCGGATGCGGCAGATGGGGCTCCTTTATCGCTTGGTATCTGGATTCCATCGGACAGAATGTTTCGTTATACGGCTCCAAGGATTCCGGGCGATTGAAAGAGCTTCAAGAAACAAGAACCAATAAAATGGTTACTCTCAGCGAGAAGGTACATCTTACCTCGGACCTTTCCGAGGCTCTTGAGGCAGATACCGTTGTGATCTCCATTCCTTCCCAATCCTTAAGAAGCCTTTTAAAAGAGCTTTCTCAAACGGGGATCGATCTAAAGAAAAAGACCTTTGTTCTTTGTATGAAGGGTATCGAGATCGAAAGCGGAAAACGCTTGACCGAGGTTTTTGAAGATGTTTTAGGTCCTCAGGAAAATCTTGCGGTTTGGGTTGGACCCGGACATCCTCAGGAATTTGTAAAGGGTATCCCAAACTGTATGGTAATTGACAGCAAAAACCAAAAGCTAAAGGAAGCCCTTGTTAATGAATGGAAAGGCCCTATGATCCGCTTCTACTACGGAAATGATCTGATCGGCAGTGAGATCGGTGCAGCGGCCAAAAATGTGATCGGAATCGCGGCAGGTGTTCTTGACGGCATCGGCCAAAGCAGCTTAAAGGGTGCTTTGATGTCCCGCGGTACCCATGAGATCTCAAGGCTGATCGAGGCCTTGGGCGGAAATCCCTTCTCCGCTTACGGGCTTTGTCACTTAGGCGATTATGAAGCTACGGTATTTTCAAAATTCAGCCATAACAGAAGCTTCGGTGAAGCCTTTGCAAAGGGTGAAAAATTTGAAGCCCTGGCAGAAGGGTACTACACGGTCAAGGCCTTAATGCGCCTTTCCGAGGAAAAGAATGTGGAGCTTCCCATTTGCAGTGCAGTATATAAAATGCTTTATGAAAACCTTGATATCAGAAAAGGGATGGACGAGCTGTTTCACCGTTCTTTGAAGCAAGAATTCTAAAAAAAGAACCCCACTTTGGGGTTCTTTTTTTACCAATTTTCCATCTGTGCATCGATCCAAGCAGCTCTTTTTGTTAAAAAGCTTTGAAGATAATAGATCTGCGAAGAATAGGTTTTGTATTCTGTTGTATCATACCGTTCAAAAGCAACCTTTTTCCCAAGGATATCCCAGCGTTTAAAGTTGAGATTTGCCGAAGGAGAAAGAAGATCATAGCTCTTTTCAATTTCGGACAGTGCTGTTTCCAACAGGTCCTTTGAAACCTCTTGCCAGCGGTCTTTAAAGGCCCTTTGAAATTCGGGATTCTTTAAAAGGTAGGTGCTCCAGGTTTCGCCTACATAGTCATCATCAGGCTCGGTGCTGACCCAGGTATCATATCCGGGATTATCCTTCGAGAAATTACCGAAGGCAAGATCAAAATCCCACACAGGACCCATTACGAGCTTTCCTCCCGGATCCTTTTTAAAATAGGTGCTTCTTCGCCAGGAGCAATCGGTATTACAGGTAAATTCTGTCATGATCAGCCAATCAATGACCGAATCCATATCAAGATACTTTTCATACCCTTCCCCTTTTTTCACTGCATCGTTTGCTTTCTGAAAATAGTTTTTGATAAATTGAAACTGTTCAGAGGTAAGAGTAGTATATTCCGGTGCTTTGATCAGGACAAACTTTAACAGATCCGCGTGAAAATAATTCATTCCCTTTACATCTACACCGCTGACCACACCGCCGGCCTCCAAAAAATAGCCGCAGTCCACCGCGCCGGGATCATAATCCACTTCCACTCTGCCTGCCCCTGCCTCCAGGTGCTCGCCAAGTGTATAAACACCTAAATACTCACCGTTTAAAAACACATCCACAAAGGCCTGTGTTGGGGAATATTCAAAGGAAAGGGTTGAAGCCATTACCTGTGCCAGATGATTTCGCATCAAAGATTTATCTGCGTAATTGGAAACCAGTGCCCACTCTTCCCCTTCGGGAAGTCCAAAAAGCGAGGTAGGCTCATCAAAGTGGATCTTATAGGGCTTTTTCTCCCATTTCCAGGAGGAATTTCCTCTCCCGCGAATACGAATATGCGTCTCGGAAAGAGAAGGATGTTCCCCTCCTGTCATAGAAAAGGTTGCAGAAACATATTGGGATTTTGAGGTGATCTCAACACCATTTTCCGTTTCGATGTGAACGGCAGGAATATTCAGCGTTTCCCGAAGAATCTCGGTGCGAAAACGCCTTTCTTTTCCATTTTCGTC
Source organism: Eubacteriales bacterium (assembly GCA_045602025.1). GTDB lineage: Bacteria > Bacillota > Clostridia > Oscillospirales > SIG627 > RGIG5579. Next base: position 7,651 of record JAZSAT010000023.1, on the reverse strand, counting down.
TCTTGTTACAATGATGCCGCTTTCAAGATCCCCTTCAAGAACCGCGCTCCCCTTGCTTGCTGCAAGAGAAAAAACAGCATCCTTTAAAACTTCCTTTGTTAAAAGATGAGGTAAGGTTGCAACAAGAAGATTCCCCTTTGCTTCAAAGACAGCATCCTCCTCCAAAAAAGCATTGTCTTTCGCAAGAAGTGTGAGGCAAGGCTCTGCCTCCCCTTCTCCCCCAAGTCTTGTGGGAGAGGCATTATATTCCTTTAGATTGCTGAATTTTTCCACAGTAGAAAGAGCGGGAACCGTGCCTTCCCCCTTCCACGCAAGAGAAGCACGGGGTGCAGAAAACAAAAGGGATGCACCGCTGACCTGTGCACCAAGTGCGGTCTTCACCGTATATTCCCCGCTTTCTTCGGAAGAAAAAGACAAGGTGTTCTCTCCGAAATCCACAGGCTTTTTAAAATTCAGGGAATGGATCCCCTTGAAAGAAAGTGATTCTTTTACGAAAAAAGAAGATATAAAAACAATTTCGCTGTTGGGATAAAGCTTTGGTAAAAGGTCTTTGTCAGCAAGTCTTTCAAGATTTTCAAAGGAAGAAACGGGATACTTTTCCAAAGAAAGCCTCTTACCGTTCATACTTTTTGCTTTTATATAAAAATCCGTTTCTTCATCATTAAAATCAAAAGATACATTTTTACAGATCAGATCGCACCCGGGTGCCGATAAGAAAACCGTTCCTGTAAATTTCTTTTCAGGTGAAAGGACGATGTTTCCTTTTTGCAAGGTTTCTACATTCAATTCATCAAAGGAAAATTTACCAAACAGGCGAAAAGGTGCAGTTAATAAAAAGCGTTCAAGCTTTACAGGAGAGAGAAAAACAAGATCGCCGCCCTTATCCATTTTCCCTAAAATACCCGAAAGATCCTCTTTATTGGAAATGTAAGCAATTTCATTTCCTTTGCTCTGAATGAGAACCGACAAAGGTACGCCGAGGGAAGAAAAGGAAACTTCTTTTTCCTCTTTCGGCAAAAGAGAAACCGTCCCTTTTTCTTCACCTGATTGATAAAGGATAAGATCAAGGGCTTTGTTTTCACCGTTTTTTATTGTTAATGCTCCGGTTTTTTCGGAAATCGCTTTCGTCTGATCCTTCGATAAGACAATTTCTCCCACCTTGCCATCCTTTATCATAAAGGAGATGTCTTTTCTCAAGAAAGCTCCTCCAAAGGCACCCTTTCCCGCAAAAAAGACAGTGAGAAACAAAAAGATGATAAATCCGATCAAAACGAGAGCAATTCTTCGATATAATTCTTTTGGCTTTTTCAGTTCCATTTTCACCTTATTTTTCAAGAACTAAAATTTCTTCGTTGATCAGCGCGCCACCCTCCTTGCATTCACGTACAATGGCACGGGTGGCCTTTTCCTTCTCACAAGGGAACATTTCATCGGTAAAATAATAGATCTCGCGATAATCGCCCCCAAGGGGTGTTTTTCCTTTGATTACTTCAAATACCATAGACAGCCTCTTTTTTCATTTTGGATAAAAAGAAAAGCCCAATGGGCTTTTCTCTTCTTATTTCAAGAAATTACGAACGGTGCCTGCTACATCTTCAGCACCGAAAACAGCAGAGCCTGCAACCAGGACATTTGCGCCTCTTTCTTTTACCACAGAAGCGTTTTCAAGATTGATACCGCCGTCCACCTCAAGATCGATATTTCTGCCGGTTTTCTGAATGGCAGCGTTCAGAGTCTCAAGATTGGGCATTGCTTCATACATAAATTTCTGACCGCCGAAACCGGGCTCTACGGTCATAACGAGGGCGAGGTCAAGCTCGTCCAGGAAAGGAACCATAAGATTTGCATCGGTATGAGGCTTTACGGACATACCAGCACGAATGCCGCGGGAGTGAATCTTCTCTATCACTTCTCTGTGGTTGTCACAAGCCTCGTAGTGGAAGGTGATAATGTCTGCACCTGCGTCTGCAAAAGCGTCAATATAGCGAATGGGGTCTACGATCATCAAATGCACATCAAAAACGATATCGCAGACCTTGCGAAGAGATGCTACCATTCCCTGACCCAAAGCAATATTGGGAACAAAGACACCGTCCATAATATCAAGGTGCAGATACTCGGCACCGTTATCATATACTTTTTTAATTTCTTCGCCAAGTTTGGTAAAATCAGCGGCGAGAAGAGAAGGGGCAAGTTTAATCATCACAAAAACTCCTATTTTCTGAAATTCTGAAGTTGTCACATTGGTGACACCGTTGAGATTATATCATAAAATAAAAACAGGTGCAATACTTTTTTCAAGGTATCACCTAAATTAAAAAATCCCGTCGCACCGGAAAGACCGAATGAAAAAATCAAAGACTCTCCTCCCTACTCTTTCAAAGGGCGGCGAAAAAAAGAGTGCAGAAATCTGCACTCTTTTTGTTTTTATTCTGCTTTGCTTGCAGCAATGATCTTTTCCGCTACATTTGCAGGGGTTTCTTCGTAATGGTCGAAGTAATAGGTGAAGCTTGCTCTGCCCTGAGAAATGGCACGGAGTGCGTGTACATAGTCGCTCATTTCAGCTTCGGGAACCTCTGCCTGAATGATACTCCAGCCGCGCTTGTTCTCATCCTGCTCCATACCCATAATTCTGCCGCGACGCTTGTTCAGATCGCCGATCACATCACCCATCTGAGAATCGGGTACGAATACCTCGAGCTTTCCTACCGGCTCAAGAAGCACGGGAGCGCACTGAGGAAGTCCTTCACGGAAAGCAATTCCTGCTGCGGTCTTGAAAGCCATTTCGGAAGAGTCTACATCGTGGTAAGAGCCGTCGTAAAGGTTCGCAGCAAGACCTACTACAGGATAGCCTGCCAAAACACCCTTGGACATACATTCCTGAAGTCCCTTTTCAACAGCGGGATGGAAGTTTTTGGGAACGGAGCCACCGAAGATAGATTCGGTAAAGGTAAGGCCGTCTCCTTCTCCGGGAGAAAATTCGATCTTAACATGACCGTACTGACCGTGACCGCCGGACTGCTTCTTGTGCTTTCCTTCTACCTTTGCAGACTTACGAATGGTCTCACGATAAGCGATCTTCTTTTCGCCAAGAACAACCTCTACACCGTATCTGGTCTTCATCTTGGCAAGGGTAATATCAAGGTGGGTTCCGCCGAGACCGGAAAGGAGCATCTGGCTGGTTTCGCGGTTAACTTCATACTTCAAGGTAAGATCCTCTTCCAGAAGCTTTGTTACAGCAGAGGAGATCTTATCCTCATCGCCCTTCGCCTTGGGAGCAAGGGACTTGATATAGAAGGGCTGGGGATACTTTGCGGGAGCGTAAGCTACGTCACCGGTCCAGCTTAAGGTATCACCGGTAGCGACAGAGGTCAATTTGGATACCATACCGATATCACCGCAAGAAAGCTCTGCTACTTCAGTCTGGGTCTTTCCTTTTACGGTATAGATCTTACCAAGCTTTTCGGAATCGCCGGTACGGGGATTTTTCAGAGTAAGATCGCTCTTTACGGTACCGTTCATAACCTTGAAAAAGCTCATCTTACCAACGAAGGGATCGGCAATGGTCTTATAAACAAAAATTGCAGGAGCTCCGTCGGGATTGATCTCAATGTCTGCACCGTCGGCTGCTTTTTCACTTCCCTTTGCGCTGTGACGGGGGAAGGACTGAGAAATAAAGTTGAGCATGGTCCAAACGCCCCAAAGCTTCGTAGCGCAGCCTGAGAAGCAAGGAACGATATCACCGTGGATAATACCTTCGTGTACGGCATTGTAGATCTCCATATGGGTGATCTCTTCGCCGCCGAAGTACTTATTCATCAGGTCTTCATCGGTGCCTGCAACGGCTTCCAGAAGCATTTCGCGGAATTCTTCCACTGCGTCCATATTTTCTTCGGGAATGGGAAGCACATGATGGGTACCCTTATCGTCAAAGCTATGAGCTTCCATCTGGATCAGATCGATGGCACCCTTTACTTCGCCGTCCTGAACCATGGGAATGGTGATGGGGCAAATGGTTCTGCCGAACATTTCGTGAAGACCGTTGAGGATCTTTGCAAAACGAGCGTCGTTGTCGTCAAACTTGTTGATAAAGATAGCCTTGGGAAGTCCGCTTTCATTTGCCTTGTCCCAAGCAAGCTCAGTACCGACCTCGATGCCTGCTTTCGCATCAATTACGATAACAGCACTGTCTGCAACTCTGACTGCCTGAGAAACCTCACCGGTAAATCCGGGATAGCCGGGAGTGTCGAGCACATTGATCTTGGTGTCCTTCCAAGTCAAAGGTGCCTGAGAAGAAGCAACGGAGATCTTGCGACGAATGGATTCGGGATCAAAATCAAAAGCGGTGTTTCCGTCGGGAATCTTACCGAGTCGGTCGGAACCGCCGCACAAATAAAGCATAGCCTCTGCCAGAGAGGTCTTACCGGAGCCGGAATGGCCCAGCAAAACAAGGTTGCGGATTCGCTTCATATCAATACTTGCCATGGGATAGTCCTCCTTCGCCCCGACTTTTGCCGAAGCATCAAATTTATTAACATTTCTATTATAAACCATTCATAAAATAATTTCAACATTTTCCATCCTTTGTGTGAATCGTCAAAGAAACAGAAATTCCTTCCATTGTTTTATGCATTTTGCACAACAAAGCAAAAAAATGCCAAAAGATACGATGATCTCGGCATTTTTTCACATAAATATATATTTTTTATCTTCTGCGATCGGGACGAATAAAGGGGTCCCAAACCCTATCCTCTACAAGCAAACCATACTTTTCGGGACGGCGGTAGGCATTGCCGTGAACTTCCGTTTCTCTGTAAAAACGAAGAAGATCAAGATCAAGCTCTGCAAGAAAGACCCCTTCCTTTTCATCTGCAAGAAAAAGGCAGGTGTCACGGGAGTCGGGAAGGTCTTCTACATAGGCCACACCATCAAAAAGCGAGGAGGCACCGTTGCAATCGGGAACAGTGGCCGGATAGTTACAGGTGGCAAGTGCCATCATATTTTCATAGGCTCTGCCCCGAAGCTGTGAAAGGCGGTTGATCTCCATAGGGCAGGCATTGGGAACAAGCACAAGCTCTGCTCCTTTCAACATCAGGATCCTTGCGCTTTCGGGAAACTCCCGATCATAGCAGATCATCGCGCCTACCTTTACATTGCCTTTTTCCGTATCCAGATCGCAAACATAAAAATCCTCTCCGGGCAAAAGGTCCTTTTCCACGCTGAAATCGCATGTGTGTACCTTGGCATAGGTAAATTTTCTCTCCCCGAAGCGATCAAAGAGCGTCATAGAATTGCAAACGCCCTCTTCCCTCTTTTCGAGGTATGTAATGCCAATGGCGAGGGATAATTCTTTTGCCAAATCTTCGAAAGCACATACGAAATCACTGTCTGCAGAAATGGCATCTTTTTTCCAAACTTCAGGCTTGGGCGTGTAAATGTTGTAGCCATTGCTCCACATTTCGGGGAACAGAGCAATATCCGCGCCCATTTCCTTTGCCTTGATGCAGGCACCAATGCCTTTTTTCAGATTTTCCTCAAGGGTCTTGCAAGGTGTGATCTGAAGGAAGGCGATCTTTAATTTTTTCATTTGATCTTCTTTCCGTCAGAAAAGGCATTGCCTACCTTTTCACCAAGCTTTAAATAGGTATGGTGAACGGGGTCATAGGTAATGGCTTCCAGCTTTGCAGGATCGATCAGACCGTCGGGACCCAAAACAGATTCATCTGCGCTGACATTGATAATTTTACCGATCAAGATGCCGTCTTCATTGAATTTTAAAAGCTCACATTCCAGTGCCATAGGGAAGCTTGTAATCACGGGAGCATTGACAAATTTTGACTTTTCTACAGACAAATTTGCTTTTTCCATTTTATCAGGTTCACTGTTTCCGGAAACGATACCCACATAGTCTGCCTCGACTACATGCTTTGCATCGGCAATGTTGACGGTAAAAGCACCGATTTTTGCAATATTTTTCGTAGTTTTGTGCCCGTCGTCCAGGCAAAGCATAATAAGATCGGTATCGTAAATACCGCCCCAAGCGGCATTCATACAGTTTGCCTTTCCTTTTTCATCAAAGGCTGCCACAATAAAAACAGGCATCGGATATGCCCAGGTCTTTTTTCCGAAATCTTTTCTCATTCTTCTTCCCTTCTTTCATTTTTTCTTATTTTAACATACAAATCTCAAGCTGTCGAGAAAATTTTGATGGAAAACATCTTTCCGTTTGTAGATTGGTTCAAAGTGTGATATAATTTGATTACATTTTCATAGGAACAAAAGGAAGCGCAAAAAATGAACACGAAAAAAAGCTTAGAAGAAGTAAGAAAAATATTTGAAGGCGACCGTTTTGCCACGGAAAACGGGGCTGTCATTGAAGAGATCGGTGAGAAAAGTGCCGTTTGCAGTCTTGTAATCACCCCCTCCCACCGCAATGCCATGGGGGCTGTTATGGGCGGCACTTATTTTATGCTTGCAGATTTTGCCTTTGCGGTTGCAGCAAACTGGGAGAATATGGGCTGTGTGTCCCTGCAGTCCGACATTTCTTTTTTAGGTCAAGCCAAAGGCGAAAAGCTTTTTGCCAAAGCTATTTGCGTAAAAAACGGAAAAAAAACCTCCTTTTACCGCATTGACGTAACCAATGATCTTGGAAATCTTGCCGCTACCGTTACCACTACAGGGTATCACGTGGGGGGTAAAAACATATAAAAAGAAAAACACCGAAGCCTTTTGGCTTCGGCGTTTTGTTTGTTCTGTAAGATAAGAAATTATCTCTTGGAGAACTGGGAAGCACGACGAGCTGCTTTCAGACCGTACTTCTTTCTTTCCTTCATTCTGGGGTCACGGGTAAGGAAGCCAGCCTTCTTAAGAGCGGGACGGAAGCTTTCAGCGTCTGCCTGAAGAAGTGCTCTGGAGATACCGTGACGGATTGCGCCTGCCTGGCCGGATACGCCGCCGCCTACTACATTGCAGACAACGTCAAACTTGCCGGTGTTGCCGGTGAGTTCCAGGGGCTGACGAACAACGAGCTTGAGGGTATCGAGACCGAAGTAGTCGTCAATATCTCTCTTGTTGATGGTGATTGCGCCGGTGCCGGGGTAAATACGTACACGAGCGATGGATTTCTTTCTTCTGCCGGTGCCGTAGAAATAAGGTTTTGCACTAGTGTAATTCATGATCATCTTCCTTTCTTCTTAATCAGAACTCGAGGCTAACAGGCTGCTGAGCAGCGTGCTGATGCGCTTCGCCGGCATAAACTTTCAAGCGGGTGAGGCTCTTTCTGCCGATGGTGTTCTTAGGAAGCATACCCTTGACTGCAAGGAAAACTGCCTTTTCGGGATTCTTGGACATCAGTTCCTTGTAACCGATCTCCTTGAGACCGCCGATATAGCCGGTGTGGTATCTGTACTTCTTCTGTTCCAGCTTCTTGCCGGTGAGAATTGCCTTATCAGCATTGATCACGATCACATACTCGCCGCAATCTACGTGAGGGGTGAACTCAGGACGGTTCTTACCGCGGAGAATGGAAGCAGCAGCAGCCGCAACCTTTCCGAGAGGCTTGCCCTGCGCGTCGAGAACGTACCATTTGCGCTCAATGGTTTCGGCTTTTGCCATATAAGTGGACATTGCATTTCCTCCGATTTTTTTATTT
>JAZSAT010000022.1:0-11162 GCA_045602025.1 Eubacteriales bacterium | reverse complement strand
CCGCTATACACACAGTTCGATTAGATAAGGTTGCTGTCAAAATAGCTATGTGCGAAACGATTCCGACCTTGTATGGTTTCTTTAGAAGCCGAAAGAAAGAGATAGCGCCGTCCAATCAAGAATAAACCCATCGGATCGTTGTGATTCGATGGGTAAAATTATTTTGGGGTGATTATTTTGAAAGACAAGACCGCTTGTTTCACAGGACATCGTGAGATACCGATACAACAAAAAAGCGTTATTATTAAGCGGCTCCGCAAAACACTTGTGGAACTTATAGAGCAAGGCTACTGCTATTTTGGTGCGGGTGGTGCCTTGGGCTTCGATACCATTGCCGCACAGACTGTGCTTGACCTAAAAGAAACATATCCACATATCAAACTCATCCTTGTTCTGCCGTGCAAATCCCAAGCAGACAGTTGGCCAGATAGCGACAGGCGGTTGTACGAACATATCATGTCCCAAGCCGACAAAATCAAATACACCTCCGAGCATTACTACCGAGGCTGTATGCACACAAGAAATCGGCACTTGGTGGATAACAGCAGCGTGTGTATTTGTTATCTGACCAAGGGATCGGGCGGCACCTTCTATACGGTGAATTACGCTCAACGAGCCGGTGTGCAAATATACAATATAAATGACAAAATTTGATATCGGGGTATCATAAAAGCCTTTTTGATTTCACGATAATACAACGACTACCTTGTCCACAAACTTTCGCAAGAACAGGCGAAAGTTTTGTGAAATCTCGTTAAACTCTATTGTAATTTGGCATGAAGTGTGATATAATACAAATGTTACTTATTTAAACTACATTCGAGAGGTGTACAAAATGGTTAAAATGTCTGTTAGTTATAACAAGCTCTGGAAGCTGTTAGTGGATAAGAAAATGAGTAAAGCGGATCTGCGCCGTGCAGCCGATATCTCGCCAAATACATTGACGAAACTGCGCAGAGATGAAGAAGTGGCTATGTCCATTATGAGAAAAATATGCGAATACTTTGAATGCAATATCGGAGATGTTTGTGAATTCGTGGTAATAGATGACACGGAGGTGGTGTCGAAATGACCGACCAACTTCTACGCGCCTGCAAGGAGTATGTAGATAACGGCGGTATGCTAAGTGGTTCGACCTTTACGAAAGTATCGATTCGTTCCTTCAAAATGTTGGATATCGACACCAACGCAGCCGAACAGTATTTGGAACAAAACCGAGAAAAGCTATTCACGGAGCAACTGTTTGCCTTTATTGACCGGACCGGCAAGCAAGACAGCGAGATTTATAAAAAGGCGCTGATTGACCGAAGGCTGTTCTCAAAGATCCGCTCCAATAAGAATTACATACCGGCAAAGAAAACGGTAATTGCGTTATGTTTGGCATTAGAACTGAATCGTGCAGAAGCAGATACACTGCTATCCTCGGCCGGTTACAGTTTATCTCGGGCAGACGATTATGATTTGGTGATCGCCTTTTGCATTGAGAAGAAAATATTTAATTTTTTCGACATCAACGAAGCCCTCAACCATTTCGGATTTGAACCGTTCTGAAAATGTCGCCGTGGCGGCGACCACGACGATGGCGAAATATCGTATAATTATAATGACCAAGAATGATTAGGAGGATACTTTTATGAGTAAACCGAAGAAATTGAGAAAATTGATCAAGGCCGCAAAGATGCGTAAACCGTATGCGATGTACCAACTTGGCATTTGCTATGAAACCGGACGCAATGTGCCGCAGGATATTGGACTTGCGGTTGAGTGGATATCGGCTGCCGCCTGGGCAGGCTATGCTCCTGCGGTTGAATGGATGAGCGATATGAATTTTGACGACAACGCCGAAGTGCAGGCAAACGCCTGACCGTGAATGGAAAGAGAGGTAAAGCTATGAACAGCATTTTGTTGAAAACATCTGCCCCTGCCGAGAAGCTCCCGGTTGGCAGCAGTAAACTACTTGGTAATCCCGATGTTTGGGAAGGCTTTGAATGGCCAACAATTTTGGTTGACGGCGAGGAATATGACCTGACCTTTATGTGTCAGATCAACTGTGCAGATGCAGCTCCTTTTGATAAGGACGGTGTTCTCCCCAAGACCGGTATGCTGTATTTCTTCTATGACTTGGACGAAATGCCGCATGAGCCGAGCAATTTGGATGCAGCCCGTGTGGTTTACTTTGGTGGCGACATCTCTCAGCTCCATGAAATGGTGCTGACCGATGAGGACGGCGAAAGCATTGCCTTTGCCGAGCAAAAAATAGACTTTGAATGCGTGGAGGAAGGCTATCTCTCGGACAGCGAGCCTACCCACCTGCTCCTCGGCACACCGTCCCTCGATTACGGCACTTGGTATGAGTGCATTGACGGATGGCAGATGCTTTTGCAAATCGACTCCTTTGAAACCGAGGATGCGATGATAAACTTCACCGATGAAGGCGTGCTTTGTTTCTATGCAGAGCCGGATAAAATAAAAAAACTGGACTTCTCTGATGTAAGGATCATGCAGATTTACAGTTAACAGGAGGAACAACAATGGCGACATATTTCGATAGAATCACAGGACTTGCAGAACAGGAGTGGCAGGCAGCAAACGCTTGCACAGATGTAACGAAGAAGGATGAGTATCTTTTCCGTGCCGCAAAGTACGGACATATAGATGCTTTGTTTGCCTTTGCCGCCGAATGTGTCGGCACTCGTGCTGCACAGGTATCCGAAAAGGAACTGAAAAATATCTACAAGAAAATCAGCAAGTTTTCGGATAAGCTGAAAAAAGCAAAATCTTCGGAAGATGCTTTCGCCATTGCAGATAAGTGCCTTTCATGGGACGATAAAGCAGCACCGCGCTATCAATATATTCTCGGCAAAAAGGTTGCTCAATTCGGTAAGTTTTCTCTTACCATGCTCAATGCTGCAACAGCAGGCGATCCCGAAGCTATGCTGGCAGTTCAGGAGCAGGCATCTACAAATGATAATATTGCCGATTTCTATACCGGGCGCATACTGTATGCCGGTAAATTCGATTGGGATCAAATGCTGGAATATGCTTTTTGCGGTATGGGATTTGACTATTCTCCCTACTATCCCAAGGGCTTTGCCGATATCCCCGGTATGCCCGGCGGTGTGGATATTCCGAGCATCCGTGCCAATGCGTATGAGCAGCTTTTGAAAACACTGGAGTTTTTTGCCGTTCCTGCAAAACAAGGCACGGAAGAATACAAGGCTCGTTTCGGTGATTTTGTGCCGGACGAAGATACGGTGATGATTGCCCGCTATTGGTTCTATACCAAAGATGCGCGGTTGACCGAAAACAGCGAGATCACTGCCTACAAGGGAAAGGTAGTTGCCGAGATTGATAAAGCCATAAAACTTGAAAGGCTGAAAGCAATCGGCAGTGCTATGGAGGCGGAAGATAAAAAGAAAGCGGCTGAAACCAAAACGGTACAGTCTGCCTTTGGCACGGTAACGGTACCGGCGAAGGCTGTGACCACTGCTCCCGAAGCAGAAACAATATCAACCAATCCAAAGGCCGAATATCGCCGTATGGAAACCAAAAACGGCGATGTCTATGAGGGCGAGGTCGTGGACGGTAAGTATCACGGCAAAGGCACCTACACCTCCCATTTGGGCTTCACCTATGTCGGAGATTTTCTGAATAATACAATGACCGGCAAAGCGCATTTGACCGGACCGGATGGAACTGTCTATGAAGGCGATTTTCTAAACGGGAAACGAAACGGTAAAGGAAAAGTCACTTCCCCCGAAGGCTGGACCTACGAGGGCGACTGGGCAGAGGACAAAAAGACCGGCAAAGGAAAGTTTACCTATAAAAACGGCGACACCTATGAGGGTGACCTTGTGGATGGCGTGCGTGAAGGGCAAGGATTGTATGTTTACGCAAGTGGAAATACCTATGAGGGACAATGGAAGAATGATATAAAACACGGCCACGGTATTGAAACCAAATATTCTCACGGTTTTCACGCTGACTATCAAGTGGATGAAGGCGAATGGATAGACGGTAAAAAGGAAGGCAGATTTGTTTGGTATTTGAGCTTCCCCGATGCGAAACCCGGTTATCAACCGCCCAAACACTTAAATTACTACAAGAATGGCGAATGCGTGGTGCATTTGGCTCCCTATGACGAGAATGCTCAAACCTACGAACAGATTCTTCGCTTAAAGCAGCAAAAGGAAGAAGACGAGTCAAGAGCTTTCGAGGAGAAAAAGCGCAGAGAGGCGGCTGAAAAAGTACCGACTGTGAATTGTTCTTATTACACTGTTATGAAGAAGCCTGTTTGGATTTCGATTGATCCGAGTAAAATTGCGTTTTCAAGCAGTGATGGTAATCAATCCGGTTGGGGATTTTATAACGCAACTGACGGAGGAGAGTATATCGGTACTTTCAAAAATGGAAAGCTGAATGGATTTGGTCAATATCATTTTGCAAATGGCGGTTGGTATACCGGTGAATTTTCAAACAACTTATTCCACGGAGTGGGAATTTATTTTGACGGTGTAAATTATCATTTTGGAAATTTTGAAAACGGACTTTGTGCAACAGAAAGGCATTTTATCGAAAAACTTGGTAATTCGTATGATGTAAAAACCCAAGATGGACTTACACTTTACATTAAAACTTCTACTATGCTTGGCATAGAGACAGACAGAGTTTTTATGGGAGAAAATGCGTATTCGGAAAAAGCATGGGAATGTACCTTTGATAAGTCATCCTTGTCTGTTATTATGGGCAAAAGTGCGAATGGCGTAAATGATCCGAACGGTGTTTTCTTGTTTGGAAGCCCCGATAACAATGGTGAAGCTATACTGTATAGGGGAAATATTGTAGATAGTGCACCGTCAGGTAGAATGACTTTAAAGTATGTAAACGGAAACACTTGCGAAGTCATAATAAACGGAAGTGATGTCAAAACCATTTCCGAAACCGACTGGGCAGGCAGAAAAGTAAAATAAATCATTTCAAATGGAGACGGGTATATGGTTCTTTCAAGAAGCAAAAAGGAGCAACCGCAATGAGTAAAAAGGAAATTGTAACCGTGGAATACGATAACGGAACCTACACCGGTGAGGTGCTGGATGGCCTGCCGCACGGCGAGGGTAAAATGATTTGTAAAGACGGCAGTGTTTACGAGGGAGAATGGAAAAATGGATCACTTCACGGACACGGCAAGGCCAAATGTTATGAAGAGAAGGGGATGCTGTCCAGCGGCCCCTGGTATGACTATGCCGGTACCTTTGAGGGTGAGTTTGAAAACGGAGATTTCAAGCATGGCAAGTGGAGTGAACGAAATGCCAACTATGAGGGCGATTTCGTCGATGGCCTGTATGACGGCTACGGCGTAAAAAAGTGGAACTGTGGAGTACATTATTACAAGGGACAATGGAAGGAAGGCCTCTATCACGGAACAGGCATTCTGAGCGAATATGACGGCATCTGGGAAGGCCAGTTTGTCAACGGACATATCAATGGAAAAGGCACCTTCACATCAAAACAAGGCTGGGTGTTCACCGGCACCGCCATAGAGCATTGGGAAATAGAGGGAACGGGTAGGATCGCCTTCTCCAACGGCGATGTTTATGTAGGAGAAGTTGGTTCTTCCTATAAATCGATGGGGAATTTGTCCATGCATGGCGAAGGCACCTATACCTATAAGGGCGGTAGTGTCTATAAAGGTGAATTTGTTTATGGCAGGCGCAAAGCCGATATAGATGCCGAGAAAAAGGCGAAGCAAGAGGAAGAACGCAGACAGGAAGAAGCACGCCTGGAGGCCGAACGCCGAGAAGCAGAGGAACGTGCAAAGGATCCCGTTGCCTACGATGCGGCAAAGAAAAAGGCCTATCGGGAGCAGCTCGAAGAAAAGTGCAAGGTGCTGTACGGCAGCGAAACCGATATTCATAAGCGATACGCTATTTTGAAAGAAGCACACTTTCAGGCTTTTAACAGCGGATTCAATGACCACATGGCGTGGGAACTTGCCGCAGGAAAAGAGAACTCCGGCATATCGTTTTGGCAGGAAGCCTGCCGCCTGAAATATGAAGTAAGAGCACTTTGCGATATTTATAAGGAAGAACTCGGGGAGGAAGAATAATGTTTATTGTTTGCAGTAAAGAAACAGCGGGTGCTATCCCCCTGTTTGATAAAATCGGCGGTGATGAGTGCCTGTATGTAGCCGAAACGCCCGATTGCGGTGGCAATGCTGCCAAAATAGAGCAGTACGAGCTGAAAAAGGTTACCTCTTACGATTACGCATCTTTTCAGGGCTTTGTTGCCGGAATGAGTTATGATGATGATGTGCGTGAGGAAACGGTTTCTGCTGACCCGTCTGCTGTGGTTATCGAAAACGGCGAAATTATCGGCTATATCGTAACCGGCAGCTTCTACAGATGGTCTGGCTACAACAGCGACTCCCGGGACGATGCCACAAAGTATGAGCAAAAGATTTTTCTTCCCCTTGGCGGCGAGCTGCGGGAAACGGAATATTACAGCTCTACCACCATTTACGGCTCGGACGGCGAAGAAGATGACCATGTCAATTACATACACATGGCGTTTCAAAAAAAGGAGGTAACCGGCAATGAGTGAGAACGAAACCTTTGATAAGGTGCTTGCATTTTTGGAAAAGCGCAATGAGCGAACCGATGAGGATAAATTTCAAGAGAGCGTGGAAGCAAGGGATAAATGCCCCGGAGCCAATGCGGTGGCAGTTCCCGTGCGCGGCTATCCGTATCTTGTAAAAATAGACGATTTCACAACACTGAAGGGCGCTTATAGCCTACATCCGGCAGATACGCTGTGGATTGGCGACAGTGTTGAGTTCCCTGTGGCTTGCTACAACGGTTGGAAAAAAGAAGACGGCAGCGAAAATCGGCTTGCCAACCGCTTTGACCGTGGCATCAGCACCTTTAGAGGAACCTGCCTGTATTTCGGTTGGGAGAACGGTGCTTCCGCACCGCTCACCTATGAGCAGGCAAACGCTCTTTGCGATTTTATTACCCCTTACCGCATCCGGATGGACAGAGGCGATAGATAAGGAGAATCATATGATAACAACTTGCAGATATTGCGGTTCAAAGAACATTACAACATTAGGCGGCGAAGACGGGGATCCTTTTAACAGATGCCCGGCTCCCATGAGCGTTGTTTGCTGTGATTGCGGAAAAAAGCTTTGGGACGAGGAGGAGTCGGACGGAGCGATACCGAAGACCTCGGAACAGTGGGAGAAAGCCCTGAGTAAAGGAACGGAAAGAGAGGAATAAAAACGATGATCGTTTGTAAATTTTGCGGTTCGCATAATATAAAAACATACAGCGACAGCGGCGACCCCTTCGACAGACATCCGGAGGTGACGGTCTGCGGCGATTGCGGACGCCTTCTATCTTCGGAGTTTGATATTATGGACACCATGTATGCCGAAGCATTAAAGCAATGCAGCGAGGAGGAATTGGCAGAAATCATGTCCGACCCCGAAATCCTTGGCGAAGAAAAAGCGGAAAAGGTCTGTCCTTACTGTGGTAAGGCAGAATTAAAGCCCTATCCAAGTCTGACAGATCCCGACAGAATGCTGTGCCACAACTGCGGCCGCACGGTGGATACACCCACCCCGATATACGATCCGTTCCCCGACGAGCCGGAAAAAGAGTTAACGGGAAACGAAAAACGGTATGTTCGCCTCAAGATGCACGCGCACGCTATGGGCGTTCACCGAATAGAGGGGCTTGAAGTCCCTGCCGAGGACGGCGAATATGATTTGAGCAAGATGAACTATCCGCTGTGCCGCTTTGGTAAAT
Organism: Eubacteriales bacterium; assembly: GCA_045602025.1. Taxonomy (GTDB): domain Bacteria; phylum Bacillota; class Clostridia; order Oscillospirales; family SIG627; genus RGIG5579. The sequence continues at coordinate 3,357 of JAZSAT010000022.1, read as the reverse complement.
TCAAAATTGAATGCGGCAAGGTGGTCCTGGATGATGAGGTATCTCTTCTCACAAGACATCCGCTGCAAACGGTGAAGAAATTCACCGCCTATGCTCCCGATAAGACACCGTGGGAGGAAACAATAGAGATCACCATTAAGGAGATATGGAAGTAAGGAGAATGAGATATGGCTACCTGTAATAATTGCGGAGCATATATAGACAATAGTAGTGGCGACTGTCCTCGCTGTAAGCGTCATAATTCTCCAAGTGATTTGAATGAGGCGGAGGAAAGAAAACAGCGAGAATATGAAGAATGGAGAAAGCGTAGGTCTGGATCTTCATCCAACAGTTCAAGTTCTTCAAGCAGTGGAGCATATACGGATAAAACAACGGTATGGCCGCTTATACTCGTTGGTTTTTTGGTAGTGGCGCTGGTTAGCTTTATTTGGACGTTCATAAGCTACAACGGTGCTGAAAAAGAATTGTGGGAAGAACCGGCAGTGGCGGATATGACTGTCCGTTCCGCCGAGGATTATCAAACCTATTTGCTTGGCTTGGAAAATGAAAGTGAAACATGGAGTATAAGCTGCACCACAAAAAAGAGTGGATATTTTGCCTACATACTTCCCTCAGAAGAAAAAAGCTATTATATCAGCAGCCACACGGTTGATGGCATAACAACTTTTAGTTTTCACTTCGAGGGTGAAAATCTCGGAACCGGACTGGCAGACGGTGAATATGTTTTAACAACTCTTGAAGGCGTTCAGGTATTGATAGATACAGAAGAAAAGCTGATTTATAAAAAAGGAACACAACGCTACGATTCCTGTGCAGATAAGCTGAAGGCCATTACACATGACGGCATTTATAACGAACTGTTTGCCAAAGTGAGTGGTGGCGAACACGGTACGAATGGGACTGACAGCTTGCCGCGAGAATTTGTGCGTAAAGATAAAGCAACGATTTACAGTTATATGCTGGAGAAAGAACCTACCAAGGTTTCCGGCGGTCAGGTGGAGGCTGTTGTAGAACACAGCGAAGGTAAATTGCGTGATGTTTATCGCTTCTCTTATAGCGACAGCGCATCGGAATTGGATTTAGAGGGCTATTCCTATTATGACGAAAATGCCGATGCAGCAGATCAGTCTCAACTTGAAAAGCTGTTTGCTACCACCGAGCGAGCAGGCGGTATGCTTAAATGGTTTGAAAATGATGAGGCAGTATTGCGTGTGACGGTAGATGTATTCCCGGATGGATATGAGTTCAAGTTCCGTGATGAGGGTACATCCTTTGAAAAGAATGCCGTATACCGTGTAAATACTACCGATAAAACCTTGACCAAAATCACCGAAAACGACAACGGCGATGAGGTTGAAACAAAAATGCCTCTGTCAGAGCATCAGAAGGATTATGATTATCTTTTAACCCTTGTACCGGAAACCTATATTGCAAATATTATGGATATGAGCAAAGCAGAAGAAAAAACCGGCTTCATGGGAATTGAGAAAAAATATGTTATGAACGATGACAGCGGTACTGTCATTGCAGAGCTTGCCACAAGTTCCGGCAAGTTAAAGGGAATGTATCATTATATTTCCGAAACTGAGCGAGTTGAGATTGGATTAAAATAGACATCTCATATAACAGGAGGAAAACGATATGGCAATACATAATTGTCCACATTGCGGCGCTATAGTGCCTTATGCTGGTGCGCAGTGCAGTAATTGTGCCAGAAGGCGTGAAAATGAAAGGCGGTCAATGAACAGCGGCTCCGGCAGCGGTTCTCGATCGGGTAATTCGGGTAACGTTACCTATTCCGGTGGTAGTTCCTACTCAACGGGTCATAGCGGAGGAAAAAGCTCGATTTTGCCTATTTTTGCGGTTATTATTGTTATTGCACTTGTGGTGGGTATTGTCTATGGCGTGATTTCGGTGAACAACCGGGAAGAAACATTATGGAAGGGACTTGAAATCACGGGCGAAGCCTCTCGCTCCCTCGAAGATTATCAAAGCTATTTGCTATCCATGGATGATGAAAATGCTTTTTGGAGCATTGAATGTGAAACTTCAAAAACGGGATTTTTCCAAAAGCTGTTTAACATTAAGGAAAAATCGTATTACATCAGCGGTGAAACCGCAAACGGAATCACCTCGTATCATTTTAATTTTGACGGAGAAAACCTTTCGACAGGGCTGCCCGACGGTGAATATACGCTCACCATACTTGACGGTGCAAATGTGCTGATAGATGATGAGAAAAAGATTATCTATAAAGAAGGCAGCGATTTTTACGCACAATATGCCGACAAGCTGAAAGCAATAACCCACGACAGCCTCTATACTGCTTTGTTTGACAAATGCAATAAACACGGTCTTGCAAACGAGGATGGTATCACAAGAGAAGCTCTCTGCGGTGACAATGCGGCGGTATATAATTTTATTGACGAGTCCGATCCACTCAAAGCAGCGGATAATGTGGTAGAAGGTGTTTCTTTCCTGTCTGACGGAAAGCTTTGCGAATCCTATACATTTACATACGGCAGCAATGCTGCAAGCCTCGATTTGAAGGGATACACCTATTCCGATGCTACCGTGACCGATGACGATGAGCTTGGCAAGCTCATTGAAAAAAGCAGAGGTAACTCAGGCGGATACACGCTTTACAAAAATGACGAAGAAGTTGCAGATATTACCACTCGATACCTTGCCAACGGATATGAATTCAGTTTTTATGCCGATTGGAAAAACTTTGATGCGGATGCAACATACCGTGTCAATACAAATGCAAAAACACTTACAAAGGTTTCCTACGATGAGCAGTACGCCGAGGTGCTGACCGATATGCCTCTTTCGGAGTATCAGGCAGAATACGATTATCTTTTAAGTGTTGTGCCGGACATCTATATACGCAATATCATTGATATGAATAAAGCGGAAATCGTGAAAGAAAGCGGCGGCATGGTTAAGAACTATAAAATGAAGGATGCAAACGGAAATGTAACGGTCGAAATGAAGGTTGCCTTCGGCAAAATAGCAGAGGTTTTACATTATATTTCCGATAGCGAATATGTAAAGGTTGAATTAGAGTATTAAAGGAGAAATGAGAAATGGCAAGTTGTTCTTCATGTGGCAGAGATATAGGCCCCGGAACCGGAAACGGAAATGTTCGAGGTTATTGCAGTGAGTGTGCCAAACGAAAAGGTATTACCGACGGACCTCAAAATACAGGCGCTATTGATACCCAAATGCTTGGCGGTTGTTTGTTAAAACTGTTGAAAGCCTTTGGCATTTTGATGGCCATCAGTGCTGTTGTTTCGGTGGTGCTGTTCTTTGCTTTCGACGCGTATAAGATTGATTTTACCGTTACCGGTGAAG
>JAZSAT010000021.1:0-48768 GCA_045602025.1 Eubacteriales bacterium | reverse complement strand
CCTTCAGGTCTTCAAGACCCAGGACATCGTCGCGCAAAATGGGCTGCGCAAAGTCATCGCGCATATCTCTGCCGGGCTTTTCAAGCTCGCGGATGATATCGTTCAAGGAATACTCCCCGATGCCGAGCTCCTCGCCCAAGGCTTTTTTTCCTTCCTTTTCACAGAAGGCCGAAAGGCCCTCTACACCGTCGGAATTGAGCTTTTTGGGATCGAAGCCGAACTTTTTCAAAAGGGCTTTGGCGGCGGCATAGCTTTCAGGATGCACGCCTGTATTGTCAAGAGGCTCTTTGCCGCCGGGGACGCGAAGGAAGCCTGCGCACTGCTCAAAGGCCTTTGCGCCGATCTTGGGGACTTTTTTCACTTCACTTCGGCTCTGGAAGGCTCCGTTTTCCTCACGGTAAGCTACGATGTTCTTTGCTGCCGCTTTTCCAATGCCTGCTACATAGGAAAGGAGCATATAGGAGGCGGTATTTAAGTCTACACCTACAAGGTTTACGCAGTTTTCCACAACGCCGCCCAGGGCCTCTTCCAGGCGCGCGGGCTTCAGATCGTGCTGATACTGACCGACGCCGATGCTGCGGGGCTCGATCTTAACAAGCTCCGCCAAGGGATCCTGCAGTCTTCTTGCAATGGAAACGGCGGAACGCTGAGTTACATCAAAATCGGGGAATTCCTCTGCGCCTTGGGGGGAGGCAGAATAAACGGAGGCACCGGATTCCGATACCATCATATATTTTACATTCAGGCTGTTTCTCTTGATGACGCCTGCAATGAAGATCTCGCTTTCCTTGCTTGCGGTACCGTTACCGATGGCTACGGTATCGATGCCCCATTTGCGAATGAGGGAAAGAACCTTCTTTTCCGATTCCTCGATCCTTTCCTGAGGCTTTGTGGGATAAATGACGGCCGTATCCAAAACCTTGCCCGTAGGATCTACCACTGCAAGCTTACAGCCGGTGCGGTAGCCGGGGTCGTAGCCAAGGACGGTCTTGCCCTTAATGGGAGGGCACAGGAGAAGGTTTTTCAGGTTTTCGGAGAAAAGGACCAGAGCCTTTTCACCTGCATCGTCGGTGAGGGCGGTGCGGATCTCCCTTTCCAAAGAGGGGAAAATAAGGCGGCTGTAGCTGTCCTCCAGGGCTTTTTCCATAAAGGAGGCATAGGTAGAAGCGGGGTCTACCAAGCGGTTTTGCAAAAAGCTTAAGGTCAGATACTCGGAAATTTCAAGGCTGACCTTGAGTATTTCTTCCTTTTCCCCGCGGTTGGCCGCTAAAATGCGGTGGCCGGGAATGGATTTGATCTCCTGAGAGAAATTTTCGTACATTCCGTAGACGCCGATGTCGGCATCGGGGATCTTTTCGGTGATAAACTTGCCTTCCTTGAAGAACATACTGCGCATTTCTTTTCTGAAATCCGCATTGTCGGAGATATCCTCCGCTACAATGTCAAGGGCACCCTGTATGGCATCCTCTACGGTGAGAACGCCTTTTTCTTCATTGATATATTCCTCGGCAAGATTTTCCAGGCTTTCGCCCTTTCCTTGATCCGAAATGACCTTGGCAAGGCCCTCCAGGCCCTTTTCCCTTGCTACGGAGGCGCGGGTCTTTCTCTTGGGACGGAAGGGACGGTAAATATCCTCAATTTCTGCCAGAATGGTGGCCTTTTCCAGGGCGAGTGCGATCTCTTCGGTCATTTTGCCCTGTTCTTCAATGGCGTTCTTTACCTCCTCGCGACGCTTTTCAAGACCTCTTAAATACTCCAGTCTTTCCGCGAAGCGGCGCAGGGTCACATCGTCCATGGCACCGGTTTTTTCCTTACGGTAACGGGCGATAAAGGGAATGGTGTTCCCGTCGTCCAAAAGGGCGATGATATTATCAATGATCTCGAGAGAGATTTTGAGTTCTTGTGATAGAGTTTCTTTGATGTCCATTTTATTCCTTCCTTTTAAAACTTGTAAAATCGGCTGCGACTTTGTTCCACATCAGAGAAACACTCAGTCATTTACGGAAAGTAAACTCCTTCGTATTTCCTTCGTGCGCCTCGTCTCGCTCGATTTTACTTCGTTTTTATTGGTAATGCTTTTGTGAAAACGGCAACTCTTTTTGAAAAAAAGTGACCCGAAAAACTTATAGCTTTTTAAATAAATTTGGATTTATATTCCTTTTTTATTTCTTTATTAGACGAAAGCTTTCTTTGCTTACTTTCTTTTTCCAAAAGAAAGCAAGTATATTTTAATGGATTTTGGGAGAATTTTCAAGGTGTTTTTTCTGAAAATAAGCACTTGTTAAGCCAATGACACGGGAATAGGAGAGAACACCGTCCTTTTGACCCATAGCTTTTAAGTACGCGGTGTTTGCATTGTTTGCCACCTTAGAAGAAAAGGAGTCTCGGTAAGGCTCGAAAAAGTCGCTGTAAAAGGCCATATCCGCAAAGAAGGTGACATCAAGGCCTTCTATTATTTTGTTTGTCCGTTCCCGATCGATATTTCGGCAGGCGGAGATAAAATCGTCCAAAAGAAAGGTCGCGCCGCAGTAGCGAAGATAAGGATCATCGGATTCCATCAGGATCACCGCGGCGAGAAAATTGCATTCATTCTCCGGTGCAATGCCGCGGGCGTGACAGCTTTCATGAGCAAGGCTTGCCGTTACGATAAAGTGGGGATAGTTGGTATTGACATTCGCCTCTCCCGTAAAAAAGCCGAATACGCCCGAAAGGTGGGTATAGGTCAAAAGAGGCGAGGAAAGAAAGGTCTTTCCCTCAAAGCCCTTGTCCTGATAAAAGGGGTTACGCTTTCCAAAGGCATTTGCGGCTTTGTTTACCCCTTTCTTTATCCTGTCAAAGGAAGGGGGAAGGCTTTCTCCTTTTTCATTTTTTTCGATCTCTTTTGCAGAAGTGTTTGTAATTTGTGCAAGGCTCTCCAGGGCAAGGAAGATCTCCTCTTCACCGATTGTTTCGGTATCAAGAGCCATTTGACGGGAGACGCTCTCCCGATGATAAGAGGAAGCAAAGGAAAGAGCAAACAGATCCAGCACCGTAAAAAGTAGGATCGGTAACACAAGAAGAAGGGGCAGGATCTTTGATCTTTTCTTTTTGCAGAGCGAAATCGGAATGAAAACCAAAAGAAAAAGAACATAAAAAGCAAAAAGGAAGATCAAAATTTCAAACAGGGAAAAAGGAAGGAAGGATGTGATCGCTCCCAAAAAAAGCCGTACAAAGCGTGCGGGATAAAGAGAAAACCACTCGGAAAAAGAGGGGAAAAGCGGGAATAAAAGGAGAAGCGTAAGACAAAGGACCGAAAAAATGCCAAAAATAACAAGGGCCGGGTGTCGGTACAGCTTTTTCCTCATTGTGTTCTCCTTTCGTTTTTCTTCATTTATGATAGTTTTCTTTTATGAACATTTTATTATAAAGGGGCCTTTTTCGCAAGGCTTTTTTCTTTCCTGAAAAAATTTCAAAAAATCTGAAAAAACACTTGACAAAGGGTTCACTCTGTGCTAATATTAGTTCATCGCTTTAGCACACTAAATTGCTAAAACAACAAAATGTTAAAATACAAAGACAAAAAGGAGAAACATCATGAAAAGAATTTTAGCACTTGTACTTGCATGTCTTATGCTGGTATCCTTTGCTTCTTGCGCAAAGGAAGAAGAGAAGTCCATTGTAGTAGGCTACACCATTTACGAGCCCATGAACTACAAGGATGAAGACGGAAAGCTTATCGGCTTTGATACTGAGCTTGCTGAAAAAGTATTTGCAAACCTCGGCTACGAAGAAGTGATCTTCCAGGAGATCAAGTGGGAAAACAAGTATACCGACCTGAACGGCAAGTCCATTGACTGCATCTGGAACGGCTTTACCTGCAACTCCAAGGATGATGACGGAATCGAAAGAAAAGAAAAGGTAGACTTCTCTTACAACTACATGGAAAACAGACAGGTGATCGTTGTAAAGGCTGATTCTGCCATTGCTACCGCTGACGATCTTTCCGCTATGACTGTTGTTGCAGAAGCAGGCTCCGCCGGCGAATCCTACGCAGGCGAATTTGACGGCGCTGTTGTTAAGGGTGTCAGCAAGCAGACTGACTGTCTGATGGAAGTTAAATCCGGCTCTGCAGATGCTGCAGTTCTCGACGCTCAGCTTGCAAAGAGCTATGTTGGCAAGGGTGACTATGCAGATCTGAAGATCGCAGAAGAGCTCTCCAGCGATGTTGAATACTATGCAATCGGCTTCCGCAAGGGATCTGACCTTACCGCAAAGGTAAATGCAGAGCTTGAAAAGCTCGGCAAAGACGGCACCATCAAGACTCTTGCAGAGAAGTACGGTGTTGAAAACACTGCCATCACCGATTTTGCAGATCAGAAATAATCGGGGCAGGCCATAAGGAGACAATATGACATTTTGGGAAGTTACATCATTTTTGTTTGATGGCTTCAAAATATCGATGCTCATTTTTGCGGTGACGCTGCTTTGCGGCGCACCGCTTGGCTTGCCTATAGCCCTTTGTTCCATGAGCAGCTTTAAGCCTTTGAAGTATCTGACAAAAGTAATTGTCTGGATCGTACGCGGAATTCCGCTGATGCTCCAGATCTTTATTATTTTTTATGTACCGGGACTCCTTTTTGATACCCCGGTATTTAGTTATGTAGACAGGTGGGCGTTTGCCTACGGAATCAAGGATGCCGGAAGGATCGTTGCAGTTCTCATTGCCTTTGTGCTCAACTATGCTTGCTATTTTTCCGAGATCTACCGCGGCGGTATTGAGAGCATTTCCGGGGGTCAGTATGAGGCAGGATATGTTCTGGGACTGACCAAAAGACAGGTGTTCTTCAAGATCGTTTTAAAGCAGGTGATCAAGAGGATCGTACCGCCTATGTCCAATGAGATCATTACCCTTATTAAGGATACGGCACTTGCCAACAGTATTATGGTGTGCGAGATCATCAAGCAGGCGAACGAGCTTGCCGCTACCCGCGCTTTGGTTTGGCCCCTCTTCTACACGGGCGTATTTTACCTTGTTTTTGTAGGTGCCTTGACGATTCTCTTAGGCAAGCTTGAAAAGAAGCTGTCCTATTTCAAGGCGTAAGGAGGGTGAGATATGGCATATTTTGAAGTAAAAAATGTTTCCAAAAGCTTTGGAAAGACTGAGGTCCTGAAGGGAATTGATTTTTCCATGGAAAAGGGGCAGGTAATTTCCATTATCGGTTCTTCCGGCAGCGGAAAAACCACACTTTTGCGCTGTATCAACTATCTCTCAGAGCCTGACGAAGGAGAATTTTATTTAGACGGAGAGAAGCTTTTCTGTGCTGCGGAGCATGTGCACCTTTCCGATGACGAGATCCGCAAGAGAAGAATGAATTTCGGACTTGTTTTTCAGCAGTTCAATCTTTTTCCCCAGTATAGTGTAAAGGAAAATCTCTGTCTTGCACCGAAGCTTCTAGCCAAGGAAAGAGAAGATTATAAGGAAAAGAAAAAAGAAATTTTCCGGGAGATCGAAAATCACGCGGATCTGCTTTTGGAGCAGGTAGGGCTGACGGAAAAAGCGGAAAACTTTCCTTGCGAATTGTCCGGCGGTCAGCAGCAGAGAGTTGCCATTGCACGCGCTCTCATGCTTTCCCCTAAGATCCTTTGCTTTGATGAGCCTACCAGTGCTCTCGATCCGGAGCTGACGGGCGAGGTTTTGAAGGTTCTTCGGGAGCTTGCGGAGAAGAACATTACCATGATCATCGTTACCCACGAAATGAATTTTGCCCGGGAGATCAGCGATAAGGTGATCTTTATGGCAGACGGTGTTATTGCAGAAGAAGGGGATCCTGAGGAGCTTTTCAAAAACCCCAAGTCTCCTCGGTTGAAAGCGTTTCTTGCAAAAACCGAATAAAACTTTATAAAATCGGCTGCGACTTCGTTGTACCTTTTTCGAGAAAAAGGTACCCAAAAAGCTTCCGAAAAGTATTGAAAACTGCTTTTTAAGTGATAAGTTTTCTTTGCCCACTTTCTTTTTCAAAAGAAAGTGGGTTTTTCAAAAAGCGACAGAAAAAAAGCACCCGAAAGGGTGCTTTTTTTTATTCTTTGATGTTGGTGACGAGGCTCTTGATGGCATCGTGGAAGATACCCATATCGACGGAGTGGGCGATGTATTTTACACCGAGGCTTCTCCATTTTCTTGCGTTTTCCAAGGTATCGGTAAAGGTTCCCACGCAAATGTTCTTTTCCGCGCAAAGCTTTACGATCTCTTTCATTTTTTCTTCTACCAAGGGATGGTCGATCTGACCGACTACCCCAAGAGACTGAGAAAGATCGTACGGGCCGATGAAGATCACATCGATCCCTTCTACTTCGAGAATTTCAGGGAGTGCATTGATGCCTTCCTGACCCTCGATCTGAAGCACGGTCACGGCCGTATTGGCATCTTTAAAATACTGAAAACGGTCTTTTGAGGAGTAGTTTGCGGCGCGAACGAAGCGGCACACGCCTCTTTCTCCCACTGGGGCAAATTTTGTGCGGCGGAATACATCCTCTGCTGCCGCGCGGCTGTTGATCTGGGGAACCTGAATACCGCCTGCGCCGATGTCAAGAGCTTCGGACATAACAGAAGGGTTTTCCTCCTTCACACGGATAATGGGGAATACACCGGAGATCTGCGCGGCGCGAATAAGGTTCTGTGCGCTACGGATGGTGTTGGGGCCGTGCTCCAGGTCAATGATCACAAAATCAAGCCCTGCAAAGCCGGCGGATTCGATGATGGCAGGGTCCTCGGTTTTGGAGAACATACCTACCACGCCTTCCTGCAATTTTTTCTTAAAGGTTTCGATCATAATATTTCCTCACATTTCTCCTCGCATCATTTTCCGAAAATCGGTGGGGTTCATTCCCACATCCTTTACAAAGACCTCGGAAAAATATGCGGGGCTTTCATAGCCGCAAGCCGCGGCAATTTCAATAATTTTATTTTCTCCGGTTACAAGGAGAAGCTTTGCTTTTTTCAAGCGTTCGCGGTTTTTAAATTCCTGAATGGAAACGCCTGCTTTCTTTTTGAACAGGTGTCTTAAATAGTGGGAGCTGAAGAAGACCTTTTTTGCAATGCTTTCTACCGACTCGTTCTTTTCTAAGTTTTCGATGATATAGGCTTTTGTACGGTCGATGATCTCATCCTCGTAGGTCTCGCTTTCATTTTCGGCCCGTCTGACAAGGGTGATGATCTCGTTTAAGGTATCAATGGATGCGCTCTTGTAATATTCTTCGATGAGTTTATCCAGCTTTTCCGCTTCAATGTGGTGGATGTTGGTGCAATTGATATTGTAAGCGTTGAAAATGCGCTCGGTTACATTCTCCACCTTGCCGCCCTTTTGAAGTGTCTTTCGTTCGCTGTCGCTAAAGCAGTAGGGGTTTGGGTTTTCTCCCTTGTATTCGCCCAGCTTATAGACTACCTGCTTTAAAAAGCTTTTTTCGTCTACAAGCTTTCCGTTTAAAATATCCTCTTCCGTAATACGGCAGGTGAGGATCTCCCGTTCGGAGGCAAGTGCTTCCTCCAGGGTCTTTTTAAAGCACCCTCTGTCTCTGTCGTAGGTGATGTGGATGGCACCGTCCTCGGTGACGGTAGCGTCCGGGTAGGATACCCTTCTTCTTTCGTCAAGCAGGAGATGATAGGGGAAGGTTTTGCCGTCGTCCTCGGAAAGGAGGGCGGTGAGGTTGTTTCTTCCTTTGTTTTCATAGTGATTGATGAGAAGCACTCTTCCCGAGGGAAGGCGTCTGATGTGGAAGCGGGATGAGGGCCCGCCGTAATCTGTGGCGAAAGCCTCGCCCCAATGAAGGCCTCCGTCGAAGGAATCTGCCGCGCCGATGCCGTAGGAGGTACGGACAAAGCAGCGAACGGTGCCGTTTTTCATTTCCAGGAACATATGCTCATCAAAGCTTCTTTTTTCTACATCGGCAAAGCCCAGCTTTTTGAAGGTTTTTCCTTGGTCGTAGCTGGCGTAAGCAAAGGAGCCCTTGGGGGTAATGGGTGAATCCCATTCGGGGCCGAGGGTCCTCACATCGGTGTTCCAAACGGCAACGGGAAACAGCCACTCTCCGGAAGAAAGCACGGTGGGCTTATTCATCATAACATTGTTTCCGATGAAAAATTCTTTCCCGAATTTGATCTCTTCTGCATCCGGGTCCTCGCAGATGGCGGCCCAGGTGCCGTCCTCGGGGCATCTTGCCCAGATAAGCCAGAGTCTTCCCAAGGGGTCGATCCAAAGGCAGGGGTCAAAGCAGCGGTAGCCCTCTTCATAGCAGATGGCAACGGTCTCATTATAATTTTTGCCGTCCTCGGATTTCATCAGCACAACATGGTTGCCGATATCCTCCTTGATGCCACCGGAATAAAAGGTGAGAAAATGGCGGCCTTTTTTGGTCACTTCGATTCCGGGAATACCTACCCAAAGATTGTTTTCGGGGGCAAAGGGAGCAAATTTTGTTTGATCGGTAATAAGCATCCTTTCCACTCCTTCCTTTTTTACCCTATCATTATAAAGCCTTTTTTCTTCTTTTTCAATAACAAAGCGGTTTTTCTTTTCCCTCTTGTAAAAAGAAATAAGTTTTTGTATAATAAGGAAAAGAAAAGAGGGAGCTGTATGAAAGTGGTAAAAAAGATCGACATTCACGCCCACGCGGTGCCTTGGCCGGACCTTACCCCTCCTTACAAAAAGGACGGTGCAAGAAAGCTTTCCGTAAAGGAGATTTTTTCCGAGTATTACGAAAAAATCGGTGTGGAAAAATGTGTTTTGCTGCCTATTGTTTCCCCTGAGGGGACCATGGAGCCTATTACAAGTGAAATGGTGTGTGTATCGGCAAGAGAAAATGCAGACCGCGCCTTTTGGTTTTGCGGGGTGGATCCCAGAGCCATTTCCAACAAAGCGGGAGCAAATCTTGCATACCTTTTAGAGCATTACAAAAGCCTTGGAGCAAAGGGCGTGGGTGAGGTAACGGCAAATCTTTATGCCGATGACCCAAAAATGGAAAATCTCTTTTCTGCCTGTGCGGCACTTTCCATGCCTGTGACCATTCACATTGCAAAGGATGCCTCGGGGGGATACGGTATCATTGATGAACTTCATCTGCCTCGCCTTGAAAAAATGCTGAAAAAATATCCTGATCTTCGCGTTTTGGGGCACTCACAGCCCTTCTGGAGTGAGATCGGTGACAATGTGACCGAGGAAAATCGGGGAAAATATGTAAAAGGCAAGGTGGAAAACGGAAAACTCGTAAGTCTTATGCGGGAATATGGAAATCTTTTGTGCGATCTTTCCGCAGGATCGGGTGCCAATGCCCTGATGCGGGATCGAGATCACGCGGCAAGATTTATAGAGGAATTTTCAGACCGCATTTATTACGGCTGTGATATTTGTATGTCAGGCTCCGCCTTCCCTTTTGAATTTTCCGCTTTTCTTTTGGATATGGCGGAAAAGGGAGAGATCACAAGAGAAAACTACGAAAAGATCTGCTACAAAAACGCAGAAAAGCTACTTGGAATATAAAAAAAGAGCCGAAAGGCTCTTTTTTGTTTTACAGACCAAGCAGTTCTTTTTTCTTGGCGTCGAATTCTTCTTGGGTGATAATACCGCTGTCAACAAGATCCTTGAATTTTTTCAGTTCGTCAGCGTTGGAGCTTACGGGAACAGAAGGCTGCACGGGTGCAGCTTCATTTTTTGCTTTTTGTCTTTCTACCAAAAGGGCGTTTACTTTTTCAAAGATTTCAGCAGAATTTTTTACTGCCAAGAATGCGATTTTACCGGAAGAGGTGGCAACGGCAACTCCTTTGAAAAGGGCGATCGTGGAAGTGGAGGAAATAGAGTCCAAGGGAAGGTCAACTCTCTTGCCCCAAGCAACTTTACCATAAACTCTTTTATCGGTTATGGTCATTTCATAGCTGCGAAGCCAAAGGTAGATCAGCCCGCCAATGAGAGCGAATGCGGCAAATGGGATGAAATTCACAAGTTCAATAAAGGTGTAAAAAAGCCCATCGGCTGCATATTCTTGTGCAGAAGAATATCCTTGAATTTTCTTACAACGGTAACACAACTCGCCACCATATCCGCTACACCAACGATGGGTTTCCTGATACTCTTGTTGATGATCCAAATAGTCCTCATAATAATCTGAATAAAGATCTAAACGATAGGAATAGTCACCTGCAATTCTAATAACAGCCAAAATAATTGAAAATACCACACCAATAATAATCATAATTTTGAATAATTTTTTTACATTATATTTTTCTGATTTTACGATGATTTTTTCGTCCATGTTTTCTCCTTTTCTCTCTTAACAGAAGAGATTCTTTATTTTTCATCATTATACTCAATATTTTGAGTATTGTCAAGGAGTTGAGTATGATACTATAAATGTGGTGATGAAATGTGATCAGTTACGCGCCTTTTTATGAAACTTTATTTAAAAAAGGGATAACCGAATATCATCTGATTTTCAAGCAAGGGTTTTCTGCCAACACTTTGCACAGAATGAAAAAGGGAGAGGCAATCAATACCAAAACGCTTGATGCCCTTTGTTATGCCCTTGACTGTGAGGTTTCCGATATTTTAAAATTTGTAAAAGAATAAGCACCCAAGCCGAAATTCGGTTGGGTGCTTTTGTTATTTCAAAGCAGTCAATTGTTTTTTAGCCTCTCTTGCGCGGATCTTTCTGCGGCGCAGCTTCTGTTTTTCTGCTTCCTTTTGTTTTTCGTGGCGCTTTTCTTTTTCCTTGTAAAGGCGATTCAGGGCAGTGTCCATTAAGAAGACCTCGCGGGTTACGCGGACGGTCTCTCCCTCGCCGCGGTAGATCTTGAAGCGCACCAGATATTCCTTGCCGCAACTGCAGGTGGTGCGCAGGAGAAATTTATGGGCGTTTTGGGGAATGGGATAGCTTGGCTCTAAAAAGTCGTCACAATCGGGACAGGGGATCGGGGTGGTGGAAAGCTCCTTCAAAGCTTCTCCCCGATTTTTGAAGGTGATGCCGATCTCGCAGGTATCAAGGGGTCTTGCCACAATGTCTCCTGCCAAAAGGGGATATTCTTCCATTCCCTTTTTCATATCAAGGTGGCGGCAGATCAGCGCAGTGCTGCGGGCATCGCAAAGGGCATCGTGTGCCTGGAAGGGCTTTTCCCCTAATTTTTCAATGGCATCCTCCAGGGCATATTGCCGCATCACACCTTCGATCTGGTGGGCGTAAAACACTTGCAGGTCAAAGGAGTCGGGAATAAAGTCTTCATCCATGGAGAAAAGGCGGAGATTGTCCCGCAGCATGGGAACATCATCGGGACCCCAGGTGAGAAAGACAAAATCCTTTCCGCAGAATTTGGAAAGCTTTTTAAATGCCTCGGGAAAAGGGAGGCCTTTTTTCACATCCTCGTTTTTTAGACCCGTAATGCGGGATACCTTGCGGTGCATTTTGCGGTAATACTGAGGACGGACCAGAAGGTCCAGTTCTTTTTTTATTTTAAAGCGTTTATTCAGTTTTACGGCACCGATCTGTACGATCTCCCCTGTGAGATGCACAGGGTTTTCCACCGTTTCTTTGTAATAGCGGGGCTGGTTCCATTCCAGATCCAGAACAATATAGTTCATACATAACTTCCTATCGTTTATTCCCTATGAGTTTAACCGAGGAGGCGAAAAAAGTCAATAGGAAGCAAATTTTGTCAAGACTTTTCCACGGGAAAGGTCAGGGTCACATTTACCATATCCGAAAGATTCATCTTTTCTTCTCCCCGATACCAGTTTTCAAAGGGAGCGTGTTCAAGCTTCTTTCTTTCTTCCATATAGGAGGTAAGGTACGCGGCAGCTTTTTCTCTGTGGACGGGGTCCTTTGTGCGGTCGAATTGAAAGAGCTCTTTTGCCCAGTTTTCAAGAGCTTCCAGATAGGTGATGAACATCAAGGTCTCATCGAAGTAGGGCAGACGGTGGTATTTTTTGCACTTTTCCTTCAGTGCTCCAAAGGAAAGAAGGCTTTCTTCCAAACGCTTTTCCCAGTTTTCTCCCGGTACGGGGATCTTCTTCAGAGTTCTCTGACCTAAAAGGCGGATATCTCCGTCATTGACGAGGAAATAGGGGAAGGGGGCTTTTCTTTCCACTACATCAAAAAGCTTTTTTCTTGCAGGAGGGAAGTCATCGGAAGTTCCCGCCATAATGCACTGAAAATATTCGGGATAAAAGAAGGAAAGGGCTTCGTTTCCGAAATAGTCTTTTGCAAAGGCTTTGTTGAAGGTATCAAGGTCAAGGTGTTCCCGATCCCAAAGAATGCGGCTGTTAAATGCGGCACTGTAAAGCACCTCTCTTACATTGGAAACATTTAAGATGCTGTATTCCGTGTCGCCCTTTTTGATGGCTTCGTCATAATTCCAAAGCATTTTTCTCGGATCGTTGCCGGGAGCAAGGTGAGGGCCTGCACCCCAATAGGCCGCGTGGTAATAAAGGCCTGTTTTCCGATCCTCGGAGCGAGGGGTGGTGAAAAAGTCACTGCTCATCATCTGAGTACAGCCTACATCGGAGAAGATGGGCATCACGCCGTCGGGCAAAAGAAGGGTGCCCTCGGTGTACATTTTTGCCCCTTCCATCCAAAGGGTAGCGGTGGAAAGGAATGTTTCGCCCACCTCCTCGCGGATCAGGTCAAATTGGGTTCGGACGGCCTCGGTGATCACCTTGCCCCATTCTTCATATAGAGCATTTTCATCTCCGGAGCCCCATACAGGCTCATCGCCCTTACCCCGAAGACCCAGCTGCCAGATCACATTATCACCGTATTTTGCCCAAAGCTTTACATAATGCCCCCATACTTTTTTCATTCGTTCCTTTTCGGCAGTAAAGGACAAAATGGGCTCTTCTCCTCTTCGTTTGAAAAAATTATCCTTTGTCCAGAAGGAAACGCCCACAGGCTCTACATGGTGCTGGGTTACATAAAAGCCTCTTTCCACGCATTTTTCTACCAAGGCTCTTTCAAAGGGCATATCAATATCAATCAGGGACCCGGGAATGATGGTATTGATCCCGAGACGAAGGGCGGTCTCTAAAATTTCATCCAGGCTTTTTACATCGCAAACATCCCCGTAGAAGGGGTAGTCGATCTCTCTTTTTCCGCCGCTTATGATGCGCTTTGTGAGAAGGTCCTCATCATTGAGAAACCACCCGCGAAAGCGGAAGGTGCGGGGGTGATCGCCGAAGATCTCCTCTTTCAATTCTTCTTTCTTTTCGGGGACGGATAAGGTAAAACGGTGCAGCGGCAAAATACCCATTTTCTCCGAAAGGGCGTAGATCCCCCACATAGCACCTCGCTTATCCTTGCCCAAAATAAGGATCCTGTCGGGAAGGACCGCCACCCGATATTCCTCTTCTTTTTCGGGGATAAAATCAAAAAACGCAGCGGTATTTTCCAGGTATTCTTTATCCTCCACCGTGCCTACAGAAAGGATGTTTTCCCCTGCTTTTTTGCTTTCCAGAACAGGGATCTCTTTTTCGGTTACGGCAAAAATATCCCTTGCAAGGTCAAGGGAGGCATGCTTTAAACAGATATCACCGCAAAAATGAACGGCTTGAAGTTTTTTCAGTTTCATCGTTTTCACTCCTTTCTTTTATTTTACACTTTTTTGGTCTCTTGAAAAGATTTGATTTAATCATAAAATTGAACGATTTGACAGAAAAATGCTCTTTTTTTGAAAAACACAGTCCTTTTATTGACTTTTTCAACCAAAATCAAGTACAATGAGAAAAAGGAGGGGAGTCTATGGAATCTGTATGGACCGTGGAGCATCGTGCTGTACTTCGGGTGGAGCACGGAGAAGGCTTTCGCTTTGCACCGAAAAAGCCTGTGGAGGTGGCGCGACTGATCCTGGTTCTCCACGGGAAGGTTGTGGTTACTGCTCAAAACAAGGAGCTTTCCGTTTCGGAGGGAGAGGGGATTTTTTTGCCCCGAGGACTTTCTTCCTCTGCAGAGTATACCGAAAAGGAAAATGTGACCCTTGTGTTTCGCTTTTTGCCCATTTCCGGTCCGATCCCTACAGCCCCAACGGTTTTTCCGAAAAATGATATGGCAATGTCCGTGGCTGTGCCCTTTGCCGAAACGCTGAAGGGAGATCCCAATGCGGACGGAAATTACGCCCTTTCTAAATTTTACCGCATTCTTTCTTACCTGACGGAGGAGGAAGCGGTTTCTCAAAACAAAAAAAGACTTTTGCCCGCCCTTCGCCATATTGAAAGAAGCTTTACCCGCCAGGAAAAGGTGGAGACCTGGGCAAAGCTGTCTTATATGAGCGAGACTGCCTTTCGCAAGCTTTTTCGGGAGGAGATGGGAATGTCCCCCATTGATTATCGGAACCGTCTTCGCCTTCAATTTGCCGAAGAATTGAGAAATGAGGGCGTTTCCGCCTCGGTAGCTGCAGAAAGTGCGGGCTTTGGAAGCACTTCCTTCTACCTTCGTTTACGAAAAAAAGAAAAGGCCAAGGAGAATTTTGTATGAAGATCAAACAGATCAAAAAAAGCTGGAAGGATATGGAGTCTTTACCCAAGCTTAAGATCATTTCCCCTGTGAAGCCCTGGTTTTTGTTTGCCCTTGTGATCCGTATTCTTTCCATTCCCGCCCTGTTTGCCACCCGCTTTTCCTTTCGGGATCTGAGGGGGGAGAGAAAGGAAGAGGGACCTTATCTGATTTTGATGAACCATTCCAGCTTTCTGGATCTGAAAATGGCATCAAAAATTCTTTTCCCTTTAAAATATCATATTGTAGCCACCACCGATGCCTTTGTGGGAAAAAGCCTTCTCATGCGCCTCATTGGCTGTGTGCCTACGCAAAAATTTGTAACCGATGCCAGCCTTGTCCTCACCTTGATGCGCCTTGTGAAAAAGAAAAAAACAAGTGTATTGATGTATCCTGAGGCGGGGTATTCCTTTGACGGAAGAGGCTCGATCCTGCCCGAGTATTTGGGCAATTTTGTAAAAAGACTCGGCGCGTCGGTGCTTTTCATCCGAAGCGATGCGGGAGCTTATCTTCGGGATCCCTTATATAACGGGCTTCGTCTTCGGAACGTAAAGGCCGGCGCGGATCTTACCTGCCTTTTCACAAGAGAGGAAATCCGCTCTCTTTCGGGGGAGGAGATCCAGAAAAAACTGGAGGAGGCCTTTTCCTTCGATCATTTCCGCACTCAGCAGGAGAAAAAAATCCCCATTACCGAAAAAAGCCGTGCCACGGGGCTTGAGCGAGTGCTTTACCGCTGTCCCCACTGTAAAAAGGACGGTGTTATGAAGGGAGAGGGAGAGGATATCTTCTGCCTTTCCTGTGGCGCAAGGTATCGCCTGGGCGAATACGGCACTCTTTTCAGATTGGACGGAGAAGCCGCCTTTTCCCACATTCCCGATTGGTACGACTATGAAAGAGAATGTGTGAGAAAAGAGATCGAGGCGGGAGAATATGTTCTCAGTGTGCCTGTGACGGTGGGTGTGATCTGTGACCACAAGGGCATGTATATGGTAGGGGACGGAACACTTGCCCATACAAAGGAAGGATTTACCCTTGTATCCGATGACAAAAGCTTTCTCTATCAGCAGGATACCCGCGCCTCATACAGCCTCAATGCGGACTTTTTCTTTTATGAGATCGGCGATGTGATCGGCATCGGAAACAAGGACCGCCTGTTCTACTGCTTCCCCAAGGAAAAGATCCCTGTTGCCAAGGCGCGCCTTGCTGCTGAGGAAATGTATAAAATGACAAAATATAAAACTTTGTAATATCGGCTGCGACTTCGTTCCGCTTCAGAGAAATGCTCAGTTATTTACGGGAGTAAACGCCTTCGCATTTCCTTTGCGCGCCTCGTCTCGCTCGATTTTACTGCGTTTTTAAACTTTGTAAAATTCGCTGTGACTTCGTCAAATATCAAAAAGCCCTTCGGTTATTTACGAAAAGTAAACGCCCTTGGGCTTTTTTCCTTTTCCTCGTCTCGCAAATTTACCTGCGTTAAAAAAAGAGCCGAAAGGCTCTTTTTTTATTTCTCTGTTTTGTTATAGACGATCTTTCCTTTTTCGTCAAGGGTGGCAAGAATATGATCTCCTTCGCGGAAGGTGGAGGCAAGCAGATAGGTGGAGAGGGAATCCTCTACATTTTTCTGAATGGCGCGGCGGAGAGGTCTTGCACCGTACACAGGATCAAAGCCCTCTTTTGCAAGCTTTTTCACCACATCCTCCGAAAATTCCAGGGTCATTTTTCTTGCGGAAAAAAGTCTTTCTGCCACTTCCCGAAGCATTTTCTTTGCAATGGAGAAAATTTCTTCTTCTCCGAGACGGTGGAACACGATGATCTCGTCCAAGCGGTTCAAAAACTCGGGACGGAAGGTAGCTCTTAAGGCGCGGTGGATCTTTTCTTCGTCGTCGCTGTCCTGCTCCTTCTTTTCGTCCCCTGTGGAAAAGCCGAGGGTTTTTTTCACACTCAGCTCACTTGCGCCGCAGTTGGAGGTCATAATGATAACGGTGTTTTTAAAATCCACCTTTCTGCCGTGGGAGTCGGTAAGCTGTCCGTCCTCCAGCATTTGCAAAAGGATATTGAATACATCCGGATGGGCTTTTTCAATTTCATCGAACAGGACGATGGAGTAAGGATTTCTGCGGATCTTTTCCGTTAATTGTCCCCCGTCGTCAAAGCCTACATAGCCGGGCGGGGAGCCGATGAATTTTGCCACGGAATGCTTTTCCATAAATTCCGACATATCCACACGGATGAGTTTTGTTTCCGAGCCGAAGAGAACGCTTCCCAAGGCACGGGAAAGCTCTGTTTTGCCCACGCCGGTGGGTCCTGTGAACAGGAAGGTGCCCACGGGCCTTTTGGGGTCCTTCAGCCCTGTTCTGCTGCGGCGGATGGCGCGGCTGACTGCTTCCACTGCTTCTCTTTGACCCATGACCCGCTCCTCCAGGATCTCCTCCATCCGGGAAAGACGCTGTGCTTCCTCCTCCATCAGGCATTTCACGGGGATCTGTGTCCACTGGGTCAGAACCTGGGCAATGTCTTCTTCCGAGATGGCGTTTTCCGTGTTCATTCCGCGGTTTTCCTTTTCTTTTTCCAAAAGGGCGGTCTTTTCACGGATCGCTTTTAATGTTTCTCCCGCTTTTTCATAAGCTTCATCGGCAACCGCCTTCTTTTTTTCTTCCTCCAGAAGGGCAATTTCCTTTTGCAGCTTTTTTTCTCCTTCTGTGGGAGAAAGCTTTGAGATGCGCTTGCGGGAGGCGGCTTCGTCGATCAGGTCGATGGCCTTATCGGGAAGAAAGCGGTCGGAGATGTATCTTGCGGAAAGCTTTACTGCGCTTTCAATGGCTTCATCGGGAATCTTCAGGCCGTGATGGGCTTCGTATTTTTCCCGAAGGCCCTTTAAAATGAGAGTGGCTTCCTCTTCCGAGGGCTCTCCCACATTCACCGACTGAAATCTTCTTTCCAGGGCCGCGTCCTTTTCAATGGTACGGTATTCTGCCAGGGTCGTGGCACCGATCAGCTGAAGCTTTCCGCGGGAAAGGGCGGGCTTTAGGATGTTGGAGGCGTCCATACTGCCTTCCGAAGCACCTGCGCCCACAATGGTGTGGATCTCGTCGATAAAGAGAATGATCTGACCGTTTTCAATCACCTCGTCAATGACATTTTTGATCCTTTCTTCAAATTCACCGCGGTACTTGGAGCCTGCTACCATAGCGGCAAGGTCCAGGGTGACAACCCTTTTATCCCGAAGGGTATCGGGCACATCCCCGGCGGCGATCTTCTGAGCAAGGCCTTCTGCAATGGCGGTTTTGCCCACACCCGGTTCGCCGATCAGGCAGGGGTTGTTTTTGTTTCTTCTGGAGAGGATCTGAATGACACGCTCCAGCTCGTTTTCTCTTCCGATGAGAGGATCGAGACCGCCGTTTTTGGCTTCCTCGGTCAAATCGTGACCGTATTTTTCCAGATGCTTTAATTTTTCGCCGCGGGAAGCTTTTCCTTTGCCGGTCTTTTCCTGTTCCATCGAGTTGCTTTCCCGAATGATCTCAACAAGGTTTTTATAAAGGGCGGAAAGGTCCACACCCAAAAGGGAAAGGATTCGCATTCCCAGGGAATCCTTATCGGAAAGAAGGGCAAGGAGAATAAACTCCGTTCCCGTTTCTCTGTGGTTTTTGGCACTTTCATATACGGCTCCTTGCAGGATCCTTTGCGCTCTCGGGGTGATCTGCGCAGTATCGCCCACAGGCTCACTGCCCATCTCCACCAAGCGGCAAAGCTTTTCCTTTGCGCCGTCGAAGGTAACGCCCGCTTCTTCCAAAAGGGCCTGGGCGGTGGAATCCTCCGTCAGGCAAAGACCCAGCAAAAGATGCTCGCTGCCGATATAGTCATGCCTTAATTCTTCTGCGGCACTTTGTGCATTCTGAAGTGCTCTTTTTGCATTTTCTGAAAAATTTCCTTGCATAGGTTATTCCTCCTTTTTCATATTTGCCCCTTTGATCCTTAAGGCGCGGGAAGCGTCTCTTTTTTCGGAGTCCTGAAGGGACAGATCGGAAAGAACAAGAGGCGATGGGGCAAGCTCAAAGAGAAGTCGGTCTGGGAGACAGAATTCTCTTGCGGTGTCCAGGCCAAGTGCTTTTCCGAAGCGTACCAGGGAAAAGAGCGTAAGAAATTCCCTGTAAGATATTTTTTCTGCATAGCGAAGGGTACCTACGGCGCGACAGATGCGGTCGCGGATCTCAAGGCTCTGTTCCTTGTAGATTTTTGCTCCGGCTTCTGCTTCCATAGTCCGAATTTTCCGAAGGATCTCTTCAAAATCCTCCGCAATTTTTTCAGGGGGAAAATTTCCCCGTTTCTGATTGGAGATCTGTAGGATCCCTTCTTCACTGCGGCTGCCTTCGCCGAAGGCACCGCGTACGGTGTAGCCGACCGCACCTAAATGTTCCACAAGGCTGCCGATGGCACCAAGGGCAGAAAGTGCGGGCAGATGGATCATCACGGAGATGCGGCAGCCACTTCCTAAATTGGTGGGGCAGGATGTAAGGTATCCTAAATTTTCCCGCTTCGCCAAAGGGAGCTTTTCTTCCAAAAAAGCCGCGTAATCGGAGGCGGTTTTTAAGGCCTCGCTGATCCTTTCGCCTGTTTTGATCACCTGCAGGCGAATGTGATCCTCCTCTCCTACCATAATGGAAACATCCCCTTCGGGAGAGAGAAGAAGCCCTGCGCCCTTTTCTTTTTGGAGCAAATTTTTGCTTGCGATCCTTGTTTCCACAAAGCTTTCTTTTACAAGCTTTTCCTGCCCCTCAAAGGGGATCTTTCTCATATTCTTTTCTGCCAGAGCCTCGGAAACCTTGTTCCAGATAAGCTCCTGCTCCGTTTCGCTTGCTCTGTGCGGGAAGGGGATGCCCTCTAAATTTCTCGCAAAGCGGACACGGGTAGAGATTACGGGAGAAAAGACCCCCGTTTCCTTTTCATACCAATTCATGCTTTCCCCTCCTCACGGCGGATTTCGTCCCGAAGGGTCGCGGCTTTTTCGTACTCTTCCTCTTCCAGGGCTTTTTTCAGCTGTGCCTTCAGTGAATCAAGAGGAGAGAGGGCCGCTGAGGGCTTCTGCTCTTCTTTTTTCGTTTTTTCTGTTTTAAGTTCTCCTTCATAGCCCTTTCCGATAAAAGGGGTCAGATCCAGCTCTTTGGAAAAGGTATCGTAGCATTCGCTGCAGCCGAATTTTCCTTTTTTCTGAATGGCGGAAAGGGTCATGC
Organism: Eubacteriales bacterium; assembly: GCA_045602025.1. Lineage (GTDB taxonomy): Bacteria > Bacillota > Clostridia > Oscillospirales > SIG627 > RGIG5579. Next base: position 29,038 of record JAZSAT010000021.1, on the reverse strand, counting down.
CGCATCGGGGGCATTTCTTTTCCGCCTGAAGGTCTCTGCCGACAAAGGGCGAGAAAAGGGAAAAGGGAGTAAAAAAGTCCTCCGAGGTAAGATGGGCTTCTCCCGCACAGTGGGAGCAAAGGTGTATTTCTTTTTTGATGCCGTTTTTATTTTCCTGATAAAAGAAGGTGGCTTTGTTTTTGCCGCATTTTTCACATAAGATCATAATGAATCCTCACTTTCCGAAAGAATCTGAAGGAGCACGTGCTTGAAGATCTGTGCTCTGACTGTGTCTCTCCCCTCCGGGCTTACATGTTTCAAGGCTCCGTTTGACAGAGAAGCGAATATGATCTTGGCTTCCCTTGGGGTTAAGACCTCCTGTCTTGCAAGCTCTTCCAAGAAATACCGCGCGCTGTCCGCATCGATCCGGTCGGAGATGGACTGATAAAAATGCATCAGGTAGCGGTCCCGGTCCATTGCCACCTTGCGAATGCGGATATATCCGCCGCCGCCTCTGCGGCTTTCTACCACATACCCTCTCTCCGGGGTAAAGCGGGAGGTGATCACATAATTGATCTGACTGGGTACACAGCCGAGCCTTGTGGCAAATTCGTTTCGCACAAGGGAAAGCTCGCCTCCCGCCTCCTCCAGCATTTCTTCAATCAGCATTGCAATTTTTTGAGATAAGATCATAGGCGACTCCTTTTTGACTTTGACTTTCTTTGACTTTCTGATTTTATTATAGCACCTGTTTTTGATTTGTCAAGGTCAAAGAAGGTCAAAAACAAAATTTTTTTTGATTTTTTGAAACACCGGCAGATCTTAGTTGCTTTTCCCGAAAAAGAGTGGTAAAATAAAAGGAAGAAATTCAGCAAGGCAGGATAAGATATGAGAATGAGAAAAAAGAAGCATACCGACGAGCGTTTGCAGGCTTGTTCCGCGCTTCTGATTACTTCCCCCGAAACCCATAAAGGCGCATACCGCTCTCTTTTCCCCGTGGAAAATGCCGAGGAGAGGGAGCTTCATTTGGAGATCGGCTGCGGCAAGGGTGCTTTTATTTTGGAAATGGCGACACGCAATCCCGATGTTCTTTTTGTAGCGGTGGAATATTGCCGTGAGGCGATGCTTCTTGCAGTGGAGAAGCTGTTTGAAAAAGGACTTTCCAATGTGCTTTTCTTAAATGCAGATGCGGCAAAATTGGGTGAATATTTTGCAGAGGGTGAGATCGATCGGATCTATTTGAATTTTTCCGATCCCTGGCCAAAGGCCCGCCACGCAAAAAGAAGATTGACTGCACCTTCTTTTCTTGCGGTGTATCGGAGCATTTTAAAGGACGGCGGCTATATTCGTCAAAAGACGGACAATGTTCTTTTGTTTGAATCCTCTCTGGAAAATTACGCCGCCTGCGGCTGGCGGTGTGAGGATATTTGCCGCGACCTTCACAACTCTTCTTGGGCAGAGGATAATATCCTCACGGAATACGAAATTAATTTTTCCGGCAAGGGACTGACTATCAATGCCGTGACGGCATATAAAGAATGAAAGAATTTATCATCGGCCCCAATGATGCGGGCCAGCGGGTGGACAAATTTGTTCTGAAGGCCACGGTGGGACTTCCCAAATCCCTTCTTTACAAGGCCATTCGCCTGAAAAAGATCAAGGTGAACCGAAAACGCTGTGAGATCAGCCAAAAGCTTTTAGAGGGTGATGTGGTACAGATGTTTCTTTCTCCCGATTTCTTCGGAGAAAGAGAAGATCGCTTTCTTACTCTGACACCGGATCTTACCGTTGTATACGAAGATGAAAATCTGATCATTTGCGATAAGCCCATCGGCCTTTCCTGTCACGCGGATGAGGCGCAGGAAACGGGGACCCTGATCGATCATATCAAAGCATACCTTTACCAAAAGGGCGAATTTTGTCCGGAGAAGGAAAATTCTTTTGCGCCTGCTCTTTGCAACCGTATTGACCGCAATACCTCGGGTCTTGTGATCGCGGCAAAAAATGCACCTGCCCTTCGGGAGGCAAACGAAATGATCCGCGGGCATCTTGTGGAAAAGGAGTACCTTGCCTTTTGCCACGGAAAATTGGAAAAAAAGGGCCTTGTAACCCTGTATCTGAAAAAAGACAGCGAGAAAAACCGTGTTTTTGTGTCCGATGCGCCGAAGGAAGGGTACTTGACTGCCGTTACTGAAATAAAGGAAGGCGTTTATGATAAAAAGAAGGATCGGACAAGGCTTGTGATTCGACTTCACACGGGGCGGACCCATCAGATCCGCGCGACTCTTGCCCATCTCGGTCACCCCTTGGTGGGAGATCAGAAATACGGTACCGAAAAGGACGGGGATTTTCCCTATCAGGCACTCAGGAGCTTTCGTTTGCGCTTCCTTCCCGAGGAAAACGGGGTGCTTTCCGCCCTTGCAGGAAAGGTGATCGAAGCGGATTTTGACCCGCTTTTTGCTATAGAAAAGTAAAGATGCACAAAAAAAGTTTTCCACAGGCAAAAAAATTCAACCTGTGGAAAACTCTGTGGATTGTTGGGAAAACCTTGGTTTTATCAAGGTTTTTTCTTACAAATAAGCTGTTTTTCCTGTGGAAAACTCAAAATGTGACAAAATTTTATTTTTGCATTTTTTTGTTTAAAAACACTTTTTTTCAAAAAATTTAAAAGAAAAAAAGTGTTTTTTGCCTTTTGTCCGTATATAAAGATAAGAACAGAAAAAAGGAGGTGCTTTTTTGCGAATTCCGGAAAGCTTTATTCAGGAAGTGATTCTGAGAAATCCCCTGGAAGAGATCGTGGGGCAATACTCCACACTGAAGCGGGCGGGGAGCAATATGGTTTGCTGCTGTCCCTTCCATAATGAAAAAACACCGTCCTTTACCCTTTACTCGAACCCCAGCCACTATTACTGCTATGGCTGCGGCGCGGGGGGCGATGTGATCACCTTTGTGCGGATGATGGAAAATTTAGACTATGTTTCCGCTGTGGAATATCTTGCAAATCGTGCGGGTCTTCCCATGCCTGTGTTTGACCCTACGGAAAAAAGGGTGAACAAGAAACGCTTCTATGAAATGAATGCGGAGGCGGCCAGATTCTGGCATACATACCTTCTTTCTCCCGACGGAAAGGCGGGCCTTGACTATCTTTTGAAAAGAGAGCTTTCTCTTCCCGTGATCAAGCGGTTCGGTCTCGGATATGCGCCCGATTCTTGGGATGCGCTGACCCGTCACCTGACTGCCAAGGGCTATACGGCCCAGGAGATCAAGGACGGCTTTTTGGGAGGTATTTCCAAGTCGGGAAAGCTGTTTGACTATTTCCGCGGGAGGGCAATGTTCCCGGTGATCGATGTTTCGGGAAATGTGGTGGCCTTCAGCGGCAGACAGATCGCTCCCATGAAGGAAGGGGACCGAAAGTATTTTAACACAGGTGATACGCCGGTATTTAAAAAGAGCCGTACGGTTTTTGCCTTGAATATTGCCAAAAATTCTCCCGAAAAGGAATTGATCCTTTGCGAGGGTAATATGGATGCGGTATCGCTTCATGCCCACGGTGTTTCCAATGCGGTGGCATCTCTCGGTACTGCGCTGACGCAGGATCAGTGCAGGCTTCTTGCAAGGTATACGGATAAGGTGAGCATCTGCTACGACGGTGACGCCGCAGGCAAGCGTGCTACCGAAAAAGCCATTCGCCTGTTACAGGAGGCGGGGGTAAAGGTAAAGGTCATCTCCCTTTCCGGTACCAATGCAAAAGGGGAGCCGGTGAAGGACCCGGATGATTTTATCCGTGCCTTTGGAAAAATGGCCTTTGACAAGGCGGCCAAGAGTGCCCCCGGTGCCATTGAATATCTTTTCTCGCTCCTACAGGAGGGACACGATCTTTCCACCATGGACGGAAAGGATGAATTTATCAAAGAATGCACCAAGCTTTTATCTACGGTGCAAAGTCCCGTGGAGCGGGAGCTTTATATCATAAAGGCAGAACAAGTCACAGGGATCCCGGCACAGGTGATCCGCTTGCAGACGGATAAGCAAACGGCAAAGGAAATTCGCCGTGAGGAGCGGGAAATGCTCCAGAAGGAATTGCAGAAAACAAGAGGTCTTGGAAATCGGGTCAATCCCGACAAAGCAAAATTTGTTTCTGCCGCTGCCAAGGAAGAAAATATTTTGGGAATTCTTCTGGCAAGGCCCGACTATCTGACCGATTCCAAATACAGACCGCTTTTAAAGCCGGAGCTTTTCAGCTGTGAATTTTGTAAAAAGGTGCTGGAGACCCTGCTTCGGGTTACCGAAGAGGGAGAGGAGTTTTCCTTTTCTGTGCTGAATGAATCCTTTTCGCCCGATCAGATCGGAGAGCTTGAAGGGATGAAGAAGAAAAGAGAAGAACTTGGCAACAATGCACCTGCCGTTCTGAAGGAGCTTTTTGAGCGTCTGGAGGAGGAAGCAAAGAAGAAAGAAAACCGTCAGGAGCCCTTGACCGGGTCTTGGCTGGAAAAATTGAAAGCCGAAAAAGAGGGAAAGGATAAAAAGCAATGACAAAGAAGAAACAGGATTTGGAAGAGGAAGTAAAGGAAAACGAAGATCTTTCCGCAGAAATAAAGCTGAAAAAAGCCTTTGACGCCATTATTGAAAAAGGAAAGGCAAAGGGAAGCTTGAAGCACTCAGAGGTCATGGAGCTTCTGGAGGATGTGGAATATGAATCCGAGCAGCTGGAAAAGCTTTACGATGTACTGGAAGCCAGCGGTGTGGATATTTCTTCCATTATGGAAGAGCCCGGGATCGATGAGCTCAAGGCTGAGGAAGAAATAGAGGCTATGGAAACCAGCCAGGATATGGAGCAGATGCTTCAGGGAGAAGGCCTTGCGCTGGAAGACCATGTAAGAATGTACTTAAAAGAGATCGGTAAGGTTTCCCTTCTTACCGGTGAGGAAGAGCTTGCCCTTGCAAAGCAGATGATCGAAGGGGAAACGGAATATGCCAGAGAAAGCGCGAAGCAGAAGCTGGTAGAAGCGAATTTGAGACTTGTTGTCAGCATTGCAAAACGCTATGTGGGCAGGGGTATGTTTTTCCTGGATCTGATCCAGGAAGGAAACCTCGGTCTTATGAAGGCGGTAGAAAAGTTTGACTACAACAAGGGCTTTAAGTTTTCGACCTATGCTACCTGGTGGATCCGTCAGGCCATTACCCGTGCCATTGCCGATCAGGCAAGAACCATTCGTATCCCCGTGCACATGGTGGAGACCATCAACAAGGTGCTTCGTGTTTCCCGTCAGCTCCTTCAGGAATTGGGCCACGAGGCAAGTGCCGAGGAGATCGCAGAGGTAATGAACATTCCCGTGGAAAAGGTCAGAGAGACCATGAAGATCGCTCAGGAGCCTGTATCCTTGGAAACGCCCATCGGTGAAGAAGAAGACAGCCATCTCGGTGACTTTATTCCCGATGACGATGCACCCGCTCCTGCCGATGCGGCAAGCTACGCAATGCTCCGCGAGCATCTTGACGAGGTGCTCCACACCTTAACGCCCAGAGAAATGCAGGTATTAAAGCTCCGCTTCGGCTTTGACGACGGCCGTACCCGTACGCTGGAGGAGGTTGGTAAGGAGTTTAACATTACCCGAGAAAGAATCCGCCAGATCGAGGCAAAGGCACTTCGCAAGCTTCGCCATCCCAGCCGTGCCAAGAAGCTGAAGGACTATTTGGACTAAATTCCTTCACAAAGCCTTTACAGTAAGGTCTTAATTTGGCAAGTAACACAGTTTCAAATTCCTCTTTTTAGGGATATTGACAAGGGGAGAAACCTTGACACTTTCTTCCTTTTTGTGTAAAATATAATTAATGTGCCGTGATGTCGGCAAAAATTCAAGGAGGACCCGCGAAATGACCAAAAGACTGATCAGTCTTATGCTGGCGCTTATCATGCTTCTTTCTCTTTGCATGACCTCTTGCGCCAATACTTCCGAAGAAGATGAAGAAGAGGAAGCAGAAGAGGAAGTTCAGAGACCCAATGTGGCACTGACTCTTTATGCTGTTATGGGTGACAAGACCACCAAAGAAGGTCTTGAAAAAGTAGAAGAAAAGATCAGCAACTACTGCGTAGCAAAATACAAAACTTCCATTGATCTGCGCTTCTTTACCGAAGAAGAGTATCAGGCAGGGCTGGATGCAATGTACGATAAGTTCGCTATAGAAGCTGCCGAAAAGCTGAAAAAAGAGCAGGAGGCTGCCGCTGCCGCAAAATCCGAGGCAGAATATAAGGCTTCTCTGACTCCCGAAGAAAGAATCAAGTACGATCAGAAGAAGAGATTGGAAGCCAAAAAGGCTGCTGAGGAAGCAAAGAAAAAGGCAGAAGAGCAGGCTGAGCTGATCGAACAGGGAAAAGATGTTGCTAAGGTAAAGGATGTGCAGATGGATATTCTGTATATCCCCGATATGGAATCTTACATGAGCTATATCGATCAGGAGCAGCTTCTTGACCTGAACTCGTTCCTGGATACCACTCAAAAGAAGATCCGCAACTATGTATATCCCGCGTATCTGACTGCTGCAACTGTAAATTCTACCGTTTACGGTATTCCCAATAACAGACCCATCGAAACCGATGCAACTTATTTTGTGATCAATACCGCCCTTGCAAACAAGTACGGTGTAGATCTTGAAAAGCTTCACTCCATCCGTGATCTGGAGCCTGCATTTGCAAAGGTGAAGGCCGGTGAGGGCGATGTAACACCCATCTACGGCGATTTCGATCCCGAGGGACTTGTATTCTACGAGGGCGTGGATATGGGTCGCACCACCCTGGTATTTGCGGACAATCTTGTAGGCGGCACCGAATTTCTTAGCAGTACCAATGCAACCTTTAACCCCAATAGCAATGTAAGCACCGCATTTGTTGATTACTGTGCTCAGAAGGCTGAGTACCGTAAAAACGGCTACCTTTCCGATACCAACAAAAACTTCTTCCTTTCTGTTCAGAAGCTGACCGAGGAAGAAAAGGCAGATTGGGAAAAGAAGGGCTACTCCACCGTTCTTTACAGAGGTGCACCCTTTACCACCGAGGCTGCATTGGATGCAGGTCTCTTCGGTATCAGCTCTCACTGTAAATATCCCGAAAGAGCTGCAGAGATCCTGGAGCTGCTTGTAACCGATACCGAATTCCGCAATCTTCTTACCTTTGGTATTGAAGAAGAAAACTACATTGTCAATGCAGACAACAAGAATGTGATCACCATGATCAATGATTCTTACTCTATGGACTTCTTCAAGACCGGTAATACCTTCATCGGTTATATTCCCGATACCATGGATCCCGAATACATCGAAAAGGGCAGAGAAAAGAACCTGAATTCTTTTGTTGATCCTTTCCTCGGCTTCCGATTCAATTGGAATGAAGCAACGGAGTCCAAGTGGCTGACCTCCTTTGCTGAGTGGAAGGCTTATGTGGATCCCATTTATGCACAGCTTTCCTATGGTACTGCAAATTATATGGATCTTCTGGCAGAAGTCTTTGACAATGTCCGTAACGACCCCAACGATATGTTTACCGATAGCTACAACGAGTGGCAGACCACCAGTAACTTCCGCGCAAGCTACACCGCTCATGCGGAGAACATCAAAAAGCTGAAGGAGACCCTGTCCTTTGACAGAACTATCACTTCCGGCGAAGAGGCTGCGGTTATAACCACGACCACAACTGCTTCCACTACTACTGCAGCAGGTGCAACAACCACCACCACTGCAAAAGCAAAATAAAGAAAAGCACCCGAAAGGGTGCTTTTTTGTTTGGTAAAATATTGTTTATAACATCGGCGGAGCTTTGAGAATTGCTTGAAGCTCCGTCATGGTTTTTTCTTCATCGTAGGTAGTCAGACGGACAAGAAGGGTATCGTCGTGGGAAAGGAGAGTGCTTTCGGGGGAGGCCTTTTTTACAGAGAGGATGAAAACGCCGTTTGGCCAGAAGATATCGCGAATTTCTTTTCCTACTGCGAAGGCATCGGGGTCGACGGTGAGTTCAAGTTCTTTTTCGATCCGCGTGGTCTTGAGAATGAGAGCTTCTTTTTTTGTTTCCAGAACTCTTTCTCCGATGGATTCTTCCCCGAGAGATTCGGGAATTGCATAAGAGAGGGTACAGACTAAAACAAGGAAGAGGAGGTTGGAGGAAAGACCTAAGGCCTCTACTCCGAACAAAATGGCGGTCAGGGGCATTTTCATCATTCCTGCGATACAGCCGCAGATCCCGAGACAAAGAAGGAAGGGGAGAAGTTCTTCTTTTCCGCCGAAAAGGGAAAAGATCCGATAGATCAGGGCTCCTACCGTGCCGCCGATGGCAAGAAGGGGAAGAAAGATACCGCCTGTAATGCCGGAAATGTTCGCACTTAAGGTGAGGGCCGAGCGAATGATTATGATCAAAAGAAGGGGAAGAAGCGGAAGGGAAAGGGTGAAAAGCTCCGTTAAAAGATGATGTCCCGTTGAAATGAAATTTTCAGAGAACATACCCGCAGCCAAAGTGAGGGCGAAGACCAGAAAGATTTTGATGCTTTGCTTGACCCGTTTCAGTTTCCCCTTGATCAGACGGTGAAGAAGGGAATAAAATTTTAAGAACAAAACAGAAAAGGCACCAAAGAGAATACCGACTACCAAGGCGATCCAAAGGGATGAAAGGGGAAAGGCGGGGATATTTTGCGAGGGTAAAAGAGCAAGCTCCACACCGAATAAGGGGGAAAGCAGGCTTGATGTGATCTGAGCGGTCAGAACAGATACGGTTGCGGTTAAAACGATCAGCGGGGAGATCCTTTGATGGGCCTCCTCAATGGCGAAAAAGATTGCTGAGATGGGAGCACCCGTTGCTACGGCAAAGCCTGCGGAGGCACCGCCTGTCATGGAAAAACGCTTCCAGGGCTTGTACTTTTCGGGGGCATATTCGGTGGCTCCGGCACCCAAGGCGGTACCAAGCTGGACCGAAGGGCCTTCCGTGCCAAGGGGCACTCCGAAGAGGAAAGCCACAAGGGAAAGGAAGAAGCTTCCTACGGCAGTTTGGATCCAGCGGAAGGAAAAGAGACCCTGCAGAGCTCCTACGGAAGAGGGAATGCCACCTCCCTGAAGATCGGGCTCTTTACGGTAGATGCGGGATAAAATCAGGGAAACGCCGAAGACCAAGGCCAACGCCGGAATCAAAAACCAGGGGGTTAATTTCAAAAAAAGGAAAAATCCCTCGGAAAGTGCGACGGCCTGTTTTGCAAAAAATTTATATAAAGTGATCACAAGACCTGTAAGAACACCCGAGATCGCTCCGAAAATGAGGGCGGGCAAGGTGGAAGAGAGAAAATGAATGCGGATCTTGTTTTGAATCGTTTCTTTCAAAGTGCGCTCCTTGCTTGTCATTTTTTCTTATTTTATCACGGGGTACGACAAAAAGCAAGAAAAAACAGCCTGCCATTGGCAGGCTGTTTCCTTTTATTTTTTATTTGCAGAGCTCAAAGGTATCCTTTGCGATCATCAGTTCTTCGTTGGTGGGAATTACCATTACGCGAACTTTGGAAGCATCGGTAGAAAGATCTCTTTCCTTGCCTCTGAGACCGTCGTTCTTGCTCTTATCCATTTCAACGCCCATAAATCCGAGCTTTTCTGCAACTCTTTCGCGGTAAGCGGGGTTGTTCTCACCGATACCGCCGGTGAATACGATGGCATCTACACCGCCCATAGCAGCAGCGTATGCGCCTACATACTTGGTCAGCTGGTGGCAGAGCATATCTTCAACAAGCTTGCATCTCTCGTTGCCTTCTTTTGCGCCGTTTTCAACATCGCGGTTGTCGCTGGTGAAGCCGGTAATACCGAGGATACCGGATTTCTTGTTCATAACAGCGTCTACCTCATCGGGAGTGAGGCCTTCCTTCTTCATAAGAAGGGGAACGATTGCAGGGTCAATAGAACCGCAACGGGTGCCCATGATGATGCCTTCCAAAGGTGTGGTGCCCATGGTGGTGTCAAGGCACTTGCCGCCCTTGACTGCTGCGATGGAGGAGCCGTTGCCGAGGTGGCAGGTAACGATGTTCAGTTCCTCGGGCTTTTTGCCGAGCATTTCTGCAGCTCTCAGGGATACATAACGGTGGGAAGTACCGTGGAAGCCGTAGCGGCGGATCTTATACTTTTCGTAGTACTCGTAGGGGAGTGCGTACATATAAGCGTATGCGGGCATGGTCTGATGGAAGCCGGTGTCAAATACGGCTACCTGAGGTACACCGGGCATAATTTCTTCGCAAGCGCGGATACCGGTCAGATTGTGGGGGTTGTGAAGCGGGCCAAGCTCACAGCACTCTTCAATGGCTTCGATTACCTTGTCGTTTACTACAACGGAACCGGAGAATTTCTCACCGCCGTGGAGTACTCTGTGGCCGACTGCACCGATCTCGGACAGATCGGAGATAACACCGTGCTCAGCATCGGTCAGGGTTTTTACTACGATAGAGATTGCTTCACCGTGGTTTTTCATATCTACATCGAGCTTGTAAGCATCTTTACCGGGAACCTGATGCTTGAAAGCACCGCCGTCGATACCGATACGCTCGCAAATACCCTTTGCAAGAAGCGCATCATTTGTCATATCGATGAGCTGATATTTAACGGAAGAAGAACCTGCGTTGATAACGAGAATTTTCATTACTTTTTTCCTTTCAACATTTATTGATACGGGAAGATTTTACCACACTTTTTTTCTCAATGCAAGAGATTTTCGTTTTTTCCTTTTACCACGAAAGAGAAAAGTATAAAAAGCCATTTTAAATAAGGCCTTTTTCTTTTAAGATCAAAAGCTTTAATTCCAAAAAAGCGGGTGAGGTGCCAAGGCGTGCCGAACATTCCTTTGCCGAGAGCCCGTCTTGTAAAATCTCAAGGACATCTTTGTCTTCCAAAAGAAGCTCTGCTGCAAAAAGATTTGCTTCGTACTCGGGCTTTAACCGCATATCCAAAATAAAATGATCCTGTACAATGCTGTTTTCAGCCATTTCGCGGTGAAGGCTGTCGTGGCCCAATTCATGAGCCAGGACTTCTCTTGCTTCCCGCCTTTTTAAATTTCCGTTGAGAAAAATGAACCTCTCTCCCAAAATGACCTTGTACATTCCCTTCAAGGTTTGAAATTCGGGGCAAAACCGCAGACGGATCCCCTCACAGGCGGCAATTTCGAAGGGGTTGCGGGAGTCGTGCTTTTTACAAAGCTCTTCGCATACTCCCGCGATGCGAAGGATCTGATTCATCGCTTATCTCCGCTATTTTGTGCCATGCCGCGCTTTTCTTTTTTTGCTGCCCAATAGGCAGCAATGATGGCTTCCATGGCGGCGTCTCTGTCTTCATCCCCGATCTCACCGCCGGAAAAGAGGCCCGATACTGCAAGGACCAGGTCCTGAAGCTGGGCTTTGGCATCGCCCTTTGCGCTGATGATGCTCTCTTCTCCGCCGGAGAGCAGGTGCTCCGTTGTGGTGCCGAGAGCTTCCGCCAAGGCGCGGGCAATGTCAAGACTTGCGGGATACCGTTTTCCCATCTCGTAATTTTGCAGGGTACGGGAGGAGATTCCCGCCTTTTCCGCTAAGGCACTCTGAGACAGCTTTGCTTTTTTTCTTGCTTCTTTTAACTTTTCAGAAAAATTCATAAATCCTCCGAGACGAATGAATTTGCATTTTTTACCATTGACAACGAACGAAAATTCGTGTATGATCGATTACGAAACTTCGTTCGCTTTTTATTATACATATACGAACGAATTTTGTCAAGAGGTGTCGAAAATGGAGAGAAGTATTTTACATTGTGATATGAATAATTTCTATGCATCGGTAGAGAGGCTTTATGACAAAAGCCTTTTATCGGTACCGGTTGCGGTGTGCGGAGAAGAGGAGGCGCGGCACGGAATCGTGCTTGCAAAAAGCGAGGAGGCGAAACGATGCGGGGTGCAGACGGGGGATACTATATGGATGGCAAAGTCGAAGTGTCCCGAGCTTCGCATTGTTTCGCCGCACTTTGACCGATATGTAAAGTATTCCCGCCTTGCCAAAAAAATTTACGGAGAATACACGGATCTGGTGGAGTCCTTCGGGCTGGATGAATGCTGGCTGGATGTGACGGCTTCCCGCCTTGCCTTTGGGGATGGGGTGGTGATCGGAGAGGAGATCCGCTCCCGAATTCGAAAGGAATTGAATCTTACCATTTCCGTGGGTGTTTCCTTTAATAAGGTTCTTGCAAAGCTTGGCAGTGATATGAAAAAGCCCGATGCGCTGACGCATCTGCCGAGGGAGACCTTTTTCGAGCAGATCTGCTCTTTGCCGGTAGAGAGTATTTTGGGTGTGGGAAGAAAATCCGCCGCGGTATTTCATATGTTTGGAGTTCATACCATCGGGGATCTTGCTGCAGCAGATGACCGCTTTTTAAAAATGAAATTCGGCAAGAACGGGCAAATGTTGAAGCGCTATGCATTGGGGCTGGATTTTTCTCCTGTAATGCCCATTGATTACGAACTTCCCATGAAGAGTATCGGACACGGAATGACAGTGGCGAAGGATCTGACCACTCCCGAGGAGGTATGGACATTGATCCTTGCCCTGACCCAGGAGATCGGGGAAAAGCTTCGTTTCCACGGAAAGAAGGCCCACGGGGTGGCCATTGAGTGCAAGGACCGCAATTTTTTCACCAAGACCCTTCAAAAAAGGCTTGTTTTGCCTACGGATTGCACCATGACCATTGCCAAAGAGGCTTTTCAGCTTTTTTCAACCAGATATCTTTTTCGGGAGCCCTTGCGGGCAATTTCGGTGCGGGCCATTGACTTGGAAAAAGGTGAGGCAGAGCAGCTTTCTATTTTTACGGAAAAGGTGGATCTGCGTGCTGAAAGGTTGGACCGGGTAACGGATCTTTTGTCTGCCCGGTACGGGAAAGGAACGCTTGTTTCCGCACGGCTGATCACCGCATCGCTTCCCGATTCCCACGGATATATTCCCTTTGCAGGCCCTTTTTAGTAAAAAGGGCTGCACCCCGAAAACCAAGCTATGAAAAGATAAATAGGAGTTATACACCCATAATGATTTATGAGTTTTTTTGGTTCCTTTCCACCGGCGAAAGTGTCATAGTGGGTTACATACTTTAAGAAAGATAAATTTGCCGAAAAAATAATCTTTCTTTTTCGGCGGATAAAGTGATATTGCAAACTAAAAGTTTGCAGTGATATTTTTGCCTAAATGCAAAAGTGATATTGAAACCTTGCGGTTTCAGTTATATTATATTCGCCCTTTAAACTGTCCAAAGGGCAATATCACTAGCGTCAGCTAATATCACTGCGAAGCAATATCACTCGCCGTCAGGCGAATATAACTGAGGCACCTTCCTTACGGAGGGTGCCTCAAAGGTGCTTTTTGTTAATTTGCAAAGAGGTAGCGGAAATAGTCGCTGCTCAGTGCCATACGGCAATAGAGGATTTTGTTTCGGACCACAGCCTTGATGCTTTCTACATATCCTTCCGGAAGAGGAATGCTTTCATCCTTCGGTATAAACAGTCCCTGGGAGGAAAAATAGGTGCCGTATTCCGTTTTCCAGTCGTAGTAGCTGTTAAACACGAGAGCGGGTGCATCGGAAAGAACATCCCGACCCGGGAAAAGACGGGAATCAAATTCCGTACCGAACAGATTGGAAAGGGTGGGGAGCAGGTCCAGGCTGAAGGTGGGCGTATTTACCACAATGGGGTCTTCCTTTTCCAAGGATCCGCACCATAGGATACAGGCGGAGTGGTCCCGTTGGAAATAGTTTTCAACGGGCATTTTATAAAGCTCGGAGAGGAAGGGCATATTTCCGAGTGTTCCGCCGGAATCCAGACCGTAGGGGAAGTGGTCGGTGGAAATGCAGATTACGGTATTTTCCGCTTTGCCTTTTGCCTCAAGCTCCGATACCAGATAGGACAAGGCCTTTTCCAATTCCAAATTGGCGGCAAAATACCCTTTTACTTCGTCGGAATAGGGAAGGTGTGCCACGCTGTCCCAATTCTTTTTGGTCTGACTGTTGCCTACTCTTGAATATCCGCTATGACCGCTGACGGTCATATAATATACATTGAATTTTTCTTTATCAATATAAGTGGGAAGGGTACCCTGAAACATTTCCAGATCGCTCTGCGGCCAGGCGTTATTCACATAATTTTCCATACCGTTGCCGTAGCCCATAAAGCCGTCGGAATAGCCCAAGTTATTATGGGTAATATTGCGGGAGTAATAGGTATAGGAGTTATTGTGGAAGGCTTTTCCGTAATAGCCCAGGCGGTTTAATTGACTGCCGAGGGTCATAAAATTAAAGTGCTCTGCGGTATTTTTAAAGGAGGCACCGCCGTCGGTGGGGAGCATGCCGAAGATGTTCTGATATTCACCGCCGGTGGTTCCCGCACTGGCAGGCTGATAATAATCGGTAAATTGGATGCCCTTTGTGGCAAGTCGGTACAGGGTAGGGGTAAGCTGAGGGTCGATCACTTCTTTTGAGAAAGCCTCTGCGGTAATAAAGATCAGGTTTTTTCCTTGGAAGATGCCGGTGTAGGCGTTCTTTTTGGAAGGGGTGAGAGAATTGACATAGGCATTTAATCGGGCAATATCCCCCTCACCGCCGGTAAGGTTCAGCTCCATTTGGTTGGGAGCGTACTCGATGGGCTTTTCCTCCGGTTTTGTTTCTTCTTCGGTCTCGGTTTCCTCGATCGCGGGGATCATGGGCGTTTCCTGAAGGTCAAAATCTGTGCTTTCGTTACCGAAAAGGGTGTTCTTCAGGTCGATTCCGAAGGCGGAAGCAAGCCCGAAGTTTTCTACGGCACTTTGATAATTGTATTCCGTCAGATACAGTGCGCGCAAGGAATCCACCGTGTAAAGAAGAAGCTGCTGCGTGCCGAAAAAAAGAACCAAAACGATTGCTGCGAACCATCTTCGCTCGCGGTTCCCTACAACGGCGGGAAATATTTTTTTACCGAAAACAGCATAAAGAACCGCAGGCAAAAGAAAGAGACCGATCCTTAAAAGGCCCTCTGGGGACAGAATCAGGGCAACGGTTTCCTTGGTATAAGAGGTAAGCATATCTCCGCTGCCAAAGAAAATGGTATTGATATCGTAATAAACCTTAAACTGAAGGAAGATCAGGTCGTGTATGATATAGAAAATGCCGCCGAGTGCCGTCAATATAAGGGTGGTAATATAAAGTGCGGTTTTGTTCCTGATAAAAGACAGGGGCAGATACAAAAGCATTCCAAAGGAAACGGAAAACAGAATAAGAACCAAAAGACCACGGCTGCCGATACTGCCTGCTGTGGTAAATTTGAATAGGAATTCATAATAAAGGATGAGAAGAGGGAAAAGGAGAAGGTACCAGACCGCACCGGATTTTTTCTTTTTTTCACTGCGAGGCTCCGGAAAATCCGGCTTTCTTACAATTTTGAATTTTTGCTTTTCTTTTACCTGATTCATAGGATGACCTGCCTATTTTTTCATCATTTTTCGACGAAGTTATGATACGAATTTATTATAACGAAAGGGAAATTCAAAGTCAACTTAAAACTTTATAAAATCTGCCTTACTTTTTTGAAAAAAAGGAACAAAAAAAGCACCCGAAAAGGGTGCTTTTTGTTTTTATGCTTTTTTATTTTTTACCACTGATTTTGCTCAGGAGGGAAACGCCGAGGATGATCAGCCCGATGACTACGAAGATGCCCAGCATTCCCGCAACCATGATCGGAAGACCCTGAGAGATAACATGATTCAGATTTGTCTGAAAGCTTGCAAAAAGCAGTTGATTGATAAAACTCATTTTGTGATCCTCCTATTCTTAACCCTGTACCATCGCAAGGATAATACCGCCTGCGATAACACTTGCTACCTGACCGGATACATTAACACCGATAGAGTGCATCAGAAGGAAGTTCTGAGGATCCTCAGCAAGGCCCATTTTGTGTACCACTCTGCCGGACATGGGGAATGCGGAGATACCGGCGGCACCGATCATAGGATTAATCTTTTTGCCCTGAGGCAGGAAGATATTCATAAATTTGGCAAGCATAACGCCGCCAACGGTATCAAACACGAAGGCTGCAAGACCAAGGGCCAAAATCAGAATGGTTTCCCAGGTCAGGAACTTATCGGCGGTCATTTGAGAAGCAACGGAAATACCCAAAAGGATGGTAATGAGGTTTGCCAGAACATTCTGTGCCGTATTGGAAAGGGAATCCAGAACGCCGCATTCGCGCAGAAGGTTGCCGAACATCAAAAATCCAACGAGGGCTACGGATCCGGGTGCGAACAGACCGACGATAATGGTTACTACAATGGGAAAGAGGATCTTGGTTAATTTAGAAACAGGCTTTCCGGATGCATTGTTCATACGGATAAGTCTTTCCTTTTTGGTGGTGCAAAGCTTAATAATGGGGGGCTGTACTACGGGCACCAGTGCCATATAGGAGTAAGCGGCTACCATAATCGCGCCCATATACTTGGAATTCAAGGTTTGTGCTACTACAATGGAGGTAGGACCGTCTGCTGCACCGATAATGGCGGCAGAAGCGGCATCGTTCAGATCAAAGCCTACCAAAAGGCCCAGACACAGGGTAAAGAAGATACCGAACTGTGCGGCTGCACCGAAGATCATCAGCTTGGGATTGGAAAGCACGGGACCGAAGTCGATCATTGCACCGATACCGATGAAGAGGAGAAGGGGGAAAAGCTCGAAGCTTTCATGGGTCATACCCATATTAAACAGGTGGTTCAGCACACCGTTGATGCCCTCGCCTGCTTCTTCGGGGTTAATGGGAAGGTTCACCAGAATGGCACCTAAGCCCATGGGTAGAAGGAGCGTGGGCTCCATTTCTTTTTTGATGGCAAGGAAGATCAAAAGTCCGCCGATGATCCACATTGCTACCTGATTGAGCTGAAGATATTGAAAATTCTCAAAAAGCTTCAGGAATTGATTTAAGATGTCTGTCATGCATTTCCCTTTCTTAACCGACTACTTTTACGGAAATGGTCATTTTTTCTCCGTTGATATCCCATTCCTTGGCATTTTCAGCCAGATCGGAGGTGATATCTTTTGCTAAAGTGTCGGAGCAGATCTCTTCTTTGTTTTCTTTTACAAGATTTACGACCTTTTCATCGCCGGAAATACCGATCTCAATGCGATCGGTTACATTGAAGTCTGCTTCTTTTCTCATGGTCTGAACCTTGGAAATGATCTCGCGGATAAAGCCCTCGGTAATGAGCTCTTCCGTCAAACGGATATCCAGTACCACGGTCAGATCTGCATCGTTTGCCGCAAAGAAGCCATCTTTCTGCTCGTTCTGAATGATCAGGTCTTCCTTTTCCAGAACCACTCTGCCGGAGGGAAGGTCCAGGGCGAGGGTGCCGTCGGCATTCAGCTCTGCCATTGCTCGGCTTCCGTCAAGGGAGGGAAGGGCAGCACGAAGCTCACCCAATTGTTTTCCGAATTTGGGTCCGCAGGTCTTCAGCTGAGGCTTGAAGGACCAGGAGAGATATTCATCCACATCGTCGGAGAAGAGAATGGATTTTACATTTAATTCTTCCTTGATGATATTCTGACAGTCCTCGGAAAGGGCCTTTTCGCTCTTTACGATCATCTGTGACAGGGGCTGACGGTTCTTTCTGCCGCTGCCTGCGCGGGCTGCTCTGCCGGTGGCAACGATCTTCAGAACCTCTTCCATTTCCTCCTCAAGCTCGGGATCGATCCAGCTTTCCTCTACTTCGGGGAAGAAGGTGAGGTGAACGGATTCGGGTGCGTTGGGATCTACAGAGCAAACCAGGTTTCTGTAAATATCCTCTGCCATAAAGGGAATCATGGGAGCTGCCGTCTTTGCAATGGTTACAAGGGCGGTGTAAAGGGTCATATAAGCGTTGATCTTATCCTGAGGCATACCGCTGACCCAATATCTTTCTCTGCCGCGGCGAACATACCAGTTGGACATATCGTCTACAAACTTCTGCAGAGCTCTGCAGGCCTCGGGGATTCTGTAATTTTCAAGATTCTCGTCTACTGCCTTTACGGTAGAGGCAAGGCCGGACAGAAGCCATTTATCCATGACGGAAAGGCTTTCATAGTCCAAAGTATACTTGGTGGGATCAAAGGAATCGATGTTGGCGTAGAGTACATAGAAGGCATAGGTGTTCCAAAGAGTACCCATAAACTTTCTCTGTCCTTCTACCACTGCCTTGCCGTGGAAACGGTTGGGCAGCCAGGGTGCGGAGTTGGTATAGAAATACCAGCGGATGGCATCGGCACCGTAGGTTTCCAGTGCGTCGAAGGGATCTACCGCGTTGCCCTTGGATTTACTCATCTTTTGACCGTTTTCATCTTGTACATGGCCAAGAACGATAACATTCTTATAGGGGGCCTTGTCAAAGATCAGGGTGGAGATGGCAAGCAGGGAATAGAACCAGCCTCGGGTCTGGTCCACCGCCTCGGAAATAAAGTCAGCGGGGAACTGTGCCTCGAAGAGGTCTTTGTTTTCAAAGGGATAGTGGTGCTGAGCGAAGGGCATTGCACCGGAGCCGAACCAGCAGTCGATCACCTCGGGAACACGCTTCATTTCCTTGCCGCACTTGGGGCAGGGGAAGGTGACTGCGTCGATGTAGGGGCGGTGAAGCTCGATCTCGTCGGGGCAGTTGTTGCTCAAGGATTTTAATTCTTCAATGGAGCCGATGGAATGACGGTGACCGCATTCGCACTCCCAAATGTTGAGAGGGGTGCCCCAATAGCGGTTACGGGAGATACCCCAGTCCTGAACATTTTCAAGCCAGTCGCCAAATCTGCCCTTACCGATGGATTCGGGGATCCAGTTGATGGTGTTGTTGTTCTTGATGAGGTTTTCTCTCACATCGGTCATACGAATAAACCAGGACTCTCTTGCATAATAAATGAGAGGGGTATCGCATCGCCAGCAGAAGGGATAGTCGTGCTCGAACTTGGGAGCGTCAAAGAGAAGGCCGCGGGAGGAAAGGTCCTTGAGAACCTCCGGATCCGCATCCTTTACAAACAGGCCTGCAAAGGGAGTGTTTTCGGTCATACAGCCCTTGCCGTCAACCAACTGAACGAAGGGGAGGTCATACTTTCTGCCTACTCTTGCGTCGTCTTCACCAAAGGCGGGGGCGATGTGTACGATACCGGTACCGTCGCTCATGGTAACATAGGTATCGCAAACGATAAAGTGGCCTTTTTTGTTCTGCTTTGCAGCAAGCTCGCCCGCAATGGCAAAGAGAGGCTCGTATTCTTTTCCTTCCAGATCTGCGCCCTTCATGGTTTCAAGAACCTCAAAGGCACTTCCTTCTTCTGCCAAGGGAGAAAGAACCGTTTCCGAAAGCTTTGCAGCCAGATAATAGGTCTTACCGTCTGCTGCTTTTACTTTTACATAGTCCTCCTCAGGGTTGACACAGAGAGCAACATTGGAGGGGAGAGTCCAGGGTGTGGTGGTCCAGGCGAGGAAGTACGCATCTTCGCCGATGACCTTAAATCTTACTATAGCACTCTTTTCTTTGACTGCCTTGTAGCCCTGGGCTACCTCGTGAGAGGAGAGGGGGGTGCCGCAACGGGGGCAATAGGGCACGATCTTAAAGCCCTTGTAAAGAAGGCCTTTTTCGTAGATCTTTTTCAGTGCCCACCATTCGGATTCGATAAAGTTATTATCGTAGGTTACATAAGGATCGTCCATATCTGCCCAGAAGCCAACGGTGCCGGAGAAATCCTCCCACATGCCCTTGTACTTCCAAACGCTTTCCTTACATTTCTGAATGAAGGGGTCAAGACCGTATTCCTCGATCTGCTCCTTGCCGTCAAGACCTAAAAGCTTTTCTACCTCAAGTTCTACCGGAAGACCGTGGGTATCCCAGCCTGCTTTACGGGGAACCATGCAGCCTTTCATGGTACGGTAACGGGGGATCATATCTTTGATGACACGGGTCAATACATGTCCGATATGGGGCTTGCCGTTTGCCGTAGGAGGGCCGTCGTAAAATACATAGGGCTCGCCCTCTCTGCGGGAATCAATGCTCTTTTCAAAAATTTTGTTTTCCTTCCAGAATTCGCCTACCTTTTTTTCTCGGTCCACGAAGTTCATATCGGAATTTACTTTTTCGTAAATCATGGAAAACCTCCCTTAATTTTGCATAAAATCATCTTGAAAATAAGATAATTTCTCTAAAATCCATTCTTTTACCGATATAATCTACCATATAAAATAGGAAAAGTCAAGGAAAGGGAAGACTTTTTTCCATTTTTCTCTTGACAAATAATTTTTCCTTTGCTATAATAACTCCCGCAACAAATTCGGTGCCATAGCCAAGTGGTAAGGCCACGGTCTGCAAAACCGTTATTCCCCAGTTCAAATCTGGGTGGCACCTCCATATGAAGAACACCGTCAAAT
This sequence comes from Eubacteriales bacterium, assembly GCA_045602025.1. GTDB lineage: Bacteria > Bacillota > Clostridia > Oscillospirales > SIG627 > RGIG5579. The sequence continues at coordinate 8,649 of JAZSAT010000021.1, read as the reverse complement.
CCGAACTCCTTGAAGTTGGACATTGACGGTGCTCTTTTTATTTTCTCTTGAATTATAGGGCTTTTTCGGGGTCCGCGAAATATGTTCAAATTGGACAACCAAATACCAAAAAGTTAAATTTGGCGAATTAAAAATTCAAAACCGGCAAAGTTGAACTCCCTTGTCCAATTTAAACTTCTTCAAATGTTGCTTGTTTACTATAGTATTCCTGTTCTTTTACTAAAGGTGTCTTGTATGCATTCTTTACATGGGGACGCACTTCGTTATAAAAGGTCATATACCGATCTACGGCTGCACGAAAGTCACCGTCAGATCGGTATTTTGTTCTGTACAACTCTTCTCGCTTAAGACTTGAGAAGAAAGACTCCATAACGGAATTATCATAGGGGACATGAGCACGGGAAAAGGATTGTGTAACTCCTAATGATTTCAGGTAGGAGCAGAATGTGACGGCGCGATAATTTGTACCCCGGTCTGTATGGAACATTAGTGGCATTGTCGGCTTTCGTTCTTCATAAGCCATCTTGAAGGTACTTTTTACCAGTTGTGTACTGTTGCTTTTTCCTATACGATATCCAATGACTCTTCTAGCAAATAGGTCAAGAATAGCGCAGATGAAATAGTTTTTGTCATTAATCCTAAAACAGGTGACATCGCTGACCCATACTTCATTTGGCCTGGTAGTTGTAAATTGCTGATTTAGATAATTCTTATGACGGCGTTTTTCTTTATCATATATTTCTTTTGAATCCTGCCTGATGCTGGTGAGGCCCATATCTCGCATAAGTTCCCGAACGGTATCAGCGGATATTTTATAACCTTCGCTTTTCATAATGGCTGCAATTTTGGCTGCTCCGAAAATTTGATTGTGTTCGTCGTAGATTTCCTGAATTCTTACTCTGTGTATTTCACGCTGTTTTGAATACCAAGTATTATCCCGTTTGTTGCGTAGAATGTGGTTGTAAAAAGTGCCCCTCGGAACCTTTAGCGCTTCGCAGAGCATATAAACACTGTATTGTCCGTACAGTTTTTCCAATGCGTTCAACCTGTCCTTAAGAGGATCACTGATTCTACAATCTGCCTTTTGCAGGATTTCGATAATCCCTTCTAACCGCTTTACTTTGGCTTCAAGAGTCCGGTAGTTACGCAAGGATATTTCCTGCTTGCTGTCCTTTTCTTTCGATGACTTGATCCATGCATAGATTGTACTGCGGGGGATACTGGTGGATGCGACAATGCTAGCAACAGATTCACCATTGTCAAATCTTTTAAGGATGTCATGTATTTGTTTATCAGAGTATTTTTTGTTCATGTTATCAGCCCCTACTAATAGAAATTATAGCATGGGCCTATTACAGCAGAATACGTCATTTTATGTTGAAACAACTTAAATTATAAGACTAAGAGACAAATATAAAAGACGAGCCCTAAGGAGACTACCTAGGTGCTCGCCTTTTATTGTTTGTGGAAATACCGTAAATCAGATGCTTACTGACTGAATACTACCTATCATCTCGTTGTATTCTTTGTCACCAAAGGTTTCGCCGGCATAGACATTTGCACAAAGTTCCGTTATTGACAACAACACTTCGTTTTTTATACTTGATTTGATTTCCTCGATTATTATACCGAGTTGTACCTTTATTGCGCTGAGGTTATCTAATAGATATTGTTTATCCTCATCCTCGATAAGCAATTCACGATTTTTTGAGTACATCCATAATTCTTGGCCGATATCTGCTATGCGACTAAGCCAGGCATTTGTTGGTTGTTGTTCCTGCAGTACATACTCGTCATCAAAGCACTCTAACATTTTTGGGGTTACCTCAATGGGATATGGGGTAGCCAAAGGATCCATTTCTTCCTCTACACCTAAATTGAGAGCATCGTAAATATACTGAAATGCCTTTTTGGGGAATTTAATTGCATTGGGAATAACTTCACCAGCGTCATTTTCCAATAATAAAAGCAAATAATCATAAGGCGATTTTGCAAAGGAGATAGAGGTGATCAGGAAAGAGTTGATCATCTCCTCGCTTGTCGGATCAAAATTCTTTAATAATATTGGGTAGCACAGAAATGTATTGTCCCGATATGAGTTTTTGGGTAGAACAGCATCGTATGTGCTCGTCAAATCTGTCATTGTACTATTAACTTCGTCTATCTCAGCCTTTCTGGATGATGAGAACCAAGCTTTGACCTGATATTTGTTGTAATTAGTATCAGGTGAATGATATAAATAGTATTCACAGCACATATAGGTCTCAAGGATGATTTTTTCTTCAATAGCACATAGTTCTATATGCTTACTGAGGTGCTCGCCATCCAATGAAATATCATCAAAGAATTTTTGTACATTAGGTAGTGCTGCTAATGACGTTTTTAGGTTGTAAATAGCTAAGCGCTTTGTCTGTTCTTCTTTTTTGATAAAACTAACTAATTGGTTGGCGAAGTTTTGTATACCATCAAAGTAACCCCTTTTTGCGTTGGTAAATAATTTTGGTATTTCAGGTTTCTCTTCAAACGGACGATGCTCTCTTGGGTACGACAAATGCGCAACCATCATACTGTTATAGCGATTATGCAAGGTGTCAAACGCATTACCGGCATCACCAAGTTTCCTGTTACCCAATAATTTGTGCAAACACGTGGAGCTTGCAGCTAGTAAATCACAGGCACATTTGCGAACATCGATCCAATGATCAATCCATGCATTTACCGTATCAAACTCATAATTGCTTTCTATGGTTCTTAGCCACAGGCCATTAAATTCTTGATGGAAAGTTATGATTAAGTTCCTTTTGGGCATTTCCTTGTGCGCATCATTGGGGATTTGGTAGGATGCCAATAAATCGATTTGAGGCTTGATTGCATCTGAACAATATGTTTCAAAGATGGGAAGTGTACGGCATATATCTGTCAGCCTTGAAACACTTTCATTATTACCTTTTGTAATATCGCTTGCCCTGAGTAAATATTCGACCTTTATTTCTTTATTATCGTCACTTACTTGAAGCTTATGAGAGTTGGTTTTACGTTTTAGATAGCCAATGATTCTCTGAAGATTGGCTGTTACAAACGTGCTGTATTCATCTTTATTACCGCAAAACGCTGAATACATTAACGATGACACAGTTTTTAAAGAGTGGTTTTCGGCTTTAGCCCATAGGTCACTCAAAGAAATTTTGGGCGTTAAATTCATTGAAGGATCAATATTGTAAAGCCAATCCACAATAACCGCATACGATTCTATATCTGATATATGTGTAAAATCAATCTCTTTTAACTGTGAGTATAGTGCAGAGCTCAAGCAATAGATGTCGGTTTTTGAAGTTCTGAATTTTGGGATTGAATCACGTAGATCAACCATGTGCTGGATGTTGGGATTATCCGGCATCATTTCGGCCATTTTTTCAAGCGTGTTTACTTCATGTTCTAAACCTTCGAACTTTGTAAAGGGGCAAAGTTCTGTTGCTACAAGAAGTAATCCGCCATGTTTATATGCATCATCAAACAAAGCTTTGTTTGTTTTGAAATACTGCATTACGCTTCCCGAAAAAGCACCGCGGATTGCATGGACGAGGCGGGTAAAGTCCGGTTCGGATAACCACATATTTACTACGTTTGCATAAAAACTATCCTTGTTAAAATCGAACTCAGGATAATGCGAAAACAATACGGAAATATCAGAAACAGAAGCAATCTTTGCAATGGCAAGAGCTGTTTCGTCAAGAGCAATATATTCATGTAAACGGTTAACAATATGTTGGGAACGTACAGGATGTAACCCCTCGATATAATCGCCCTCTGAACTAATATGTACTAGGAATTCATCCGATAGGCTTTTCAGGACTTCACCAATATCTGTGTCGGGGTTAGCTGATAAACCTCGAATTAAAGCCTTAGTTTCAAGCTTAATGCCGCAAACATCAGCAAAACAAACTTTTCTTAGAATTTCAAATTTTGTTCCGCCTGCCGATGCGTTACCGATTTCCTTCATTTGCGCAGATATTCGTTCAGCAATCATTTCGCCATGGGTCAAAAGATATACATACTCAATAAGAAGTTGGCGATCTGCAATTTTGGACCAAGCCTTTTTCCAATCCGTAATATCAGCATGGAGCTTTTCGGCTTTCTTAAGTGTATTATATATGCTTTCCGCTTCTTTTTCACTTAGGGTAGGTTTGATGATGTTCAAATGATGAAGATTACTTATATCCCCGCCATAATTGTACCAGTCATTTTCGCGAGAGGTAATCAGGAACTTATAGTGGTATGCAACACTTGTCTGCATAAGTTGAGTCAACAAATTCCACTCGCTTAAATGGGCATCTAGATTATCAAGCAAAATCAGTGGCTTTTCACCTGTTCGCGTGCGCATACGAAAATACTCAACAATATGTCCTAACTCTGCATCGTTATTACATCTTGTAATTTGATAGGGCGTGTATTCTTTGGTTAATAATGATATTGCCCTTAGTGCAAGTGTGGTTTTACCTTGGCCGCTAGATGTTTTGATAATGGTGATTGTGTTCTCGTTGATGGAGTCGACAATTTCCTTTTCGACAATCGGTCGGATGACAGGTAAATTGTTCGCAATGTCAGAAGGGGTAGCTTTCTTACCTTCATAGTAATCAGAAGAATATCCATCAGATTTAGAGAATTGAAGCCTTTGGATCCACGCGTGAGCCGGATTTTGAGGGCCTTTACTTATATCAAATTTTATTGCTTCGATACATTGCGTTATTTCTTGATACGAAAGTTCACCACGGCTCTCCATTTTGTCAAAACATAATAATTTGATACCATTAGCGAATAAAGAAATATTATCAGTATTAATTTCAAAATTCTTTATCAAGGAATCTTCAATGCTTTTCTCGAGAGAATCCTTTTTGACATTTTCAAAAGATAAACGTTGGATAAAATCCTCAAAATCGAAATTGCGCCAATTCCACAAGGATGTTTCTTTCCTTATGTTATCAACCTTAGTCTTCCAAAATTCTTTTGAGCTTTTATCAAGATTTCCCGTAAATAGTTTACTTAAATTTCCGGTTGCGACAGAGAAGTCATATACCAATTTGAAATGCCTTTCCTTATCGACTAGATACGCCTCAAGATAGTTTTTCAATACGCTATCCATAAAGCTAGCATCTTGTCGTTTGGTGGAAAATTTGAGTTGGATATGTGTAATTGTTTTATTTCCATCGCTGCATTTAATGGTATCGATATCTTCGATTCCTTCGAGGGTAAAAATTGTGTCAGAGCCAGAGGATAAAATTAAATTACATGAATAAAGGAACTGATAGGAGTAACCCCTCAATGCAATTTGTCCACCATCTCTTGATTCTTGAAGTTCCTGAATGTTGACTTTAGCAACAGGTGGTTTCTTGCTTGCTTTTTGTTTCTTTTTCTTTGCCATATTAATAACCTCATTCTTCTGCTTTTCCACTGTTTACCCACTCGTCAATTTCAGAAACCTTAAACTTCCAGTTCTTGCCGATCTTGTGCGCAGGCATGTTCTTTGTTGAAATCCATCGTAGTGCTGTGTCGCGACTGATACCAAGATACTTACATATTTCCAGCATTGAATAGTAGCGGTCTGTTATCTCTAGCATAAATAAAACCTCGTTTTCAAATTGTTTAACTTATAAATATTATACCATAATCGCCTTATAACGTAAAGTACTGTAGTATATTGTATGATTTTTTGTTAAAAAGCAATGGATATTAACCGGTAAAATGCAAAAAGAAAAATCATTCTATTATTTACTTGCCAAATCACTTGTCACCTGTAATAATGCGCACGTAACATTTGAACGAGAGAAAAAAGGAGTGGCTTGGGTATACTTTTGGTTCCGAATAATTTTTAGTTGGATTTTAGGGAAGAAACCAATCTAATCAAGGAAACGGATAGGATATAAGTTGTGCAAATAAAAATATTTCTAAAAAAGAGCGTTTTTTACTTGCCAAATGAAATATGCCCGATAATAATACAGACGTAACATTTGAAAGAGAACGAAGGAGGAGTTCTAAATTGTCTTTGCAATTCTGAAGGAGCGATTTTTGATTGGGTTTAGGAAGGGCCTAATCGGAAACTCTTAAGAATATGCGCCGTTGTTTCTACTGGAAACCGATTTTCAATCGGAGAAACAGAGGTGATATGCAAGGCAATATTGTTTAGATGGTGGCGAAAAGCTTTGTTTTTAGAACACTCGGGGATAATATGCGCAGTTTTTCTCGGTGTGTTCTTCTGATTGAAATGAAGTGAGAATTGTGGTACAATAAATTAAACATTGAGGACAGTTTTCTACAGAAAAGAGTGTATTGGCCATGAATAGAGAAAATAATTTGGTTCATCTTGCAAATATAATTAAAGATTATAGAAAAGGGGAATTAGACTTTACGCCAGATGTCGATCATATACGCAAGTGGCTATCTCAGTTTTCACCAGAAAGCCAAGATGTAATTCTTCAGGAAACTTTACACGTGTTTCAGGAGTGGTATTTCTCTAATGAGTACGTAGATGAGAAGGTTGATCGGATCCCCAACTATCTTCAGAAAAAGTATCATTATTCGACTATTCATTCGGTATGTAATTCGGTATCTTTTTTAAGCGTGCAAAAAGATGGGAATAGTCAGCGTGCAATCATTTCTCGTCTGGCAGAAAGAATGTGTGATCGGTATGGAATATCAATTAAAACAGAGATCGATGAAGACATAAATCACTATGTTTATTTCGATGATGGACTATATACCGGAAGCCGTGCAAGGAAGGACCTTGAAGAGATAATTTGTTACTTGCCAAAGAACTCAACTTTGGAAGTGTTTTATATAGTAGCGTGTGAGTCGGCATTCTTATATACCAAAAAGATAGTTTCAGAACAGGCCAATCAACGTGGTATCACTTTGTTAATGCATTCTTGGAAAACGCTCTTTGATGTTAAGTCTTCTGAGTGGAGCGGAGATGGAACGGAGAGTTGGTGCACTCGCCATGATTGTTTGTGGCCTATGCCTTCCTTAAAAGCGGACGATGATGTTCGTGCATATATAGGATTGCTTACGGGAATTAGTGATGCAGCTAAGAACTATTTGTTTAGAAAAGCTAATTGGGCAAACGATGCAGGAATCTTTACTACGGTAGAGAATCGTGCAGTTGTTGAAAAAGAATTCTTGCTTCAAGGAATTAAGATACTAGAAAGCGTATCAGAAAGAAAGGGTATATATCCTCTAGGCTACAATTCGTTTCTGTCGCTTGGCCTAGGATCGTTTTGTGCGTTTGAAATGAATATCTCAAATACTTGCCCATTAGTGTTGTGGTGGGGGAATAATACTAATAAAGGCGATATCTTAGATGCTTGGTATCCTCTTTTGCCGAGAAGAGTTAATCCGCGTGAGAAGGCGAAAAATCACTGGGATGATATGGTGTTTTGGGGAGAACGAAACTCTATGGATCAGTATAATATGTGTCCTGATTGCGGTGGATATTTTGGGTTAGAAGAAGACGGTGGTAATGGCTTTTGCATTGATTGTGCATGGAAACATTAAAATCTGTTCCTCGTGTTATTTAGGTCGTATGCCTTGAAAACTACATATTTTCATGCTATAATATTTACAGTAAGAAAAGGCGATAGAAATTCGCCTAAAATCAAGGTTTTTAACTAGGGTTCATTTTCGGGGAGTACACCCATATGATGCAACTCCGTTTCTTTGAACTTCATGTTCGAAGAAACGGAGTTGTTGTTTTACAGAAAGCCTTGCGCTGTAAGCATTTTGCGGAAATGACCTTGATTATCTCCAAATAACAAAGTTCAAAAATTGCGAGCGAAAAGTGAAAAAAGGAAGGGGTTATTCAACTTCCCCTTGCAAGCTATCTGATAGCTCATTTTCTATTTCCGCAGGCGTTCTATAATGATTCGTCTTGTGAGGACGAATGTTATTATAGAAATCGATATATTTTGTGACACTTTCTATGAAATGGCGTTCGGATGTATAGTCTTTCCGATACGCCTCTTCTTTTTTGAAGGCGGAGAAGAATGCTTCTGCAACTGCGTTGTCTAAAGGGCGTCCCGGTGCGGATAGAGATTGTTTTGCATTACACTCTTTAAGTGAATGCCTTGGAGGTGTACTGGCTACCTTGATCACTATGGAAGGTTAGATTCTCAGGCTTTCGTAGGCTTTGAGCCAATGATATAATGTGCTTTCCGCAACACGTAATTCCTTGCTAATTGTTGAGATAGTTTTTCCTTCCCTTCGCATGGCAATTGCTTTGGCCTTCGTTTCGGATGAGTGTTTTACAAACATGATTATATCTTCCTTTTCTGTTTTGGGGCATAATCATTATATACTACTCTGAATAGGTACTAAACTGAAGGGAATACATTGGAGGATTAGAATGCAGCATCTTTACTTATAGAGTATTCTCTGATATAATTGTGCTTGTAGTTTCGAAGGGTGTATCCCGTTGCTTCTGCTGGAAACCCAGTTCAATTGGAGAGGCAAGGGCTGCGGCGTTGGACGAAAGCATAACATCAGATTTGTATAACAGGAGATAAAAATGAAACAGGAAATACTGAAGAAGTGGGAAGAAATCTATTATTATGCAGGACTGATTGTAGAATTAGATCCGTGGAGCAGATTTGAAGAAAAGGA
>JAZSAT010000020.1:0-14130 GCA_045602025.1 Eubacteriales bacterium | reverse complement strand
CACCCTAAATATTTTAGACGGCATTTGGGGTATGGAAAAAGACGGTCCCACAGGCGGCGTTCCCAAATTCGGCGGCGGTATTTTAGGCGGTACAGATCCTTTTGCCGTTGATGAAGCTATGTGCCGTTTTATGGGCATCTCTTCTTCTCTTTCCCCCATTTTGGAACGGGCAAAAAAGGAAGGAATTTTCGACGGAGAGATCACCCTAACAGGTGACAATATGGAAGAAAATCTTCCCACTCCCTTTGAACTGCCCGACAGCCAGAAAAAAAGTGTTTTAAGAGATCTGCCCGATCTTTTCGGCGGAAGGCTCGCCCATTTTCTCGCTCCCCGTCCCAGAATCATCTCGGAAAAATGTGTTGGCTGCGGAGAATGCGCCAGACTTTGCCCGCAAAAGACCATTGTGATACGAAACAAAAAAGCGCGTATTCAAAAGAAAAACTGTATCCGCTGCTGGTGTTGCCAGGAGCTTTGCCCCAAGAAGGCCGTAGAAACCCACAGCCATTTCTTTTTAAAATTCATCTGAGGAATTGATATGAAAATCACGCTCTCTGCGCCTGCAAAAATCAATCTGACACTTTCCTTGACCGGCCTTCGGGATGACGGCTATCACCTTTTGGAAAGCGTGATGCAGACCCTTTCCCTTGCCGATACGGTTAGTGTAGAAAAAATTCCCGTTGGCATTACCATCTCCTGTTCCAAAAAAGGAATCCCTTTGGACGAAAAAAACCTTTGCCATAAAGCGGCAAAGGCCTATTTTGAAAAAGCGGGTATTCAGGGCGGTGTTAAGATCGACCTTATCAAATGCATTCCCGACGGCGCGGGAATGGGAGGCGGCTCTTCCGACGCTGCAGCCGTTTTAAAAGCAGTATCCGCCCTTTATCCTTCAAGCATTGACCTTTCTTCCGTTGCGGAAAAAATCGGAGCGGATGTTCCCTTCTTTCTCACAGGGGGCACTTGCCTTTGCCGTGGGGTGGGAGAGGAGATCACGCCTCTTTCCTTCCCGATAAAAAAGAGTCTTTTCTGTGTGGTGGTAAAGCCTAAGGAGGGTCTTTCCACCCCGTCGGTATATAAAAGATTTGACGAGGGAAATCACGCGTTCTCCCCTTCTCTTTCTCAAAGGGAGATCGAAATAATGGAAAACGGATCGGCAAAAGACTTTTTCACCATGATGAAAAATGATTTGGAGCTTCCCGCAATGACGCTGCTGCCAAAGGTCGGAGAGGTGAAGGAAAAGCTTCTTTCTCTCGGAGCAGATGCGGCAATGATGACAGGCTCGGGAAGTGCGGTATTTGCCCTGTTCCAAAAAGAAAACGCAGCAAGAGAATGTACCGATAAACTGATCGCTCACGGTGAAAATGCTTATTTTTGCACCTTAACCTGATTAAAACAAAATAATAAGAGCAAAATAGCTTCGCAGAAAATGCGAAGCTTTTTTTATGAAAGGATACATAAATTATGAAAAAAAACAAACTTTTTGCTCTTATTTTTTTCTCATTGTCTCTTCTTACCCTTCTTCTTTTTCTGCCGCTAAACAAGGCGGATAATCTCTACAGCTCGGTCATTCGGATCCATGTACTTGCAAATTCCGACGAAGAATCGGACCAGGAAAAAAAGCTTTTGGTGCGCGATCGCATTTTAAATTTTGCAAAAGAAAATCTTTCGGAAAATACAACGCGGGAAGAAGCGGAAAAAGAGATAGAAAATCTCCTTCCTCAGATCATCTCGCTTGCAGAAGACACATTAAAAAATGCAGGATCCAAGGACAAGGTCTCCGCCACCTTAAGCCATGAATACTATCCTACAAGACAGTACGAGGATTTTTCCCTGCCTGCGGGAAAATATCTTTCACTTCGCGTTATGATCGGCGAAGCAAAGGGGCAGAACTGGTGGTGTGTACTCTTCCCGCCTATTTGCATCAACTCTGCCGTGGAAACGGAAGATGCCCTGGCAAAAGCCGGAATGGAAGAAAAAAACATCTCTACCGTAACCGGGAAAAAGAGATATATATACCGCTTTAAGCTGCTTGAATTCTGGCAAAAAAGCAAGAAGGAGTTTCAGGAGCTTTTTTGAAAAAAACCTTTTCTTTTCGGCATCTCCGTGTTATACTAATGAAAAGAATTGATATTGGACGGAATGTATGAAAAAAAATCTTTTTTCAAAAAAGAAATTCCGCACAAATTTGACCCGTGTGCTCGCAGGCACGCTTGTTATTTCTTTGTGCGGTATTTTGATCCTTTGGGAAATCGGCATCATTGATCTTCCCTTTTTGGTGCGCAAAGACCGACGGGATCCTGAAGTGAATACCGAAACAAATGAACCTGTTACCAAGGAGGAGACCTATGTAAATTGGGACAGCTTTGCAAAAGCTGCCATCGATTCTGTATACAATGCCTCTTTTTTAGAAAATGCATCCGAGATCGTGACTGCACTCCCCTTTGATTCCGAAACGATGACTCTTACAAAAGAAAAGCTTTCCGACGGTGAATACTTTACATCCCTTGGCTTTGTCGTAAAAGAATACAATGGAACAACTACACTGTTCCGAGCCGCGGATATGAAAGAGATCCCGGGTGGCGAGAAGTTCGAGCCAAGCTTTTACCGCACCTCTTTGGGCGAAGCAGTATTGATTGAAAAAGAAACGGGAAAGTATTATAAATTTGATCCTGCAACCGAAAGCTTTCAGGAGATCTCTTTTGATCCAAAAAAGGATGCTCCCGAAATCAAGATGCTCCTGCCTGCCTCTTATAACAAAGCTGACGGCGGCACCGAGCTTTTGTGGGAAAACGGCCTTTTCGGATACAAGGGCGAATATAAAGACGGCAGAAGGAAAAAGACCTTTGAGGTGCCTATTTCCTATACAACTGCCTTCCCTTACTCAGAGGGCTATGCTGTTATGGCTGATGAAACAGGCAAGATCACCGTCAGGGATTACCGCGGAGAAGAAGTCTTTACCGATCTTTTCCTCGTCCTTCCCGATAAAGAGGGAGTGGAAAGGCTTGGATTTTTCGCTTTTGACGGCGGCATTCTTCGCGTTACGATCGCACAATTTGATGAGGAAGGAAAGCTGGTTACAAAAAAAGAAACCATCATTAACCCGAGAGGTCAAGAGGTTTCATTGCCCAAAGGCTACAGCGCGCTTTCCCTGTGCGAAGGAATTCTTGTGGTAACAGACGGTGAAAAATACGGTTATCTTACTGCAAGCGGTGCCTGGATCGGCACACCCGATTTTACAAAAGCTTCCCCCTTTATGGAGGGGTTAGCGGTTGTTGCAGATGAAAACGGAAAAAAAGGATTGATCAATAACAAGGGGGACATCGTTCTCCCCTGCGCCTTCGACTATATTTCAAACTTTTCCGAAGGCTACGCTCTTTGCTATTCAAAGGGCACCGGCTGGCATCTTCTTTCCAAGGTGAACGGGAAATTCGGTTCAGAAGAAAACACGCCTCCCGACATTTCCTCCTTCCATACAAAGGTCACCATTACAAGAGGACCTCAGAACACCTTTGATTACGATCCGGATGAGATCATTGAATTTCCGCCGATTCTTTCCACTCCTTCCAGAACAACTCACCCTGAAAACGAGACACCGGCAAAAAAAACAGAATGAATAAAAAAACGCTTTGCAAAATTGCAAAGCGTTTTACTTTTCTCTTCTTAATAGAGGTTTACTTCAGGCAGAGTGCCGAGAGGAATTATAGGAGTCTCTACAGAGCCGCCAATGTAATCGCTGGCACAGAAAGAGTCAGCAGTCTGAAAATTTATTACAAAAAGATCAGGGGATTCATACTTCTTCAACATATATCACCTCTTAAATAAAATACAATTAAACACACTTCTACATAGTTCATTTATATCATAACACAGCTCTTAAAAAAAATCAAGTATTTTTTTGATATTTTTCAAAATGTTATTTGGTTTAATTGACAATCCCAGCTTTGTCGTGGTAAAATAATTTAAATCCAACTGAAAGGAGCACTTATGAGTAATTTTGAACATTTGAAGGAGTACGGTCAGGAGCACCTTCTTCGCTTTTATAACGAACTTACAGCTGAGGAAAAGAAGAATCTTGAAAACCAGATCAATGAAGCTGATTTTTCTCTCCTCGATGCTTTGAAAAATAAAGATCAGAACAAGCAGACCGATGATAACGGCGGTTCCCTCTCCCCTCTTGGAGCTCTCGAGATCCACGAGATCAGGGAGAGAAAGGAAGAGTTTGAAAAAGTAGGTCTGGAAGCAATCCGCAAAGGGAAAGTTGCAGCTCTTCTCTTAGGAGGCGGACAAGGAACCCGCCTTGGATTTGACGGCCCTAAGGGCAGTTATAATTTAGGTATAACCCGTGATTTCTATATTTTCCAAGCACAGATCAATAATATGCTTGATGTTTGTAAAAAAGCAGGTTGCTTTTTCCCTCTTGTAATCATGACATCCGATAAGAACGATGTGGAAACCCGCAGATTTCTGAAAGAAAAGGAGTATTTCGGCTATCCCGAAGAAAAGATCCTCTTCTTCCGTCAGGATATGGCTCCCAGCTGTGACTTTAACGGCAAAATCTATCTGGAAGGCAAAGGAAAGCTCTCCCTCTCTCCCAACGGAAACGGCGGTTGGTTCAAATCCTTGATGAAGGCAGGACTTGATAAGAACCTGACCGAAATGGGCGTTGAATGGGTAAATGTATTCAGTATGGACAATGTTCTCCAGAGAATTTGCGATCCTGTTTTCATCGGTGCGACCATTCTTTCCGGCTGTAACTGCGGCGCAAAGGTAGTTTCCAAAAATGCACCCGGTGAGAAGGTAGGCGCACTTTGCCTGAAGGACAACCTCCCCTCTGTAGTGGAATACTACGAAATGGGAGATGAATTGGCTGCAGAAAAAGATGAAAACGGAAAGTTGAAATATCGCTTCGGTGTTATTTTAAACTACCTCTTCAGTCTGAAGAGAATGTATGAAATCGTTGACGGAAAAATGCCTCTTCACATTGTAGAAAAGAAAATTCCTTACATTGATGAAAAGGGAAATCTTATTAAACCGGAAGAGGTAAACGGTTATAAATTCGAATATCTTGCCACCGACACAGTAAGAGATATGCTCTCCTGCCTTTCCTTTGAGGTAGAAAGAGAGAGAGAATTTGCCCCCATCAAAAACAAGGAAGGCATTGACTCTGTGGTTTCCGCAAGAGAGCTTCTTGCGAAAAACGGCGTAGAAGTATAATAAAAATATAAAAAAGATCGGCTTTCGCCGATCTTTTTTTATATGATCAATTTTTCTTCTCACACAGGAAAATTAAACTTGCGCCTGTGGATCAAAATTTTATTTTTCCAGTGCCAAAGAGGCTTCGTTTTTTGCTTTTTCGATTTCCTCTATAAACCTCCGGTCAATGGGTGACAGACGATATCCGCTGCGATAGATCAAAACATCCTTATACCGATGGCTAAGGCCCTTGCAGCGTTTCTGCACAACATTGTGACGCTTTAGAACCTCTTCAGGCAAAGGAGACACCCACATAAAGGTGTTAGGAACATCTCCCAGCAGATCGTACTGTGTTCCCCTCTCATAGATATAGATCTTCTTATCCGTCAGGTCAGAAAACTCTGCCTTTTTTACATAAGCGATCTGAAGAGAAGGCACATAAGGATCGCCGTGGACGATCTCAATACAGTTTTTAAAATCCTCTTTGGTTAAATGCTCTTTTTTTGCAAGAGGATGAGAGGCATCCATCAAGGCAACATATTCAAACTCCCAAATCTCTTTGCTTTTCAAATCTTTTTCTTCCATCATTTTCAGAAAATAGGACTCAAAAGCCGTTTGGTAACGAATGATGCCAAGGTTATAGTTGCTCTGAAGAATGTTGTTAATGGCACGGAAGGAGTTGGTCTCTTTATAATTAAAATCCATCTCTCTGTCCCGATCCATCCCATTCACAAGGCGGGTAAACGCGCGGGTGATATAACATGCGCGGGGGGTGGAAATGTTGAAGTGCTGCTGTTCGGGCTTTGACTTCTTGTAAAGCTCCTCCATATCGTCGATCTGACGAAGGATGTTTTTTGCACGGAAGAGGAATTCCTCTCCCTGGGTAGTGGTGACGATCCCTTTTGAGGTTCTCTTAAAAATGGCAAAGCCAAGATTTTCTTCCAATTCCTTGATCGCACGGGAGAGGTTAGGCTGACTCATAAACAGATTGACCGCCGCACCCGTAATGGAACGGGTCCTTTCTACCTCAACCGCATATTTTAAATGAGCAATATTCATTGAAAATCTCCTGAAAAAATTATGCGTTTAATTTCTCTTTTGCTTTCAGTTTTGCTCTCTGCTCTGTATTGAGCACCTTCTTTCTCAATCGAAGAGCCTTTGGGGTAACCTCGAGCAATTCATCATCGGCAATAAATTCCATACATTTTTCAAGGCTCATCTGTCTGGGAGGGGTAATGCGAAGAGCTTCGTCTGCACCGGTGGAACGAATGGCCGTCAGGTGCTTTTTCTTGCAAACATTAACAACAAGATCCTTGGAATCAGACGCTTCGCCTACGATCATTCCCTCATAAACAGGGGTCTGAACACCGATAAACATCGTGCCGCGATCCTGAGCGTTATACATACCGTAGGAGGTGGAAACACCGTCCTCCCAAGCCACAAGCGATCCTCTTGAGCGAGCAAAAAGACCGGCTTTTACGGGATAGTAACCGTCAAGCTCCGTATTAACCACTGCATTTCCCTTTGCAGCGGTGAGAAGCTCTGCACGGCAACCGATCATACCGCGGCTGGTAATGGAAAACTCCAGTCTGGAAAAGCCTGCGGCAGTGGGTGCCATCTGCAAAAGCTCACCCTTTCTGCGGCTGATCAGATCGATGACCGTTCCGGAAAACTCATCGGGACAGTCAATGTAAAGCTTTTCATAAGGCTCACAAAGGACACCGTCGATCTCTTTGGTAATAACCGTAGGACGGGATACCTGAAATTCATAGCCCTGACGGCGCATATTTTCAATGAGAACAGAAAGGTGAAGCTCGCCTCTGCCGGAAACCTTCAAAGTATCCGTAGTATCCGTATCCTCCACACGAAGGGAAATGTTAGACTCAAGTTCTCGATAGAGTCTTTCACGAATATGACGGCTTGTTACATAAGTTCCGTCCTGACCTGCAAAGGGAGAGGTGGAAACAGAAAAGAACATAGAAAGAACCGGATCCTCGATCTCTACAAAATCAAGCCCCTCGGGATGATCGATATCGCAAATAGTGTCGCCGATCTCAATATCTGCGATACCGGTAAGGCAAACAATATCCCCTGCTTCCGCGAAGGTGGTGGCAGTCTTTTTCAGTTTATCGAAGGTATAAATGCCTACGATCTTGCTCTTTTGCACCTTGCCGTCGCGGCGAACGATGGAAACGGGACTCTTTTCGTGGATGCTGCCGCGAAGGATCTTACCCACTGCCATGCGGCCCGTATATTCATTAAAGTCAATATTGGATACCATCATCTGGAAGGGTGCATCCTCGTCTACCCGAGGATGAGGAATATCACCGATGATGATATCGAAAAGACACTTCAGATCATCAGTCTTTACATTGTAGTCTGTGGTTGCCCAACCGTCTCTGCCGGAAGCATAGATCACGGGAAGGTCCAACTGCTCCTCGGTGGCATCGAGATCGATAAGAAGGTCGTACATTTCATCGGTGACCTCCTTCGGTCTTGCCATTGGACGGTCAATCTTGTTTACTACGATGACGGGAGTAAGACCCAGAGAAAGGGCTTTTTTCAAAACAGTACGGGTCTGAGGCATACAGCCCTCGTAAGCATCCACAAGAAGGATAACACCGTCAACCATGGAAAGACTTCTCTCTACCTCTCCGCCGAAGTCTGCGTGGCCGGGGGTATCCACGATATTCACCTTCACACCTTCATAAAACAGAGAGGTGTTTTTGGCAAGGATGGTAATTCCTCTTTCTTTTTCCAGGTCGTTAGAGTCCATGACTCTCTCTTCCACCTGCTCGTTTACACGGAAGGTGCCGGTCTGCTTCAGCATTGCATCTACAAGGGTAGTCTTACCGTGGTCAACATGAGCGATGATTGCAATATTGCGAATATTTTCTTTTTCCATAAAATTCACCTTTAATACTGATTTACAAATACAGATTTATTATAATCTTTCCCTAACAAATTTGCAAGAAAGAATGCCTTTCTTTGATAAAGTTTCAAAAAAGGACATATATTTTTACACTTTTCAACAAAAGAGGCTCTTTACTGTCCATATTCTCCAAAGCCTTCTCCGTGAACGGAGCGAACATCTGAGATGATAGTAAAGGCCGAAGGATCTTTTTCCTTAATAATGGAAAGAAGCGTGGGAACCTCGCGGTTTCGAACCACACAAACAATGGTCATCCCGTCGGTCTTGGTATAATAGCCGCGGCTGAAAAAGCCTGTGACACCTCGCTCCAATTTATTCATAATCTCTTCTGCGATCTCACCCGAATGAGGGGAAACCACAGTAACCGATTTTGCAAAATCACCGCGAACAAGAAGAAAGTCCGTTACCTTACTGCTGATATAAAGTGAGATCACCGAATAGAACATTACCGACCAATTGCGGAACACAACACCGGAAAGCACGATCACCGCAGCATCGATCACCAATATATATAAAGCAATACCGATATGAGGAAAAATTTTATGAAGGATCAACGCGGCAAAATCCGAGCCGCCGGTGGAACCGTCACAAAAGACTACAAGCCCCACACCCACACCGCAAAGGATTCCGCCGAACACAGAAGAAATGATCATATCCCCTTCCCCAAAGGAAAAGCCCTTGGTCAATTCCAAAAAAAGGGACAAGAACAAAATACCGGCTATGCTTTTTGGAATTGCTTCTTTGGGAAGGGTACGAAAACCGAAAAAGAAAAGAAGTACATTGAAAATAAGGGTCGTCAAAGAGAGGGGGATCTTAAAAAGATGGTATAAAACCATTCCGATACCACTGATGCCACCTGTAGAGATCTTTAAGGGGACCAAAAAGAAATTGATGGCAAAAGCAAGGATAAAGGATCCGGAAAGGATCAGAAAATAATCAAGAATTCTTTTTTTCATCTCACACCTCTTTTTTTATTTATTATACGATGAAAGAAAAGAAATAAAAGCAGGAAAACTCCTGCTTTTATCTTTACATAATATTCTTTGTAGCAATAATATCAGCACCAAATACATCGGCAAGCAGAACATCACCGATGGCAACGGGTGCTTCCGCTTTTGCAGCGCGGATCAATTTCATTGCTTCAAACATTTTTTCCTTGGGGATGGGTGCAGAGGTCTTTACACTAACCATGGTGTTTTCACGGTTTCCAACACGAATGAAGGAGGTCACGGTACGGGTAGGATGGGTGCACTCCTCAATGGCGTATTTTTCACCTCTGGGGCAGAGATTTCCGGAAACGGAAAGCTTGCCGTCTTTTTCTTCTACCGTAAGTCCACAGCCCCTGGGGCAAATGATGCAGATCAAATTTTTCATTTCACTTCCTCCAGACTGACCGTAATCTCCTCACCGCTTAAGGGGAAGAGCTTTTCGGACAAGGTAATTTTTTCCATTTCACCGGGAGCAACACGGGGTTTTACCGCAGTTGCCAGAATCTCATCGCCGCACTTTGCAGTGATCTTCACTTTACCGAAAGGCGCAGTGACGCGGAAATACAGATCGATCTTCTGTGCTTTTTCCGTATGGATACGCTGAGGAAGCACATACCGAACGCCGTTTCCGACCTTTACATCGGAAAGCTTTCCTGTGCCTTCTTCGCCCTTGGCAAACTTTGCAGCAGCGGCACCTGCGATCTCGCCTTCGTCGGATACAAAGTCAACCAGGTCATGTACCTGAAGCACATTACCGCAAGAGAATACACCGGGGATAGAGGTCTGACGGTTTTCGTCAACCAAAGCACCGCCGGTCACACGGTCCATCTGAATGCCTGCAGAAAGGGTAACTTCGTTTTCGGGGATCAGACCGACGGAAAGAAGAAGGGTATCACAGGGGATAAATCTCTCACTTCCCTCCACGATCTTGCGATCTGCGCCTACCTGAGCTACGGTAACGCCTTCCAGTCTTTCTCTGCCGTGGATCTTGGTAACGGTCGTGGAAAGGTAAAGGGGAATACCGAAGTCCTCCAGACACTGAACGATATTACGGGTAAGACCGCCGGAATAGGACATCAGTTCGCAAACGGCTTCTACCTTTGCCCCTTCAAGGGTCATACGGCGTGCCATGATCAGACCGATATCACCGGAGCCCAGAATCACTGCTCTTTTACCGACGGCAAAACCTTCGATGTTCATCAATCTCTGTGCACAGCCTGCGCTGTATACGCCTGCAGGGCGGTCACCGGGGATACCAATGGCACCGCGACTTCTCTCACGGCAACCCATGGCAAGGATCACACTCTTTGCCTTAATGGACTGGTAGCCGCTTCTGCCCTGGAAGGTTACGACCTTATCGGGGGTAAGAGAAAGAACCATAGTTTCGGAATAAACCTTGATATTTCTTTCCTTGACCATTTCTTCATAAACGGCAGCATATTCGGGGCCGGTCATTTCTCTGCCCATTTTGTGAAGGCCGAAGCCTGCGTGGATACACTGCATCAAAATACCGCCAAGCTGAGGATCACGGTTCAAAATGACAACATCCTTACAGCCTGCGTCATAAGCTGCTACTGCATCTGCCATACCGGCAGGACCGCCGCCGATTACAACAATATCATGCTCTGTCATAATTCCTCCTTACAGCTTTCCTTCAAGGAATTTGCTGTTCTTGCCGTTTTTGGTAACCTCTTCCATAGGAATGCCTCTTTCCTCGGAAATCAGTTTCATAACCACGGGGAGACAGAAACCGCCCTGGCATCTGCCCATACCGCTTCTGGTGCGACGCTTTACGCCGTCCACATCACTTGCGGGAGGATTCTGACGAAGTGCAAAACGAATTTCGCCCTCGCTGATACCCTCACAGCGGCAAACGATTCTGCCGTAAGCAGGATTTTTCTGAATAAATGCATTCTTTTCTTCTGCGCTCATTTTTGCAAAGGCCCTGGGATCTTCTCTCTTGCCGCAGAAATCGGGGTTTTCTTCCAAGGGAAGACCTGCCGCACCCAGAAGCTTAATGGCCTCTTTTGCAATGGCAACGGAAGAAGTAAGACCGGGAGAATCAATAGCACCCAGGTGGATCAAGCCGGGAACCTTTTTGCTTTCCTCAATAATAAAGTCGCCGCTCTTTACAGAGGAACGAACACCGGAGAAGGAGGTAATGCGAGCGCCGATATTAAGACAAGGAACGCTCTTTTTACCGAGACGCTCTGCAAGAGCAAGTCCCTCAGTGGTGGTTTCTACATTGGCGGGAGTTTCTACCTTAATAGCAGTAGGACCTACAAGAAGGTTTCCGTGAGCGGTAGGAGAAACGAGAATGCCCTTGCCCTCTTCAGAAGGAACCTGGAAGATGGTATGGGAAACCAGGCCGCCTACATTTTTATCCAAAAGATGGTACTCGCCTGCACGGGGAATGATCTCAAAGAACTTATCCCCTGCCATTTCGGCGATCTTGTCGGAATAAGCACCTGCGCAGTTTACAAGATATTTTGCAGAAAGCTTTTCTCCGTTTTGAGAGGTAACGGTGAAAACACCGTCCTTCTTTTCAATGGCGGAAACCTGAAAATTGCATTTCAGTTCCACACCGTTATCCATTGCGTTACCGACTGCCGCAAGGGTCATACCGTAAGGACAGATGATACCTGCGGTAGGTACGCGAAGAACAGAAGTAATCGCATCGGAAAGGTTCGGCTCGAGTTTTCTTGCTTCGTCACCGGAGAGGATCTCCATTTTCTCCACGCCGTTTGTGATGCCTCTTTCGTAAAGAGCCTTTACAGTCTCGTCTTCCTTTTCACCGAAGGCACAGATCATAGAACCGTTGCGGATATAGGAAACATTGAGTTCGTCCGCAGCTTCGTAAAGAAGAGGCACGCCTGCCATATTCATTTTAGCTTTCAGGGTACCGGGTTCGGGGTCATATCCACCGTGGATGATACCGCTGTTTGCCTTGGATGCGCCTGCTGCAACATCATTTTCCTTTTCCAGAAGACAAACGGAAAGTTTGTACCGGGAAAGTTCTCTTGCAACAAGACCGCCGATCACACCGGCGCCGATCACAATTACATCTTTCATAATTTCTCCTTTTCTAAATAAAAAAATAAAAGAAAGGACCGGACGGATATTTCACCGCCAAAAATCCTTTCCTCTCATTTCTCTTGTCGGAATATTTATTTTTTTATAAGTACCAAAGCTCTTCCCTACCGGTTGAAACGGCAATCGCACCCTTTTGCAACGCACAGGTGACCTCGGCCTTGGTTTCGATCAACCCGCCTGCGATCAAGGGAACGGATACCGACTCCGCAAAGCGGTCGATGATCTTACCGATGACACCGGGAAGGATCTCAATAATATCGGGGGAAGAGGTACCAAGCATTTCCGCAATGCCGGAGATCCCCTGAGAATCGTAGACAAAAAATCGCTGTACCGTCACAAGACCTAAATCCTTTGCAATACGAAGAAGGGATGGCTTTGTACTGATAATACCGTCTACCCCTTGCTTATGAAGAAATTCCACTCCCGCACGGTCGCGGGCAATTCCCTCTGCAAGGTCCATATGGATGAAAATACGCTTACCGCTTTCGTGGGCGGCGTCGATCCGATCCTTTACGCTAAGGATCTTACTGCCGAACAAAAAGATGATCTCCACGGGAGATTTTAGTGCCAGGGAAAACTTTTCGTCCTTCACAGCAGCAATAACAGGAGAACTTTCCAAAGAATCCAAAATGCTTTGATCCAAACCAAATTCTCCTTTCTGAAAAAAATAGCAAAAGAATGCCATAGACCCATTCTTTTGCTATACTCTTTATCTCTACACTTTATTATATCACTGAAAAATCAATTGTCAAGTATTTGAAAAAAATCCTCGATATAAAAATCCGAAATCCGACAGATTTCTTCCTTTTGCTCTGCGGAGGCATCATCCTTTACGCCACAAAGGGTAAGCCCTGCTTTCTTCGCCCCTTCCAGTGCGTGCAGATTATCGTCAAAAAAGAGGATGTTTTTCGGCTCTGTTCCCATTTTCTCTGCCACGGTGCGATAGATCTCGGGATCTTTTTTGGTAAGATTTAAATCATCGCAAGACCAAACATTTTCAAACAGATCGAATATACCGAGCCTTTTCAGGCATGGATCCAGAGAAATATGGGGGCTTGCGGTGAGAACGCACATTCTCTTCCCCATTTCTTTTAATCTAAAAAGAGTTTCCACAACACCGCGCTTTGCGGGGATATGATAAAAATATTCCTCAAGCAAATATTTTTTCATCAGTTCAAACACCTCTTCCATGGTGCAAGGAACCTTTAATTCTTCCACAAAATATTTTACCGTGCCTACCGTTCCAAGAGGGGTAATGATATCGATCAGATCCTCTCCGTAGGAGATGCCGAAGTCATCTAAAATCTTCATCATGGATTCTGCGTAGGAAGGCATAGAATCAATGAGCGTTCCGTCTACATCGAATAAATAATAATCAAAATTTTTCATAATTTCCTCTTATGCTTTTTTACCATAAAAAACAAAAAATCTGTGGTATGACAAACATCATACCACAGAAAAGAAACTTTCACAATAAAAATACATTTAAAAACTTTATTGAAAAGCCGAAATTTATCAAAAGCATCCGCTATTTCTACTTATATAACGGATTGCGATATACCGGAAGATCTCCGTATTCTTTATCATAACAATCAGCACAATAGAATTTACTTGTCCCCGCTGAATTTGTAGCTTCCTTCCCGCACACACAGCAAAGGTAACCTTCAGCAATACTCTTTGTATTTGATTCTTTTATAGTGCGATTGATAAAAGGTATAGATACTACGCATATAGTCACTATCAACACAATTAACACAAAAAATGCAATGGGATTAGCAAGAATTTTCTTCATGTCATATCCTCCTAAAATTTTGATTGTCGCATTTATAACAAATGCGCTCTGTTGGGCTTTCCGCCCTTATAGTGAGATTGTACAAAATAATCCCGTATATGTCAAGGGGGAATGAAATTATTTAAGTCGGATCG